>NZ_AUBL01000013.1 GCF_000429225.1 Actinomyces dentalis DSM 19115
GCCCTTGCCGTGGACGTACAGGGGGTGGGCTGGAGTGGTCTCCAGGTCGCCGTTGCTGGTGCGGATCCGGATGGTGGGCGTGTGCTCGTGGGTGAAGGTCCTGGTGACCGTGGAGGTGGTGGGTTGGCCGGTGTCGGGGTCGGTGCAGGCGACGTGGTCGCCGACGGCCACGTCCTCGATGGGCCTGGTGGTGCCGTCGGCCATGAGGACGGGTGTGCCGGCGGGGAAGCACGCGTCACGGCCCACTGAGGAGACGGCTCCGACGCCGGCTCCCATGGTCCCGCCCATGGCGGCTCCCCGGCCGGTGGCGCCCAGGAGGCCGCCGACGGTGTGGGGGCCTGGTCCCAGCATGTAGCCGGCGCCGCCATCGAAGGCCCCGCCAGCCGCCCCGGAGGCCCCGCCGATGAGGGTGTTGCGGCCCATGGCACCCATGGCGGCCAGGCGGCTGCCGATGGCGCCGGTGCCGCTGGCGGCGGCCCCCAGCAGTCCTTGAGCGACCCCGCCCCCGATGGCGCCTGCGGCGGCTCCCACCAGCCCGGCTCCCAGGACCTGCCAGGGGTTGACGCCCTGGCCGGAGGCGGCCTGCTGGTCGTAGTTCTGCCAGGCGCCGATGACGGCTCCGGTGATGGCCCCGCCCGCGACCGGTCCCAGGAACGCAGTCGCCAGGCCCCCGATGACGATGCCGGCGGCGACATACTTCCAGTTATTGGCCAGCCAGCTGCCGGCTGCGGCCAGGCCGGTGGTGTGCGCCTCGTTCCACGCCTGCAGGTCCGCGTCGCTCAGCGGCCTCAGGCCGGTGGGGTCGGACAGGTTGACCGGGTCGTTGCCGGCGTAGGAGTACGGGTTGCCCGCCCAGCCGGCTCCCAGGACCGGCTCGAGCGGGTCGGGTGAGAGCAGGGAGTGTGTGGACGGGTCGTAGACGCGTGCGCCCAGCCACGACAGGCCGGCCCCGCCACCGGGCCGGCCGCCGCCAGCTCCGCCGGGGCCCGGCTCCCCGGGCAGGGTCAGGGTCCCGGTGCTGGTGACCCCCAGGCCGCCCAGGCTGGGGCCCGGCGCACCGGTGCCCCACGGGGAGGCGGCGGCGTCGTGACCGGCGCGCTCGGGCAGCAGCCACCCGCCGCCGGGCCCACCGGTGCCGGTGCCGACCCCGGCGACGGCGGTGACGGGCACGTGCCCGACCTGCGCCAACTCACCCCAGGCGGTGTCCCACATGACGCCCTGCCCATCGACGCCAGCCAGCTCACCCAGGGTGTCGACGTCCAGGGTGTGGGTCGACCCGGGCGCCCCGCCGCCGTCGGTCGTATCGGTGTAGGCGGCCAGGAACCCGCGCGGGTCCCAGGTGAACTCTCGCCTGCTGGTCCCGTCGTCCTGGCTGACCCGCCGCCCCGCAGCGTCGTAGGTCAGGACCTGTCGACGCGCCCCACCACCGTCGGCGCCCGCGCCAGCGCGACCGGTGGCGCCGGCATTATGCGCCGGGTCGTTCCCAGCGTCGGTGATGGGGTTCTTGGTGTCGGTGGTCGTGGTGGTCAGCAACTGACCGGCCGCGTCATAGGTGTAGGTGGTGACGATCCCGTCGCTGTCGCCGGCCTCCAGGCGGCCCAGGGCGTCCCAGGTGTAGGTGGTGGTGATGCCCTCGTCGGTGACGGCACGGGTCAGCTGGCCGGCCGCGTCGTAGGCGAAGGCGGTGCGGATCCCGTCCACGCTCTGGGCGGTCACGCGCCCCTGCTCGTCGTACTCCAGGGCGGTGGTGCGCACGAACCCGTCCCGCACCACCTTGTGAGCGACCACGCCGTGGGGCCCCAGGTCCAGGTGGCCTCCACCCCGGGCGCGACCGCCCGCGTCACACGCCCCAGCCAGTCCCGCTGAAGGTCCAGGCGCCCCAGGGCCGGGTGCTCGACCGCCGCCAGCATCTCGTCGGCGTCGTAGACGTAGCGGGTCACGGACCCGTCCGGGTGGGTCATGGATGTGCGCAGCCCGTCCGCGTCATAGGTCCACCTGATGGTCTGGTCCCCGCGGCTGCGGGAGACCAGGTGTCCCATGGCGTCCCAGGTCAGGGTGTCCGTGCGGCCGCCGGGGCCCGTGGCGCTCCAGGTCCGCCCGGCTATGTCCCGCACGATGCTGGCGATGGTCTCCGCCCCGGCGTCCTGCCCGACGGCGTCGCCTCCCTGGTCCTCCAGCCCGCCGGCTGGTCTGCTGATGACTCGTTCCAGGCGCCCGGCGCTCCCGTAGGCCCAGTCCAGGATCCCGGTGGCGTCCGCGCGGCTGGTCACGCGTCCGGCCGCGTCGTACGTGTAGCGGGTGGTGCGCCCCACCTGGTCCGTCATCGCCCTCACACGGCCCATGGAGTCATAGGTGCAGGTGCGCCTGCCCCCGGCCGCGTCGACCATCGCCACCCGGTGGCCCATCCGGTCGTACTCGAAGCGCGTGACCGCCCCCAGGGCGTTGGTCACCGACACGAGCTGTCCGGCGTCGTCGTAGGTGAACCTGCGCAGCCCGTACCAGGCGTCGCGCACCGAGGAGATGCGCCCGCACTTGTCGTAGGTGAACCAGGTGGTGCCCCGGCCCGGTTCCACCCTGCGGGTGATCCGCCCGCACACGTCGAAGGTTGTGGACACCTCCTGCCCATCGGGCCAGGTCTCACCCACCAGGCGGGAGTCGGAGTCGTAACGCATCTCGTAGCGGCGCCCACCCGTGGAGATCGTCGCCACCCACCGGCCCAGGTGGTCGTACTCGTAGGAGAACGACGCCCCCGACGGCTGGGTCACGCGCACCACGCGACCCGCGGCGTCGCGCTCCAGGCGCGTGCACCCGCCGTGCTCATCGACGCGCTCGACCACACGACCGCACGCGTCACGCACCAGCGTCGAGGTGGTGCCGTCCGCGTTGACCGCCCCCACCATGCGACCCAGGGCGTCCCAGGTGGCACCGACCTGCGAGTCGGCGTCGCGCGCCAGCGTGGGCAGGCCCAACGGCCCGGACTCGAAGTCCTGGACCACACCCGTGGGGTCCACCGTCCGGGCCAGGTCCCCATTGGCCGTGTACTCCAGGACCGCCCGCGCTCCTGTCGGGTCCGTCACGGAACGCAACCGCGACAGCGCGTCCCACCCGAACTGCCAGGACGACCCGTCCGGCAGTGTCGCACCGGCCTTGAGCCCCAGGTCGTCATAGACCGTTGAGATCACCCGGCCCACCGCGTCAGTCGTGGACTCCTCAGCCCCGTGGTCTCCATAGGCGACCTCGGTACGGCCCCCGGCCGGGTCCACCAGCGTGCACAGGCGCCCACCGGGCGTGTACTCCCACCGCCACAGGGCGCCGTCGGGGTCGCGGCGGTGGGTGAGGTTGCCCGCCTGGTCGTAGCGGTACTGCGTGCGGTGGCCCAGGGGGGTGGTGGCGGCGGTGATCTGTCCCCGGGCGTCGCGTTCCAGGCGCGCGGTAGCCCCGTCGGCGTTGGTGGTGGCGATCAGGTCGCCGCGGTGGTCGTAGGTCAGGTCCAGGCTCACGCCCACCGGGTCGACGACCCGCACCAGCAGCCCGTGGTCCCATTCCAGGTGGGTCAGGCCGCCGCACGGGTCCGTGATGGTTGTGGGGTTGCGGTCAGCCCCCTGGTAGGCGAATGTCGTGACGCTGGGGGCGGCGTCCGGCTCGGGGGCGACAGTCACTCGCACGACCCTGTCGGCCTGGTCGTAGTCATAGGTGGTCCGAGCCCCGGTGGGCTCGACCCGCATGGTCAGGCGGGACCGCTGGTCGTACTGGTTGATGGTGCGCTGCTTGTCGCGGGCGGTGACCATGACCTTGTTGCCCCACCGGTCCCAGATGACCGACTGGCGTGCCCCGTCGGCGTCGACCATGCCGACCAGACGGCCCCACCGGTCGTAGATCCACGTGTTGGCCCGGCCCCCGTCCTCATCGGCGACCTGCGTGACCCCACCGGGCAGGTAGGTGTAGTGGCTGACCCGCCCGAAGGGGGAGCGCTGTGTGAGGACCTGGCCGGCCTGGTTGTAGGTGTTATCCACCTCCACCACGCCGTCGGCGTCCACCACCCGGCGCACCCGCCCGCCCTCGTCCCACTCATAGCTGCGGCGCCCGCCCTCGCGCTCCACACCCACCAGCCGCCCCGAGGCGTCATAACGGTACGACACCTGCCGCCCGTCGGAGGCCTCCAGGCCCGCGATCCGGTCGGCCTCCTGGTCCCACACCACGGTGACGCGCCCGCCGCGCTCATGGGCCAGGCCCACCAGCCGCCCCGCCTGCCAGACGTAGTCCACCCGGCTCCCGGCCCCCGTGCACGTCCATGCCAGGCGCCCCGAGGCGTCGAACACCCACCGGCCGCCGGCGTTGTCCGACACCACCAGCCACTCGTCGCCGGCCGGCCCAGCGGCGTCGCCTGGCCCGCCGTCGTCACCGCCGGCACCGGCAGCGTCGCCGGTGCCGGCGCGACCGGCGTCGCTGGTGCCGTCGTCGGCCGGCTTCAGGTGCTCGAGCCACAGGGCGTCACCCGTGGCCCGCTCCCAGCCTGTTCCCAGGCGGGGGAAGACCACGTGCCGCCCTGAGGGGCGCACCCACCTCGCCCCCTCCTCGTCCAGGACCAGGCGCTCGTCAGCGCACGAGGCCCACCCCGGCCCCAGGGCCCCCACACCGTCCAGCACCGAGTTGTAGGTGCGCGCAAACCCCAGCGAGGCCAGGCCGCCGGTGAAGCCCAGGTCCACCTCACGCTCCACGAAGTTGCCCGTCGTGGTGTTCACCGGGTCATCGGCGTACCCCGAGGTCTGCGGGTCCCCCGCGATCCGCGGGGACGCCACATCCAGCGGCCTGCGACCACCCACGACCCCCTGGGCCGTCAGGGAGGCCTCCATCGCGGCGTCCGACACGCTCACGATCCCATCGCCACCAGCGGCCTCGAAGGCGGAGGCGACCGCCCCCACCCACGTCACCTCACCAGAGTTGTTCGAGATGAATGACGCCAGGGCGCTGGTGATCCCCGAGGCGTCCACGGAGCACCACGAGCACAACGACGCGAACGAGTCCAGCGCCGACTCCAGCCTCCCCTTGCCCGTGGACACGTTCTCGCTGGCCCCCGATAGGTTCGAGGCGTACGTGCGCAGGTCCGACGGCCTGGCCGACGACACCGCACCAGCCGCCCCCGGCGCCGGCTCCGCCCACGTCGAGACCACCGGCTCATGAGGCTCGGGCAACGGTACCGGAGCCGGGCCGGCAGGCGGCTTGTCCCCGTCGGTCAACCAGTCCCACCCCTGCTTGAACAGGTTCTCCTCGTCCTGACGGTCCGCCCACTCCTTGGCCACCGCCCGACGCCTCCGCTCAGTCGCGGCCGCACTCTTCAGCGCCCGCACCTCACTGACCAGGTCATCCAGAGCGGCCGAGATATTCGTACAGTCCTCCTGGCCCGCCTTGGCGCCAGAGTCGAACACGTCCCCGTAATGACCCTCAAAATCAGCCGACGCCGTCGACGCCCACACTCCCACATCCGACCCCATCGTCGAGATCGTCGACGACAAGCCCGACGCCGCCGTAACCAGAGCATCCGCCGTCGCGTCGTCAAACACCACCGGCTCGTTATACGCCCCCAGATCATCCTTGCACGAACCCACAACAACCCCCAGGGACCAGACCAGGACAGGACGAGAGCCACCCGCACCACAGCGGGATGACCTGCCACACTCTACGCCCACAATGGCTCTGCCGCCAGCATGAGCACGAGACGACGCCACCCCGGGTAGGCCGGCAGCGGGTGGGCGCGCAGCGCCCCGCGGTCGGCCGGCTCGCTCTCGTGCTCGGCGCACCTGGCCACCAGCCGCGGGTGCGCCAGCAGCGCCACCGGGTGGTTGACCCCGGCCGGGGAGTCCCGGACCAGGCGCAGGCGGTCGACGTCGTCGGTGTTCTCCGCCCGGTGGATCATGGCCGGCGAGTAGGAGCCCGCTTCCAGGCCCAGCCCGGCGGCCACCTGCGCAGGGGCGAGCATGGGCGGTGAGCTCGAGGGGCCGGTGCTGCCCGGCGGCCACCTGCGCGGGGGCGAGCAGCAGGTTGGCGGCGTGGTCGGTCGGGACCCGGTTGATCTCCTCGGGCATCTGCCGGCTGAAGGAGTGCGGCCCCGCCTCACCCCGGCCCGCAAGCCATCGGACCCTGCTCTCATACGGCCTGGACTGATCTCGGCGAAGGGGAGGAACTGACCGACCTCGTCGACGGTCTCGACTGAATCGTGAACGTACCTTTCCCGCTTCAACGAACCTCCGTTGACGTTGCCGACTGCCGTCAACCCATGTTGACGGCTGGGGTGCGGCCCGCGCCTCCCGCCGGTACCAGTCCGGAACCAACCGTCCGGCCCATGCCGTTCCGCCGGCGTCGGCCCCGGGACGGAAGACCGCTCCCCGGTCCGCCCGGCGGCCCCGTAAACAGCCGCCGTTCTCCGCACCTGTGAGTGATGCGCGCCATAAGATGGGGGCGGCGTCGCACGTGACGCCAGAAGGAGGAACCATGAAGATCCTGCACTCGCAGTTCACCGCCAAGCCCGGCTTCGAGGACGAGGTCGCCAAGATGATCTGCGGCTTCGCCGACAAGGTCCGCAGCGAGCCCGGCAACCGCGTCTTCGACGTCTACCGTCACAGCGACGACCCCGCGAAGTTCTTCGTCATGGAGGCCTACGTCGACGAGGACGCCTTCCAGACCCACCTGGGCATGCCCTACGGCGGGCCCTTCAACGCCCGTCTGGAGGAGATTATCGAGGAGCCCCACTCCATCCTCACCTTCCTCGACAAGATCGCCTGACGGAGTCCGCCGCGGCGCGCGTTCTCAAGGACGGGGTCCTCAGGGAGCGCGCGCCCCGGACCCGGGACGAGGGCCGGGCGTCCCGGGTCCGGGGATGATGACCAAGACCAAGACCAAGGCCACGGGCGGCGGCCCCCGCCCGTTCCCGTCCGCACCGTTCCGGCGCGGGCGCCGTCGGGCGGGTGGACGGCTCGATCAGTGGTTGGGGCCGCCCGCGCCCTCGTTGAGGCGCTCGGTGAGGATGCGGTTGAAGGACGCGGCGTCGCGGGTGGAGATGTAGTCCTTCACGGCCTGGAAGAAGCCGTCCTGCATCGCCGGGGAGATCACCTCTCCGTAGGAGATCGAGTTGAGGACCGTCTGGCTCCGCAGAGCGTCGGCCGTCTGCTGCTGGTAGGGCGTGAGGGAGGAGACGTCGGCGTCGTTGCGCACCGGGACGCATCCCTTGACCTTGCAGAAGTCGGTCTCGACCTGGGGGTCCAGGGCGGTGGTGAGGAAGGCGTTCGCGCTGTCGCGGTTGTCCGTCGAGGAGGAGGCGACGAACGAGTCGACGACCATGAGGAACATCCCCTCGGTCCCCGGGAAGACGGTCGCGGCCACCGGCGAGGCGCCGGTGCTCGGGGCGTCGGCGCTCGCGCTGGCGCTGGGGGCGGCGCTGCTCGGAGTGTCGACGTTCGTGCCGGCGCTGGGGGCGGCGCTGCTCGGAGTGTCGACGTTCGTGCCGGCGCTGGGGGCGGCGCTGCTCGGAGTGTCGGTGTCCGTGCCGGCGCTGGGGGCGGCGCCGGCGGTGGCCCCTGAGTCGTCGTTGAGGGCGGTGGACTCGGCGAAGGCGCTGTCGTTCATCTGGTAGAAGCCGCACTCGCCCGCCGCCAGACGGCCGGAGGCCTCGGACCACGTGTTGTTCTTGCCGGTCGCGTCCGTGTAGTCAATGAGGCGTCCGAAGGTGTTGAGGGCGGTCTGCACCTCCTGACCGCTCCAGTCGAAGCGGTCGGCCTCGATCCTCTCCCAGCCCTCCTTGCCGACGGTGGCCAGCAGGACCGCCTCGAAGAGCCCCGCGGTGCTGATGGAATCGGCCCCGCCGATGCACAGCGGCGTCGTCCCCTTCGCCTTCAGGGCGTCGAGGTCGGCGAGGAACTGGTCGAGGGTGTAGCCCTCGCCCGGCTCGGCGATCCCGGCGCCCTTGAGGACGTCGCGGTTGTACATCAGGACGTTCGCGCGGTGCGCGGACAGTGGGGCCGCGTACTGCTTGCCGTCGACCGAGACCGAGGACAGGACGTTCTCGGGCAGCTGCGCCTTGACCTCGTCGGTGAAGAGCGAGGAGACGTCGCCGACGGCGCCGGCGTTGTGCCAGGCGGTGATGTTCCCGCCGACGAGGCTCTGCCAGACGTCGGGCGGGTCCCCGTGCGCAATGCGCGTGGCCAGGACGACGTGGGCCTGGGAGCCCCCGCCGCCGACGACGGCGGTCTCGTCGACGGAGGTGCCGGGGTTCTGCTTCTCGTAGCGGTCGACGAGGACGTTGAGGGCGGAGGACTCGGAGGTGGACGTCCACCATGAGAGGACGTCGATGGAGCCGTTCGCGGTGGGGGTCGATCCACCCGAGCAGGCGGTGATGGCGAGGGCGGTCGTCGCGGCGGTGAGAAGGGCGACGACGCGTTGTCTCAGGGTGGTCATTACTGGGCCTTCCTCTTGTCTGAGGTCGTAGCGATTACTCGCGGAGTGGGTGTGCGCAGGTCGTAGATCGCGTAGAGCGTGACCATGGCGAAGCAGAACGCCGGGACGACGAAGGAGGTCGCCGCGCTCGTCATGTCCATGACCCGGCCCTGGACCATCGGCATGATCGCCCCGCCGACGATCGCCATGACCAGGCCCGCGGCGCCGAACTTCGTCGCCTCGCCGAGCCCGGCGAGGGCGACGCCGTAGATCGTGGGGAACATGAGGGACAGGCACAGGGAGATGGAGATGACGGCGATCACCCCGGTCATGTCCGGGCGGAGCACGGCGTAGAGGCACAGGCACACGGCGAGGGTGCCCAGGAGCGCCATGACCTTGGTCGCCCGGATGCGCGCGATGACGGCGGTCATGACGAAGCGGGCGATGAGGAAGACGACGAGGCTGATCTGCAGCATCTGCGAGCCCAGCTGGAGGGAGCCGTCGATCGCCTGCTGCGTGTACTGGATGATGTACGTCCAGCAGCACACCTGGGCGGCCACGTTGAAGAACTGGGCCAGGACGCCGTATCGGTATCTCTTCGAGCGCCACAGGACGGCCGCCGGGTTGGCGGGCCCGGCCGTGGACTCCTCGTCCGGGGCGGCCGAGGGCGGCGCCTTCTGGACGAAGATGATGACCAGGATGACGGCCAGCAGGATCCCGAGCCCGATGTAGGGGCCGGTGACGGCGCGCAGCTGCTCGGCGCGGATCGCGCGCTCCGTCTCGGCGCTGACGTCGGCGAGGTTCACCGGGGTGTCGAGCTTGGGCAGGATGAGGGTCGAGGCGATGAGGACGCCGATGTTGGTTCCCAGCGGGTTGAACGCCTGGGCGAGGTTGAGGCGCCGCGTGGCCGTCTTCTCCGGCCCCAGGGAGATGACGTAGGGGCTGGCGGAGGTCTCCAGGAGGGAGCATCCGGCGGCGATGGCGAACAGGGCGGCGAGGAAGGCCCCGTAGGTCATCACCCGGGAGGCCGGCCAGAATCCGAAGGCGCCCAGCGAGGCGAGGGCGAGGCCGGAGACCATCCCCGCCTTGTAGCCCCACCTGGAGTTGATGAAGGCGGCGGGGATGGCCAGGAGGAAGTAGGCGCCGTAGTACGCCATCTGGACCAGGGAGGCCTGGACCGAGGACATGTGGAAGATGCGTTTGAAGCCCGAGACCATGGGGGTCGTCAGGTCCGCGGCGATGCCCCAGGCGGTGAAGCACCCGATGACCGCGATGAGGAGCATGACGGTTCCCGGGAAGAGGATCCTGGTCTCGGACTCGGAGGGCGGGGCGGTGGGTTCTTTGTCTGTGGTGGCTGGGGCCGTCATGGGTTCTCCGTGGATCTGGTCCGGCGGCGCGGAAGCGGGTCCCGCGCCGGAGTGTGTGCAGCGCGTCACTGCGATGGTACCCGGACTGCGGCGCGCCGTCCGGCTTTACGCGAAAGACTGTGAACGAAGGGCGTCCCGAGAGGGGCGCTCCGCCGTCGGAGGGCCCCGCCCTCACCGCCCTGCGCGCCGGGCGCGGCGCCGTCTGCGGCGCTCCTGGCACCACTGCGCGACGGCGAGGCTGCTCAGGCCGTAGATGCCCAGCACGTACATCGACGTCGTCGCCAGCTCAGGCAGGGACAGGCTGCCCGCAGGCAGGGCGGCCCACTGCCACAGCTGCCCCGTCAGCTGGAGGCACAGCAGCCCGAGCAGGGCGAAGCGGGCCCGGTCGTGACCGCGGAAGGTGAGTGCGATGAGGGCCCCCAGACCCAGGTAGATCACCGCCAGCGAGCCCCAGACGACCGCGTCGAACCGCCCGGCGGGGAGCGGATGGCCCAGTTCCGCGACCATCAGGTCGACGAGCTGGGAGACGTGCGGCAGGTAGGACAGCGCGTCCAGGACGGTGCCGCACACGATGGCCAGCATCGCGCACACCAGCGCCGTGGGGCGGGAGGCCGCCCGTCGCGCCGCCTTCGACGTCGCCGTCACGATGTCGTCGCCGGGGGCCGGCGCCCCGGCGTCGCCGTCGGGCAGGACCGGGGCGGGCGCGGCGCTCAGATCGGCGCCGTCGAGCTCGAGGATCGGCAGGTTCCCGTCGGTTCTCACCGCGTCCCCGCCGCCGTTGCGCGAGTGGTACCCGGTGGAGAAGCGCTCCAGCACCGTTGCGCCGACCGCGGGGACCGCGTCGCGGACCGTCGCCAGGACGTGATCGCGCTCGGCGTCGGTGTCGGCGTCGATCTTGTGGGTGACCTGTCCGGTGAACAGCGACAGGCCGACGGCGCGGTCGTAGGTGCCGGCCGCGAGCCAGTCGACGCGCGCGCCGCCGGGCAGCAGCCAGCCCCCGGGGGTCGGCCAGAACCGGATGTGGTGGCGCCGGGAGGGGCTCCCCGCGACCTCCTGCTCGTAGGCGAAGGCCTGGGGGCGGCCGAAGAGCATGAGGGTGCTCACCGGCGCGGCCCGGTAGGAGCGCCTGGTCAGCGCCGCGCCCACGATGCGCATCGAGCTGCCCAGGCTCAGGGGGTCGGCGAGCGTCCAGCCCGCCGCCTGCATGACCCGGTGCAGGTCCTCTCCGGTTCCGCGCACGGCCAGGTTGATCGGGTCCCCGAGCATGCCGTTGGTGGTGCGGGCGCGCCCGATGAAGTAGTCGGGCACGTAGATCGCCGTGAGGATGCGGTGCACCCGGGGCAGGGCCAGGTAGGACGTCAGCAGCCAGAACCCCAGGAGGTAGGCCAGCTGCGGGGCCGGCCGCCAGCCCTGGCGGGCCAGCGCGAGCGCGAGCAGGGTCACGTACACCAGCGCGATGCCGAAGAAGACCAGGTCCAGACTGTGCCAGCTCAGCAGGCGCCGCCGCACGGGGCGCGGGGCCGCGTCCGGGTCCGCGCGCCCCCGCGCGTCGTCGGACGGGCCGCCGGTGGTCACGCCCCGCACCCTACGCGTCCGCCGGCGGGACGGCCCGCCGCCGGGGCGGGGCGTTTCCGCGCGGCCGCTGCCCGAGCGCGGTCCGGTCCGCGGTCCGGCCCGGGCCCCGGCGCGACCGGGGGACTCGCCTGTGCCGAGCCTCATTTTCCGAGTCAAAGGGGCCGTGCCCTAGGATGGCACGGATCGACGCCACCGATCGGCGTCCGTCGGGGCGCCGTCGCGCCCCGTGCGCCTCACCAGCATCCATGCATCGGAGTAGACCCCCGTGAAGAGCACTGTCGAGAACCTTGACCCCGCGCGCATCAAGCTGACCGTCGAGGTCCCCTACGAGGAGCTCAAGCCCAGCCTGGACGCCGCCTACAAGGAGATCGGCTCCCAGATCCAGGTCCCCGGCTTCCGCCGCGGGCACGTCCCCGACCAGATCATCGACCGGCGCGTGGGCCGCGCCACCGTCATCCAGGAGGCCGTCAACAAGAAGCTCGCCGACCTCTACCGCGAGGCCATCGAGGAGTCCGGGCGCGCGCCGATGATCCAGCCCGAGGTGGAGATCACCGAGCTGCCCAACGTCACCGGCGCCCAGGGCGGGCGGCTCGTCTTCACCGCCGAGGTCACGGTCCGCCCCGAGATCGACCTGCCCGATCTGTCCGGCGCCGAGATCGCCATCGACGCCGTCGAGGTCTCCGACGAGGACGTCGACGCCGAGCTGCAGAACCTGCGCGCCCGCTTCGGCTCGCTCAAGTCCGTCGACCGCGAGGCCCGCACCGGCGACTTCGTCACCATCGGCCTCAAGGCCGTCATCGACGGCGAGGAGGTGGACAGCGCCTCCGGCGTCTCCTACGAGATCGGCAAGGGCAATATGCTCCAGGGGCTGGATGCCGCCCTGGAGGGGCTCAGGGCCGGGGAGTCCGCCGTGTTCACCACCACCCTGGCGGGCGGCGAGCACGAGGGCGAGGAGGCCGCGGTCACCGTCGACGTCGAGGCCGTCAAGCAGCGCGAGCTGCCCGAGGTCGACGACGACTTCGCCTCGATCGCCTCCGAGTTCGACACGGTGGAGGGGATGCTCGAGGACCTGCGCCAGCAGGTGGTCGAGCGCAGGACCGAGGACCAGGCCGTCACCGCCCGCGACGCCCTGCTGGAGCACCTGCGGGCCGAGATCTCCTTCGACGTGCCCGCCGACGTGGTGGACAACGAGATCAAGCAGCACCTGGAGGCCGAGGGCAAGGCCGACGACGCCGCCCACGCCGATGAGATCCGCGAGGACATCACCAACGGCGTGCGCGACCAGATCATTCTCGACACCCTGGCCGAGGCCCTCGAGGTGAGCGTGGAGCAGGAGGAGCTGTTCGACTTCCTCTTCCACACGGCGCAGCAGTACGGCATGGAGCCCGCCCAGTTCATGCAGGGCGCCCAGCGCGCCGGCCAGATCCCGGCCTTCGTCTCCGAGATCGCCCGCAACAAGTCCCTCGCCCTGGCCCTGCGCCAGGTGACGGTCAAGGACTTCAACGGCGAGGTCGTGGACCTGACGAAGTTCATCGGCTCCGACGAGCTCGACGCCGAGGCCCTGGTCTCCGAGGTCGAGGAGGCCGCTGCCGACGACGGCGGTGACGACGGCGCGCCCGCCTCCGGGGACGACGCGACCGGCGCCGGCGATGACGCCGCGCCCGCCGGCGGCGCCGATGACGGGCCCGCGGACGACGTCGCCTTCGTCGCCTCGGCCTTCTCCCTGGCCGACCCGACGTCCTCCCCGGACTCCGCCGACTCCCCGGCCTCTCCGGCCTCCGCGGGTTCCGCCGGCAGCGCGGCCTCCGCCGGCAGTGCGGACTCCCCGGCCTCCGCCGGCAGCGCCGAGTGAGAACGAGCGGGCCGGTCGGCCGGTAGCCCGTGCGCCGGGCCAGCCGCGACGTCGTCCGAGGCTCAGTCGCTTGTGCGAGCGGGCCGCCGCCCTTCGGGGCAGGCGGCCCGCTCGCGCGTTGGATGATCGTTGACGCCGGACGCGCGGACGCCTACCCTATGACTGATCAGTCATATGACTGATCAGTCATAGGAGGTCGTCGTGCCCCGCCCCACCTTCTTCAACCTCCCCGAGGACAAGCGCGCCCGCGTCGTCGAGGCCCTCAAGGCCGAGTTCGCCGCCCGCCCCTACGCCCGGGCCTCGGTCGACCGCGTCATCGCCGCCGCCGGCGTGTCCAAGGGCAGCTTCTACCAGTACTTCGAGAACAAGGACGACGCCTACGCCCACCTGGTGCGCGAGCTCATGAGCGCGCGCGTCGGCCTGATGGGGGCGCCCGCGCCCGATGCCCCCTTCGAGGAGGTGCTCGCCGCCATCGTGCGGGGGAGCCATGACTTCCATCTGCGCGACCCGCTGGGCTGGGCGGTGCTCGCGCGCGCCCTGGCCGACGACGCCCCGCCGGTGCTCGGCTCCGACCAGTCGGTCTCCGGCGGCGTGCACCGGTGGGCGGTCGCCGCCATCGTCGCGGGGCAGGCGTCCGGCGAGCTGCGCGGGGACGTCGACGCCGAGACCGCCGCCTGGATGATCGAGCGCGTGCTGCTGGGAACGCCCCACTACGTCATGACCCGTTTCAACGTGGACCCCGAGCGCGCCGCCGTCGACGGCAGCGCCTTCGACCGGCCCGAGATCGCCCGGGTGGCCGACGTCGTCGTCGCCCTGCTGGCGGCCGCCCTCAGGGCGCCGCGCGCGGACGGTGACGGGGACGGTGACGGGGGCCGGGACCGCGCCCGCGGGAGCCGGGGCGCGCGTGCGGTGCGGGGCGCGGGGCAGGGCCGTCGGGACCGCATTCGTGGGGGCGGGGACCGTGCCTGAGGCGATCGCGGCCCGCGGGCTCTCCTTCACCTACCGGGGCTCGGCCCGCCCCGCCCTGGACGACGTCGAACTGAGCGTCGCCGCCGGCGAGATCATCGGCCTGCTGGGGCCCAGCGGCGCGGGCAAGTCCACCCTCCAGCGGGTCCTGACCGGCCTGCTCACCGGGTACCGGGGCTCGGCGCGCGTGCTCGGCCGCGAGATCGCCGACTGGGGGCGCGAGGTCTACGAGCGCATCGGGGTCGCCTTCGAGACGCCCGTCTCCTTCGGGCGCCTCACCCTGCGCGAGAACCTCGTCTACACCGCCCGCCTGTACCGCGGCCCCGTCCGGGACCCGGAGGGGCTGCTGGCCGCCGTCGACCTCGCCGACGACGCGGATCTGCGCGCCGCGCGCATGAGCAAGGGCATGGGGGTGCGCTTCAATGTGGCCCGTGCCCTCCTGCACGGACCCGAGCTGGTCTTCCTCGACGAGCCCACCTCCGGCCTCGACCCGGTGAGGGCGCGGAGGATGGAGGACCTCATCGCCGCCGAGCGCGCCCGGGGGTGCACCGTCGTCGTCACCACCCACGACATGACCCTCGCCCATCGCGCCTGCGACCGGGTCGGCTTCATCATCGACGGGCGCCTGGTCGAGCTCGGCGCGCCGGGCGAGCTGTGCCGGCGGTACGGCAGGCGGGAGGTCCGCGTCACCTGGGACGGGGGCGGCGGTGTTTACCCGCTGGACGGTCTCGCCGACGACGCCTCCTTCCACGAGGCGCTGCGCACCCGGCGCGTGCGCGCGCTCCACTCGCGCGAGGCCGACCTGGCCGAGGTCTTCGCCTCCGTCACCGGTCGGGAGCTGTCATGACCGGGGCCGGGGCGGGGCGCGCCGCCGCCTGCAGCCGCGCCGCCGTGAGGCGCGCCGCCGCCACCCTCGTGCTCGACCTGCGGCGCCAGGCAGCGGAGGGGTACTGGTTCGCGGCCCTGCTCGCGGGCCTGATGGTCGGCGCCGTCCTCCTCGCGATCGCCGGGGATCCGCGCCGCTGGTGGCCGGTCGTCGTCCTGGCCGAGCTGTCCATCACCTCCTTCTACTTCGCCGCCGTGCAGGTCCTGCGCGAGCGAGGCGAGGGCACCCTCGCCGCCCGGGCCCTCACCCCGCTGGGGCCGGGGGAGTACCTGGCCGCGCTCGCCGCCTCCCTGTGCCCGCTCGCCCTCGCCGAGGTCGGCGCGCTGGTCCTCGCGGCCCACGGCGCGGCGGTGCTCTGGCCGGTCCTGGCCCTCGGCGCGGCCCTCGTCTCCTGCCTCTACGTCCTCTACGGCGTCATCGCCGTCGCCGGCTACGAGACCATCGGGGCCTTCCTGCTGCCCTCGGGGCTGTGGACGATCGTCCTGGGCGTCCCCATCCTGCCCCTCCTCGGGGTCCCGGGCGGGTGGTGGTTGTGGTGCCACCCGCTCCAGCCCGCCGTCGTCCTCATCGAGGCCGCGTTCGGGGCCCGGCCGGTCGGGGCCGTCGCGCCCTGCGCGCTGCTCGGGGCCGCCTGGTGCGCGCTCCTGGCCCTCGTCGCCCGGGCGAGGCTGGTGCGCGCCGTCACCGCGAAGGGGGCGATGAACTCCAGCACTACCTGGAAAGAACTGGCAAGTGCGCGCCGTCACCGCGAGGGGGCGGTCTCATGAGGCCCCGCGCAATGCTGGGACTGCTGCCCGCGGACCTGCGCCGCCTGGCCCGCGACGAGCTGCTGGTGTGGATGCCGGCCGTGCCCCTGGCCATGGCCCTGGCCGCGCGGCTCGGCGTGCCGGCGCTCCTGCGGGCCGTCGGTCCGGGCGGGGCGGGGGCCCGGGAATGGGCCGCCCGCATCGACATGGCCGCCTTCGCCATTGTCGTGCCGGTGCTGGTCGGCACGGTCGTGGGCTTCATGCTGCTGGGGGAGAAGGAGGACGGGGTCTGGTCGGTCCTCGCCGTCACGCCGACGTCCCTGCGCGGCTACCTGATCTGGAGGGCCACCGGCGCGGTGATCGTCGCGGCCGCCGCCGGCGGGGTGTGCACGCGGCTCGCCGGCCTGGACGACCTGGGGGCGGCGCGCACCGCCGTTCTCGCCGCGGCCGGCGCGCCCCTGGCCGGCGCCGCCGCCCTGAGTCTGGCGGCCTGGGCGGCGAACACGGTCCAGGGATTCGCCGCCGTCAAGCTGTCCCTGATCGTCCTCGTCCTGCCCGCCGTCGCGCCCCGCGACGCCGGGGCGTGGCGCTGGCCGCTCGCCGCGATCCCGAGCTGGTGGCCGGTGCGCGCCTACTGGGACCTGACCGGCCCGGGATCCTGGTGGCCCGCCTGGCTGCTGGGGTCCGTGGCGGTCGGTCTGGCGATCATGGCGGCCGGGCTGCGCCGGGCCGCGCCCTGAGCGGCGACGGCATGACGAGGCGAGGCTGGTGGGACTCATGAGGCACTTGGGGTCGGCTCGAGTGCGAGACGTGTCCGAATCTGTTGCAAAGGCGCTCCGGACCAGGATTGGCCGCGAGAAGAAGCGCGGAATATCAACGATTCTCCTCGCGCGTTCCGGCGCGATCGGGGCCTTTGCAACAGATTCGGACACCGGGATTATTCCGGGTGCGTCTGAGCGCGTCTCCCGATGTGATGCAAGGGGTTGTTGAGGGCGGTGGGGCGTGGGGGTCGGTCGTGATGGTCCGTCCGAGTCGCCCCCGGGTGCGCTGCTCGTGCAGCTCGACGGCCGCGTCGTTGTAGATGGCCGCCCCTGGGTGCGCTGGGGGCGCTGGTCGCGGCGGAATCGGCCGGGGTGATCGTCGGGGGCGGTCCGGGCGGCGTCGGGGGCGGTTCGGACGGCATCGGGGGCGGTTCCGGCGCCCCGCCCCGCCGGTTGTCCCGCATGGTGGGACAGCGTCTCGCATGTCGTGACGACGCCGGTTCGCGAGCACGTCACTTAACCCGCGAGATCGTCACTTAACCCGCGAGCACGTCACTCTGGCAGACGTGCTCGCGGGTTAAGTGACGATCTCGGCGGTTACCCGACGATCTCGCGGACCGCGGCGGGGTGCGTCTGGGTGCGTCTCTTAGTGTGGTGGCAATTCCCGCGGGGCCCTCGGCGTCGAGGGGGGTCCGTCGGCCCGTGAGGGCGGCGGGCATCGTGGGAGCCCTGTTCCTCAGCCAGATTCACAAGGAGAGCACCGCCATGAGCCCGCCGGATGATAGCCTTCCGGCGGCCGGATGGCTGGCAGGTTCGCCCGTCATGACGCGTGTTGAGGGAGGTGGGCCGTGGTCCGGGTCGAGGGTCGTGACCGGGCGGCTGCGGGCGGTGCCGGCGGCGGCGCGGGCAGTGCGGGCAGTGCCGGCGGCGGCGCGGGAGACAGCGGCGGCGCTGACGATAGCGGCGGCACCGGCGTCGCGGGCGGGGAGGCGGGCATGCCCGCCGAGGAGGTCCTCGCCGTCGTCGACTGGTTGGAGGCGCGCGGGGCCGTCCACGTCATCACCGGAGGGTGGGCCGTCGACGCGCTCGTCGGGCGCGCCACCCGCCCCCACCGGGACCTCGATGTCATCGTCGAGGCGGGGGCGTGCGACGGCCTGGCCCGGTGGCTGTGCGGGCGGGGCTACGAGGTGGTCGTGGACTGGCTGCCGATCCGCGTCGAACTCAGGCGGGGGCGGTGCGGCGTCGATCTGCACCCCATGGAGGTCGACGGGCGCGGCGACGGCGTGCAGGCGGGCTTCGGCACCCAGGTCTTCGAGCACCGCGCCGCCGACCGCACGCGGGGCCGCATCGGCGGTCGCCGGGTCGTGGTCGCCACCGCGGCCCGCCTCATGGAGCTCCACCGGGGCTACGAGCCGCGCCCCGAGGACCTCCACGACATCGCTCTGCTGCGCCGCCTCCTCCAGTCGGACGAGCCGGCCGGGGGAGGCGGCGAGCCGGCGGGATGAGCGGGGCTCAGCCCTTCGCGTCGACGTCCACCATGACCAGCTGCATGCGGCAGGGGGTCACCGCGGTCAGGGCGTGGCGGTCGCCCGGGGCCAGGTAGATGACGTCGCCGGCCTTCATGCGCTCGGTGCGCTCGCCGATGGAGAAGTCCATCTCTCCCTCCAGGAGGGTGACGACGACGGCCTTGGTGGAGGCGTGCTCGGTGAGCATCTGCCCGGCGTCGAAGGTGAAGACGACGGTGCGCAGCACATCGTTGTTGACCACGACGCGGGAGGTGGTGGCCTCCTCGCTGATGGGCAGGGACTCGTTGAGGCCGAGGCGGAAGAGGGACTCGGTCACGGGGGTGGTGGACATATCGGATTCCTTTCTTGCGGGGATGGTTGAAATTCGGTTGCCGGGCCGCGGTGCGGGGCGCCGGGCGGCGTCAGGTCGAGGGCCGGGCCAGCCTGCGGCGCAGCGGCCCCAGGACGCACAGCTCGAGGGCGAGCGTGAGTCCCGCCATGACGACGGACAGGGCGAAGACGTCGGCCGTCTCCAGGTTGGTGCGCGCCTGCTGGACCTGCGCGCCCAGCCCCGTGGTCGTGCTGAGCAGCTCGGACATGACGGTGACCCGCACCGACTGCCCCACGGCCACGGTCAGCGCCGACAGTACCGGAGGGGCCACCGCGGGCAGAATGATCCGGCGCACGGTCCACGCCCGGCTCCGGGCGAAGACCCTGGCCATGTCCAGCAGGTCGGCATCGACGCCCGCCACGGCGTCGCGCACGGCGGTGGTCAGCAGGGGCAGTGTCACCAGGGCGACCACGAGGACGACGACCCCGGCGGTGGGCCCCAGCCAGATCATGCCCACCACGACGATGACGATCGGCGGCACGGACATGAGCACCTGCACCCACGAGTCCAGCAGCTCGCGCAGCCACGGCCACGTCCCCATCGCCCAGCCCAGCGGCAGCCCGATCAGGCAGGAGATGCCGAGCCCGACGGCGCCGCGCTCGACGGTGAGCAGGAGCGCGGCGCCGAGCTCCTCGTCGCGGATGAGCCCGAGCAGCGCCGTCCAGGTGGTCCGCGGGCCCGGCAGCACGTACTCGGGCTGAGTGCGGGCCGCCGCGTGCCAGATGAGCACCGCCAGCGCGATGCCCGTCCACCACAGCAGGGCGGAGCGCAGCCGCTCGGCCCCGGATCGCCGCCGAGGCATCAGCGCGGGTCGGCGACGTAGAAGTCCGCGGCCGGCAGGGACCCGCCGATGATGTCGGGGTTGAGCGTGGACAGCCTTGTGTAGAAGTCCTCCAGTTCGCTCTTGGCGTCGGCGGCGGCGACGATCTTGAGCTGCAGGCGCGGGATGACCTCCTTGACGACCGGGGCGGGCACGTCGTTGGCGCTCGAGATCGCCGCCACCGTCTCCTCCGACATGGCGTTGACGTCCTCGACGGCCGCCTCGAGCTCGCTCAGGACGGCGCCGACGAGGGCGGAGTTCTCGGTGAGCGCGCTGGGCATGACCAGGCCGGCCATGGGGAAGCGGGCCTCGCCGCCGGTGACCTCGGCCCACAGCGCCTGGAGGTCGACCGTGCGCTCCAGGCTCTTGCCCTGCTGCTGGGCCTTGGCGAGGCTGACGCTGGCCGGGTGCTCGGGCAGGACGGCGTACTCGACCTCCCCGGTCAGCAGCGCGTTCAGCGCCCCCTGACCGTCGGGGTAGGGCGTGATGGTCAGGTCGGAGTCGGCGCTCCACCCCTTCTGCCCGAGCAGGTAGCGGAAGACGAGGTCGGGCATATTGCCCGGCATGGGCACGCCCACCTGCTTGCCGCGCAGCGCCTCCAGGCCCTGGGCGGCCGAGCCCGAGGGGCCGATGACGTAGAGCATGCCCCACACCTGCATGGCGACCAGGCGCACCGGCACGCCCTTGTTGAACAGGTTCGCGGCGGCGTAGGAGGGGGTCGCCGCCAGGTCCGTCTCCCCGTTGACGAGCAGCGACTTGAGCACGTCGACGCTGGCCCAGTTGTCCTTCTTGACCTCCCCGACGACGCCGTCGAGGTGGCCGTAGGTGCCGAAGGAGGTCATGGGGGCGGCGTAGGCGAGGGTGGTGGGGGTGTGGACGCGCAGGACGTCGAGGGGCCCGGCCCCGGTTCCCGAGGGGCCGGCGGATCCGGCGGCCGCCGGGGCGCCCTTGGAGGAGCAGGCGGTCAGGACCGCGGGGGTCAGCAGGCCGATGCCGGCCAGGGAGAGGAGGGAGCGGCGCTTGATCATGCGGGGTTCCTTTCGTTGAGCGGAGTGGTCGGCGGACGTGCGGTCGGGGATCCCGATCGGTTCGTGACGGGGCTGTTGGCGGCGGGTCGGACGGTGACGGGGCCGGGGGCGACGGCGCCCGGTCGCTCAGGCGGTCAGGCGCCAGGTGCCGGGCGGGCCGTCCAGGTGCAGGTGGAGGTGGGAGACCTCCTCGGCCTCCTCGGGGTCGTGGGTCACCCAGACGGTCACCACGCTCTGGTCGGCGAGGAGCTCGATGAGGTCGGTCCGCAGGGCGGCCGCCAGCGGGCGGTCCAGGGCCGAGAAGGGCTCGTCGACGAGCAGGAGGGCCGGCGAGGCGGCCAGCGCCCGGGCGATGGCCACGCGCTGGCGCATGCCGCCCGACAGCCGCGCCGGGGGCAGGTGGCCCGCGCCGGCCAGCCCCACGCGCTCGAGCCACTGCACCGCCGTCAGGTCCGGCGCGGGGCCGTCCACAATGAGCGAGATATTGCGGTGCGCGGAGTACCAGGGCAGGAGGCGCGGCTCCTGGAACACCTGGGACAGGCGGCCGGCGGGGCGCGCGACGGCGCCGCCGTCGGTGGGGGACAGGCCGGAGACGGCCCGCAGGAGCGTCGTCTTGCCCGCGCCCGAGGGGCCGGTGACGGCCAGGGTCTGTCCGGGGCGGACCGTGAGCGACAGGTCGTCCACGAGGGTGAGGCCGCGGCGCACCATGGTCACGTGCTCCAGGACCAGGTCGGCGCCCGTGGCGCCGGAGCCCGCGCCGGCGCCCGCCGCGGGGCCGGTGCGGGCGCCGCGGGCGCGCGGGGCGGCGTCGACGGTCGGCATTTTCCCTCCTTGAGCCGTTATAAATAGGCTGAGGGAAGCCTAACCCACCGACTCCCCCTCCGGCGGGTGCGCTCCCTCACGGCGCGATCGGGGCGGGCGGACCCTGTGCCGTGAGCGAAAGCGTCCGATCGCGGGCATGGGGCCCGCGCCCGCGGCGTTAGCGTTGGCGGGACTGAACATGAGAGGACTGACGTGAGCGAGCACATCACGCCCAGGAGCGCCGAGCCCACCGGCGCCGGACTCGGCCTGACCGACTCCATCTACAACCGCCTCCTCAAGGAGCGCATCATCTGGCTCGGCTCCGAGGTGCGCGACGACAACGCCAACGCCATCTGCGCCCAGATGCTGCTGCTCGACGCGGAGGACCCGGACAGGGACATCTACCTCTACATCAACAGCCCCGGCGGGTCCGTGACGGCCGGCATGGCCATCTACGACACCATGCAGTACGTCAAGCCCGACGTCGTCACCGTCGCCACGGGCCTGGCCGCCTCCATGGGGCAGTTCCTCCTGAGCGCCGGCGCCAAGGGCAAGCGCTACATCACCCCCCACGCTCGCGTGCTCATGCATCAGCCCTCCGGCGGGGCCGGCGGCTCGGCCACCGACATCCGCATCAACGCCGACCTCATCATCGCCATGAAGCACGAGCTCGCCGAGATCACCGCCGCCCACACGGGCCACAGCATCGAGCAGATCCTCGCCGACTCCGACCGCGACCACTGGTTCAGCGCCGCGGAGGCCCTCGACTACGGCTTCGTGGACCACATCGTGTCCTCGTCGCGCGAGATCCAGCAGAACGGAGAGAACTGAGATGACGTCCCGCCCCTACTTCGAGGCCCTGGCCCGCCAGGTCGAGGCCGGCGGCCCGGCCCTGGCCCCGCCCGTGGCGCGCTACGTCATGCCGCAGTTCGAGGAGCGCACCGCCTACGGCTTCAAGCGCCAGGACGCCTACTCCAAGCTCTTCGAGGACCGCATCGTCTTCCTGGGCGTCCAGGTCGACGACGCCTCCGCCGACGACGTCATGGCCCAGCTCCTCGTCCTGGAGTCCCAGGACCCCGACGGCCTGATCACCATGTACATCAACAGCCCCGGCGGCTCCTTCACGGCCCTGACGGCCATCTACGACACCATGCAGTTCATCAGGCCGCAGGTGCAGACGGTGTGCCTGGGGCAGGCCGCCTCCGCCGCGGCCGTGCTGCTGGCCGCCGGCAGCGAGGGCAAGCGCCTGGCCCTGCCCAACGCCCGCATCCTCATCCACCAGCCCGCCATGGAGGGCATGCACGGCCAGGCCTCCGACATCGAGATCGTCGCCAACGAGATCGACCGCATGCGCGCCTGGCTGGAGGACACCCTGGCCACCCATACGGGCCAGCCCCGCGAGAAGGTCCACGCCGACCTGGAGCGCGACACGATCCTGACCGCGCAGGCCGCCAAGGACTACGGACTGGTGGACCAGGTCCTCGCCTCCCGCAAGGCCCCCCGCTCACCGCACTCCGCCTGAGCGGCGGGCGAGAACGGCACCGGCATGAACGCCCTCCGAGCCCGACGGCGCAGCTCGCCTGCGCCGTCGGGCTCGAACGGTTTGCGGAAGTCGACAAAGATGCGGCGAGTGAGCAGTTGCCGGGCGGTTCTCGGCGCGCCCCGCCGTCTCGGGGTGCCGAACACCCTAGGCTTACAGCATCTAAGGGAGGATCCCTCATCCCCACATCCCCCATCCCGCTCAATCAAACGGAGGAATTCTGGTGGCACGCAGCGCTGAGAGTGTCGACCTGCTCAAGTGCTCCTTCTGCGGCAAGAGTCAGAAGCAGGTCAAGAAGCTCATTGCCGGTCCCGGTGTCTACATCTGCGACGAGTGCATAGAGCTGTGCAACGAGATCGTGGACGAGGAGCTCGGGGAGTCCGCCGCCGGCGTGCCCCTCGAGCTGCCCAAGCCGCAGGAGATCTTCGACTTCCTCAATCAGTACGTCATCGGCCAGGAGAGCGCCAAGCGCGCCATGAGCGTGGCCGTCTACAACCATTACAAGCGCGTCCAGGTGCGCGAGCGCTCCGTGGCCGAGGGCGACGGCCTGGAGCTGGGCAAGTCCAACATCCTCCTGCTCGGGCCCACGGGCACGGGCAAGACCCACCTGGCCCGCACGCTCGCCCGCCTGCTCGACGTGCCCTTCGCCATCGTCGACGCCACCGCCCTGACCGAGGCCGGCTACGTGGGCGAGGACGTGGAGAACATCCTCCTCAAGCTCATCCAGGCGGCCGACGGCGACGTCAAGCGGGCGGAGAAGGGCATCATCTACATCGACGAGATCGACAAGATCGGCCGGAAGGCGGAGAACCCGTCGATCACCCGCGACGTATCCGGCGAGGGCGTGCAGCAGGCCCTGCTCAAGATCATCGAGGGCACCACGGCCTCCGTGCCGCCCGGCGGCGGGCGCAAGCACCCCCACCAGGAGTTCCTGGAGATCGACACCACCAACATCCTGTTCATCGCCGCCGGCGCCTTCGCCGGCATCGAGGACATCGTCCGCCAGCGCGAGCGCAAGGAGTCAGGGGCGCAGACGCTCGGCTTCGGCGGGATCCTGGCCGGGGAGAAGAAGGACGTCTTCGCCTCCCAGGTCCGCCCCGAGGACCTGCACAAGTTCGGCCTCATCCCCGAGTTCATCGGCCGCCTGCCCGTCATCGCCACCGTCCAGGACCTGGGGGTGGCCGAGCTCATGCGGGTGATGACCGAGCCGAAGAACGCCCTGGTCTCGCAGTACCAGTACCTCTTCAGCCTCGACGGCGTGGAGCTGGAGCTGACCAACGACGCCATCGAGGCCGTGGCCGAGCTCGCCCTGACGCGCAAGACCGGTGCGCGCGGCCTGACCTCCATCGTCGAGGAGGTGCTGGGCGACGCCATGTTCGAAGTCCCCTCCCTGCCCGAGGTCGGGCGCGTCGTCGTCGACGGCGACACCGTGCGCGGGCGGTGCAGGCCCCGCTACGAGGCGGGCTCGGGGACCCTGGCGGCGACCATGAAGAGCGGCCGGAGCCGAACCGCATGAGCGCGGCGCCGCCCGGCCCGCCCGATCGGCGGGCCGAGGGGGATGCGGGCGCCGTGCCGCCCCGGCTCGCCGCCTACCGCGCCACCATCGACAATCTCGACGCCGCCCTGGTGCACCTGCTCGCCGAGCGCTTCCGGTGCACCCAGCAGGTGGGGGTGCTCAAGGCCGAGCTCGACCTGCCGCCGTCGGACCCGGCCCGCGAGGAGCGGCAGGTGGCGCGGCTGCGCGAGCTCGCCGCGCAGTCGGGCCTCGACCCGGTCTTCGCCGAGAAATTCTTCGCCTTCGTCGTGGCCGAGGTCATCCGCCACCACGAGGCCATCCGTCAGGACGCGGTCCGACGGCGCTGAGCGGCGCCCCGCCCGGGCCGGGGTGCATGCGGCGGGGAGCCAGGACGTGACCGCCGCAGGGCCCCGCCCGGAGGGCCGGGGGTTCGCCGCGCCACGCCGGCGCCCTACTCCTGGGGGCCCTTCTTCTTGGAGGCGTAGATGTCGGCGATGGTGTCGGCGTGCACCTTCATGACCTTCCCGCGCTTGACCTTCAGGGAGGGGGTCAGCAGGCCGTTGGCCTCGGTGAAGTCGGTGGTCAGCACCCGGAAGGAGCGGATGGACTCGGCGCGCGAGACCGCCCGGTTCGTGCGCGCCACCGCGCGGTCCAGGGCCGCCAGGACCCGCGGGTCGGTCGAGGCCTCGACGACGTCCATCTCCGGCAGGCCGTGGTTGCGCAGCCAGCCGGGCAGCATCTCGCGGTCCAGGGTGATGAGCGCGGAGATGAAGGGCTCGCCGTCGCCGATGACGACCACCTGGGAGACGAGCGGGTGCCCGCGCAGCCGGTCCTCCAGGATGGCGGGCGCGACGTTCTTGCCGCCCGCGGTGACGATGATCTCCTTCTTGCGGCCGGTGATCCTGATCCAGCCCTCGGAGTCGATCGCGCCGATGTCGCCGGTGCGGAACCAGCCGTCGGGCGTGAAGGACTGCGCGTCCGCGTCGGGGTTGTTGTGGTAGTGGCTGAAGATGCTCATGCCGCTGACCTCGATCTCGCCGTCGTCGCCCACCCGGGCCCGGGCGCCGCACACGGGCGGGCCCACGGTGCCGATCTTGTTGCACCAGGTGAGGTTGACGCTCACGGGCCCGAGGGTCTCGGTCAGGCCGTAGCCCTCGAGGATGATCAGGCCCAGGCCGCGGTAGAAGTGGCCCAGGCGCTCGCCCAGCGGCCCGCCGCCGGAGATCGCGTAGCGGGCGTTGGGGCCCAGCAGGTCGCGGATGCTGCGGTAGACGAGCCGGTCCGCCAGGGCGTGGGCGGCCCTGAGCTGGAGGGAGGGACCGGCCTCGGCGTCCAGGGCGCGGGAGTACTCGATGGCGACCTTGGCGGCCCAGCGGAAGGTCCTGAGCTTGAGGCCGCCCCCGGCCTTGGCGTCCGCGGCGTTGTAGATCTTCTCCATGACGCGGGGCACCGCCAGCACGTAGGAGGGGCCGAAGCCCTTGAGGTCGGGCAGCAGGGTGGCCACGTCGGGGGTGTGGCCGAGCACGCCCTTGCCGGCGATGGCCAGCAGCTCCAGGCACCGGGCGTAGGAGTGCGCCAGCGGCAGGAACAGCAGCAGGCGCGTGTCCTCGGTGAAGAGCAGGTCGGGGATCCAGCGCACGCCGTTCCAGGCCAGGCCGGCCGCCATGAGGTGGGTGATCTCCACGCCCTTGGGCCTGCCGGTGGTGCCGGAGGTGTAGATGATGGAGAAGACGTCGTCGCCGCTCACGGCCTGTGAGCGCGCGTCCAGGTCCTGGCGGCCCACCTCGCGGCCCGCCTCGGAGATGGTGGTCAGGGCGTCGCGGTCCAGGGACAGGACCCGCACCTCCTGCCCCTGGGGGTGGGCGGCGCGGAAGGCGTCGGCGGCCTGGCGGACGACGTGGGCCAGGGCGACCGACTCGGTGACGACCAGGCGGACCTGCGCGTCGGCGAGGATCCACTCGATCTGCTCGGCCGAGTCGGTCTCGTAGATGGGCACCGAGACCAGGCCCGCGCGGGCGATGGCCATGTCCAGCAGGGTCCACTCGTAGGAGGTGTGCGCCATGATGCTCACGGCCTGGCCCTGCTCCAGGCCCAGGCCCATGAGCCCGGAGGCGATGCGGGCGACGTCCTCGCCGAAGCTGCGGGCCGAGACGGCGACCCAGGAGTTGCCCAGCGGGGACTTGCGCTCGATGATCGTGGACTGCGGGTCGCGGTCGATGCGGTCGGCGAGCAGCCACGGGACCGTCCAGGAGGAATCCGGCTCGGTGATGAGGTTGCTGGTCGCGGCGCCGTCGAGCATGAAGGGCCTGCCGGCGGCGGACACGAGGGGCTGGCCTGAGGAGGATCGTGGACTCACCGGGACATTGTGTCAGGTCGGCCGGGGCGGGCAGGCCGCACCGACCGACAGATCCGACACTCAGTCTTGGGGGAATCCACGAATGACGTCCCCGTCGATCGTGGCCTCCCACAGGGCGGGGCCCGCCGCGGGGCTCACTCGCCCGCCGGGCCGCCGTCGCGCACCGGGCCGCCGTAGATCTCGTCGATCCGGTCGGCGAAGCGCTCGATGGCCACGTCGCGCTTGACCTTCAGGGAGGGCGTGAGCAGGCCGTTGGCCTCGGTGAAGTCCCCGCTGAGAACCGCGATCTTGCGGATCGACTCCGCCCGCGAGACGTGCCGGTTGGCCCGCTCCACCGCTCGGTCGAGGGCGGCCAGGACGTGCGGGTCGCTGGCGGCCTCGGCGACCGTCATCGGGGGCAGGCCGTGGTTGCGCAGCCAGCCGGGCAGCATCTCGGCGTCGAGGGTGATGAGCGCGGCCACGAAGGGCCGCTTCTCGCCGACGACGACCACCTGGCTGATGAGCGGGTGCCCGCGCAGGGGATCCTCCAGGGCGGCCGGGGCGACGTTCTTGCCGCCCGCCGTCACGATGATCTCCTTGGCCCGCCCCGTGATGCTCACATAGCCGTCGCGGTCGAGGGAGCCCAGGTCGCCGGTGCGGAACCAGCCGTCGGGCGTGAAGGCCGCCGCCGTCGCCCCGGGGTCGTTGTGGTAGCCCTGGAACACCGAGGGGCCCTTGACGAGGATCTCGCCGTCCTCGGACACGCGCACGGCCATGGGGGGCAGGGGCGGGCCCACGGTGCCGATCTTGCTCAGCCGGGGCGTGTTGACCGAGATCGGGCCCACGGTCTCGGTCAGGCCGTAGCCCTCCAGGACGGGGATGCCCAGCCCCCGGTAGAAGTGGGCCAGGCGCTGGGACAGCGGCGCCCCGCCGGAGATGATCCAGTCGGCGTTGCCGCCCACGAGGGTGCGGATGCGGCGGAAGACGAGGCGGTCGGCCATGGCCCGCTGGGCCCGCAGCGAGCGGGACGGCCCCTCCGGGGTGTCCAGGGCCCGGGAGTAGTCGACGGCGGTCTTGGCCGCCCAGCGGAACACCCTCCGGGCGCCGCCCGACCCGGCCCTGGCGTCGGCGGAGTTGTAGATCTTCTCCAGGACCCGCGGCACCACCAGCAGGTAGGAGGGGCGGAAGGAGGCCAGGTCGGACAGGAGGTTCTTCGTGTCGGGGGTGTGGCCGATGACGCCCGCCCCGGTGATCTGGAAGACCTCCAGGAAGCGCGCGAAGACGTGGGCCAGCGGCAGGAAGAGCAGGAGCCGCGAGTCGGTCCCCATGGCGATCTCCGGCATCCACCGGTGCGAGTTGACGCACAGCTCGGTGAAATTGCCGTGGGACAGGACGGTGCCCTTGGGGGCGCCGGTGGTCCCCGAGGTGTAGACGATCGTCGCGAGCGAGGAGGCCGTCAGGGCCCCGGTGCGCTCGGCCAGGGCCTCGGCCGGCACGGAGGCGCCGGCCTCGGTGATGGTGCGGATGGCCTCGGTGTCCAGGGACAGCACCGCGGTGCCCTCCCTGCCCGCGGCGGCGGCGGCCGCGCGGGCGAGCTCGGCCATGGTGATCGTCTCGGCGACGACGAGGCTCACGTCGGCGTCGGTCAGCACGTGGGCGATCTGCTCCGACGAGCTCGTCTCGTAGATGGGCACCGGGACCAGGGCGGCGGTCCAGCAGGCGAAGTCCAGCAGCGTCCACTCGTAGCGGGTGCGCGACATGATGGCGACGCGCGCGCCGGCCTCCAGCCCCAGGCCGATGAGCCCGGAGGCGACGGCGTCGACCTCCTCGGAGAACTCGCGGGCGGTGATCGTGCGCCACACCTCGCCCATCTCCTGCTTGCGGGCGATGAGCGGGCGGTTCGCCGAGCGGGAGACCCGCTCGCGCAGCAGGGCGGGCACGGTGGTCCTCTCGTCGATGCGCACGAGGGTGGGGGCGTGCCACTCCAGGGCGCCGCCTCCGGCGGGGGCGACGGGGGAGGGGGAGTCGGGGGGATTCGTCATGGCGGCATTGTGCCCGGACGGCGCCGACGCCGTCACGTCCGGCCCCCGCCCCCGGCCGGTCCCGCTCCGGCGGGCCCGGCCCCGGGGGCCCGCGCGCCCCTCGCCCCGGGCCTCACCCGCGGGGGGTCCTGGCCGGGGCCCGGCCCAGCTCGACGGCGGTGACGGACACGGGCCCGGCGTCCTCGGGGGCCGGCGAGACCTCGAAGGCCCCGGTCACCTTGGCCGCTTCGATCAGGTCCGCGCGCACGGCCTCGACGGCGGGCGCGATCCGGGCGGACACGGCCAGCGAGACCGCCAGGATCGGCGTCTTCTGGCTGGTCCTGGCCTCGGACTTGACCTTGCGCAGGGCCGCCAGGACCAGTCCGGCGCGCTCGACCAGGTCGGCGTCGGCGCCCGCGGCGGCCCCGCGCAGCCCCTCGGCCCGCGGCCAGGGGGAGCGGTGGACGCTGCCGGTGCGGTACCAGCTCCACACCTCCTCGGTGACGAAGGGCAGGAAGGGGGCGAACAGGCGCACGAGGGTGTCCACCGCGATCGCCAGGGCCGCCCGCGCGGAGCGGACCGCCGCGGCGTCGTGGGAGCCGTCGAAGTCGTTGGCCCGGTCCTTGACCAGCTCGATGTAGTCGTCGCAGAAGGTCCAGAAGAAGGACTCGGCGGCCTCCAGCGCGCGGGCGTGCTCGAAGCCCTCGAAGGCGGCGGTGGCCGTGTCGACGACGTCGGCCAGGGCGGCCAGGACCGCCCGGTCGATCGGCTCGACCACCGCCGTGGCGTCCAGGCAGGGGGCGGGCGCGGCGGCCCGGGCGGCCTCGTCGGCGTCCCAGGGGATCCCCATGGACAGGGCGAACTTCGAGGCGTTGAGGATCTTGATGGCCAGGCGGCGGCCGACCTTGATCTGGGCCTCCTCGAAGGCGGCGTCCAGGCCCAGGCGGGCCGAGGCCGCCCAGTAGCGCACGGCGTCGGAGCCGTACTTCTCCAGCAGGCCCATGGGCGTGACCACATTGCCCTTGGACTTGCTCATCTTCTTGTGGTCGGAGTCGAGGATCCACCCCGACAGGCCCGCGTGCCTCCAGGGCAGGGCCCCGAACTCCAGGTCCGCGCGCACCACCGAGGAGAACAGCCAGGTGCGGATGATGTCCTGGCCCTGGGGGCGCAGGTCCATGGGGTAGACGCGCTCGAACAGGTCCTCGTCGTCGAGCCAGCCGCAGACGAGCTGGGGGGTCAGGGAGGAGGTCGCCCAGGTGTCCATGATGTCGGGCTCGCCGACGAAGCCGCCGGGCTCGCCGCGCTGGTCCTCGGTGAAGCCGGCCGGGACGTCGGAGGAGGGGTCCACCGGCAGGGCCGACTCGTCGGGGGTCAGGATCGCGTCGTAGTCGACCTCGCCGTCGGCGCCCACGCGGTACCACAGCGGGAAGGGCACGCCGAAGAAGCGCTGGCGCGAGACCAGCCAGTCGCCCTTGAGGCCCCGCACCCAGTTCTCGTAGCGCACGCGCATGAAGTCGGGGTGGAAGTCCAGCTCGCGCCCGCGCTCGAGCAGCTCGGCGTTCAGATCGGCGCCGGAGGCCGGGTTGACCCACGGCCCGCCGCCGTTGCGGATGTACCACTGGCGCGAGGTGACGATCTCCAGGGGCTTGTCGCCGCGCTCGTAGAAATTCGTCTGGCGGACGGTCGCCACCGGCTCCCCGCGCATCTCGCCACTGGCGGCGAGGGCCTTCACGAGGACCGCCCGGGCGGTGAAGGCGGTCCTGCCGGCCATCTCGCCGTAGACGCGGCGCCCCTCCCGGTCCGTGATCCACTCGGGGGCCTCGGCCTGCAGGCGCCCGTCCCGGCGCAGCACCGCGCGCAGCGGCAGCCCCAGGTCGCGCCACCAGTCGATGTCGGTGGTGTCGCCGAAGGTGCAGCACATGGCGATGCCGGCGCCCTTGTCCCTCTCGGCGGCGGGGTGGGCCAGCACCGGCACCTCCACGCCGAAGACGGGGGAGGTCACCGTGGTGCCGAACAGGGGCTTGAAGCGCTCGTCGTCGGGGTGGGCCACCAGGGCCACGCAGGCCGGCAGCAGCTCGGGGCGGGTGGTCTCCACGCAGATGTCGGCGGTGCCGCCGGGCCCCTCCTCGACGGGGGCGCCGGCCGCCCGCGCCGCGGCGGCGGCGTCGGCGTCGACCAGGTGGAAGGCGATGCGGTGGTAGAAGCCGGGGTACTCGCGCGACTGGAGCTCGGCCTGGGCCACCGCCGTGCCGAAGGTGACGTCCCACAGTCCGGGGGCGGCCGCCTGGTAGGCCTCCCCGCGCGCGAGGTTGCGCAGGAAGGCGGCCTGGGCGACCCTGCGGGCGCGCTCGCCGATGGTCTGGTAGGTCTGGGACCAGTCCACGCTCAGGCCCAGGCGGCGCCACAGCTCCTCGAACAGGGCCTCGTCGGAGAGCGTGAGGCGCTCGCACAGCTCGACGAAATTGCGCCGCGAGACCGGCACCTGGTCGCGGGCCCTGATCGACTTGCCCTCGCCGCCGGCGTGCGGGGGCTCGAAGTCCGGGTCGTAGGGCAGGGACGGGTCGCAGCGCACCCCGAAGTAGTTCTGCACGCGCCGCTCGGTGGGCAGGCCGTTGTCGTCCCAGCCCATGGGGTAGAAGACGGCCTTGCCGCGCATGCGCTGGAAGCGGGCGACGGCGTCGGTGTGCGTGTAGGAGAAGACGTGGCCCACGTGCAGGGACCCGGAGACCGTGGGCGGCGGGGTGTCGATGGAGAAGACCTCGTGGCGCTGCGCGGTGCGGTCGAAGGCGTAGGTGCCCGCGGACTCCCAGCGCTCGCCCCATGCGGTCTCCAGGCCGTCGGTGCTCACCCTGGCGGGCACGCGGGGGCTGTGGAGCTCGGAGGGCAGGAGGCGGGGGGAGCGCTCGGCGGGGGATCCAGACATGGGCCCGATTCTGTCACGGGCCGACGGCGCGGCCGGCAGGGGCCGCCGGGGCCGGCTGTGAGGTGGGCTACGGGCGGGGCGGCCCGGCCGCGGGGGCCGCCGGCCGGATCGGGCTCGCGGGGGCGGGGCCGCGGGCTCAGCCGGCCAGCTCGCGGTCCGCCGCGACGACGGCGCGCACGGCCTCGATGACCGCGCTGGAGAAGCCCGCCCGCTCCATGGCCACCAGTCCGGCCACCGTCGTCCCGCCGGGGGAGCACACGGCGTCGACGAGGTCGGCGGGGGTGCGCCCGGCGCCGCCGTCGGCCCTCGCGGCGGCCTCGACCTGCACGGCGCGGGCCGATCCGAGGACGGTCTGGGCGACGATCTCGACGGCCCGCGCCTTGGGGATCCCGCCGAGCACGCCGGCGCGGGCCAGGGCGTCGATGAAGGTGAAGACGAAGGCGGGGGCCGAGCCCGCCAGGCCGACGAAGACCGGGAAGTCCTCCTCCGCGATGAGGACGGTGCGCCCGACCGAGTCCATGAGGGCGCGCGCGGTCGCCAGGTCGGACTCGTCGGCCGCCGCGCCCGCCGCCAGGGCGGTCATGGACTGGCCGACCCCGGCCGCCATGTTCGGCATGGCGCGCACGACGCGCGCGCCCTCGGGCAGGAGCGACTCCAGGCGGGCCAGGCCGATCCCGGCGGCGATGGACACGACCAGGGGGCGGGAGGCGGCGAGGGCGTCGGAGATCCGGACTGTGACCGCGGGCACGACGCGGGGCTTGACCGCCAGGACGACGACGTCGGCCGCGGCCGCGAGCGCCCCGGCGTCGGGCTCGTGACGGGCGCCCGTCTGCGCGGCGAGGCGGGCGGCGGAGTCGTGGGCGCTGGTGAGGAGGAGGGAGGCGGGGTCGGTGCCGGCCGCGATCGCCCCGCGCACGATCGCGCCGGCCATATTGCCCGCGCCGATGAAGCCGTAGGTCGTCACGGGCCCAGGTTAGCGGCCTTCCGGCCCGCCCTGTGAGGAACATCCCTGTGAAAACTGTTCTCATTAGGTTAGGCTTCCCAACCATTGCGGGGATCCCGCCGGCGGCCCCGCCTGGCCCAGTCATGTCAAGGAGGTAGGGATGAAGGTCACCGTCACCACTCTCATAGCCCCCGCGCGCCGGGCGATGATCGCCTCCGGCGCGCTCACCGCCGCCGGGGCCGTCCTGTCCGTCGGGCCCTACGTGGCGCTGCGCAATATGGCGGCCATCTGGCTGGGGGAGTCCGACCGCTCCGGGTGGGCGGGCAGCCCGTGGGCCTGGGCGGGGCTCGCCGTCGGCTCGCTCCTGGCGGCCCAGCTGCTCTACCTGTGGGGCCTGGCCATCACCCACCTGGCCGAGGCGAGGCTGCGCCACCACCTGCGCGCGCGACTCGTCGACGCCATCGGCCGCCTGCCCCTGGGGCGGGTCGCCCAGATCCCCCACGGGGCCATCCGCAAGATGGTGTGCGACGACACCTCCTCCATTCACACGCTGGTCGCCCACGTGCCCGGGGACGTCACCAACGCCCTCGTCGGGGCCGCGGCCGGGGCGGTCTACCTGGCGTGGACCGACTGGCGGCTGGCCCTGACGCTGGTGGGCGCGTGGTGCCTGGTCCTGGGCGCCGTCGCCGCCACCGCCATGCGCGGCCTGGGGGACATCACCGACCGCTTCGCCGTGGCGCAGACCGGCCTGGCCGCCGCCACCGTCGAGATGCTCGAGGGGATCAAGGAGATCAAGAGCTTCCAGGCCACCGACATCACCCGCACCCGCTTCGACGCCGCCCGCAGGCGCTTCTCCGACCTGTCCTACGAGTGGGTGCTCGCCTCCGGGAGGATGATCAGCCTCATGGGGGCGCTCCTGCGCCCGGCCGTCGTCTTCGCCACGGTCGCGCCCCTGGCCGCCCTGTTCGTGGCCCGGGGCTGGAGCGAGCCGTCCGCGACCCTGGTCTTCTTCCTCCTCGCCCCGGGGCTGCCCGAGGGGCTGCTCACGGTCGTGTCCATGATGCAGCAGATCTACGAGTCGCGCATGGCGGCCCGCGCCACCGCCGACCTGCTGTCCCAGGAGCCCATGCCCGAGGGGTCCTTCGACGACGGCGACGGCCCCGCCCCCGGCCGCGTCGAGGTCGACGACGTCACCTTCTCCTACGAGCCGGGCGCGCCGGTCCTCAAGGGCGTGTCCTTCACCGCCGAGCCCGGGGCCGTCACCGCCCTGGTGGGGCCCTCGGGCGGCGGCAAGTCGACGCTGGCGCGCCTGATCGCCCGCTTCTACGACGTCGAGGGCGGGGCGGTGCGCGTCAGCGGCGTCGACGTGCGCGAGGCGACCTTCCGCTGGCTGGGCTCGCGGGTGGCGATCGTGCTGCAGGACGTGGCCCTGTCGCACGGCTCCGTCCACGACAACATCGCCCTGGGGCGCCCGGGGGCCGCGCGCGAGCAGGTGGAGGCCGCGGCGCGGGCCGCCTGCATCCACGAGCGGATCATGCGCCTGCCCCGCGGCTACGACACCGTCCTGGGGGAGGAGGGCGGGTTCCTCTCCGGCGGGGAGCGCCAGCGCGTCACCCTGGCGCGCGCCTACCTCCAGGACGCCCCGGTCCTGGTCCTGGACGAGGCCACCGCCCAGGCCGACCCGGCCTCCGAGCGCGACATCCACGCCGCCCTGTCCCGCCTGGCGGCCGGGCGCACCGTCATCGTCATCGCCCACCGCCTGTCCACCGTGCGCGACGCCGACCAGATCCTCGTCGTCGACGACGGCGCCGTCGTCGAGCGCGGCCGCCACGAGGACCTTCTGGTGGCCGGCGGCCGCTACGCCGCCATGTGGCGCAGCCAGGACCTGGCCCCCGACGGCGGGGGCGGGGACGATAGCGGCGGGGACGCCGCCGGCCGCGCCGGGGACGCCGGCCCCGTTCGCGGCGCCGAGCGCGCCGGGGCCGTGCCGACCGCCGCCCCCGCCGCCGGGGCCGGGGAGGGGGAGTGAACCATGTGGAAGATGCTGCTGCGCCTGGTCAACGCCGCCGAGATGCGCAGGATCCTGGGCTGGTTCGTCGCCTCCGCCGTCCTGCAGGGCGCGACCCTGGCCCTCATGGTCCCCTTCCTGCGCGCCTTCTACGCCCGCTCGGCCGACCTGGGCGCGTGGCTGGCGGCCGTCGTCGTGCTCGGGGTCCTCACCGTCGTCGTCGACACCGTCGCCATGCTCCGCTCCTACCGGGTCAGCGTCTTCGAGGTCTGCGACGCCATGATCGACCGCGTCGCCGAGCACGTGCTCGCCCTGCCCCTGGGGTGGTTCAACGCCCAGCGGGAGGCCGCCGTCGTCAATGCGACATCCAAGGAGGTCAACACCCTGTCGCACCTGACCTCCATGGTCATCCCCGGCCTGTGCAACGCCTTCATCGTGCCCCTGGTCATGATCGCGGCCACCGCCGTCGTCGAGTGGCCCCTGGCGCTCATCATGGCCGTCACGGCGGTGGTCCTCTACCTCGTGTGGCGGCGCATGTCCGCGGCGACCGCCCGCGCCAACGAGCTGGAGGACGGCGCCTCGGCCCTGGCCGCCGGGCGCCTGGTCGAGTTCGCCCGCCTGCAGCCGGTCCTGCGCGCCACGGGCGCGACCCGGACCGGCTGGGAGCCCGCGCGCGTCGCCCTGGAGGCCGAATCCGAGGCCACCCTGGCCGGACTGCGCATCAAGGGCCGCCCCGGCCAGGCCTTCAACATCATCGCCAACTCCGCCTTCGCCGCGGTCATGGCCGCGGGCCTGTCATTCGTGGGCGGACACCGCCTCGACGTCGTCGGGTACCTGGCGGTCATGGTCGTGGCCTCCCGGATGCTCATGCCGCTGACCAAGGCCGCCATGATGTCCAGCGAGGCCGACAACGCGCGGGTCGCCCTGACCGCCATGAACGCCATCCTCGACGCCGAGCCCCTGCCCGAGCCCGCCCCCGGCGAGCGGGCGCGGGCCGAGGGGACCGCGATCGCCCTGGACGGCGTCTCCTTCTCCTACGAGCGGGGCCGCCCCGTCCTGGACCGGGTGTCGCTGAGCGCGCCGCAGGGGCGGGTCACCGCCCTGGTGGGGCCCTCGGGGGCCGGCAAGTCCACCATCCTGCGCCTGGCCGCCCGGTTCTGGGACGCGGGCGATGGGACCGTGACCATCGGCGGCGCCGACGTGCGCGCCCTGCCCGCCGCCCAGATCATGGCCATGACCTCCATGGTCTTCCAGGACGTCTACCTGTTCGACACCACCATCCGGGAGAACCTGCGCATCGCCCGGCCCGGGGCCACCGACGCCGAGCTGGAGACCGCGGCGCGCCGCGCCCGCCTGGACCGCGTCATCGAGGCGCTGCCGCACGGGTGGGACACGCGGGTCGGCCCGGGCGGGCTGAGCCTGTCCGGCGGGGAGCGCCAGCGCGTGTCCATCGCCCGCGCCTTCGTCAAGGACGCCCCCATCCTCCTGCTCGACGAGATCACCTCGGCCCTGGACGGGGAGAACGAGTCGGCCATCACCGAGGTGGTGCGCGAACTGTCGGCGGGCCGCACCGTCATGGTCGTGGCCCACCGCCTGTCCACGATCCGCCGGGCCGACGAGGTCGTCTTCCTCGCCCCCGCCGAGCGGGGCGCGCGCGTGGCCCAGCGGGGCGCCCCCGCCGAGCTGGCGGCCGAGCCCGGGCCCTTCCGGGACTTCCTGGAGGCGTCCACGACCGCCTCCAGGTGGCGCATCCTCCGGGACTGAAGCGCGGGGTCCGGCGTCGGACCGGGCGCGCCCGAGTCGCATCCGGCCCGACGCCGGCGTGCACGCGATCATGCGGGAAATCGGGGGGCTATTCCAGGTTGAGTGCACTAACCTGGAATAGCGGCCCCGCTGTTCCGCCTTGGCAGGGCCTGGCGCGCGGAGAGAGGAGGACGGCGGTGACCTGGCCGATGTGGACGACCCGCACCCTGCCCTGGGTGCCGCGCAGCCGGGGACCGCGCGCCGATCGCACCCTGACGAGTTACCGAGCCGCCGTCGCCCCGCGCATCGCCCATTGCACGCCGGCGCCGGGGGAGCCCGTCCAGCGGGCCGTCGAGGAGGCCTCGCTCGCGCTCGCCCGGTTCGAAGGCGCTTCGACGCGCGGCGGCACCGTCCTGGCGCCGATCGCGGACCTCCTCATGCGGGGCGAGATGGTCGCCTCCTCCAGGATCGAGTCCGTCAACGCCCCCCTCGACATGGTTGCGGCCGCCTCGCTCGGCGTCCGGGTTCATGTCAACGCCCGCCTCGTCGCCGCCGCGGGGGACGCGACCCGCGCACTCAGCGACGTCGCGGACCGGCGCCACCTCGAAGCGGATGATCTTCTCTCGGCCCACAGAACCCTCCTGGCGCCGCTCGCGGCCGACGTCGAAGAACAGGTCGGTCGTCTGCGCAGCGTCCAGAACTGGATCGGCGGCTCCGACTACTCGCCCCGCGGCGCCCTCCACGTCCCTCCTCCCGCCGATGAGATCGCCGCCGACGTCGACGACCTCATCGTCTTCCTCCGGCGACAGGACCTTCCCGCCCTGGCGCAGGCCGCCATCGCCCACGCCCAATTCGAGGGCATCCACCCCTTCGTCGATGGGAACGGGAGGGTGGGGCGCGCGCTCATCCACGCCGTTGTGCGCAGGCGCGGCCTCACCCGGCAGGTGACGGTCCCCGTCGCCGCCGCGATGATGGCCCAGGGGGAGCGGTACACGCGCGCACTCGATCTGTACCGCGCGGGCGACCCCGACCCCATTATCGAACTCGTGGCCCGGGCGGTCGGCCGCGCCACCGCGGCCGCGCAGGAGTCCAGCGCCCGGATTCTGGCACTGCCCGAGGCGTGGCGCGCCCAGACGGACGTACGACGGGGATCCGCCCAGGAGCGGCTGCTCGACTCTCTCCTGGAGCATCCGGTCCTGGACGCCGAGGATGCGCAGGCGCTCACGGGTGCGTCGTCGTCGGCCACTTACGGCGCTCTCGACCGCCTGGTGGCCGACGGCGTCCTGCGCATCGCCGTGGCGCGCAAACGGGACCGGGTCTGGGTGGCGGCGGCGGTGATCGACGAGGTCGAAATCCTCCTCGACGCCCTGGCCGAGTAGGGCCGCCGCGTCCCGGCGCCGGCGCGCGCCGCCGGGCCCGCGAACGCGCAGGTTTCCAGTCGAACGCGCGGGCGGGAGGAGCGCGTTCGACTGGAAACCTGCGCGTTCGCGGAAGCGGAGGACGACGGGGCCGGGGCCCGCCCCTCAGGCCAGCGCCCGGCGCAGGACGTCCAGGCCCACGCTGCCCAGGCGCAGCGCCCGGGTGTGGAAGTCCTTCAGGCCCGTCCCGTCCGCCAGCGCGCGATCGCGCGCCTCCTCCCACAGCCGCTGGCCCACCGCGTAGGACGGCGCCTGCCCCGGCAGCCCCAGGTAGCGGTCCAGCTCGAAGCGCAGGAACGACTCCTCCATGGCCACGTTGTGGCGCAGGAAGGCCCAGGCGCTGCCCGCGTCCCAGGCGCCCTCGCCCACCCCGGGCAGGCCCGCCAGCTCGGGCGGGCGCTCCTTGCCCAGGTGCACCCCGATGTCGAGCACCACCCGCGCGGCGCGCAGCCGCTGGGAGTCGAGCATGCCGAAGCGGTCGCCCGGGTCGTCCTGGAAGCCCAGGTCGGCCATGAGCCTCTCGGCGTACAGCGCCCAGCCCTCGCCGTGCCCGCTCACCCAGCAGGCCAGGCGCCGCCAGGAGTTGAGCTCGCCGCGCAGGTGGGTCTGCATGCCGACCTGCAGGTGGTGGCCGGGCACGCCCTCGTGGAACACGGTGGTGCGCTCCTGCCAGGTGGCGAAGTCCTCGGTGCCCGCCGGCACCGACCACCACATGCGGCCCGGCCGGGAGAAGTCGTCGCTCGGCCCGGTGTAGTAGATGCCGCCGGTGGCCGACGGGGCGATGCGGCACTCCAGGACGCGCAGCGGGGCGGGGATGTCGAAGTGGACGCCGTCGAGCGCCGCCATGGCCCGATCCGAGGTCTGCTGCATCCAGTCCCGCAGCGCCGCCGTGCCGTGGACGGTGCGCGCGGGGTCGGCGTTCAGCCGGTCCATGGCCTCGCGCACGCCCGTCCCGGGCCCGTAGAGCCGCTCGGCGATGGCCCGCTGCTCGGCGTCGATGGCGGCCAGGCGCTCCCGGCCCCATTCGTAGGTCTCGTCCAGGTCGACGACGGCGCCCAGGAACTCCCGGCTGAATCGCTCGTAGCGCTCGCGCCCGACGGCGTCGGCCCGGCCCGCTCCCGGCAGGATCTCCTCGGCGAGGAAGTCGGCGAGGCGGGCGTAGCCCCGCCGGGCGACGGCGGCGGCCTCGCGCAGCTCGGCGGCCAGGGCGGGCGGGAGGGGCGCGCCGTCGGCGGTGGCGGCGCCGTCGATGAGCGCCGTGTAGGAGCTCGTGGCCTCGCCGGCCTGGTCGAGGGCCTGGGAGATCGCCGCCCCGACCTGGCGGCGGGCGGCGACGTCGCCGCGCGAGCGCGCCAGGCGCAGGCTCCGGGCGTACTGGTCCAGCGCCCGGGGGACGGCGCGCAGGGCGGAGGCGAAGTCGGCCCAGTCCTCCCCGGTGGCGGTGGGCAGGTTGTCGAAGCCGTCGCGCAGGGTCTGGACGGGGCTGTCGATGTTGTTGAGGCTGCGCAGGTCCTCGCCAGCGTCGGCGAGGTCCAGGCCCACCCCCAGGCGCTCGCGCATGGCGGCGACGGTGACGCGGTCGACGTCGTCGGCCGCCTCGACGCCGTCCAGCTCGCGCAGGGTGGAGCGGTCCAGGTCGCTCAAGGCGGCCAGGCCCTCCGGCGAGTAGTCGTCGAGCTCGCCGCGCCGGCCGGGCAGGCCGTTGTAGACGGCGAACTCCGGGGAGAGCCCGGCCAGGCGGGTCACGTAGCGCTCGGCGATCGCGTCGACGGCGGTGGCGGGGCGGGCGGCGCCGGGGGCTTGGTCAGAGGAGTGGGGCATGGGCCGAGCCTAGCGGAGCGCCGGCGCGCGCCCTCCCGGCCCCGGTCCGCCCCGGGCGACCCGCGCCCGCCACGGCCCCGCGTGTATCCGCGTCCGGTGCCCGCCGTGCCCCAACGCACCCCCGCGACTCCCGCGAACAGTCCCACGCGAGGCGCCGGGCCTTCTTCGCGTGCATCCCCGATGAGTCCCGTCGGGCTCTTGGCCCAACTGGTTTTGCCGCGCATTCTCGTACGAGGAAGGTTATTCGGGGGTGGTTTTGAAGACGTGGAGCGTGAAGGTCGTGGTGGCGGTCTGCTCGGGCGGGTCCTCCTCGTCCGGAGGGTTGTTGCGGAGGCGTCCGAGTACGTCTCCCCGCTTCGCCTCGACGGCGCATCCCGCATGGTGGGACGGCGTCTCGCATGTTGTGACGCGGCCGGCTCGCGAGCACGTCACTTAACCCGCGAGATCGTCACTTAACCCGCGAGCACGTCACTCTGGCAGACGTGCTCGCGGGTTGAGTGACGTGCTCGGCGGTCACCCGACGATCTCGCGGACCGCGGCGCCCGACGCCGCTGCGCCCCGGGTGCGTCTCTTAGTGTGGCGGCAATTACCGCGGGGTCCTCGGCGTCGAGATGTGTACTTCGCCCTCGAGAACGACGGTCGGACGGTGGTCAAACGGAATTCAAGTGGTCCAAGGAGAACGCCGCCATGAACCCGCTGAATAACCTTCATGAGCGCGCTGACGCTCCCCGAGGCCATCAACGTCATCCCCCACGCATGCACCGGAATCACCTTCGGCGCCCTGTACGTCGCGAGCGGCCGCAACCTCTGCTACTCGTCGACCATCCACGTCTTCAACAATCTCACCGGGCTGCTCGCCCCGGTCCTCTGAGCCGAGGGCCGGGCCCGCCCCGGCCCCTCCGCGGGGCCCCGTCCGGCGAGTTGCGAGACGAAAGCGGTGAGGACCTCCGTCTGACGGGCTGCGGGACGAAAGTGAAGGGCATCGGCGGGCCGTGGGATGAGAATGGGGGCATGAGCCAGATCCCGGAGCCCGCATCCACCGCTTCCGCCTCCGTCCCCGCACCCGGCCCCGAGTCGCCCGCGCGCCGCGCCCTCGTCACCGGCGCCTCCACCGGCATCGGCGCGGCCGCCGTCCGCCTCCTGCGCTCCCACGGGTGGGACGTGGTCGCCACCGCCCGCTGCGTCGAGCGCCTGGAGGCCCTGGCCGCCGAGACCGGCTGCACCTGGGTCGCCGCCGACCTCCAAAGGCCGCAGGACGTCGAGCGCCTGGCCGCCGAGGTCCTCGCCGACGGCCCCGTCGACGCGGTCGTCAACAACGCCGGCGGGGCGCTGGGCCTGGACCCCGTGGCCGACGCCGACCCGGCCGAGTGGCTGACCATGTACGAGCGCAACGCGCTCGCGGCCCTGCGCGTCACCCGGGCCTTCCTACCGGGACTGCGCGAGCGCGGGGGCGACGTCGTCTTCCTCACCTCGACCGCCGCCCACGGCACCTACCCGGGCGGCGCCGGCTACGTCGCCGCCAAGCACGCCGAGCGCGTCATCGCCAACACCCTGCGCCTGGAGCTGGTCGGCGAGCCGGTGCGGATCATCGAGATCGCGCCGGGCATGGTGGCCACCGAGGAGTTCTCCCTCAACCGCTTCCACGGGGACCGGGCCGCCGCCGACGCCGTCTACGCGGGCGTCGAGGCCCCGTTGACCGCCTCGGACGTGGCCGAGTGCATCGTGTGGACCCTGGAGCGCCCGGCCCATGTCAATATCGACTCCCTCACCGTGCGCCCGCGCGCCCAGGCCTCCAACACGGTGGTCGCGCGCCGCTGAGCCCTGAAAGGACCACTCATGAACGAGCCCGCCCCGCCCCCGCACGGCCCGCGCGGCCGGCGGCCCGACGACTGGTCGTCCGCCGATTGGCCGCCCGACGCCGCCGACGTCTCCGACACCTCGGTGCTTCCCGGACCCGCCTCCACCGCAGTCTTCCCGCCCGACGCAGGCGACGCCGCCTCGGCCAGGACCGCCGAGTTCGCGGCCGACGAGGCGACCCGGGCCCTCCCCCCGGCCGTTCCCCGGGTCCCCGCCGCGCCGTCGTCCGGTCCCGGGCCGGCGGGAGCGCCGAGCGCCACGACGCCCCTGATGCCGCCGGAACCCGCGAGCCCCGCACTTCCGCTCGGTGTCGCGCCCTCCGCGAGCGCCGCACCCCCTGTGGGCGCCGCGCCCCCGCCCGGCGCCGCGTCTCCCGTGGGCTCCATGCCCCTGCCCGGCGCCCCGGCCGCTCCGGGCGCCGGGACCGGACGGCGAGCCGGGGCTCCGGGCGGCAGGCGGCGCACCGCCGCGATGGTCGCGGGGGCCGTCGTTCTGGTCGTCGCGGCCTTCGGCGCGGGCGCGCTCACCGGGTGGTTCGGCCGGGATTCCGATGGCGCCGGCACGGTCGTGCCGCCGGCATCGGTGCAGCCGACGCCGGCGCCGGGGGACTCTGCCGCGGACTCGGACTCCGACGTTCCGCTGGCGCCCGCCCAACAGGCGACCGGGGACTCGGATGACGGCTCCGATGACGACTCCGCCGACCGCGCGCCTTCGACCGATGACTCTTCGCGGCAGGGGGACGGGCGGCACGACGATCGCCCCGGCGCGCAGACCGGCGACTCCGACCCGCGGCGGGACGCCACCCGGCCGGCCGCCCCCGACCCGCGGGGCGGCGCTGGCGGCGACCACGGCTCCGGCCGCTCCCCGAACGACGGGGGCGATGACGACGATGACGACGACGGGGACTGAACCGAGCGGTTTCGAGGCCGGCGGAAACGTCCCGTGAAGTCCGGGGATGCGGGCGCGCTTCTTCCGGGGTCCTCCGGATGCCGGCGGCCGCTCTCGAGGGCCCGGCCCCGGCCGGGCGGCGCGCGCCGGCGGCGACGCCCGCGAAGATGGCGCCCTGGGAGGATCGTTCCGTCCCGCTCCCGATGACCGCGTCGCACGAACCGCGGAATCATGCGGAAACCTCCGGACGCCTCCGGCGTGCCGGTGCGAACGATCCTCCCAGGGCGCCAGAATTCGGCCTCGCGCCGGAATGGCGGGGCGCAGTGGACGTGTCAACGTCGTCCGCGCCCCAGCGCCTCGGCCATGAAGCCCAGCAGGCGCGTCTGCGCGTCGGCGGTGCCGGTGCTCTTGCCGCGCACCGGGTCGTGGAGCTGGATGAGCGCGCCCGTCGGGGTGCTCCGGCTCTTCGCCGTCCCGGCCAGTGCGGCGCCGACGCCCTCCCCCCGCGCGTCCTCCAGCCGGGAGGACACCCACCACAGACCGGGGGCGTTCGGCGGGGGCGCCGCGAACTCGCCCGGCAGCGGCAGGATCATCTCAATGCCGGCTCCCGCGTAGAGCGCGCCCGCGCCCTGCGCGAGGGCGCGCAGCAGTCTGACGGCGAGGCTCCAGCGGTTGCGGGCGTACGAGCGCTCGCGGCCCGAGCGGGCCCCGGGCTCCAGTCCCAGCGTCCCGGCGGCCATGACGAGGTCGACGAGCAGCAACTCGGGCTCCGGGGGGCGGCAGATGCTCAGGGCCATCGGTCCGCCGCCGCGGCGGCTCCACCCCGTGCGCACCACGTGGCGCCCCGTTCCGCCACTTGCGCCGCCGCCCGCTCCGGCGCGCCGTGCACGAGCTCCTCCTCGAGGTCCGGGGCCCGCCCCCACCGGTCCGGGTCCTCCCCGCGCGGCGCGGAGACGATCTGCCCGGTGAAGGCGCAGCCGGCCGCCGTCATGGCCTTCGCGGCGCGGCCCATGAGCTCGTCCGGCCCGACGCCCGCGACCGCGGCGGCCACGGTCAGTACCTCGCCCACGGGCAGTCTCATGCCGGTTCACCGTCCTTCGCCCTTCGAAGAGCGCGCCCGACGGCGGGAGCCGGCGCGCTTCTCCGTTCTTAGCCGCGCCCCCCAACCGTATAGCGGCGGGGGAGCCCGGCGGGGGCTGCGGGCTTGCCCGCGGGGCGCCCGCCGTGATCTACTTGTGTACACAAGTCGCCGGGCACTGGGGCTGGCGACGGAGGCACAACCCCGGGAGCAGACCGCATGTCCTTCCACGACGCCGTCGTCTACCAGATCTATCCCAAGTCCTTCCGAGACTCCGACGGCGACGGCGTGGGGGATCTGCGCGGCATTATCGACAAGGTCCCCTACATCGCCTCCCTCGGCGTGGACTACGTCTGGTTCAACCCCTTCTACCCCTCGCCCGGGCACGACAACGGCTACGATATCTCCGACTACTGCGCCGTCGACCCCGCCATGGGCACCATGGAGGACTTCGACGAGCTCGCCGCGGCCCTGGGGGCCCACGGCATCAGCCCCATGCTCGACATGGTCCTCAACCACGTCTCCACCGAGCACGAGTGGTTCCGCCGCGCCCTGGCCGGCGAGCAGCGCTACCGCGACTACTTCTACATCCGCCCCGCCCGCGCCGACGGGACGGCGCCCACGCACCTGCCCACCAACTGGGTGAGCAAGTTCGGCGGGCCCGCCTGGGCTCCCTTCGGCCCCGTCGACGCGGGCGGACGGCCGCTGTCCGGCGAGTACTACCTGCACCTGTACGACCCCACCCAGGCCGATCTCGACTGGCACAACCCCGAGGTGCGCGCCCGGGCCGCCGAGGTCGTCAACTTCTGGCGCGCCCACGGTGTGAGGGCCTTCCGCTTCGACGTCATCAACGTCATCGGCAAGACCGAGCCCCTCGCCGACGCCCCGGACGGCACCGACGACCGGCGCGTCTACACCGACGGGCCGCTCGTCCACGACTACATCCACGAGCTCAACCGCGCCAGCTTCGGACGGGACCCGGACTCGGTGACCGTGGGGGAGATGTCCTCGACCTCCATCGAGGCCTGCGTGGGCTACTCCAGCCCCGAGCGCCAGGAGCTGTCGATGGTCTTCAACTTCCACCACCTCAAGGTCGACTACGAGGGCGGGCGCAAGTGGACCCTCGCGGACCCCGACATCCCCGAGCTCAAGCGGCTGCTCAACGAGTGGACGCTGGGCCTGCAGGCCGGCGGCGGGTGGAACGCCCTGTTCTGGAACAACCACGACCAGCCGCGCGCCCTCAACCGCTTCGGGGACCCCGGGCGCCGCCGCTACGAGTCCGCCACCATGCTGGCCACCGCCATCCACCTGCTGCGGGGCACCCCCTACATCTACATGGGGGAGGAGATCGGCATGACCGACCCCCTGTACACCCGCATCGAGGACTACGTCGACGTCGAGGCGCGCAACGCCTTCCGCGCGCTCGTCGACGCCGGCCGCCCGCCCGAGGAGGCCTTCGCGATCGTCCACTCCAAGGCCCGGGACAACGCCCGCACCCCCATGCAGTGGGACGACGGCGAGCACGCCGGCTTCTCCGACGTCGAGCCCTGGCTGCGGCCCACCAACCAGGCGGAGATCAACGTGGCCGCCGAGGAGGCCGGCGGGCGCATCCTGCCCTACTACAAGCGCCTCATCGCGCTGCGCAAGGAGCTGCCCGTCATCTCCGAGGGCCTCTACGAGCCCTGGGAGCTGGACGACCCCGACGTGCTGGGCTACATCCGCGAGCACGCCCCCGAAGGCGGGCGGCCGGGCGCGCGCCTGCTCGTCCTGTGCTCCTTCCGCGACCACGACACCGAGGTCCGCGTCCCGGCGGACCTGGCCGTCGGGCGCGTCCTCATCACGAACTACCCGGACCGCCACCCCGACTCCTACGCCGAGCGCCCGCTCGGCCCCACCGTGCGGCTGGCGCCCTACGAGGCGCTCGCCCTCATCGTCACCTCCCCCGACACGCTCTGAGAGGAGCACTCCTTCATGTCATCCACCCAGACACTGGTCGCCCCGACCGCGGGCGAGGCCGTCCCCCTCGCCTCCGTCCCCGATCCGGTCTTCTCCACCGGCGCCCTCGGAGAGGGCTTCGGCGTGCGCCCCGGCTCCGGCGACGTCGTCGCCCCCGTCGGCGGGGCAGTCACCATGGTCGCCGGCACCGGTCACGCCGTGGGCATCACGACCGACGACGGCCTGGAGGTCCTCCTCCACCTGGGCGTCGACACCGTCGAGCTCGAGGGCCGCCCCTTCGCGCTGACCGTCGCCGCCGGACAGCGCGTGCGCGCCGGCGAGGCGCTCGGGACGATGGACCTGGAACAGATCCGCGAGGCGGGCAAGGACACGACGGCGATCGTGGCCGTCACCAACTCCGCGGCCAAGGGCGTCGCCCTGGAGCTGACCGCGGGGCCGGTCGCGGCCGGCGACCGCGTGGCCGCCCTCACCGCGGCCGAGCCCGCCGCGGCGTCCGCTCCCGCCCGCCCCGCCCCGGCGAGCGCGGACGACGGCCTGACCGGCTTCGACGCCACCGCCCGCGACATCATCGCCGGCATCGGCGGGGCCGACAACGTCAAGAGCGTCATCCACTGCATCACCCGGGTGCGCTTCTACCTCAAGGACGAGTCCCTGGCCGACGACGACGCCGTGTCCGGCACCGACGGCGTCATCGACGTCGCCAAGGCGGGCGGCCAGTACCAGGTCGTCATCGGCGCCGAGGTGGGGGACGTCTACGACGCCATCGTCGCCCAGCTGCCCGGCCTGGGCGGCGGGGAGGTCGACTCCGAGGCGGAGGCGGCGCCCAGGCCCACCACCGCCGTCGGCTGGATCAAGTTCGGCTTCTCCTCCCTCATCGGCGTCATCACCGGCTCCATGATCCCGGTCATCGGGGTCCTGGCGGCCTCCGGCATCCTCAAGGGCATCCTGGCCCTGCTCGTCCAGTTCAAGGTCGTGGCGGACTCCAGCGACACCTACCAGATCATCTCGGCCATGGCCGACTCGATGTTCTACTTCCTGCCGATCATCATCGGCTTCACCGCCGCGCGCCGCCTGGGCTCGGACCCCATTGTCGTGGCCATTATCGGCGGCGTGCTCGCCTACCCCTCGCTCGCCCACATGGCGAACCCCGACTACATCGTCAAGGCCGACAACCCCGCGGGGTACGAGTCCCCGTACCACGTCGTCGCGCAGCTCGGGAACACGATCTTCAACACCGACTTCTTCGGCATCCCGGTCTCCCTGCCGCAGACCAACGCCTACGCGTACTCGATCTTCCCGATCATCGTGGCCGCCTGGCTGGCCGCCAGGATCGAGCCGTACCTCAAGAAGTGGATCCCCGCCGTCGTGCGCTCCATCTTCGCGCCCCTGCTGGAGATCTTCATCGTCTCCACCCTGGTCCTGGTCGTCTTCGGCCCCATCGTCATGTTCATCTCCGGGGCCATCGCCTCGGGCGTCAACGCGATCCTGGGATTCAACCACGCGCTCGCGGGCCTGATCATCGGCGGCTTCTACCAGTGCCTGGTCATCTTCGGCCTGCACTGGGCGGTCATCCCGATCATCTCCCAGCAGATCGCCGGCCCCGACGCATCCTCCCCGCTCAACGCGATCGTCTCGGCCACCATGATCGCCCAGGGCGGCGGCGCCCTGGCCATCTGGCTCAAGGTCAGGAACGCCAAGATCAAGCGGATGGCCGGCCCGGCCACGATCTCCGCCTTCTGCGGGGTCACCGAGCCCGCCATGTACGGCCTCAACCTCAAGTACGGGCGCGTGTTCATCACCGCCTCCATCGGCGGGGCCGTCGGCGGCCTGCTCACGGGGCTGCTCAAGGTCAACATGTGGGGCTTCACCGGCGCCTTCGTCGGCTTCCCCTCCTTCGTCAACCCCAAGGGGATCGACGGCTCCTTCACCGGGTTCTGGATCGCCTCGCTGGCGGCCCTGGCCGTCTCCTTCGCCTGCACCTACTTCTTCGGATTCAAGGAGTCCGACTTCGAGACCGGGCGCACGGTCGAGAAGGTGCGCCTGGGCAACCGCGAGCCCGTCGCCAAGTAACGGGCAGTAACGGGTCAAGGCGGCCGCGTCCGCACCCGCCCGCCCGGCGCCATCCCGGCGCCGCCTCCGCCCGACGCCGCCCCGCAGTCGAAATGCCGGCTGCGGGGCGGCGGCGTCGGCCCCGTCGGGCGGGCGGCGTCCGGCCGGCCCGGGCGGCGGGTCCGATGACGCCGCCGTCGGGCGGAGCTCGCCCCGGGCCCTTCAGGTGCGCAGCGGGAAGCGCTGGGCGACGGACACGAAGCCGAAGGTCTGCGGCACGTGGTGGGACAGGGTGTACTCGAAGGGCGTGCCGCTCGCGTCGAAGCCGAGGGCCTCGACCACGCCCACGCACTCCAGGCCGCGCAGGTCCAGGTGCCGTCGGTCCAGCTCGTCGGCCGCCTCGATGGTCACGATGCGGCAGGAGGAGTGGGTGCGCACCCCCAGCTCGTTCTCCAGGTAGTCGTAGATGGAGGACACGGCGGCCTCGTCCGGGATGGAGGGCACGACGTCGGTGAGGAACCAGGAGCGGTCGACGATGACCGGGCGCCCGTCGAGCAGCCGCAGCCGCTGGATCGACAGCGCCCCGGCGCCCGCGGGCAGGCCCGAGACGGATGCCAGCGCGTCGTCCACGACCGTGCGCCGCGAGGACAGCAGGACGGTGCGCGGCGTCATACCCATGCGCTCGCTGGCCTCCGCGAAGGACTCGATATTGGACAGGAAGATGCGTGGGGAGGTGCGGGGCCGGTAGATCACCTGGACGCCGCGCCCCTGCATGGACTGCACATAGCCCTGGCTGGACAGGTGCCGCAGGGCCTTGCGCAGCGTGTTGCGCGTCACCCCGAACTCCGCGGTCAGCGCCTTCTCGGAGGGGAGGAACTGCCGGAAGGCGTACCGGCCGCCCTCGATGCGCGCGCGCAGGGCGATGTAGATCTCCGTGTACTTGGCCGCGGCCACGGCGCGTCACCTCCGGTCCGGGCGGTTTCGGGGCGCGCCGGCGGGGCGCAGGTGCAACCCTAGTCGGTGCCGTCGGCGGGCGTCGGGGGAGGGGGCCGTCGCGCGGGCGCGCCGGTGTGTCGAGGACGACGCCGCCCGCCGGGCCCCGGGCTGGCCCGGCGTCGTCGCGCCCGGCTAGAATCCGCAGCACCAGGCACTGACCCGGCCGGCGCCGCTGGACGCGGCACCGGGCATCACCGGCGAGCCTCTCGGAAGAACAGGCGCGCCGCGGGCCCGGCCCGCGGCGCCGCCCCACTAGACCCGGGCGGGAGGGGCCCGCACAGCCCCGCACGAGCGGTCGCGCACCGCCCGTCGCCGCGGTCCGCCGCGACGACGGCGCGCGGAGGCCCCTGCGGGTCTTCGCGGCGAGGCGCGGCAAGCGAGGTGGTACCGCGGTGCCGCCCGCCGCCGACCGGCGCGACCGGACGGGGGAGGGACCGGCGTCGTCCTCGTGGCAGGAAGACGTTTACGAGCAGCACGCGAGGCACCCCACCCATGGCCGACACCGCCGATAAGACCGCCGCCCGCACGGGCGAGTCCTTCTACCCCCTGCACCGGCCCGGGCGGGAGGTCGTCCCCTCGCCGTCCTTCCCCGCCATCGAGGAGGACGTCCTGGCCTACTGGAAGGCCGACGGGACTTTCCAGGCCTCCATCGACAACCGCGGCGAGCCCTGCGACGAGTTCGTCTTCTACGACGGCCCGCCCTTCGCCAACGGCCTGCCCCACTACGGGCACCTGCTGACCGGCTACGTCAAGGACGCCGTCGGGCGCTTCCAGACCCAGATGGGCAAGCGCGTGGAGCGCCGCTTCGGCTGGGACACCCACGGCCTGCCCGCCGAGCTGGAGGCCCAGCGCCTGCTCGGCATCGACGACGTCACCGAGATCACCCGCCCCGGCGGCATCGGCATTGAGAAGTTCAACGCCGAGTGCCGCTCCTCGGTGCTGCGCTACACCAAGGAGTGGGAGGACTACGTCACCCGCCAGGCCCGCTGGGTCGATTTCGCCGGCGACTACAAGACCCTCGACCCCACCTACATGGAGTCCGTCATCTGGGCCTTCAAGTCCCTGTACGACAAGGGCCTGGCCTACCAGGGCTACCGCGTCCTGCCCTACTGCTGGCACGACCGCACCCCCTTGAGCAACCACGAGCTCAAGATGGACGACGACATCTACGCCGACCGCCAGGACAACACCGTCACGGTGGGCCTGCGCCTGGAGGAGCCGCTGCGCGCCGGCGCCGAGCGCCCCGAGCTGGTCCTCATCTGGACGACGACGCCGTGGACGCTGCCCTCCAACGTGGCCATCGCCGTGGGGCCCGACGTCGAGTACGCGATCGTCCACGTCGATGAGGACCTCGACTCGCCGGTCGCCGGCCAGGACGTCGTCATCGCCGCCGACCTGGTGGGCTCCTACGCCCGCGAGCTCGGCGAGGACCCCGCCGTCCTCGCCCGGTGCAAGGGCTCCGACCTGGTGGGGCGGCGCTACCACCCGATCTTCGACTACTTCGACGACGCCGCCCACCGGGCCGAGGGCGCCGCCCCCGGACCGAACGCCTGGACCATCATCGCCGCCGACTTCGTCACCACCTCCGACGGAACCGGACTGGTGCACATGGCCTCGGCCTTCGGCGAGGACGACATGATCGCCTGCTCCGGGGCCGGCATCGAGACGATCGTTCCCGTCGACGAGGGCGGCGTGTTCACCGAGGAGGTGCGCGACTACGCCGGGCTGCAGGTCTTCGAGGCCAACAAGCCCATCGTGGCCGACCTGCGCGACTCCACCGGCCCGCTGGCCCGCCGCGACGCGGCCCGGCGCGCCGTCCTGGTGCGCCAGGCCTCCTACGTGCACTCCTACCCGCACTGCTGGCGCTGCCGCAGGCCGCTGATCTACAAGGCCGTCTCCTCCTGGTTCGTGCGGGTCACCGCCATCCGCGACCGCATGGTCGAGCTCAACCAGGACATCGACTGGTACCCCGGCCACATCAAGGACGGCATCTTCGGCAAGTGGCTGGCCGGGGCCCGCGACTGGTCCATCTCCCGCAACCGCTTCTGGGGGGCGCCCATCCCGGTGTGGCGCTCGGACGACCCGCGCTACCCGCGCGAGGACGTCTACGGCTCCTTCGCCGAACTCGAGCGCGACTTCGGGGTGAAGGTCACCGACCTGCACCGGCCCTTCATCGACGAGCTCGTGCGGCCCAACCCCGACGACCCCACGGGGCGCTCCATGATGCGGCGCATCCCCGACGTCCTGGACTGCTGGTTCGAGTCCGGCTCCATGCCCTTCGCCCAGGTCCACTACCCCTTCGAGAACGTCGAGTGGTTCGAGTCCCACAACCCCGGGGACTTCATCGTGGAGTACATCGGCCAGACCCGCGGCTGGTTCTACACCCTCCACGTGCTGGCCACCGCCCTGTTCGACCGGCCCGCCTTCACCTCCTGCGTCTCCCACGGCATCCTGCTGGGCAGCGACGGGGCGAAGATGAGCAAGTCGCTGCGCAACTACCCCGACGTCACCAGGGTCTTCAACCGCGACGGGGCCGACGCCATGCGCTGGTTCCTGCTGTCGAGCCCGGTCATGCGCGGGGGCGACCTCGTGGTGACCGATAGGGCCATCCGCGACACGGTGCGCCAGGTGCTGCTGCCGCTGTGGAACGTCTGGTACTTCTTCGCCCTGTACGCCGGACAGGCCCGCGACGGCGCCGGGTACGTCACCGGCGGCGTCGACCTGGACGATGCCGCCCTGTTCGGCAAGGGGGGGCGCCTGCACGTCATGGACCGCTACGTCCTGGCGCGCACCCGCGACCTGGCCGACACGGTGCGCGCCCAGATGAGCTCCTACGACATCACCGGGGCCACCGCCACGGTGCGCGAGTTCCTCGACGTGCTCACCAACTGGTACCTGCGCACCTCGCGGGGGCGGTTCACCTCCGGCTCCGCGCAGGTGTGCGAGCCGGCCTTCGACACCCTGGCCACGGTCCTGCGGGTCCTCATGGAGGTCATCGCCCCGCTGGCCCCGCTGGTCAGCGAGGAGATCTGGCGGGGGCTGACGGGGGGCCGCTCGGTGCACCTGACCGACTGGCCGGTGCTGCCCGCTCACGTGGCCGACCCGGGGCTCGTGGCCGCCATGGACGAGGCGCGCGACGCCGTCTCGGCGGCCCTGAGTCTGCGCAAGGCCGAGAAGCTGCGCGTGCGCCAGCCGCTGCGCTCGCTCACCGTGGCCACGGCCGAGCCGAGCGGGCTGGCGCCCTTCCGCCCCCTCATCGCCGGGGAGGTCAATGTCAAGGAGGTGCGGATCCTCGACGCCGCCGACGCCGGCTACGATGTGGTCCAGGAGCTCTCCCTCAACCCGCGGGCCTTCGACCCGGCCGTGCGCAGGCTCACCTCCAGACTGTTCGCCGCCGTCAAGGCGGGGGAGTGGGAGCTGACCGGGGACGGCGACGTGCGCTTCGAGGGCGTGCTGATGGACGACGGCGCGCCCGTGGTGCTCGAGGCCGAGGAGGGATCCTTCTCCCTGACCAGCCGCATCGAGGTCGACGACGAGTCCCTGTCGGCGACCATGCTGCCCTCGGGCGCCTTCGTGGTCCTGGACACCGCGCTGGACGAGGAGCTGGAGGCCGAGGGCTGGGCCCGCGACCTGATCCGCCTCGTGCAGGACGAGCGCAAGGCGGCGGGGCTGCACGTGGGCGACCGCATCGAGCTGACGCTCACGGTCCCGGCGGACAGGGGCGCGTGGACGGGGGCGCACCTGGATCTCATCAAGCGCGAGACCGGCTGCGCCGTCGCCGATGTCGTGGCCGACCCGGCGGCCGGCGGCCCCAGCGCCGCCGTCGTCAAGGCGGAGGGCTGAGCGCGGCGGGCGCTGGGGCGGACCTTCATATTCACGCCGCGAACTGCGCCAGCGCCCGTCGGATCACCTCCGAGCGCGTCACCCGCTCACGGGCGACGACGGCGTCGAGCGCTGCGATCTCGTCGGCGCTCAAACGCACCGCGACCACCTGCATGGGCTGCGCGCCGCGCCCCGGGCGCCCCCGGCCGCGACGCTTGAGGGCCTCGACGTCGTACCCGGCCTCCGCCTCGTCGGCCCACGCCCGGATCTGGGCCTCGCTGATCTCGTCCTCACGCACGAGAATATCGTAAACGAAAACAGGGCGGTTCGGGGGGATGCAGTTGAGGATGCAGTGCGGAGGACGAGGCGCTTCTCCTGGCGTCAGGTGGGGTACTCCAGCGCGATGAGGATCATGGTGTTGGAGTCGGCGCAGATGACGGCCTCCCTGAGGTGGGGTACTCCAGCGCAATGAGGATCATGAGGCTGGAGTCGGCGCAGACGACGACCTCCTTGACCTCGAAGTAGTGGCGCTGGGCGTTCGGGTCGTCTTGAATCATGTGCTCGACGTCGAGGATCTCCTTGGCCCTCTCCTTCGGGACGGCGGTGAAGACGTCGGCCTGGGGGACGTACTGGCGCAGGTCGGGGTGGATCCCCGGCAGCGGATCGGCCGCGCCGGTCGAGGCCTCGGCGAGGGCCCGGGCGCCGTCGGGCTCGAGCGTCGCGACCACGTGGGTCCAGATGGGGCGGTCCGGCGCGGGCAGGAGCTCGCGCTCCCGCTGCTGGTACTGCGCGACCCAGTGGGCGCTCGAGAAGCGGATTCCGGGCATCCGCCTCTCGAGCGGCTCCAGATCGGTTCTGATCTCCAGTTCCTTGGGAACGTACTCGGTGAATTCGGCGAAGCGCCTGTCCTGCTCCCGGGTCCGAGTCGACTCCCGCCGCCCGAGCCCCGGGAGCGGGGCGCAGCCGCCCAGCGCCAGGGCGGCGCCGGCGAGGACGCCCAGGCCGACGACGGCGCGCCGTCCGTATCCAGTCATGTTCACTCGACTCCTGGAGGATTGTTCGAAGGGCGGTGCGGATCCGCCGGGCTCCGGCGCCGCCTCGCGCACCGCGGCCACGTCCTTGAGGAGGAGCCGCTCGTCGTAGAGGCCGCCGACGACGCGGTCGCGCCAGTACAGGACGTACTCGCCCATCATGGGGCGCGTACGCGCGCCCGGGCCCAGGAGGCGGGCGAGGCGCTCCGCGGTCCGCGCAGTGGTGGCCATGCGGCGAGTCTATCCTGCCGCACGGCCGCGCCCGCCGTCCGCAGACGATGCGCCGGGCGCTCACCAGTCGAGTTCTTCGCGGGCGCCGTCGAGGCCGTCCGCGCGCGCCTCGCGGATGGAGCGGGTCAAGCCCGGGATAGAGGCGAGGCGGAGCGTCTCCTGGATGGCGCGCCAGTCGTCCTCGCCGACGAGGACGGCGTTGCCGCGCCGCCCGGTGATGGTCAACGGCTCGGACTCGTCGTTGACCTGATCGATGATGCGGTGGAGATGGGCGCGGGCGGCGGCTGCAGATATAGCGGACACAGCAAGAGCGTGCGTTAAAACGTACGTTATCGTCAAGGAAGATTATTCGGTGGGCCCTCTTCACCAGGAAGATCCCCGGATCGGCCGGGATCGGCGCGGTGACGGGGCCGGGCGGGCGTGGGGTGGTGCTGGTGGGGCTCCTGGGACTATCCGGGGCGGGGGCGTGTCCGAATCTGTTGCAAAGGCGCCCCGCGGCGGGATCGGCGGCGAGAAGAAGCGCGGAATATCAACGTTTCTCTTCCGGCGTTTCGGCCCGATCCGGGCCTTTGCAACAGATTTGGACAAACGGCGCCGTCGCGGGCCCCTGCGCGGACGGCGGTCCCGGCGATCACCCCGGCGCTCGGGCCAGCCCGGCCCCGACTGGGTGCCGAGACGTGCACTTTGCACTCGAGCGATGCATTTTGCCCTCGAGAGGTGCGGTTAGAAGTGCCCGCTCGAGTGCAAAATGCACGTCTCGAGAGCAGAATGCACATCTCGACAAGCACAGGGCCGACCCGCCCCCACCGCCCCGGGCGGATCCCGCCCGCGTCGCCCGCGTCGCCCGGGTCGCCCGGGTCGCCCCGGGATGACCGACCCGTCGATCCCATCGCGTCTGACGCCCTTCAGCACACCCGAAGGCGGCTCGAGCGGGTCATCGCGGTCGATCTTCCGCACCCTGCGCCCCCACCGTCACCCGGGCGCCCCGCCCGCGGGGCGTGAGGCACAGGCTCCGCACCCCGCGCCCCCCACCGTCACCCGACAACCCTCTGCATCACACCCGGCAAACGCACTCAGACGCCCGCTGAATAACCTTCAAGGGGCGGGACCGCCGAACGGGGATCCACCCGGGGTCTGCGCCTGCTCGCCGCCGGGGGACACTGGCCCTGTGAGAAGAGATCTGCTGCCCATCCCGATCCGGGTGCCGCGGGCGCGCCGCTCGCGGACACGACGACCATGGGCGCGCCGGTCGTGGATGGCGGCCGCGTACCTCGTCGCAGAGACGACGGCCGGCTGGCTCACCTGGCTGTTCGCGGGCACCGTCGTGCTGCTGCCGACGTGGGCGACCGCGTGGGCGAGCATCGAGCGCCGGCTGGTGGTGCTGGCGGGCCTTCCGCCGATCGCACCGCGAGCGGCAGGCCGGGCCGGTCGGCTGCGCGAGGTGGCCTTCGCCCTGGTCCTCGCGGTGGTGGCGATCCTGGGAACGGTTGCGGGGACGATTCTGCTCACCGCGGGGGAGGTGATGCTCATCGACCCGTTCAGGGCCCGGACCTCCGCGCCCGGCGGCCCGCCGGTCTCACCGCCGGGACGCGCCCTGACCCTCCTTATCGGCCTGATCGGCGCGTGCCTGGTCCCGCGGCTCGTCACCGGGGCGGCCTCGGGCCTGGCACGCCTGTCCACGGCGCTGCTCTCCCCGCGGCCGGAGCAGCTGAGCAGGCAGGTGGACGCCCTCGTCGACGGGGCCGTGGCGGCCGAGGACCGCCTCGTCCTGGAGCGCAGGCTCATGGAGCAGCGTCTGCACGACGGCGCCCAGTTGCACCTGAGTGCGGCCGGGTTTCGCCTCGGGCTCCTCGAGCTCCAACTCGCCGATGTCCAGGGGGCCGCCGGTGCGGCGGCGCGCCGGGCCCTCGGCGAGTTGCGCGAGCAGATCGACGCCGCCGCCGACGCGGTGCGGGAGGTCGCCCATGGTCTGTCCCCGAGGATTCTGAGCGAGCAGGGGCTGGGCCCCGCCCTGGAGGAGCTCACCGCGGGCCTGCCGGTCGAGACGGACGTGAGCTGGGAGGGCCGAACGGGCTCGGGAGCGCCGTCGCCCTCCGATGAGGCGTCCGAGGATCTGTACCTCATCGCCTCGGAGGCGATCACCAACGCCATGAAGCACTCCGGGTGCAGCCGTATCGAGGTGGACGTGGCCCGGCAGGACGACGTCGTGCAGCTGACGGTGCGCGATGACGGCGCGGGCGGGGCGGCCCCCACGGGACGGGGCATCTTGTCCATGGCGGCCCGCGCCCGCCGCCTGGGCGGTACCTTCGAGCTCGTCAGCCCCGACGGCGGGCCGACCACCGTCATGGTGCGCATCCCCTCAGGAGGACCGCGATGAGAATAGTCCTGGCCGAGGACGAGGCGCTTCTGCGCGAGGGCCTGGGCCTGTTGCTCGAGCGCGCCGGGCACGACGTCGTCGCCTGCGTCGCGACCGCCACCGAGCTGCTCGACGCGGTGAGACGCAGCGATCCGATGGACCCGCTCGACATTGTCATCACCGATGTGCGCATGCCCCCGGGCAGGACCGACGACGGGCTGCGCGCCGCCATCGAGCTGCGCCGCGACCGCCCGGGCCTGCCGATCCTGCTGCTGTCCCAGTACCTGGGCAACGAATATCTGCAGCGGCTCCTGGACTCCGCCGAGGACGACCCCCGCTCCGGCGGCGTCGGGTACCTGCTCAAGGACCGGGTGGCCCATGTGCACGAGTTCATTCGGGCGCTGGAGACCGTGGTCGGCGGCGGGGTGGTCGTCGACCGCAAGGTCATCACCGCGCTCATGCGCAGGCGCGAGGACCGCCTGGAGCGCCTGACGCCGCGGGAGCGGGAGGTGCTGCGCCACGTCTCGGCGGGGGAGACGAACCGCGCGATCGCGCAGGAGCTGCACCTGTCCGAGGGCGCGGTGGTCAAGCACGTCGGCGCCATCTTCGACAAGCTGGGCCTTTCGCAGCGCGAGGGCAACCGCCGGGTCCTCGCCGTGCTCGCCTTCCTCGACCGGCGCTGAGAGCATGCGCACGCCCGCGGCGCGCCTGGGAGGCGCCCGGTGGAGGAGGCGGGGCCCATGGGCGGGGACGCTCAGGCGGAGGCGCTCGGCGCGCTCCGCCCCGGGGCTCCGGGCGGCAGGGCCGGGAGCCGGGGCCGGAGGTGGGGATTCCCCCACCATGAGCGGGCCGGAAGACTCACTGCGCCCGCGGGGCCGGCGGACCGACACTGCGGCCATGACACCCATTGCGGCCGTCGAGGCCTATGCGCTGCGCAAATCCTTCCCGACGCCCGGCGGAGAGCCGATCGAGATCCTGCACGGCGTCTCCTGCGCGATCGGGGCCGGCGAGATGACGGCCCTGGTCGGGCCCAGCGGGTCGGGCAAGTCGACCACGCTGCTGTGCCTGGCGGGGCTGGAGCCCGCGACCTCGGGGCGGGTGGCCCTCATGGGGCGCGACCTGGCGGCGCTGTCCCCGGCGCGCGCGGCGGAGCTGTACCGCGATCGGGTCGGCTTCGTCTTCCAGGCCTACAACCTCGTGCCGTACCTGAGCGTGCGGGAGAACATCGCCGTCTCCGACGTCCTGGCGGGCAGGCGCCCCGACCGGGCGCGCGTGCGGGAGATCCTCGCCTCCCTGGGCCTGGGCGCCCGCGCGAACGCGGTGACGGCCACGCTCTCCGGCGGGGAGCAGCAGCGGGCGGCCCTGGGCCGGGTGCTCTATCGGCGCCCCCCGGTCGTGTTCGCCGACGAGCCGACGGGGGCGCTGGACACGCGGTCGGCGGCCTTCGTCCTGGCCGAGTTGCGGCGCCTGGCCGACGAGGGGGCCGCCGTCGTGCTCGTCACGCACGATCCGGGCGCCGCGGCGCTGGCGGACTCGGTGCTCGTCATGCGCGACGGGGCGATCATCGACCGGCGTCGCGGCGCCGCGCCCGATGAGCTGCTGGCCGCCATGAACCGGATGGGGGAGGCGGCATGACGCGCTATACGCTGCGCGCCCTCGCCGCCCAGTGGCGGATCTGGTCGGCAACGGTGGCGGTACTGGCCCTGGCGGCCGTGCTGGTCGATGTCTGCCTGACGCACCGGTTCGCCGTCACCCGACCCGAGGTCGTGGCCGCGGCGCGGGCCGTGGGCGTCGGACCGGCGGAGCTGGAGGCGAGCGGAACCTCGATCTACGTCTACTCGGCGTTCACGGCGATCCCGGTGGTGGCGATCGTCGGACGCTCCTGCGTCCAGGCCCTGCGCACGAACTGGGCCGGGTGGCGACTGGCGGGAGCCTCGCCCCGACAGGTGCTCGTCGGCGTCGTCACGACCGTCGCCGTGCTGGGGCTGGTGGCCTGCGCACCCGGGGTCCTGGTCGCTTCGGCGGTGGACCAGCCCTTCTCCTCGGTGCTCACCCGCATGGCGTCGGCGCGCATGGGGCGCATCGAGGTGGCCGCCACGCCGGCGGCCATCGCGCTCACCGTCGGCTCCGTCGTCGGCATTGCCGTGCTGGGGGCGATCGGGCCGGCGCTCGACGCCGTGCGCACCCCGGCGGTCGAGGCGGTCCGCGGCGCCCCGGCGCCCGCCCCCCGGCCCGGGCGGCGCATGGGCGCGGTCCGCTGGACCCTGACCGGGCTGTGGGCGCTCATCTGCGTCGGCCAGCTGCTGGTGGCCCTCCTGATCGAGCCCGGGGCGGGGGACGCCGGCGGACTGCCCGCCGGCGGCGGCCAGGCGATGATGGCCGCGCTGCTGCTCGCGGTCCTGGCCGTGCTGCTGGCGCCGGTGCTCGTCCCCGGGCTGCTGCGCGCCTGGTCGGCGCCCCTGGCCGCGCTGGGAGGGCCGTGGCTGCTCGCACGCCGCTCCGCGCTGTGGCGCTCCGCCCTGGCGGCCGGCGCCGTGGGGCTGCTGGCCCTGTCATTCTCCTTCACCGCGGCCCTCATGACGGTCCTCGGCACGGGGCGGGCGGTCATCGCCGCAGCGCACCTGCGCATCGATCTCAACCAGGTCGACACCCTGGTCATGGCGGCGATCCTCGGCGCGATGGCACTGCTGGGATCCGTCGCCGTCGTCGCCATGACCTCCCGCTCCAGGGAGCAGGAGGTGGCCGTCCTGCGCTGCGCCGGGACCACCATCGGCCGCCTCCGCGGCCAGGTCGTCATCGAGGCGGGCCTGTACGTCGGCACGGCCCTGATCATCTCCCTGGTCCCGCTCGTCGTGGTGACGATCGGCGAGGCGCTCTTCTACTCCAGGGCGGGCCTGCCGTTCCTGCCCAGCCCCGCCCTCGGGCCGCTCGGGCTCGTCGCCCTGGTCTCCTTCGCCGCTTTGGCCGTGGTGCTCTCCGCTCCCGTGCGCCGCGCCCGCCGGGCGCCGATCGGACCCGCGCTGGCCGCGCAGTGAGGGCGGAAGGCCGGTCGTGGCAGCCGCGGGCCCGATGCTCAGCGCTGGGCCTCCACCAGCTCGATGAGCTCCCCGACCCCCTCGTGGATGCCGAAGGGGCGGAAGGGGAAGGTCTCGACCTCCTCCAGGGTCGTCGACCCGGACAGGACGAGGTGGGTGCGCAGCCCGGCCTCGACGCCCGCCTGGATATCGGTGTCCATGCGGTCGCCGACCATGGCGGCGGCCTCGGAGTGGGCCCCGATCCTGTTCAGCCCCGCCCGGATCATGACGGGGTTGGGCTTGCCGACGAAGTAGGGGGTGCGGCCGGTCGCGGCCCGGATCATGGCGGCGACCGAGCCGGTGGCGGGCAGGGTGCCCTCGTCGGAGGGGCCGGTGACGTCCGGGTTGGTGGCGATGAATTTGGCCCCCGCCTCGATGAGGCGGATCGCCCTGGTCAGGGTGTTGAAGTCGTAGGTGCGCGTCTCGCCCAGGACGACGTACTCGGGGTCCTGATCGGTCATGACGTAGCCGGCCCCGTGGAGGGCGGTGGTCAGGCCGGCCTCCCCGATGACGTAGGCCGTGGAGGCGGGCGACTGCTGGCTCAGGAACGCGGCGGTGGCGTTCGCGGAGGTCCAGATGCGCTCCTCGGGGACGCTCAGCCCCGAGCGCCTCAGCCGCGCCGACAGGTCGCGGTTGGTGAAGATCGAGTTGTTCGTCAGGACGAGGAAGGGCATCTCCTTCCGCTTGAGGGCGTCGAGGAACTGCTGCGCCCCCGGCAGGGCGCGGTTCTCCTTGACCAGGACGCCGTCCATATCGGACAGCCACGCGGTGACCGGGGGCATCTCGTCGAGAGGCGTGTGGGCGTCGTCCATGGGGTTCTCCTCCGGGTGGCGGGTGAGCGGGGGCGCCGGGGCGCTCCCGCGGACCCATGGTGCCACCTCCGGGCGGGGGCCGCGCCTGCTCGCGGCCGGTCCGCATGCGCGCAGCGCCGTTGCACCCGGCCCCGGCTACGCTGGGGGCGTTCACCACGGTATGGCGAGCCACCTGGAGGCGCAGTGTTCGGACGACGCAAGCAACGACCCTCGTCATCCGACGCCGGGCGGGGCCGGGCGCCCGCTGCGCCCTCGCCTCGGGCGAGGGCGGACGCGATCGTCGCCATGGCGGCCGCCCGCCTCGAGGCCCGCGGCATTCCCACCGTCTGCGGCAGCGGCCAGTACGGCCCCGAGCTCCGGGGCGAGCTGGAGGGCGGGCCCTTCACCTACTACCTCGGCAACACCATTGATGAGCTGCTCGGCGTGGACGAGTCGCAGTGGGACGGCCTCCTGGATCGGCGCATAGCCGGGGTCCTGGCCACGGCGGCCCGTTCGCCCGACGTCTCCGCCGAGGAGTGGCGGGCCGCCCTCCGCACCCGGATCATCAACGCGAATTCGATCCCCGAGGAATTCGACACGGTGACGCGCCCCTTCTGCGGACCGCTGGTTCTGGCCCTGTACCTGCGGACGTCGGGCGGGGTCCGCCTCGTCGGCCGCGACGAGGACGCGCCGCTGGGCGTCGAGGAGATGTTCGAGATCGGCCAGGCGAACTCCGAGGCCGAGCCCTATGACGAGTTCGTGCAGATCGACGCCGAGGCGTGGGCCATTGCCTCCGGGAGCGTGTTCGCCGCGTCCCGGGCCGCGAATCTGGGCGGCCTCATCGGCCGCGAGGTGAAGGCGGCCCCCCGCGGCATGGTCTTCTCGATCCCGGGCGGCCGGCTCCTCGGATTCGCGCCCGTGGCCGACGACGATCCCCTGCGCGCCGTCAGGGCGATCGCCCAATTCCACGCGAACCAGACCGGCGGGGACGCCGAGGAGGTCCTCACCCGGGCCATCCATTACTGGGCGCCCGATGGGACGATCGAGGAGCTCGCGACCGCGACCGGGGACGGCGGGGCGGTGTCCGTGCGCTTCGCCCCGGGTGAGAGGTTCTCCGCGCTCCTTCCGCCGGAGACGCGAGAGCAGCTGCGGCGTCGGCCCCGATAAGCCGGGGAGGGCGCGAAGAACGGATTCGGGTGCCTCTCATTCGAGCCGATCACAGGCGTCACATACGTCTCGTCAGACCCGTGTTTCACTCGCCGGAGAAGGGTGCCGCGAGAAATGGTGTTTTGGGCGGATCGTTCCGCCCCCGCACCCGGTAACGGTTCCGTAAAACCGCGGAATCATGCGGAAGTCTCCGCGCGTATCCGGCGGGCCGACGCGAACGATCCTCCCGGGGCGCCAAAACCGGGCCCCACGGGGACACGCCGATCGGCGGAGCCCCGCCCCGCGGGTCGGACGGGAACCCCACCGGCCCATTCGCGCCGCAACGGACGCCCCATTAACCGCAATATTGAGAATCAGATCCCGGCTCGCCCGGGAGGGTCGCAGAAGATCGGGTGAATGCGGCATACGCTGGGCCGCCAGATGCCAGATGCCAGATGCGTCCACCCTGAGGAGATCACCGTGACCACTCTGCCGCGCCAGCACGAAGGCTTCCTCGCCGTCGGAGGATCCACCGTCGTGATCGACGTCGGCGGTCTCCGCTTCGTCAGCGACCCCACCTTCGACAACCCGACCGACTACGGCGGGCTGCGCAGGACCCGGGGCCCGGCCATCGCGGCCGCCGACGTGGCGGATGCGGACGTGGTGCTCGTCAGCCACGCCGACCACATCGACAACCTGGACGCGTCGGGGCGGGCCTTCGCCCTGCGCGCGCCCCGCCTGCTGACCAACCCCGGCTCGGCCCGCCTCCTCGACCACGGGGCGGTGGGCCTCGCCCCGTGGAGCACGATCCACGTCGCCGAGGATGTGACCGTCACGGCCGTGCCCGCGGTGCACGGGCCCGTCGACGGCGAGCCCGACGAGCACGGCTTCGTCAACTGCGAGGTGACCGGCTTCGTCATCCAGGCCCCGGACAGCACGATCTACCTCAGCGGGGACAACACCTGCCTGGCCGCGGTGGCCCGGGTCGCCAAGCGGTTCGGCCACCCCGACCACGCCGTGCTCCACGCCGGCCGGGCCACGGTCCCGGGCAGGTTCGACGGGCGCCCCCTCACCCTCTCGGCGGAGCGGGCCTCGGCGGCGGCCGGCATCCTGGGCTCGCCGCACGTCCTCGTCGTCCACCAGACCTGCTGGGACCACTTCCTCGACGGCCCCGAGGAGACCCTCACCGCATTCGCGGACGCGGGGCTCTCCTCCTGCCTGGACATGACCCCGCCCGGGGAGTGGAGCATAGCGGAGTCGTGGGCGAGGGACGAGGAGGATGCCTCGTCGCTCCTGTCGGACTGGTCCTGCTCGGCCTGACGGGTTCGAGCCGGCGCCATTCCCGCTCGATCCCCTGGGAGCCGATCGCCGTCACGGCGTCTCCAGCCTCCAGGACGCCGCGGACCAGGACGTGAAGAGCTCGATGCGGCCGCCGTCGTCGAGGCGCAGGTCGAGGTCGGCCACCTGCCCGACGGGGCTGACCACCGCCCGCACCGCGCGCCGCCCCACCAGGGGGGCGAGGTCCTCGTCGCCGCGGCACTCGAAGCCCGACGTCATCATGCGTCCGGCCCCGTCGACGACGCGCCACGCGCACAGCGCCCTCAGCGCCCAGCCCGGGCCGGCGACTTCCAGGTGAGTCCAGTTCGTCTCGATGTCCTCGGCCCACGGCGCGAGGCGGGCGGGCAGGCGGCCGCCGAAGCAGTCGGCGGCGCCGGGGCGCACCCGGGCCGAGGCGATCGGCAGCGACAGGGGCAGGTCGGCGGGGACGGGGCGCTCGCCGCTCAGGACCGCGCCGTGGGGCCCGGGTCCGGCATCGCCGTCGGTGCGCGGGCTCACCAGATCGCCCCGTCCATGGTCAGCGTCCACGGCTCGTAGGACGCGCAGTCCGAGAAGCACTGCACGCGGCCGCCGTCGTCGAGGCGCAGGTCGAGGTCGGCGATATCGGCGCGGAACCTCGGCACGATCCCCACCACGCTCCGGCCGACCAGCGGTCTGAGTAGGTCCGTCGCCGCATCGGACCCGATCAGGGCGGCGCGGACGTCGGAGAACCAGACGGTCCCGTCCGGGGCGAGTGCGCGAACGGGGCACAGGGTTGCGAACCCCCAGTCCCCGCCGGCCAGGATCAGCTGGAGGCTCACGTTGTAGAGCGCCTCCTCGATGCGGTGCGGCCCGACGCCGGCCGCCCACCGCTCGAACGCGTCCATCCACTCCATGGGGCCTCCTCATCCCGGGGCCGACGGCGGATCATCAGGGTAGTCGACGGCCTGCTCGGCGGAACCCCGGTCAGGGCTCGTCGGCGAGGTTGCCGGCGAGCCAGGCATTGTGGTCGCCGGGCCCGGGCCCCTCCAGGTCGAGGACGCCGTCCACACTCAGATGCCAGGGGTCGCCGTCGTAATCAGCCCCGATGGACAGGAGGCGGCCGTCGTCGAGGGTGAAGACGGGGTTGTAGGCGTCCTCGGGGCACTCGACCCCGGCCAGGGCTCTGCCCGCCAGGCGGGCGAGGACGGCGCGGACCGCCTCGTCGGGGTCCTGGTCGCGGGCCAGGACGACGCCCGCAGGGTCGGCCAGGGTCCAGTCGCACAGCAGGTCGAGCCTCCAGCCGGCGCCGCAGACGAAGGTGCGCCCGTAGGGGTCCCGGCCGGCCCTGGTGATGGTCAGGGGCAGGACGGCGCGCAGGGCGGTGCCGTCGTGGATGCTCCAGTCGTTGGTGGTCATGGGTTGCGTCCGAGGGTTTTCCAGGCGGCGGGGCCCCAGCCGCGTTCGGCCTGGGCCCGGGCGTAGGTCCAGGTGCGCGCCCGGGAGCTGTTCTTCCAGCGCCAGTGGACGAGGTAGGAGGGGCCGGTGTAGAAGTCGTCGTTGAAGGCGTCCACGCCCAGGGCGGCGCAGTAGTCGGCGAGCATGCGGGGCGTGAGCCGGTCGGTCAGGCGCCGGGCGGTGTAGGCGGTGGTGTCCTCGAAGGGCAGGGGGTCGCCGTACTGGTTGAAGGACCAGCGGCGCCCGGAATCGCGCTGGAGCTCTATACTCCGATATCCGCGACCGAATTGGGCGGTGGGGTCGGGCCATTCGATGACGAAGTGGCGGGCTCCCAGTCGTTCCAGGTTCGGGGCGTCCCGGGGCGGGTAGACGTTGGGTTCGGCGACGATGTAGAAGCCGCGGACGCCCAGCAGGTCGACCATCCGGGAGACCACGCCCGAGGGGTCGGGCACAATGTCATTGTCCATGACGGCGCTCCAGGGGGAGGCGGTGCCCACCACCAGGACCTTCGTACGGCCGCTCACCAGTGCCCCCATGCGGGTCAGGCCCGCCTCCAGGCCGCCCGGGATCTCGTCGACGCCCGTGCCGTCTCCCAGGGAGCGGATCCAGCCGGCCGTCGCCCCGGCCACGTCCCCCGGCGCCGCCGCCACGAAACCGATCTTCCTGGTGGTCGGCTCGAAGCGCGCCCCCAGACGCACAAAACCCATCTCATCCACCACTACCCACATCCTTCTTCTAATTTAGCACAGTCTCATGCGAGCCGGGGATATTATTGCTTTCGAATGAGCTGTGCGGGAGCGTCGTCGAATCGGGCGACGGCGATTATGCGCCCATCGCGTTCGAGGTGGAACTGGTCGCCGGGGCGCAGCCTGGTCAAGCGGTGGGCGCCGGAGAGGAAATGGAGGCGAGCTCGCGACACGGGCTCGGATGCCGACGCGGGCTCAATCATCTCGAGGATGACCCGGTGGCGCAGGTCCGTCTCGACCACGTCCCGGGGCGCCGGCCAGAAGCTGCCGCCGAAGAAGGAGGCGATGACTGTGAAGGAGCCGGTCGTGGGCGGATGGTCGAGGCCCCCGGTCTCCGGGGAGAGCCAATTGATCGTGGCCGCGGCGATGACCTCCCGGGTCTGATCGGGTGGTGAGACGGGGGGTTGGCCGGGGCGTGAGAGCGGTGATGGCTGTGATGCGTCGGCGGGTCCGAGGACCTCCTTGATCCGGCTGACGGCCACGATCTGCCTGCCGCCCCGGTGGATGGCGACTTGACGATCCGCCTCGAGCAGTGGGAGGACGGCGCGGCGCGCAATGAAGTCCAGTTTGGATTCCCAGACGTAAGCGGTGATCAGATCGACGGGATCGATGATCACCGTAGTGCCCCAGTTCATATCAATATGCTCGGGGCGGTAGTGGCGCATCTCCTCCCATGGGAAAACAATTTCGACGGCGACGGGCCAGCCGGGAGGGCCGGTTCGGTTCCCGCCGGCCTCCGGCCGGATCCACTCGATCACCGCGATCGCCGCGGGATCGTCAACCGGCATCGCCATGAAGACTCCTCTCCTCCACCCGCACCGCGGGCTCTATGATCGAGATTCCCGGACGTGGATTCCATTCATTGAGCCTTTCTCATCGGGGTTCGTGCTGGAGTGTGATGATGAGGGCCGCGGGGCGGAGTGCGGGAAGATGCGCGCCGGCCGCCTTTCCGAGTCGCCGGACCACGCCGCCCACAGGTCCGCCCGCGCCCGCGGTGAGACGGGCGGGGCCAATGGGGCGGAAGGGGCGAGTGGGACGGCGGCTCCATGCACGGCGATACCCGCGTGCCCGTCCGCGTCCGCGTCTGCTGCGCCCCTTTCCCTCTGCTACGCCTCTTGACCCTCCACTGTACGAGAAGAAGAGGCGCAGCAGAGGGTGAAGGAGCGCAGCAGACGGAAAAAGGCGCAGCAGACGCGAAGGCGTGCCGCAGACGACCCGGCGCGGTCCCCCGCGCTCCCGTCCGACCCGGAGCATCCGCCCACGGGACCGGGTTCGTGGCGACCGCCGGCGCCCTCGTCGACGACATCGCACAGACGCCCCATGCCGCTCCCCATGCCGCTCCAGCTGGATCCGGATCCGGCCGCCCCCGGTCGTCCGGCCGGAACCGGTTCGGAGCACGCAGTGCGCCACCGCCTCGACGGCCGCCCCCGGCCGCCCTGCCGGAACAGCCCCGGCGGGCGCGACCGATCCCACGTGGTCCCACTCACCGCGGCGGCCGGGCGGTGGCTTGGGAGGGGCTCGACGGGGGTGATTCCTCTCACCGCTACGGCGACGACCGGCATGACGCTCGTCTCCTCCAGGACGGTCCCGCCCCCGTCGTCCGGCGCCGGTCGCGGCCGGCTCTCCGGTACGGATCCTGCGCAAAGACCCCGGGGGAGGGCGGGCGGACCCCGGAGCCGGCCCCCGCGCCGGAGGGTCAGGCAACCGGGCAGCCTCGTGATGTCGTTGCTGGTATGTTGCCGACTTGTGATGTAGCGTCTGCCTTGCGAGCGTGATGCATTGAAGAAAGGTGACGCGGAAGAGAACTTGACTCTGGGGTTCCCCTTGCTCGACGTCCTGCATGTAGATCGTATGAATTCCCCAACGTCCGGCAGGACTTCCCTTGGTCGAGGTCGTACTTCCTCATAAGGAATGACGATGGCCTGTATGAATCTATGTCTGTGGATGCCTATCGCCGCGTCCCGCCCGGTGCGTCGGGCGGCCGGGCGCCGCCGCGAGGACGGATCGCCCCGGGACGTCCCGCCGCCCCCGGAGGGGGTGAGCGGGCGATGAGCGGGGTCGATGAGCGCCCGCCCGACGGCGCCGCGCCCCTCGTCTCCGTGATCGTCCCCTCCTACAACAGCCAGGCGCACATCCTCGAGGCGCTGGAGAGCGCCCTGTCCCAGACCATGGCGGACCTGGAGGTGCTCTCGGTCGACGACGCCTCGCAGGACCGGACGCGATCGCTGGTCGAGGAGCTGGCGCAGCGGGACCGGCGGCTCAGGACCTTCGCCCAGGCCTCCAATGGGGGCGTCGCCCTGGCGCGCAACCGGGGGCTCGCGCACGCCCGGGGCCGCTACATCGCCTACCTCGACTCCGACGACCAGTGGATGCCGAACAAGCTCGAGCGCCAGATCGCCTTCATGACGGAGACGGGGGCGGGCGCCTGCTTCACCTCCTACGAGACGATCGAGGAGAACGGGGACCACCGCAACTTCGTGAGGGTCCCCGCCACGATCGACTACAAGGGGTTCTTGAAGAACACGGTGAGCTGCAGCCACACGATCCTGTTCGACACCCGGATCGTCGATCGCGGCCTTCTTCAGATGCCGGACCTCAGGCGGGGGCAGGACGCGGCGACCTGGCTGGGGGTGATGAAGGCGGGGCACATCCTGTACGGCCTGGACGAGTGCCTGGCCAAGTACCGCAAGACGGCGGGCTCGCTGTCCAGCAGCAAGACCAAGGCCATCCGCCGGACGTGGCACCTCTACCGCGACGTCGAGGGGCTGTCCCGCCCCTACTCCGCCTACTGCCTGTTCTGGCAGCTGGTGCACGCCGTTCAGAAGAGGAGAAGGGACGCATGATGAAAGCGGTGCGACGGGGCGCTCGGAGCGAGGCGCGGAACGCGGGGGCGCGGAGCGTGAGCGTCAAGGACGTCACGCTCGCCATTCTCCCGCATCTGGCGCAGACATGGGTCAAGCAGGCGGTCTACCGCCGGAACTGCCGGCTGGACCCGCACCGGTACCGCGCGGAGCTGGAGCGGTGGTACCGGCTGTCCAAGGGCCGCGACTGCGACCTCGATCACCCCCGGACCATGATGGACAAGCTCCAGTGGCTCAAGCTCTACGACAGCACCCCGCTCAAGGGCAGGGTCGCCGACAAGTACCTGGCCAGGCAGTGGATCGCGGACCGGGTCGGCGAGGAGTTCCTCGTGCCGCTCGTCGGCGTGTGGGACTCGCCCGACGAGATCGACTTCGACTCCCTGCCGGAGCGGTTCGCCCTCAAGGCCACCCACGGCTCCGCCTGGAACATCCTCGTCACGGACAAGGGCGCCCTGGACGTCCGGGGGGCCCGGCGCCGGATGGCGTCCTGGCTGGCCCTGCGGAAGGCGATGATGGGCGGGTTCGAACTGCACTACGAGTTCTGCGAGCCCAGAATCGTCTGCGAGCGGTTCATCCAGGATGAGACCGGCGGACTGCGCGACTACAAGTTCATGACCTTCGACGGGGACGTGCAGTTCGCCATCACCGTCGAGGGCAGGTCCACCCGCAGGGTCCTGGGCACGTACCTGCCCGACTGGACCAGGGCGCCGTTCGAGTACGTCTACGACGAGGGCCGGGCGCCCGACGTCCCCAGGCCGCGGGGACTGGAGCAGATGCTCGCCCTCGCCCGGGAGCTCGGGAAGGGGTTCGCCTGCGCCCGGGTCGACTTCTACGAGGTCGACGGCCGGGTCTACGTCGGCGAGATCACCTTCACCTGCACCAGCGGCCTGTCCGACTTCCGCCCACCCCGCTACGACCTCGAATTCGGTCAGAGGCTGCGCCTGCCCGAGAAGAAGCCGTTCAAAGGCGTCATGCTGTGAGGGCGCGCAGGAGGAGGATCGGCTTCATCGGCCGGATCGACCCCGACGAGACCATGGTCGACGGCCAGACCGTCAAGACCCGCACCCTGTACCGCTACCTGGTGCGCCGCTTCGGCGCCTCCAACATCCGCGTCGCGGACACGCGCGACTACCGCCGCGAGACGGGCCGGGTGGTCCGGGAGCTGCTCCGGTGCCTGCACGAGTGCGACGACGTCGTCGTCCTCCTGTCCAGCGGCGGGCGCAGGACCCTGTTCCCGATCCTGTGGCTCGCCTCCACGGCGCTGGGGGTCAGGATCTACCACGACCTCATCGGGGGGTCCCTGGCCGACGACGTCGAGGCCGACCCCTCGGGCCTCCTGGTGCACTACCTCAACTCCTTCGAGGTGAACTGGGTGGAGACCCGCGCCCTGGCGGACCGGCTCTCCGCCCTCGGGGTGCGCAACGCCTCCCACCTGCCCAACTTCAAGGACGTCGACGACGTCGACGTCGATCCGCACGCCCCGCCGTCGGGGCCCCCCTACCGGCTGTGCACTCTCAGCCGGGTGACGCCCGAGAAGGGCATCGACAACGCCGTGCGGGCGGTGGCGGCGATCAACGGGGACGGGCCGCCCATGGTGACGCTCGACGTCTTCGGCCCGATCGAGCCCTCCTACGAGGAGCGCTTCCGCCGCCTGGTCGACTCCGTCCCGCACGTGCGCTACGCGGGCCGCGTGCCCCCCGAGCGGGCCGCGGCGGCCGTCAGCGGCCACTTCGCGCTGATCTTCCCGACCGAGTGGACCGGGGAGGGCGTGCCCGGCACGATCATCGACGCCATGCACGCGGGCCTGCCGGTGGTGGCCAGCCGCTGGCGCTACTACCACGAGATGCTCCAGGACGGGGTCACCGGCCTGAGCTACGACTTCGACCGTCCCGAGCTGCTCGAGGCGACGATCCGCGAGCTGCTCGCCCTGCCGGACGAGGAGCTCGCCGCCATGAGGCGCGCGACCCTCGAGCGCGCCCGCGCCTACGCGCCCGAGGCCGTCTTCGACGAGATCGCCCGCGCGCTCGCCCGGCCCGCGAAGCCCGCGAGGGCCGCCGGGGGGGCCGGACTCGCGAAGGCGCCCGGGCCCGCCGCGCCCGCGGCCCCCGCCCCCGGGCCGGCCGCCGCGGCGCCGTCGGACGGCGTGCGCGTCATGATCGTCATCCACGGCCTGGAGACCGGCGGCGCCGAGATGATGGTGCTCCACCTCGCCCGCGAGCTCTCCCGCGCGGGCCACCCGGTCCGGGTCGTCTCCCTCCACGGCGATGACACGGACGTGGCCGGGCTCATGAGGCGGGCCGGCGTCGACGTCGTGGCGCTCAACAAGGCCGGGGGGCCCGACCCGCGGACGGTGCTGCGACTGCGCGCGCAGATGCGGGACTTCTCGCCCGCCGTCGTGCACACCCACCTGCCCGTGCTGGAGTACGTGCTGCCCGCGGTGCGCCTGTACGGCCGACGGGTCAAGGTCATCCACACGGTCCACAACATCGCGCGCGAGGAGACCCGCCACCGCGTCCTGAGGGAGGTCAACCGCCTCGCCTTCTCCCACGGGGTGGTCCCGGTCGCCCTCAACGAGGAGGTCAGGTCCTCCATCTGCCGCGAGTACGCCCTGCCCCCCTCCGCGGTCCCCGTCGTGGGCAACGGCATCGACCTCGACGCCTTCCGCGGCCCGCAGCGGCGCGGGCCGCGCGGCGCGGGGGCGCGCCTGCTGTGCGTCGCCCGCCTGGCCCCGGCCAAGAACCACGCCCTGCTGCTCCGGACCGTGGCGCGGCTGAGGGAGTCGGGGCGGGACGTCTCGCTGACCCTGGTGGGCGACGGGCCCCTCCGGGGCGCGCTGGAGGAGCGGGCCCGGGAGCTGGGGATCTCCGAGCGCGTCCGCTTCGCCGGCCGGCGCACGGACACCGCCGCCTTCTACCGCGACTGCGACCTCTTCGTGCTGCTGTCGGACTACGAGGGCATGCCCATGAGCATTATCGAGGCGATGGCCTCCGGGCTGCCCGTGGTGGCCACGCGCGCCGGGGGAGTCGCCGAGCTCGTGGACGACGGCGTCAACGGCGCCCTCGTCGAGGCCGACGCCGCCGCGGCCGCCGGGGCGATCGCCGCCATCTGCGACGACCCGGCCCTGTACGCGAGGCTGAGCGCCGGGGCGGTGCGGACGTCGTCGCCCTACTCCGCAGAGGCGATGATGGAGAAGTACGTTGACCTCTATCGCTGAGCGCGCTCTGGGCGCGGTGCGCCGGACGCTGCCCGCCGTGCTGGACCCCGACCTGCTGCGGCGGTGCTACCCGCTGCGCTACTTCGGGCTGATGGCGGTGTGCTTCGTGCTCATGAGGCCCATCATGGTCGGCCAGACCCCGGCCCTGGCCCCCATGATGAAGGTCCTGACGGCGGTGGTCTTCGCCTGGCTGGTCAACCTCCACATCGTGCGGCGCATACCGCTGTCCACGGCCGTCATCCTGTTCGTCCTCTACCGCCTGGCCTCCCTCCTGCCGACGGTCTACCGCGACGGCGACCTGCTCAACTGGGGCTATGTGACGCTCAGCCAGCTGTCCATCCTCATGCTCATCGAGCTGTACGCCGGGTACGGCCGTCAGGAGCGCAGGAGGCTCCTGCGGGTGCTGACGGACCTGCTGCTCATCTACCTGCTCGTCAACTACGTCATGATCATGACGGGCACGGGCTCGGTGGCCTCCTGGGGGCAGCACGAGTTCTTCGCCCAGCCCTCCTACCTCCTGGGCATCCGCACCCGCGTGACCGACTGCGTGTTCCCCGCGATCCTCCTGGCCCTGCTGTACGACTCCGGCTCCCGCCGGCGCTGGGGCTGGCGGACGGTCCTGGCGATCTCCAGCGGGATCGTGCAGATCATCACGCTGCATGTCGCCACGGCCTGGGTCGGCGCCGCCATCATGGCGGTCGTCTACCTGGCGGTGCGCCTGCACCTGCGCGCGGGCGGTCTGCTCTCCATGCGGGGCGCGACCGTCCTGGGCGTCGCCGTCACGCTCCTGGTCGTCGTCGCCCGGGTGCAGACCTACTTCGCCGCGCAGATCGAGGGGCTGCTGGGCAAGTCGGTCACCATGACGGGGCGCACCGAGCTGTGGGACGCCGCCATGCCGATCCTGGCGGACTCCCCGCTGTTCGGCTACGGCATCAACTCCCAGTTCGGCGCCTTCATCCCCGCCTTCAAGGGGCTGCTGTGGCAGGCGCACAACCAGTACCTCCAGATCGCCTACGACGGCGGCCTGGTGGCCGTCGGCCTGTTCATCGCCCTGCTGTGGACGGCGAGCGCCCGCGCCGACGCCTCCCGGTGCTCCACTCCCGCCAGGGCCGCCTTCATCGCCGTCTACACGGCCATGTCTGTCATGTCCGTCAGCGAGATCTACGTCTACAACATGGGCATGTTCTACCTCCTCCCGTTCCTGGCGAGCAGGCTGGACGAGCTGATGGACGACGGCGGCCGGCCGGAGCGGCCCGGGGCTCGCCCCCGCCCCTCCCTCGTCGTGGCCGAGGCCCCGACGGGGACGATCACGAGGATCCGGTGATGGGCGGATCCAGACCGAGGTCGGGCAGCGCCGTCGACTCCCTCCTGCTGGCCGGCGTCAAATTCGTGACGCTGGGGTCGACCATGGCCAATACGATGATCCTCTCGCGCAGCCTGTCGCTGGAGGCCTACGGCACCTACGCCCAGGGCGTCCTGCTGGTGGCCCTGGGGGCGGACGCGACCGTCCTGGGCCTGGTCGACGCCGTCAACTACTTCTTCAACCGGGACCGCCGCCAGGACGTGGCCCGGGAGTACGTGAACTCGATCTTCGTCATACAGACCGCCGTCGGCCTGGTCACGGCCGTCCTGCTCGTGGCGCTGCGGGGGGCGATCGGGGGCTACTTCTCCAACCCCATGCTCCCGGCGCTCGTCGTCCTCCTGGCCCTGCGGCCGATGCTGACCAATATGACCAGCATGTTCCAGGTGCTCATCATGTCGATCGGCCGGGCGAAGGCGATCGCGATCAGGAACATCGTCTTCTCGGCCCTGAAGTTCACGGCCGTGCTCATCACGGCGCTGCTGACCTCCAGCATCGCGGTGCTGTTCGCCATGCTGCTCGCCCTCGACGCCCTGTCCGTCCTGTGGTTCTGGGACTGCTTCCGCCGGTGGAAGTACATGATCCGCCTCATCCGGCCGCGCTGGGATCGGATCCGCGAGATCCTGGCCTTCTCCCTGCCCATGGCCGTCTACGTCCTGACGGCCTCGCTCATGAGGCAGGTCGGCGAGCTGGTCATCGGGATGCACGAGAGCACGCAGCGCTACGCCATCTACGCCAACTGCGCGACGATCCTGCCCCTCGACGTCGTCTCGGCGTCCTTCCTGACGGTGATCATCCCGATCGTCACGCGCTACATCGCCGCCGGGCGCAAGGACCGGGTCCGCCTCCTGTTCAGGCACTACCTCGCGGTGGGGTACCTGACGACCGTCACCTTCTCCGTCTCCTGCTTCGTCGTGGCCCCCGAGGCCATCCAGGTGCTCTACGGCGCGCGCTACCTGCCCGGCTACGCCGTCTTCTGCCTCTACCTGGTCACCACCATGGTCAGGTTCGCGAGCCTGTCCCTCATCCTCAGCGCGGCCGGCCGGACGAGGACGCTCATGGTCGTCTCGCTGGCGGCCGTGGTGCTCAACGCGGTCCTGTGCGTCGCCCTGTACGCGCTCATGGGCTTCGTCGGCCCGGCGGTGGCGTCGGTCGCGGTCAACGTCGGCATGACGGCGGTCCTCATCCGCCTGAGCCTCAAGGAGATGGACGGGGGCCTGGCGACGGCCTTCGACGCCGGGGCGCTCGGCCTGTACGCCCTGTCGACGCTCGCGGCGGCCCTGGGCGGCTGGGCGCTCAGGCGGGCCCTGGTGGCGCTCGGCCTGCCTGCTCTTGTGATCACAGTGCTCGTTATGTGCGCCGTGTCGGCGGCCGTGCTATTGATCAATATCAAGTCGCTCGCAGCCTCGCTGAGGGCGCTCAACTCGATGAAGTGACGTCGAAGAAGAGGAGGTTCGATGATGGAAGCGGTTGGTTCACGCAATGCGCTTTTTAGGCTCTTCCCAGAACGTCGCCTGGGAACCGGACATCGTGGACTGCGCTGGCTGGATGCGTGCTATGCTTCGCAAGCCTTATGCGTGTACCCCCTGAAGCGTCCGTTGCGGGAAGGCGCCGCTTCTCCCAGTCCTGAATCCTGGTCGGTGATGTGAAGATGACTCTTGAGGATCTCCTCACGCTGACTCGTCAGCGGATCGTCCCCCTGGTGCTGGGTGTGCTGACCTGCACCCTGCTGGCCCTGGGCGTGGCCCTCGTGGCGCCCGTGAACTACACGGTCTCGGCAGTGGCGTACGTGCGGGTCGACGTCTCCGCCGAGGGGAAGGACGATACCGGCACCTACTTCACCGCCTCCCAGCTGGCCAACCAGAAGGTCGACGCCGTCGTGCCCGTCTTCACCTCCGAGGCCGTGGCCCAGAGGGTCGTGGACTCCCTGGCCCTCAAGACCACCCCGGCCCAGCTGGCCAGGACCCTGACGGCCAACCATGAGAACGGCACGCTCAACGTCACCGTCTCGGCGAGCGCGTCGACGGTCTCCGAGGCCCAGAAGATCGCCGACGAGGTCGTCAACCAGGCGGGGGCCGAGCTCAAGCGCCTCGAGGGGGACGGCTCGCCGGTCGACGTCGTGCTCATGTCCTCCGCGAGCCTGTCGAACCCGGTCCGCTCGCCGTCGATCGCGAAGTACCCCGCCATCGGATTCGCCGTCGGACTCGTGCTCAGCTACGCGTGGGTCGTCGTGCGCGAGCTGTCCGACAAGAGGATCCGCTCCGTGGCGGACGTGTCCGAGATCATCCACGGCCCGGTGCTCGGCGCCGTGCCGACGTCGGACTCGATCCTCAACGGCCGCGGCCTCCAGGCGGTGGACGTGAGCGCGGAGGAGGAGTTCCGCAAGCTGCGCACCAATCTGCGCCACGTGCAGGTCAGCGCGGGCAAGCGGGTCTTCGTCGTCTGCTCCCCCGCGCGGCGCGAGGGCAGGTCGACCGTGGCCATCAACCTCGCGCGGGTCATGGCGCTGTCGGGCCAGCGGGTGGTCCTCGTGGAGGGCGACCTGCGCGAGCCGATCCTGGGCGAGGTCTTCGCCCTGCCGCCCCAGCGCCCGGGTCTGGCCCACCTGCTCATCGGCGCGGCCACCCTCGACCAGGTGATGGTGAGCACCTCCGTCCGCGGGCTCCAGGTCATCCCGGCCGGCGCCGCGCCCTCGAACCCCTCCGAGCTCCTCGGCTCGGCCCGCATGTCCGACCTGCTGACCTACCTCGCCTCCGACTACGTGGTCATCGTCGACTCCCCGCCGGTCCTGGAGTTCACCGACGGCGTCGTCATGGCCGAGCACGCCGGCGGCGTCCTGCTCGTCGCCGGCGTGGGCCGCACGGCCCAGGACCAGCTGCGCCGGGCGGCGCAGGCCATCAAGCAGGGGGGCGGCACGATCATCGGGGCCGTCCTCAACCGGGCGTCGTCGGCAGCCCTGACGGTCCGCGGGCCGCGCCGGGGCCCCGGCGAGCGCACGACCGTCGACGCCGCCCCCGTCACCCCCGTCGCCCCCGCGCCCTCCCCGTCCGAGACCCGGTCCGGCGTGAGCGAGGTGGTCGCCCTCAGGCGCCCCGCCGGGGACCACCGCACCAGGCGCGCCAGAAGGCGCGACGCCGCGGAGGGGTGAGGCCGATGCCCGCCGCCGGCGCGCCCCCGCGCGCGTCCCGGGCGCCGCCGACGGGGACGACGGCGATCGCATCCGCGGCCCGTGAGACGGCCCGGCCACGCACTGCGCTCCCGACCTCCCCGGCTCCCCCCTTGCGCCCCTGCCACCGACAACCGACGGCGTCGCGGCGGCCCGCTCCGGCGGCCGCGCCCGCGCCGTCCCGCCTCAGCCGTCACCTGCGGCATGATGCACTGAGACCTGGGAAGTGCTAATGACTCATCCATCTACTCCCCGTCCGATGCCGGGCCTCGGCGTCAACGGGCCGGGAACCGTTTTCCCGCGGCGCCTGCGCGCGGGCGACCTGGCGATCATCGTGGTCGTCATCGGCGGCGTCCACATCCTGAGCCTCGCCTGGAGCGCCGACCCGCAGAGCGCCGCCGTGCGCGCGAGCGCGCTGCACAGCATTGTGCTCGGCTGCGTCATCACGGGCAGCTGGGCCCTCCTGCTCGCGGGGGCCAAGACGTACCGGGAGCAGATCCTGGGGCACGGGGCCGGCGAGTACCGGCGCGTGGTCGGGGCGACGGTCGCCGAGTTCGCCGGGATCTGCCTGCTGCTGCATCTGATCGAGGTGCCGGTCCCCGGCGGGTACTTCCTCGTGGCGCTGTGCATCGGCGTCGTGGCCCTCGTCGTGTGGCGGTGCCTCGCCCGGCGGCGCCTGGTGAGGGCCCGGCTGCGGGGGAGGTTCACCCAGCCGACCTTCGTGGTGGGGCCCACGGGCTCCGTGGCCCGGACCATCACCGACCTCGAGCGCAGGCCCGGACTGGGGCTGAGGGTCTGCGGCGCCTTCGTCTCCGACGACGAGTGCGCCCGCACGGAGCGGGTCCGGCGCGTGCCCGTGCTGGGGGGCGTCAAGGGCCTGCGCGAGACCATCGGCGCCTCCAACGGGATCGCCGTCGTCATCGCCCGGGACTCCGGCCTGACCCTCGCCGCGATCCGCGACCTCAGCCGGGACCTGGGTCCGGGGAGCAGGCTCATGATGGTCGCCCCCCGGCTCGACGTCGTCGGATCCCGCCAGCGCCAGTGGTCGGCCGACGGGCTGACCCTCGCCGAGGTCCGCCGCCCCCGCCCCGACGGCGTCAAGCGCCTGATCAAGCGGGCGATGGACCTCGTGCTGGCGAGCGTCCTGTGCGTTCTGGCCCTTCCGCTGTGGATCGTCGTCCCGCTGCTCATCTGGCGCGAGGACCGCGGGCCGGTCATATTCCGGCAGACCCGCGTCGGCCTGGACGGCAAGGAGTTCCGGATCTGGAAGTTCCGCACCATGCGGGTCAACGCCGACGCCGAGCTGGCCGGACTGCTGTCCGAGCAGGGGCGGTCGGGCAAGCCGCTGTTCAAGATCGACGACGACCCCCGGATCACGAGGATAGGCCACTTCCTGCGGCGCTCGTCCATCGACGAGCTCCCCCAGCTGTTCAATGTCATCGGGGGCTCCATGAGCCTGGTGGGGCCGCGCCCGCAGGTGCCCAAGGAGGTGGCGCTCTACGACGAGACGGCCGCGCGCCGGCTCCTGGTCAAGCCCGGGCTCACGGGCCTGTGGCAGGTCAACGGGCGCTCGTCGCTGACCTGGGAGGAGGCGCTGCGCTTCGACCTGTTCTACGTGGAGAACTGGACGCCGGTCATGGATCTGATGATCCTGCTCAAGACGGTCGGGGTCGTCCTGCGCCGGGAGGGCTCCGCCTGACGCGGGCCGGGTCGCCGGCTCCGGCGTCCGGCCTGCTCCTCTCGGGCCCGGGCCTGCTCCTCCGCCCCGGCCGGGTCCGCGAGCACGTCACTTAACCCGCGAGATCGTCACTTAACCCGCGAGCACGTCTGCTAGAGGTACGTGCTCGCGGGTTAAGTGACGATCTCGCGGGCCGGGCGGCGTCGGACCGGGGTCAAGTCCCTTGGTGTGGTGTTCTTCCGGTCAGGTGGTGATGGCGGGCAGGGCGGCGCGGTCGCTGGCGCTGTTGTCGGCCTGGAGCATGTCGGTCAGGTGTCGCAGTGAGGTCTGGGACAGGTAGCGGCGTTCGCCGTACTGCCACTCCTCGTGCTGCTCCAACAGGACGGATCCGATCAGGCGGGTGACGGACTCGCTGTCGGGGAACACCTGGACGACGTCTGCTCGGCGCTTGATCTCGCGGTTGAGGCGCTCGATGGGGTTGTTGGACCAGATCTTGGTCCAGTGCTCGCGGGGGAAGGCGGCGAACGCGGT
>NZ_AUBL01000014.1 GCF_000429225.1 Actinomyces dentalis DSM 19115
GACCTGACTCATGACGCTTAGTGTGCCGGGTGTGGTGTGTTCAGGGCGGTGAGGATGTCGTTGGCGGCGTCGGTCAGACGTGGGGCGGCGGTGAGGTGGTGGCCGTTGAGGTTGATGGTGATCTCCTGGAGGGGTTTGAGGGTGCGGATGATGCGTTTGATGGTCATGCCGGTGGCGTCCTGGAGGTGGCGGGCTACGGCTAGGGCGGCCATGACGACGGTCAGGTGGGCTTCGATGGCGTCGCGGGTGTGGTGGAAGACGGGTCGGGCTGACAGGTCGTGCTTGCTCATGCGGAAGGACGCCTCGACGTGCCACAGCTCGTGATACGAGGAGACGACCTCGGCGGCGTCCATCAAGCGAGACGGAATATTGGTGACGTAGCCCTTGAGTCCCACCAGGGAGCGGGCTCTGGCCAGGGACGCCTCATCGAGGACCTGGTCTCCTTTGTGGGTGGTGACGAAGCGCGTGCCCTTAGGACGTCGCTGGCCGGCGACGACGGCCCGGGCCCGGTTGGCCTGGGCGTCCAGGGTCCGGTTGTCCCGGGCCGCGCGCTTCTTGGAGTGGGCCCACACCGCCCGCCACGACCCCGGATGGGTGACCGGGTCCCACACCGGCTCAGCCCTGAGGCTCTTGTCCCGCTCGCTCCTGGAGCCTCTCCTGGGGGTGATGGTGTCAATCAGCTGCCCATCAGTGAACGCGTCACCCTTCCAGTGGAAGTGCGCCTCAAGGTCCCCCGGGGCCCGGGTGGTGCGGGCCCCGACGATGAACCGCAGGTGCGCCTCGTCCAGGGACTTGAGGTTGGCCGCCGAGAGCATGCCGGCATCAGCCACGATGACGAGCTCCTCAATACCGTGGGCGGCCTGGAAGGCCTCCACCATGGGGATGATCGTGGTGGTCTCGGCCCGGTTGCCCTCCCAGCACCCGACCTGGAGGGGGAAACCGCCGCGGTCGACCAGCAGGCCGACGATGACCTGGGGGTCGACCCGCCTCTCCTTGGAGTAACCGACCTTGCGCAGGTCGTCCTCCCTCTCGGTCTCGAAGTACAGGGTGGTGACGTCGTACAGGCACAGGGTCAGGCCCCCGGTGCTGGTGACGTGTTCGAACAGGGCCTGGGAGATCGCCTCCCGGTATCCCCGTTCCTGGGCCCGGGCCAGGGAGCGGAACAAGGTCCGCACGGTGACCGGCTCCAGGCCCAGGTCACCCAGCACGCGGGGCACCTGGGCCTTGGAGGACGGCTCGATCACACGAGCCAGAACCATCTGCTCAAAGGCCCGATCACCCCCGACCGCCCCACCCAGCCCCAGGCGGGTGTAGGCCCCGTGCAGGACCTCCCACAACAGGGCCGAGCGCGCCGACTCCACCACCGCCACCACGCCGGCAGTGTCTGTCGAAGCCGCCGGTGGTGCTGATGATGCGGAGGGCAGGTCCAGAGTCAACTGGTCCGGGGCGATGCGGTGCCGGCCGATCTCCATCAGGGCAGCCAGCTCGGCCTTGGTGTGGGCTGAACCCAGGTGCTCGATCACCTTGTCCCGGCGTCCCTGCTTGACCGCGATCTGCACCGCCGTCGCCCCCGAGGCGGTCTTGACCTTGCGCAGAAACGGGCTCACCACCCCGACCCTACCGGCCCCTTAGTGTGCCGGCACACCCCGACCACCACACGATATCAACGAAAAACCCGCATCAAAACCCAGACCCCACCAAAGTGTCATGAGTCAGGTCGGAGCGTCCGGCCGACGGCGGCCCCGGCCGGGACCAGGACGGCCGGGGCCGATCCCGATCCCGGCCGGGGCCGGACTCAGTCGCGCGGCTTCTCGCGCATCTCCCAGGTCTCGATGACGTCGCCCTCGGCGAGGTCCTTGAAGCCCAGGTTGATGCCGCACTCGTAGCCCTCGCGGACCTCGGTGACGTCGTCCTTCTCGCGGCGCAGCGTCTCCACGCTCAGGTCGCCCGCCAGCACCACGCCGCCGCGCACCAGGCGCGCCTTGGCGCCGCGCTTGATGGTGCCCGAGCGGACGATGGAGCCCGCGATGGAGCCGAACTTCGAGGAGTGGAAGACCTGGCGGATCTCGGCGGTGCCCAGCCCGACCTCCTCGTAGACGGGCTTGAGCATGCCCTTCATGGCGGCCTCGACGTCCTCGATCGCGTTGTAGATGACCGAGTAGAACTTCATGTCCACGCCCTCGCGGTCGGCCAGCTCGGCCACCCGCTCGGCGGGGCGCACGTTGAAGCCGATGATGACGGCGTTGTCGACCGTGGCCAGGTTGACGTCGTTCTGCGTGATGGCGCCCACCCCGCGGTGGATGACGCGCAGCGCGACCTCCTCGCCCACGTCGATCTTGAGCAGGGAGTCCTCCAGCGCCTCGACCGCACCCGAGCTGTCGCCCTTGAGGATGAGGTTGAGGGTGTCGACCTTGCCCTCCTTGAGCACGTCGGTGAGGTTCTCCAGGCTCACGCGCTTGCGGCGCTTGGCCAGCAGGGCGGCGCGCTCGGCGGCCTCGCGCTTGTCGGCGATCTGCCGGGCGGTGCGGTCGTCGGGGGCGACGATGAAGGAGTCCCCGGCGCTGGGCACACTGGTCAGGCCCAGCACCTGGGCGGGACGGGCGGGCCCGACGGCGTCCAGGGAGCCCCCGTGCTCGTCGAACATGGCGCGCACGCGCCCGTAGGCGCTGCCGGCCACGATCGGGTCGCCCACGTGCAGCGTGCCGCGCTCGACCAGGACGGTCGAGACCGCGCCGCGGCCCTTGTCCAGCTTCGCCTCGATGGTCACGCCGCGCGCGTCGGAGTCCGGGTTGGCGCGCAGGTCCAGGGCCGCGTCGGCGGTGAGCAGGACGGCCTCGAGCAGGTCGTCGATGTGCAGGCGCTGCTTGGCGGAGATGTCGACGAACATGGTGTCGCCGCCGTACTCCTCGGGGACCAGGCCGTACTCGGTGAGCTGGCCGCGGATCTTCTCCGGGTTGGCGCCCTCCTTGTCGATCTTGTTGACCGCCACCACGATGGGCACCTTCGCGGCCTGCGCGTGGTTGAGGGCCTCCACGGTCTGCGGCATGACGCCGTCGTCCGCGGCGACCACGAGGATCGCGATGTCGGTGACCTCCGCACCGCGGGCCCGCATGGCCGTGAAGGCCTCGTGCCCGGGGGTGTCGATGAAGGTGATCGGACGCTCCTCGTCGTTCAGGTGCACGCGCACCTGGTAGGCGCCGATGGACTGCGTGATGCCGCCGGCCTCGGCCGCCACCACGTCGGTGGAGCGGATGGCGTCCAGCAGCTTGGTCTTGCCGTGGTCGACGTGGCCCATGACCGTGACCACGGGCGGGCGCGGCAGCAGATCGGCGTCGTCCTCCCCCGCCTCCTCGGCCTCCAGGTCGATGTCGAAGGACTCCAGCAGCTCGCGGTCCTCGTCCTCGGGCGAGACGATCTGGACGTTGTAGCCCAGCTCGGCGCCCAGGAGGGCGAAGGTGTCCTCGTCCAGGGACTGGGTGGCCGTGGCCATCTCGCCCAGGTGGAACAGGACGGTGACCAGGGCGGCGGGGTTGGCGTCGATCTTCTCCGCCAGGTCCGTGAGCGTGGCGCCCTGGCGCACGCGCACCGGCGTCGTGCCGTCGCCGCGCGGGACGATGACGCCGCCGATCGACGGCGCGCTCTGCTGCTCGAACTCCTGGCGCTTGGTGCGCTTGGACTTGCGCCCCCGGGGCGCGCCGCCGCCGCGGCCGAAGGCGCCCTGGGTCGAGCCGCGGCCGCCGCGGCCGCCGCGCGGACCGCCGAAGCCTCCCCCGCCGCTGCGGGGACCGGCGCCGGGACCGCCCTGGCCGCCGCGGCCGCCCCCCGGACGACCGCCGCGGCCGCCCTGGCCGCCGCGGGCCGGGGCGCCGGGACGGCCGATGGAGGACTGCCCGGGCATCATGCCGGGGTTGGGGCGCTGACCGCCGGGGCGCGGACCGGGCCGCGGGCCGCCGGGGCGCGCCCCGCCCGAACCGGCGCCCTGCGCACGGGCGCCGCCGGGACGCGGACCGGGCCGCGGGCCCCCGCCCCGACCTCCGCCGGGGCGCGGGCCTCCCGAGCCGCCGGGACGGGGCATGCCCTGGGCGGAGGCGAAGGGGTTGTTGCCCGGACGCGGCGCGCCCGGCCGCGGGCCCCCGCCCCGACCTCCGCCGGGGCGCGGGCCTCCCGAGCCGCCGGGACGGGGCATGCCCTGGGCGGAGGCGAAGGGGTTGTTGCCCGGACGCGGCGCGCCCGGCCGCGGGCCGGGCGTGGGCGCGCTCGGCCGCGGACCCGGGGTCGCCCCCGAGGGCTTGGGCCGGGGCGCGCTCGGCCGCGGGCCGGGCGTCGGCCTGCGGCCCGCCTTGGAGGTGCGCGGATCCGAGGGGACCGGGGTCTGGGAGGAGGGCGTCCTGCGGGCGGGGGCCTTGGGCGCGGGGCCGCCCCCCGGCGTCGGGCCCGTCCTGGGCGCGGGCGCCCTCGGAGTCGGGGCCTTGGGCGCCGGCCCGCCCTTGGGCGTCCTGGGTCCGGATCCGTCCCTGGGCGCGGGCGCCTTGGGCTTGGGCCCGCCCTTGGGCGCGGGGGCCTTGGGCTTGGGCGCCGGGTGGGTCGGCGCGCCCGCGGCGGCCGGGGCCTTGGGGCCGGGGGCGGAGGGCCTGCGCGGGCCGGGCTTGGCGCCGTCCTTGCCCCTGCCCCCCGCGGTGCCGCCGGGCTTGGCGGCGAAGTGCTCGCGGACCCGGCGAGCGACGGGGGGCTCGACGGCGGAGGACGCCGCCTTGACGAACTCCCCCTGGTCCTTGAGCCAGGCCAAGATCATCTTCGAGGTGATCTTCTTGCCAGTGGGGTCGAGCTCCTTCGCGAGCTCGTGAACGCGTGGTTTTGCCACTTTTCTCCTGTCCGGTTGCCCACCCCGGAACAGGGGTGGGCGTCAGTTGAGGCAGCTCATCGCTGGGTACTCATCGGGTGCCCATCGGCTTCCTACCCGCCTTCGCAATCGGTCTTCCCGGCCCCGGCGCGGGACCGGTCTGCGCGCGCCGGGGACCGACCCCGGAAGGAGTCGAGCCACTGGCGCACGGGGGCCGCATCCAGCGGCCCGCTCACGCGCAGCGCCCGTCCGAAGACGCGCCTGCGCTCGGCCAGCTCCAGGCACGTCGGATCCGGGTGGATCCACGCACCGCGCCCGGGCGCGACCGCACGGGCGTCGACGGCGAGCCGGCCATCGTCGTTCACCAGGCGCAGCAACTGCGCCCGCGGGGCCCTGGCGCGGCAGCCGACGCAGGTGCGCACAGGAACGTGCGAGGTGGTCGCCACCGTCTCGACACGTCCTTCCGCTCGCTCGACCGCCCACCGGGCAGACCCGTCGGCCGCGCAGGCGGACGGGCGCCCGCAGGGAACCCGCGAGAAGTCTAACGGTCCGGCGCTCAGGCCTCGTCGCCCGGAGCTGAGGGACCTGTCACGTCGTCGGCCCGCGACACCCGGCCGGGGGCGACCTCGCCGGACTCGGCGTCGGTGTGGATATCGATCTTCCACCCGGTCAGGCGCGCGGCCAGGCGGGCGTTCTGCCCCTCCTTGCCGATCGCCAGGGACAGCTGGAAGTCGGGCACGACGGCGCGGGCGGTCTGCTCCTCGGCGCTGACGATGTGCACGGAGGACACCCGCGCCGGGGACAGGGCGTTGGCGACGAAGCGCGCCGGCTCCTCGGAGTAGTCGACGATGTCGATCTTCTCCCCGCCCAGCTCGGCCATGACCGCCCGCACGCGCTGCCCCATGGGGCCGATGCAGGCGCCCTTGGCGTTGACGCCGCGCTGGCGCGAGCGCACCGCCATCTTCGTGCGGTGCCCCGCTTCGCGGGCGATGGCGACGATCTCGACGTCGCCGGTGGAGATCTCGGGGACCTCGCGCTCGAAGAGCTTGCGCACCAGGCCGGGGTGGGTGCGCGAGAGGTTGATCTGGGCGCCCTTGGCCCCGCGGGAGACCTCGGTGACGTAGACGCGGATGCGGTCGCCGTGGCGGTAGCGCTCGCCGGGGACCTGCTCGTGCGGGAGCATGACGCCCTCGTGCTCCTCGTCGAGCCGCACGTGGACGATGCGCGGATCGTGCCCCTGCTCCACGGTCCCGTAGATGAGCTCGCCGGACTTGTCCTTGAAGGCGCCCAGGACCTCGAAGTCGCGCCGGTCCTGGATGCGCTGGACGATGACGGAGCGGGCGGTGGACTGGGCGATGCGCCCGAAGTCGTCGGGGGTGTCATCGAAGTACTCGCCGGTGGGCTGGTCCTCCTCGTCGACCTCCGGCGCCAGGACCGTCATGTGGCCGGTGCGGCGGTCGATCTCCACGTGGGCGCCGCGGATGGCCCCGGGCACCTTGGCGTAGGCCCCGAGGATGGCGGCCTCGATGGCGGGCAGGAGGTCGTCCAGGTCGATGCCCAGCTCCTCGGCGGCGCCTCGCAGCTCCGGCATGTTGATGTCCATGGTTCCTCGGTGTCCTCTCTGCTCGGGAACGACCCCTGCGGGCGGGGCCCTGGTGTCGTGGATGGCGTCCTACAGGCGGACGAGCATGCGGGCTCCGACCAGGTCCGCGTAGGCGATGACGCGCTCCTGCCCGCCGACGTCGACCGTGACGGACTCCCCGTCCGCGCGCAGCACCGTGCCGGTGACCTCGCCGGCCCCGGTCGTCAGGCGGACGTCGCGGCCGACGGCGCGGCGGAAGTGCCGCGGCGCGGACAGCTCGCGCTCGGCCCCGGGGCTGGACACCTCCAGGGTGTAGCGGCCCTTGACCGGGTCGGCCCGGTCCAGCGCCTCCGAGATGGCCCGGGCCGCCCCGGCGATGTCGTCCACGCCCACGTCCCCTTGGCCGTCGGGCAGGTCCACGACGACGCGGACAGTGGAGCGGTGCCCGGCCCGCGCGACCTCCACCGTCTCCAGGAGGAGCCCGGCGCCGGCCACCACGGGGGTGAGGAGCTCGACGAGCGTGTTCGCAAGCGTGTCGGTCATGGGCCCTCCCGAGTCCGTGCATCCGTTGGTGACGTTTCAGATCGCCATCGGGCGTGGTCAGTCGCCCTCATGCTACCCGTCCGTGGGAGGATCACCGCGTGACGCACTCACCCGACCCCCGCCCCGCCGAACTGCCGCGTCGCCGACTGCTGGCGACGGGCGCCCGTGCCGCCGCCGCGGTCCTCGCCGTGGCGGGAGCCGGCGCCTGCGGCCTGGCTCACTCGACCTCAGCATCCCAGTCGCTGCCGACACCCTCCCCGGCCGAGGTCCGGCGCGACGCCCTAGCCCGCCGGGCCGCGCTCATCGGCTCCACCGCGCAGGTGGTGGCCGCAGCCGACCCGTCGGCGACGGCGGCGGGCGCCGCCGCCCAGACCCAGCTCGACGCGCTCGGCGGCGTGTGGCAGCCCTGGGCGACGGCGGTGCCCACGAACTACCCGACCGCCTCCCCCGTGGCCGGCGCCGCCGCCGACGCGACCGCCGCCGACCTGGTGGTGGCGCTGGCCGACGGCGCGGACCAGGCGCGCGCGGCCTGCGGCGAGGAGACCGGGGAGGCCGCGGCGAGGCTCTACGCCTCGCTCGCCGTCGCCTGGTCCCTGGAGGCCCTCCTGCTCGACTCGGGCGCCGTGTCCGCGGCCGATCGGGACGCCGCCGCCATGACCGCGCCCCTGCCCGGCCAGACGCTGCTCGCCTACGACGCCGTCCGCTACGCGATGGAGGTGATCGCCGCCCGCGCCGCCGACGCCGACCGAGCCTCGGCGACCGCCGACGCGGCCACCGCCAAGGCGATCGTGAACGCCTCGGTGGCGCTGGGCGGGACGGACACCCGCCTGGCCGCCTACGCCCCGCCGTCGGAGGCCGACGCCGACGCGAGTCGCGACACGACCTGGGCGCGCCGGGTGTGGACGGCGGTCATGGACGCGGAGATCGCCGGCGTCGGCAGCGCGGGCGGGGCGGCCTCGACCGCCGCCGTCGACGCGGCCCTGGGCGCCGCCGTGCACGCCCGCGCCTGGGGCGCGCCCGTCGACGCCGCCCTGCCCGGCCTGTGACCGCGGTCTGAGCGGGCGGGCTCGCCCGCCCCTCGGCGCCGCGGATCCCGCGCCCCGCCCCTGCCCCTCGGCGCCGCCCGGGTCCCGCCCGCGGCCCTCAGTGCTCGACCCAGCGGCGCGTGCGCCTCGCGCTCACCCGCCTCCTCGCGCCCCCGCCGCCGCGGCCGGCCAGGAGGGCGTCGGCGGCCCCGGCGTCGGAGACCAGGTGGAGCCGGCACGGCCCGACCCTCCGCCGCCAGGCGGCCATGAAGGTTTCGGCGTCGGAGCGGGAGGAGGCCAGGGCGCTGGGCACGGCCAGGTACAGGCTGCGCCCGCCCGGGCCCCAGTCGCGGCAGCCGAGCAGGCCGGCCAGCCACCGGCGCAGCGGGCCCGGCGGGCGCGAGCCGGTCCGGGTCAGGGCCACGGGCATGACCTCCAGGACGAAGCGCGGGCGGCGGTGCCCGGGCTCGGACAGCAGCGAGCAGAGCACCTCGGCGTAGCGGGAGCGGCACGCCGCGTCGGCGCCGGTCAGGGCGATGACCGTCTCCGACCCGCCGTCCGCGCCCCCTGTCGGCGAGCGCGTTCCCGCGCCTTTGGGCCCCTCCTCCCCGGCGCCGCCGCCCAGGACGAGCAGCTCGGGCCCCGGCCGGCCCTCGGGGGCGTCGAGGCGGCCGGTGGCGGTCATGGCGTCCAGGACGGCGCGGGCCGCCGCGGACCACAGGGCGGCGGGCGAGCCCCGGCGCAGCAGCCCGGACGCGCCCGCGACCGCGACCGCGTCCAGGACCGCGCCGCTCCGGCCGCGCCGGGCCGGGCCGGTGAACGCTCCGGCCATCCACCGGCGCCGCTCCCCCGCCCGGTCGTCGAGCCCGGCGGCGGTGGCGGCGTTGAGCGCCTCGACGTCGGCGGGCGCCGCACCGGCGGCGAGGCGGTCGAGCGTCCGCAGCCGCGCGGGTCCCAGGACCGCGGCGAGCCCCGTCTCGATTACCGGGTCCCCGGGCCGGTCGTCGTCCCCCGCGTGCGGGGCCGCGGACCAGGTGCTGTCCGCCTTGCGGCGCAACCGGTCCAACTCGGTGCTCGAGACCAGCCCCGCGCCGGCGGGCAGGAGGCAGGTGACCGACCAGGTGTGGGCGACCTTGCCGGGCCAGGAGGCGTCCAGCCTCATGCCGCGTCCGCGCAGCTGGGCGACGGCCGTGGAGGTGGTGACGGTGGTCAGGTCGACGAGCGTGTTGACGGCCGGGCAGTCCCAGCCCTCGCCGAGCAGCCCCCGGGTGCCGACGACCAGGCGCACCCGCCCCTCGGCGACCAGCCGGCTGACGGCCAGGACGAGCTCAGCCCGGGCCTCCCCCGCGCTCGCGCGCAGCGACCAGCCGTCGTCCCGGGCGGGCAGGTCCGCCCCGGTGCGCTCGCGCAGCCGCTCCAGGAGCTCGTCCCGCCCGTGGGGCACGCGCACCTCGCGGCCGGTGAGCAGGACGGGGCTCAGGGCGCGCAGGTCGGCGTCGGACAGGAGCACGTCGTAGCAGCGGCGCGCGCCGCCAGCGGCGCCGGGCCGGCCGGGGGCGGCCAGGACGTCCAGGGCGCGGTGGACGGCGGAGCGCTCGGCGGCGTCGGTGACGACGACGGCCCGCAGCCGCGGCCCCAGGGCGGCGAGCTCGCGGCGCAGGATGTCGACGACGGCCACGTCCTTGGCCCGCGATCCCGCGGTGATGACGTCCACCGGGGAGCGCCCGGCGCGGATGCCGGCGTCGGTCAGGTGCATTCCGAAGCCGCGCAGGGTCTCGCGCACCGCGTTCCACTCCCCCCGCCGGTCCTGATCGGGCAGGAGGCGGTCGAGGGCGTAGCGGGCCAGGAGCTGGAGCTCCTCGGCCGCGTCGAGGGTGTCGAGCTCGGGCAGGAGCGGGACGGCCAGGACGCTCAGCGGCGTGGGCGTGTAGTCGCCCGTGCGGCGCAGGACGGCGCCGGCCGCCGCGGCCAGGACCGGATCGGCGTCGAAGCCGGCGACGAGGGCGCGCACCAGCCGCGGCTCGTCCGCCCCGAGGGCGTCGGCGGGCATTCCGGGGGCGACGACGCCCAGGAGGTAGTCCACGCCGTCGGGGGCGAGCAGGAACTGGGCGATGCGGTGGCGCAGCTCGGCGCCGGCCGTGGCCAGGAAGCCCGTCTCCTCCGGGGTGGGGAGCGTGAACCAGGCCAGCTCCCGGGCCGGTGCGAGGCATCCGGCGCGGATGACGGCGGGTACGGGCACTTCGGCGTCGACCTCGCCCAGGAGAGCGTGGTAGCGCGCGTAGGAGGGGTCCTCGCGGCTCGGGGCGGTGGCGGTCAGGCCGATGAGGGTGGGCGCCCGGCCCGCCGCGGTCAGGCGCCGGCGCAGATACTGCACGACGACGGCCCAGTGGGCGCGCAGGTGGTGGCACTCGTCGACGACGATGGTGGCGACGCCGTCGTCGATGAGGGCGTCCAGGCGCTCCCTGGCCGACGGCGACAGGAGGGCGGCGACGGCGTCGTCGTCGAGCTCGTCGACGCGGCGCACGGCGGCGGCCCGTGAGCGGATGCCGCGGGTGTAGGCGCTGCGGTTGGAGGCGGCGAGCTCGTCGAGCCAGGCGCTCGCCCGGGCGGGGCTGCGCCCGTCGCGGGCGAGCTCGTCGATCCAGCGCCGCCGGGCCGCCTCCTGCCAGGGGCCCGAGTCGTCGACGACGGCGAGCGACTGGTAGGTCAGGGCCGTGAGGTGGGCGCCCCGCCGCCCCGGGGCCGGCGGGGCGTCGGCGACGGGCGGGATTTCGTCGGGGGCGCCGAATGAGGCGTCGGATAGGACGCCGTCGGTGGCGTCGGGCGGAGCTCCGGCGGGGACGCGGAAGAAGCGCCGGGCCTGCTCGGCCCACTGGGCGCGCACGATCGTCGTCGGGGCCAGGACCAGGGCGCGGCGCCCGTTGGCGACGGCCAGGGCCAGGCCCAGGAGGGTCTTGCCGGCCCCCGGCGGGGCGACGATGTGGAGGGTGGCGCCGTCGGCGGGGTCGACGGCGGCCAGGAGGTCCTCCTGGTAGGCGCGCAGGGGGACCGTCGGCCGCCAGGCCGCCAGCGGGCGCGGCGGGTCCGGCCCCGCGCGGTCGTGCGACCCGCCCGCCATCGGGCTCCGCCCGGCCCCTCAGTCCCGCCCGGGCGCGGACTCCGGGTCCGGGCGGCCGGCGCCGGCGGCGTCGGTGCGCACGAGCACATCCCGGTCCTGTTGCGCCTCGACGACGTGGACGTGACCGGGCTGGAAGACGTCCACGAGCGGGTTCAGCACGGCGCCCGACGCCTCGGGCCTGCGCCTGCGCCAGTAGATCCAACCGCGGGACTCGGCCCACAGCCCGAGGCGGTCCAGGGCCAGAACCGCCAGGGCGATGATGAGGACGACTGCTGCCGGGTGCATGCGGCCGATCATAGGTCCCGAGCGGCGCGCCCCGCCCTGCCTCCATCGGAACCGGCGGAAAAGACGCGCGAGACCGGCGGAAACGGCATGCGAATCGATGCATCTGGTTATCGGCTGCCGCCGCCGCGGGTGCGCGCGTCAGCGGCGGACGACCCGGCGGCTCAAAAAGGTGGCCGGCGCATATCTTTCACCCTCCGTCCCGCACCCCTCCCGTCTCGAAATGTTGCAATGACGCCATTTCTCATGAACGCAGGAGCCGCCGCGCACCCGAAAAGTATGCGCCGGCCACCTTTTTCCACGCCGCCGACGCCCCGGACGGCGACGTCGGGGGCGTCGCAGAGGGGATCATCCCCGAGAGGACCCGATGGTGTGGTGCTGCTGGAGCCCGGCGACGGCGCGCGAGATCATCTCGCGCGGACCCGGTGGCGCGCCCGGGCCGCGGCGCCCGGCAGCCGGTCGGGGCCCGCCTCGGCTCAATCCAGTCCGGACGCGGGCCCCGGGTCCGGCTGGCCGGCGCCGGCGCCGTCGGGCACCCGCGCCAGCGCGGCGCGCAGCTCGGCGCCCACCTCGGCGGCGGCGTCGCCCGCCGGCACCGACCGCCTCCCGCCGCTGCGCCGGTCGCGGATCTCGACCGTGCCCTCCCTGACCAGGTCGCGGCCGACGACGACCGTGAAGGGCACGCCCAGCAGCTCGGAGTCGGCGAACTTGACCCCGGCCGAGACCCTGCGGCGGTCGTCGTAGAGGACCTCGAAGCCGGCGGCGTCCAGGTCCCCCGCCAGGGCGGCGGCGGTGGAGAACACGGCGTCGTCCTTGCCCGTGGCCAGGACATGCACGTGGTAGGGGGCGACCTGGATGGGCCAGATCAGGCCGTGCTCGTCGTGGTTGGCCTCGGCCAGCGCCGCCATGACGCGCGAGACGCCGATGCCGTAGGAGCCCATGGTCACCACGCGGGCCCGGCCGTTCTCATCCAGGACCGTCAGCCCCAGGGACCGGGCGTACTTGCGCCCCAGGGCGAAGATGTGGCCGATCTCGACGCCGCGGGCCAGGCTCAGGGCGCCCGAGCCGTCCGGGGCGGGGTCGCCGTCGCGGACCTCGGCGGCCTCGATGGTGCCGTCGGCGGTGAAGTCGCGCCCCTTGACCAGGTGCAGGACGTGGCGCTTGTCCGCATCGGCGCCGGTGACCCAGCTGGTGCCGTCCACCACGCGCGGGTCGAGCAGGTAGCGCACGGAGCCGGTGAGGACCTCGCGCCCGTCCTCGCCGACCTCCACGCGCCGCGCTGGCGAGTTGGGGCCGACGGCGGCGGGGCCGATGTAGCCGCGCACGAGCTCGGGGTGGGCCGCGAAGTCCTCGTCGGTGGCCATCTCGACCTCGGCGGGGGCGACGGCGGCCCCCAGGCGCCTCATGTCCACCTCGCGGTCGCCCGGCACGCCGATGACGAGCAGCTCGCGCTCGCCGTCGGGGCGGGTGAGGGCGACGACGACGTTCTTGAGGGTGTCGGCGGCCGTCCACGCCCGGCCGTCGGCCCGGGGGTGGGCGGTGTTGCACAGCTCGACGAGGGCGTCGATGGTCGGGCAGTCGGGGGTGTCGACCACGCGGGCGGCGGGCTCGGCGCTCGCGTCGACGCTCTCGGGCGCCGGGGTGGTCACGGCCTCGGCGTTGGCGGCGTAGCCGCCGGGCGAGCGCACGAAGGTGTCCTCGCCGATGGGCGAGGGGTGGAGGAACTCCTCGGAGTGGGACCCGCCCATGGCCCCGGCCATGGCGTTGACGATGACGTACTCCAGGCCCAGGCGGGTGAAGACCCGCTCGTAGGCGCGGCGGTGCGCCCGGTAGGAGGCGTCCAGGGCCGTCTCGTCCATGTCGAAGGAGTAGGAGTCCTTCATGATGAACTCGCGCCCGCGGATGAGGCCGGCGCGGGGGCGCGCCTCGTCGCGGTACTTGGTCTGGATCTGGTAGATGGTCAGCGGCAGGTCCTTGTAGGAGGAGCACATGTCCTTGACCAGCAGGGTGAACATCTCCTCGTGCGTGGGGGCCAGGAGGTAGTCGTTGCCCCTGCGGTCCGCCAGCGTGAACAGGGTGGGCCCGTACTCCTGCCAGCGGCCGGTGGCCTTGTAGGGGTCGGCGGGCAGCAGGGCCGGGAAGTGGACCTCCTGGCCGCCCATGCGGTTCATCTCCTCGCGCACGACGGCCTCGATCTTGCGCAGCACGCGCAGGCCCAGCGGAAGCCAGGTGTAGACGCCCGGGGCCGTGCGCCGGATGTAGCAGGCGCGCACGAGGAGCTTGTGGCCGGCGACCTCGGCGTCGGCCGGGTCCTCGCGCAGGGTGCGGATGAAGGCGGTGGACAGAGTCTGAAGCACGGGGCGATCCTACGTGCTCAGAGCGGCGGCGGGGCCTGCGGGGCCGGACGGGGGGAATCCGGCTCGGCCGCGCAGACCCGATGGCGGCGCCGGCCGCCCCCCGGCCGCCCCCCGGCCGGACGGCGGCGGAGCGAACGGGACCGGACGACGGCGGGCGTCGTATACTCGCCGCAGCGCAAAGCGGGGTGAGGACCATGGCCGACGACCGCATCCGCGACGCATCCCCCGATTCCGTCCGACTCCCGCCGGACGGGGCCGGGGCGGTTGAGCGGGACGGGCGATGGCGCCCCCGTCCCTGGACGCTCGGGGTTCTCTCGGTCCTGTTCGGGGCGTCGCTGGGCTGCCTCATGATCCGCTCGTCCGCCGCCGCGTGGGCGAGTGCGGGCCTGCTCGTCGCGGCGTGCGCGTGGGCGCTCGTCCGACGCCGCGACCTCGCGCCCCCGGGCGCGCGGCGCGATCCCCTGGCGGCGCCCGCGAGCGCGCGGCGCGTGTGGCGCTGGGTCCTGCCCCTGTGCCTGTGGTGCTCGATCCCGATCCTCGTGCGCGGCGCGCTCGCGGGGCGGGCGGAGCCGGTCGCCGCCGTCGTCTACGCCCTGGCCTCCGCCGCCGCCGTCCTGGCCCTCCTGCACCGGGAGGCCCGCCGCACCTGACGCCGTCGCCCTCCCCGAGACGCCGCGGATCCTGCGCGTCGTCGCGCCATTGCCGACGACGCCGGCGCCCGAGCGGCCCGGACGACGGCGTCAGTCCCCGGCGCCGTCGCCCCCCGACGGTCCCGCGTCCGCCGGAAGACCCGCATCCGCCTGGGCGTCGAGCCGGCGCTGGACGCCCTTGGGGACCAGGGAGTCGTGGGCCTTGGCGAAGCCGTAGAGGCGGCGCCACCCCCCTCCCAGGACCGCGAGGAAGCAGGCGAGCACGAGCGCGACGGACGGCGGGCCGCCCCCCGCGGTGCCCGTGGCGCCCGGTGCGGTTCCCGCGGCGCCCGGCGCAACTCCTGCGGCGCCCGGCGCGGCCCGGGCCGCCCACTGGGCGATCGCCCACTGCGAGGCCGTCCACACGGCCCAGCACACCGCCAGGGCGAGCGCGCCGTCGGGCCAGGCCGCCTCCAGGTGGTCGTCGCGGCGGCGGACGGTCCGGGCGGCGAGCCATCCCGCCGCGATCGCCGCGGCGCCGCCCGCCGCCAGGCCCGGGGCCCGCGAGGCGTCGTGCACCGCGGCCGAGGCGAACAGGGAGGTCGCGCCGACCACGGCCAGGTCGGCGGGCACCACCAGCCACCAGCGCGTGCGCCGCCCGCGCGTCCAGGGCCGGTCGGGGCCGTCCAGGACGCGCGGGGTGAAGCCGATGCGCCCCGGTCCGCCGTCGGCCATGGAGCGGGTTCAGAGCTCCCAGCTCGCGCCGGCCGTGGCCGCCTCCAGCGGTCCGGCGTACACCAGTGCGGCGTTGCGCAGCGGGATGCCCGGGTCGGTCCACGGCTGGATGTGGGTGAGCACGAGGTGGCCCACCGCCGCGCGGGGGGTCCGCCCGCTGATCCCGGCCGCCAGCTCGCCGGCGCGCCGCCCCGTCAGGTGCATTCCGCGCAGCGGGTCGCGCCCCTCGACGAAGGCGGCCTCGGCGAGCAGCAGGTCGACGCCGTCGGCCATCTCCGCCATGGTCTCGCACAGGTCCGTGTCGCCGGTGAAGGCCACGGCCGCGGTGCCCGAGCCGTCCTCGGCGGGGCCCTCGACCCGGTAGCCGTAGGCCTCGACCGGGTGCAGGGCGGCGAAGGGGGTGATCGTCAGGGGGCCGACGTTCACGCTCTGGCCGGGCACGGCGGTGCGGAAGAGGAATTCGGTGGCGTAGGCCTCCGTGCTGGGCGAGCCGTCGACCCCGTTGAGGCGCGCGGGCAGCTCGGCCGGCCCCAGCGTGAGCACGGGTTCGAGCGCCCCGGCGGGGTTCCAGCGGCGGTAGACGTGCATGCCGACCAGGTCGACCATGTGGTCGGCGTGGCAGTGGGAGATGGCGATCGCGTCCAGCTCGGCCGGGTCGACGTGGTTGAGCAGTTGGCCCATTGAGCCGGGTCCCATGTCCAGGACGAGGGAGAAGACCCGCTCCCCGCCGTCGGGTCCCGCGCCCCTGGCCTGGACGAGGTAGCAGGAGGCGGGGGCGTCGGGGCCGGACATGGAGCCGGTGCAGCCGATGATGGTGAGCTTCATACGGGGATCCTTGGGGGCGGGGTCGGCATCGGCGGGTCAGGACGGGCGGTCGGGGGCGCCGGGGCGGTCGGGGCCGTCAGGGGCGCCAGCGACGTCGAGGGGCTTCGCGGGGCCGCCGTCGTCGGACACGACGATGGGGGCGGGGGCGGGCACATCCGAGGAGAAGACCATGTGGGAGCTGCCGGGCACCAGGCCCGTGCGCCTGACGCGCCCGACCTCGGGGCCGAGGAAGCGGTGCGCCAGGACGGCGAAGGACGCGGGGTCCCCGGTGGAGCGGAACTCGTGCACCGGCGCCGGGGAGGGCCCCTCGCGCAGGAGGCCCCGCCCGGCCAGCTCGCGGTAGACGTCCTTGGCGGTCTCCTCGCTGGAGGTCACGAGGGTCACGTCCTGCCCCATGACGTAGGAGATCGGCCCGATGAGCAGCGGGTAGTGGGTGCAGCCGAGGATGAGGGTGTCGACGCCGGCCTCGCGCATGGGCACGAGGTACTCCTCGGCGGTGGCCATGACCTCGGGGCCGGTGGTCACGCCCCGCTCGGCGAGCTCGACGAAGCGGGGGCAGGCCACGGACAGGAGCTCGACGCCCGGCACGGCCCCGAGCGCGTCGGCGTAGGCGCGCGAGTCGACGGTCCCCTGGGTGGCGATCAGCCCGATCCTGCCGTTGTGGGTGACGCGGGCGGCGGCCCGGGCGGCGGGGTGGATGACCTCGACGACGGGCACCCCCTTGCCCTGCGTGTAGCGGCTGCGGGCGTCGTGCAGGACGGCTGCGGAGGCGGTGTTGCACGCGATGACGAGCATCTTGACCCCGGAGTCGACGAGCTCGTCCATGACGCCCAGGGCGAGCCGGCGCACCTCCTCGATGGGGCGGGGCCCGTAGGGGCTGTGGGCGGTGTCGCCGATGTAGAGGATCTGCTCGCCGGGGAGCTGGTTGAGGACCGCCCGCGCCACCGTCAGGCCGCCGACGCCGGAGTCGAACATCCCGATGGGCGCGTCATTCACGTCGTCGAGACTAGGCGGGGCCCTGACCGCGCAGCAGCACGCGGAGCAGTGATTCCTGCCACCAGGTGAGCATGTCGTAGGACAGGGCGGCGCCCCGCCGCCAGCGGAATTCGTCACTCTCGTGCGGGGGCGGCGCCTCCCGGGCGATGGCGTGGACGTCCTCGGCGGCCTCGGCGGAGTCGATGCCCAGCCGCTGGGCCAGGACGAGGCGCAGGTCGTTGAGCGCGCCGAGCCAGTCCTGCTCGGTCCCGGCGCTCACGCGCACCGCGCCGCGCGCCCCCGTGGGCTCGATCAGCTCGGCCATGACCCGTCGGGCGCGTTCGCTCTTGAGGGCGCGCAGGCGGCCGCGGGTCATGGCGGCCACCTCGACGGCGATGTCGGGGTCCTCGGAGGCGTCGGGCAGGAGCGCCTCGACGAAGGGCGCGAGGGCGGCCGACGCCGCGGGCGGGCCGGCGGGCGCGGCCGGGTCGCGGCGGCCGGGGCGCTCGCCGGGGCCGGGCGCGCCGGGGCCGGGCTCCCCCGCGCCGCCGATCCCCTTGCCGGCGGGCTCCTCGATGTCGAAGTCCAGGGCCGCGAGGATCTCGGCGTCGCGGGCGGACTCGGCGGCGCGCGGCCCGCCGGGGCCGGGCGGACTCGGCGGCGCGCGGCCCGCCGGGGCCGGGCGGGGCGGCGCCCGCCGGTCGCCCGCCCCGGGGGCCGGACGGGGCGGCGCTGTCCAGGATCACCAGGACCTGGGCGAGCAGGTCGGCGAGGAATTCGAGCTCCCAGTCCTCCAGCGGGCTCTCCCAGCCGCCGTCGACCGCCTTGAAGCCGCGCATTACGACGCACCGCCCGCGCCCGGACCGGGGGCGTCGTCGCCGTCGCCGGCCTCCGGCTCGATCGTGGCCCGCAGCCCGTAGGAGTGCATGGCGGTGACGTCGACCTCCATGCGCTCGCGCGCCCCCCGGGAGACGACGGCGCGGCCCGTGGTGTGCACCTGCATCATGCGGCGCTCGGCCAGGTGGCGGGAGAAGCCGAAGTAGCTGCGGAAGACCCACACGACGTAGTCCATGGTGTTGACCGGGTCGTCGTGGACCACCGTGCACCAGCGGCGCAGCGGGACCGCGCGGTCCTCGGTCCGGGTCTCGGGCGAGGACACGGGGGCGCTGGCTGACATGGGTCAAGGGTAAGGGTATCGGTGGATGGCCGGTGCGAGCGCGCGCGCCCCGACGGCGCTAGGTTATCAGTCATGACACCTACGCAGATCCCGGTCCCCGACCAGGGCTCCCCGTCAACGGCCCTGCTCACCGACAAGTACGAGCTGACGATGCTGCAGGGCGCCCTGCGCGCGGGCACCGCGCAGCGCCGCTGCGTCTTCGAGCTGTTCGGGCGCAAACTGCCCGCCTCGCGCCGCTACGGCGTCGTGGCCGGGACGGGGCGCCTTCTCGACGCCGTCGCGGCCTTCACCTTCACGCCCGCCCAGATCGACTTCCTGCGCGCCACGGAGGTGGTCGACGACGCCACCCTGGACTACCTGCGCGACTACCGCTTCTCCGGCACGATCCGCGGTTACGCCGAGGGCGAGTGCTACTTCTCCGGCTCCCCCCTGCTCACGGTCGAGGGGACCTTCGCCGAGGCCTGCATCCTGGAGACCCTGGCGCTGTCCATCTACAACTACGACTGCGCCGTCGCCGCGGCGGCCTCCCGCATGACCATCGCCGCGCACGGGCGGCCCTGCGTGGAGTTCGGGGCGCGCCGCGCCCACGAGCACGCCGCCGTGTCCGCCGCCCGCGCCGCCGTCGTGGGCGGCTTCGCCGGCACGAGCGACCTGGAGGCGGGCATGCGCTACGGCATCCCCACGGTGGGCACCTCCGCCCACTCCTTCACGCTCCTGCACGACACCGAGGAGGAGGCCTTCGCGGCGCAGGTCGCCTCGCTGGGGCCGGGCACGACGATCCTGGTCGACACCTACGACATCACCCGGGGCATCGAGCGGGCCGTGGCCGCGGCCCGCGCCGGCGGCGGGGAGCTGGGGGCGGTGCGCCTGGACTCGGGCGACCTGGTGGCCGAGGCCTTCAAGGCCCGCGCCCAGCTCGACGCCCTGGGGGCCACGAGCACGAAGATCACGGTGACCAACGACCTGGACGAGTACGCGATCGCCGGCCTGGGGGCCGCCCCGGTGGACTCCTACGGGGTGGGGACCAAGCTCGTCACCGGTTCGGGGCGCCCGACGGCGGCGCTGGTCTACAAGCTCGTCGAGCGGGCCGGCGCAGACGGCGTCATGCAGGAGGTCGCCAAGTTCTCCGAGGGGGGCAAGGCCACCGTCGGCGGACGCAAGTGGGCCGGACGGGTCCTGGACGCCGCGGGGACCGCCGTCGAGGAGCTGGTCGTCTCCGCCCGCGAGCGCGCTGAGGCGCTGGAGGCCCTGGAGCGGGCGGGGGCGCGCCCCCTCCAGGTCGAGCTCGTGCGCGACGGCGAGATCGTCGAGGCCCACCGCGGGCCCGGGGCGCTGCGGGCGGCCGCCGAGCGGCACCGGGCCGCCCGCGCCGAGCTGCCCTACGACGCCTGGCGCCTGAGCGAGGGAGAGCCGGCCGTGCCGACCCGCCGCCTGGAGCTGGACGGGCGCACGGCGCTGCACGGCTGAGCCGGGTGGGCTGAGGCCCGCCCGGCCCGGTCCGGGCCCGCCGCCCCGGTCCGGGCCGGGCGGCCCGGTTCCGCCGGCGCCTCGGCCTCTGTCCCGATTCCGCGAGCGCGCAGGTTTCCAGTCGAACGCGCACCTCCCAGCCGCGCGTTCGACTGGAAACCTGCGCGCTCGCGAATATGACGGGGCCGGGCCGCTCCGAGGTGCCGTTCTCGCCGGCTCCGCGGGTCAGCGCCTGCCGACGAACCAGCGGCGCAGCGTCTCCACCCGCTCGACGATCTCCTCGGTGGAGGCGGCCGCCACCTCCGGGCCGCCGCACGTGCGCCGCAGGTCGTTGTGGACGACGCCGTGGGGCTTCCCGGAGCGCCGGGCCCAGGCGGCCACGAGCTGGGAGAGCTCCTTGCGGGCGGCGGCCCGGCGCCGGGCGTCGTCGGCCCCGGAGCCGGCGCGCCGCTTCGCCGCGGCCGCCGACTCGCGCCTGCGCGCCTCGATCTGCTTGTTCTGGCGCTGGCGCAGCAGGGCGGTGACCTGCTCGGGCTCGAGCAGCCCCGGCAGCCCCAGGTACTCCTGCTCCTCGGCGCTGCCGACCACGGCGCCCGTGCCGAATTCGCCGCCGTCGAACAGGACGCGGTCGAACTCGGCGGTGGAGCCCATCGCCTCGAAGGCGCCCAGGAGGTCCTCGGAGGCCCTCTCCCGCCTATTGGCCTCGGCGATGAGCCGGTCCTCGGGGGCGGAGAACAGGCGGTCCTCCTCGCAGGGGGGCCGGCCCAGGACGTGGTCGCGGGCGACCTCCAGCTCGCCCGCCAGCTCCAGCAGCGGGGTCACCGAGGGCAGGAAGACGCTGGCGGTCTCGCCCTTGGCGCGCGAGCGCACGAAACGGCCGACCGCCTGGGCGAAGAACAGCGGCGTGGAGGTCGAGGTGGCGTAGACGCCGACGGCGAGGCGGGGCACGTCGACGCCCTCGGAGACCATGCGCACGGCCACCATCCAGCGGCCCGTGGAGGCGGCGAAGGCCTCGATGCGGCTGGAGGCGCCGGTGTCGTCGGACAGGACGACCGTGGGCTCCTCGCCGGTGATGGTCCGCAGCCGGGCCGCGTAGGCGCGGGCCCGGGCCTGGTCGGAGGCGATGACGAGGCCCCCGGCGTCGGGCATCTGGCGGCGGACCTCGGTCAGGCGCTGGTCGGCGGCGGCCAGCACCGCGGGGATCCACTCCCCCTCCGGGTCCAGGGCGGTGCGCCAGGCCTGGGCCTGCATGTCCTTGGTCAGCGGCTCGCCCAGGCGGGCGGCGACCTCCTCGCCGGTGCGGGTGCGCCAGCGCATCTGCCCGGAGTAGCTCAGGAACATGACGGGGCGCACGACGCCGTCGCGCAGGGCGTCGGCGTAGTCGTAGGAGTAGTCGGCCCGGGAGCGCTTGATCCCTCCGCCCTCGTCGACGTAGCGCACGAAGGGGATGGGGGCGGCGTCGGAGCGGAAGGGGGTGCCGGTCAGGGCCAGGCGGCGGCGGGCCGGGGTGAAGGCCTCGCGGATGGCCTCGCCCCAGCTCAGGGCGTCCCCGCCGTGGTGGATCTCGTCGAGGACGACCAGGGTCCGTCGGGCGTCGGTGCGGGCGCGGTGGAGGTTGGGGTTGGCGGCGACCTGCGCGTAGGTCAGGGCGACGCCGTTGAAGCGCGAGCCGAGCGCGTCCTGGGAGTTGGTGTAGCTGGGGTCGATGCGGATGCCCACGCGGGCGGCCGCCTCCGCCCATTGGTACTTCAGGTGCTCGGTGGGGCACACGATGGTGACCTGGTGGACGTCGCCGGCGGCGAGCAGCTCGGTGGCCGCGCGCAGGGCGAAGGCGGTCTTGCCCGCCCCGGGGGTGGCCACGGCGAGGAAGTCCTGCGGCATGGCGGACAGGTACTTCGCCAGCGCCGCGGCCTGCCAGGCCCGCAGGGACCCGGCCGTGCCCCGGGCGGCGCGCCGCGGATAGGCCGGGGGCAGGCTCTCCGCGGCGAAGATGGAGGGCTGAGAGGGCGAGCCGTGCGCCCGGGACCCGCGGACGGGGCTCACGGGCTCACTGACCGCCCCGGCCGAAGGGCGGGCGCGGGAAGCGGGGGCCCCTGCCGCCCGAGCCGCCGGGGCGCATCTCCTCGTAGATCTGCTTGCACGTGGGGCACACCGGGTACTTCGACGGGTCGCGCCCCGGCGTCCAGACCTTGCCGCACAGGGCGACGACGGGGCGCCCGGTGGCGGCCGCCGCGGCGATCTTGTCCTTGCGCACGTAGTGGGCGAAGCGGTCGGCGTCGCCGTCGTCGGTGGACTGGAGCTCCTCGCGCTCCAGGACGGCGGTGCCCGCGGACTGGGAGGGTTCGGAGAGCGGTCGACCGGGTTCGGCGGGGCCGGAGGGATCAGCGGTATCGGTGCCGACGGCGATCGGCTCGAGAGGCTCGCTCATAGCGGTCAGTCTAGGCCCGGCCCGCGGGTCCGAACTTCGGCGATTCTGTGGGACCCGTCTCCCCCCTTCGCCGGAACCGGCGGAGAAGTCCCGCGAGACCAGCGGGAACGGCGCCTCGGGCCGGAGCCGGGCCCCGTCATATCCGCGAGCGCGCAGGTTTCCAGTCGAACGCGCGGCTGGGAGGTGCGCGTTCGACTGGAAACCTGCGCGCTCGCGGAACCGGGGCAGAGACCGGGCCGCCGGCGGGGCGGCCCGCCGGCCCGGGCCGGCGGGCCTCAGTCCGCCCGGCTCAGACGGGCGGCGGCGTCCCGGTCGACCAGGACCAGGGCGTCGGGGTGGCGCTGCATGACGGAGGCGGGCCAGTCCTCGCTCACCTCGCCCTCGACGAGGTGAGCGATCGCCTCGGCCTTGTTCGAGCCCGTGGCGATGAGCACGAGCTTGCGGGCCTCCATGATGGTGCCCAGGCCCTGGGTGAGGCAGTGCGTGGGGACCGCGTCGATGTCGCCGTCGAAGAAGCGGGCGTTGTCGCGGCGCGTCTGCTCCGTCAGGACGCCCACGTGGGTGCGCGAGTCGAGCGGGCCGCCGGGCTCGTTGAAGCCGATGTGCCCGTCGGAGCCGATGCCCAGGATCTGCAGGTCGCAGTAGCCGGCCGCGGCCATGGCCGCCTCGTAGTCCTCGCAGGCGGCCTGCAGGTCGGGGTTGAGGGCGTCGGGGCCGTGCAGCGCGCCGGGCCGCATGTCGACGCGCGAGCGCAGGTTGCGCTCCATGAAGGTGGCGTAGCGCTCCGGGTGGTCCTCGGGCAGGCCCACGTACTCGTCGAGCATGAATCCGGTGACCTTCGCGAAGGAGATCCGCCCGGCCCGGCAGCGCCGGGCGAGCTCGTCGTACAGGGGCAGCGGACTCGATCCGGTGGCGGTTCCCAGCACCGCGTCGGGCTTGCGCGCGAGCAGGTCCTCGATGGCGTCGGCGGCCCGGTCGGCGATCTGGGACGCGGTGTCCAGGACGATGAGTTCCATGGTTCTCCCTCTGGTCGGTCGGCGGCCCCGGGGCGGTGACGCCGGGCCCGCGCAGGTCCATTCGGCCCCCAGATTAGCGGGCCTCCTCGTGGCCCGGCCAGGAGCGGATGGTGGTCAGGATCCGGACCCCGCGCGAGTCCAGCAGGCGACCGCCGACGGCGATGCCCGCCCAGGCCGCCCCCGCGCCCCACAGGGCCCCGGCGGCCAGGAACGGCCAGCCCCAGCCCCAGGCCCCGGCCAGCGCCATGACGGCGAAGCCCGCGATGACGGGCGCGGCGGCCAGGCCGATGACCCCCATGCCGACCATCTGCACGAGCGCGGCGATGAGGGCCGTGCCCGAGGTCCGCGACTTCATGGGGCTGTCCCCGGGCGCATTGACCTCGTAGGGCAGCAGGACGCCGGTCAGGCTGGACCAGGCCAGGGCGCATCCGTACAGCGCCGCGCTCAGCCCGCCCACCGCCGGCAGGGCGCGCCACAGGCCGGTCCACGCCCCGCCGCCCAGCGCGAGCACCGCGATGACGGGCGCCTGCCACAGGGCCGCCGCCGCAATGCGCCCGAGCCGGTCGTCGCGTCCGCGCACGGAGGCGGACACCTGCGTCCACAGCGCGGTGGAGTCGAAGGCGAGGTCGTTGTGCAGGCCCCAGCCGGACAGGAGGGCCGCCAGGACCGGTGCGGCCAGGAGCACCGCCGGGGCCCGCCCCGGGGCCAGGGAGGCCGTCTCGCCGGCGTCGACGATCGAGGTCCGCCCCATGGCGATCATGACGGCGAGCAGAACGGGCATGACCACCAGGGAGATGGCCTGGACGAGGTAGCGCGGGTCGGCGCGCCAGTAGCGCAGGCACCGCGCGGCGACGGCGGCCGCCGGGGAGGGCATGACCCTCTCCAGCCGCCGGTGCCAGGGCAGGACGCGGGCCGTGCCCGCCGCGCCCGCGCCGCCGGTCCCGCCCGAGGCGCCCGCCGCGCCCGCGCCCGCCTGCGCGCCGCCCTCCGCGGCGCCGTCGTAGGCCCGCGAGTGCGCGTCGGAGCGCACCGGGCCGGTCATGACGCGCCCCACGACCCGCTCCCACACGGGCGCCAGCGCCGCCGGCAGCGCGAGGGCCGCCGCGCTCAGTCCGATGGCGGCGGCCGTCTCGCCCCGGGCCAGGTGGCCGGGGGCGGCCAGCGCCCACCCGAAGGGCGTCAGCCCCGCCACCCGGGCGGCCGTGCGCAGGCCCTCCATGTCGATGCTGTCGAGCCGGGCGCCGAGGTTGAGCAGGGAGGGCGCCAGGGAGACGAGGAGGATCGCCAGGACGGCGATCACTCCGGCCCGGTCGCGCCCGCGCCGCGACGTCGAGACGCCGGCGCCGATGACGACGACGCGGCTGAGCAGGACGCAGGTGGCCAGGGCGGCGGGGGCCAGGGCGAGGGCGAGGAGCGCGGCCCCCCACTGCCCGGCGACGGCCCACACGAGGACGGGCAGGAGCAGCCCCGCCCCCGTGATCACGCCGGGCACGCCGGTGGCCGCGGCGACCGCGAGCCCGATGGCCAGGGGGCGCGAGGGCGCCGTCCAGGCGGCCATGGCCCTGGGGTCGAGGGTGGAGTCGACGCCGGTGAGCATGAGCGGGACGAGGGCCCAGCCCAGGACGGTGAGGGCGCCGGCGGCGGCCAGGACCGGCGCCGCCGCGTCGGCGCCGAGGCCGCCCAGGCCGATCGCCCCGGCCACGAGCGCCAGGAGCAGCCCGAGCCCGTACAGGGCCCCCACGATGGTGCCGATGAGGGCCCAGACGTTGGCCCTGAGCGAGTTGAGGGTCAGGCGCCATCTCAGTCGGACGAGGGTCGCAACCACGACAGCTCCTCCCTGGCGGCCGGGCCGCCGACGAGCTGGGTGAAGCGGTCCTCCAGGTCCTCTCCGGCGGCCACCTGCGCCGTCGTTCCGGCGGTGAGGACCCGCCCGCGGGCGATGATGGCCACGTGGGTGCACAGGCGCTGCACGGTGGCCATGACGTGGCTGGAGATGATGACGGTGCCGCCCGCGGCGGCGAAGTCGGCCAGGATGCTCTGGATGGTGCGGGCCGAGATGGGGTCGACGGCCTCGAAGGGCTCGTCGAGGACGAGCACGGAGGGCGAGTGCACCAGGGCGCAGGCCAGGTGGACCTTCTTGCGCATGCCTGCGGAGTAGTCGGCCACGAGGGTGGTGCCGGCCTCCCACAGGCCCAGGACGTGGAGGAGCTGGGTGGCGCGGGGGACGACGACGTCGCGCCCCAGGCCGCGCAGGAGGCCGGAGTAGGTGACCAGCTCCAGGCCGTTGAGCCGGTCGAAGGTGCGCAGCCCGTCGGGCAGCACGCCCAGGAGCGCCTTGGCGCGCAGGGGGTCGGCCCACACGTCCACGCCGTGGACCAGGGCGCGCCCGGCGTCGGGCACGAGGAGCCCGGTGGCCATGGACAGGGTCGTCGTCTTGCCTGCGCCGTTGGGGCCGACGACGCCGTAGATGGAGCCGGTCGGCACGGTGAGGTCGAGCATGTTGACGGCGATCTTCTGGCCGAAGGCCTTGGCCAGGCCCTGGCAGATCAGGGCGGGGGCCGACGGCGCGCCGTCGGGCGCGGGGCGGGGGGCGTCCCCGGTGCTGTTCATGGCCTCAGGCTAGGCGGTCGGCGGGACCGGGGCCTCATCCGCCGGGACGACGGGCCCCGCCCCGCACCTCCTCCCCCGGTCCCATCCGGGCCGCGCGCGAACGCCGGGGGCGCGCCACCGGGTGGTGGCGCGCCCCCGCTCCCGGTCCCGGCCGCGCGCGGCGGCGCCGTCGGGCGGGTCCGGTCATGCGCTCACTTGGCGACGGCCTTCTTCAGGGCGGAGCCGACGGTCAGCTTGACGCCGTAGCCGGCGGGGATCTGGATCTCCTCGCCGGTGCGGGGGTTGCGGCCGGTGCGAGCGGCGCGCTCGACCCGCTCGACGCCCATCAGCCCGGTGATCTTGACGGTCTCGCCCTTGGCGACGTTCTCCACCAGGACGTCCTGGAACGCGCCGAGGAAGGCGTCGGCGTCGGTCTTGGTCAGGCCGGCCTTCTCGGCGATGGCTGCGATGAGCTCGGTGCGGTTGACGGACATGTATCTGCCTCTCGATTCGATCGTGGATGGGCGCCCGGTGAGCGCCGCTGGCGGTAACGCTATGCACAAACCGCCCGTTTTGTCAGATATGACGGCGTTCTCTCACGGCGTGCCGTCGAATTGAGATCTCTTGATCACATCTGGGGCACCACCAGTCACTCGCGTCACCGATCGGCGGGCGGCGCCGCGGACCCGCGCGGATCGGCGCGCCGCCCGCTCATCGCGATCGCAGGGCCTGGACGAACCAGGAGGTGATGGTCGTGGGGTGGGTGATGGCGGTGCCGACGACGACGGCGAAGGCGCCGTGCTCCATGGCCAGCGCCGCCTGGGCCGGGGTGTGCACGCGCCCCTCGACGACGAGGGGGACCTCGGCGATGGCCGCCACCTGGTCGACGAGCTCGATGTCGGGGCCCTCGGTCACGGGCCGCTCGCCCGTGTAGCCGGCCAGCGTGGTGCCCAGCACGTCCGCGCCCGCGTCCTGGGCCGCCCGGGCGTCGTCCAGGCAGCCGCAGTCGGCCATGACGAGCACGTCCGGGCGGGCCTCCTTGAGGCCCGCGACGGTCTGGGCGAAGGTGAGGCCGTCGGGGCGCGGGCGCCCGGTGGCGTCGAGGGCCACGATCTGGCAGCCGGTGGCGGCCACGGCGATGGCGTGCGTGAGGGTGGGGGTGATGAAGACGCCGTCGTGGCCGTCCTTCCACAGCCCGATGACGGGCACGTCCACGTGCTGGGTGATCAGGGCCAGGTCCGCCAGGCCCTGGGCGCGTATGCCGGCGGCGCCGCCGGCCGCGCAGGCCCGGGCGACCTGGTCCATGGTGCGCGGGTCGCGCATGGGCTCGCCGGGGTAGGCCTGGGCGGAGGCGATGAGGCCGCCGCGCAGGCGGTGGAGAACGGGGTGGAGTCGGCTCATGGCGCCTCCTGTCGGGGTCGGGTGTCGGGGTCGATGCCGGGACCGGGGCCGGTATCGGGGCCGGTGCCGGGGCGGGCGGGCCCGGGGGCCCGGGCCAGGCGCAGGCGGGCCTCGTGGGCCGCGCCGATGATGGGGGCGGCGCCGCCCAGGGCGGCGGGCAGGATCTCGATCCGCTCGGCGACCAGGTCGACGAGCTCGCCGCGCAGGGTCCGGCGCAGGGGCCCCCACCACAGCCCGCCGGAGCGGGCCAGGCCGCCGGAGACGATGACGGCCTCGGGGTCCAGGACGGTGACGGCGCCGGCCAGGGCCCGGCCCAGGGCGAGGGCGGCCTGCCGGTAGACCCGTCGGGCGACGGCGTCGCCGGCCTCGGCGAGGCGCTCGACCTGCACGGCGCCGGTCACCGTCTCGTCCCCGGTGGCCCGCCGGTAGCGGCGGGCGATCTGCGGCCCGGCGGCCACGGCCTCCAGGTGGCCGGGCCGCCCGCAGGTGCAGGTCTCCCCCTGCGCCTCCCCGCAGGGCATGTGCCCCATCTCCCCGGCCAGGAAGTGGGCGCCGTGGTGGATGCGCCCGTCCAGGACGAGGGCCGCGCCCACGCCCGTGCCCACGGCCACGACCAGGGCGCTGGAGCGCCCCCGCCCCGCCCCGAACCGGGCCTCGCCGGCGGCGTGGGCGTTGACGTCGTTGTCGACGTGCACGAGGGGGGCCGCGCCGTCGGGGGCCCGGACGCCGGCGGCCGCCAGGCGCTCGGACACGCCGCCGGCCACGTCCGTCCCCGTCCACCCGGCGATCGCGTCGGTGGCCGAGACCACGACGCCCCGCTCGGCGTCGATGACGCCCGCCGAGCCGATGCCCACCGCCGCGACGGCGCCCGGCCGGCCGGGGGCCGCGGCGCCCGCCACGACCCGCTCGACCAGGTCCGCGACGGCGTCGAGCACGGCGCCGGGGCCCCGGCCAGCGGGCGTGGGCGCCCGGAGGGTCGCCGACCGCAGGGCGCCGTCGGACCCGACGAGGGCGGCGGCGATCTTGGTGCCGCCCAGGTCGACGCCCACGAGGCCCCCGGGCCGGGGCGCGCGCGATGGCCGCACTCCGGCGGCGGACGGCGGCCTCATTCAGATCAGGCCCCGCGAGCGGGCGATGGCCAGGATCCGCTCCTCGACCTCGCCCTCCAGGGCGCGCACCGGGAAGGCCATCTCGTTGGAGGCGATGGTGCCCTGGGCCCGCATGACGGTCTTGAAGGCGCCGATGCCGGTGGCGTCGGCCGAGCGCCCCCGGGGCGCGTGGACGATCTCGAAACCGGCGCAGATCCCCTCCTGGAGGCGGCGGGCCCCCTCCCAGTCCCCGCGCCGGGCGGCCGCCCACATCTCGACGTAGGGGCGGGGCTCGACATTGCCGTAGCCGGGCACGACGCCGTCGGCGCCCATCAGGAGCATGCCGTCGACGACGCACTCGTGGCCGGTCAGCAGGGCCAGGGGGTGGCCGGCGGCCTCGTTGGCGGCCACCAGGCGGCGCAGGCCCACGTCGTCGCCCGAGGAGTCCTTGACGCCGGTCAGCACGCCGTCGGCCCCCAGGCGCACGAGCACGTCCGCCGTCGGCCTGGCGCCGCCCAGGCGCACGGGCACGTCGTAGGCGAACAGCGGCACGTCCACGCCCGCCCCGATCGCCCGGAAGTGGTCCTCGATCTCGGCCGCGTCGTTGAGGGCGTAGAAGGGGCAGGTGGCCACGACGGCGTCGGCGCCGGCGGCCGCGGCGCGCCGGGCCTGCTCGATGACGCGGGGCGCGGTGGTGTCGATGGCCCCCGCCAGGACGGGCACCCGCCCGTCGGCGCGGGCCACGGCGCGGGCCACGACGGCCTCGCGCCGGGAGTCGGTGAGGTAGGCGGCCTCGCCGGAGGAGCCCAGGAGGAACAGGGCGTCGACGCCGGCGCCGATGAGCATGTCGACGAGGCGGTCGAGGCTGTCGAAGTCGACGCGCCCGTCCAGGAGGGGGGTGATGACCGGGGGGATGACGCCTGTGAAGCGGGTGTCCATGTGTGTTCTTTCTACGGGGTGGTCGGTTGGTCGGCGCGGGCGCCGGTCAGGCCCCCAGCAGGCTGGGCGCGGCGCCCAGGAGGGTGCGCGTGTAGTCCTGCTGCGGGCGGGCGAAGATCTCCTCGGTCGGGCCCGTCTCGAGGATCCGGCCCAGGTACATGACCGCGATGCGGTCCGAGACGTAGCGGACCGTGTTGATGTCGTGGCTGATGAAGACCAGGCCCAGTCCGAGCGCCGCCTTGAGGTCCTGGAGGAGGTTGAGGACCTGGGCGCGCACGGACACGTCCAGGGCGCTGGTGGGCTCGTCGGCGACGATGATGTCGGGGTCCAGGGCCAGGGCCCGGGCGATGGCCACGCGCTGGCGCTGGCCGCCGGAGATCTGGCGGGGCAGCACGCCCAGGGCGCTGGGCGGCAGGCCCACCAGGTGCAGCAGCTCGCGGACCCGGGCCTCGCGCTGGGCGGCCGAGCCGATGCCGTGGACGTTGAGCGGGTCGATGAGCGCGTCGTGGACGATCATGCGCGGGTTGAGCGCCGTGGCCGGGTCCTGGAAGACCACGGAGACGGATCTGCCCAGCTCGCGCCGCTCGGCGGCGGAGCGGCCGAGCCGGCGCCCCTTGAAGCGGACCTCGCCGCGGGTGGGGGCCTGGAGGCCCACCATGACGCGGGCGGTCGTGGACTTGCCGCACCCGGACTCGCCCACCAGGCCGAGGGTCTGGCCGCGCCGGACGGCCAGCGACACGTCGTCGACGGCGTGGACCGTGTCGGGGCGCAGCAGTCCGCCGGTGCGGGAGCGGTGGATGACGTGGACGCCGCGCAGCTCGATGACCGGGTCGGTGCGCGGGTCCCAGGCGTCGGCGGCGGGCGTGCTCGTGCGCGTGCTCATCAGTGGGCCTCCCCCGCCAGGACCGCCTCGAGCTCGGGCGTGATGGCGTAGTAGTGCTCGTTCGCCCCGGCCACGGGCTTGAGGACGGGCCGGGTGTTCAGACCGACCCCCGGGTGGGACGAGCGCGGGGCGAAGCGGTCGCCCCTGACGAACTCCCCGGGGCTGGGGACCGTGCCGCGCACCTGGTGCAGGCGCTGGGAGCCGGACTCGATGGACAGGACCGCCCCCAGCAGGCCGCGGGTGTACTCGTGGACGGGGTTGGTCAGCAGTTCGGAGGTGGCGGCCTGCTCGACCACCTGCCCGGCGTACATGACGGTGATGCGGTGGGCGACCTTGGCGACCAGGGCCAGGTCGTGGCTGACGAAGACCATGGCGAAGCCGAGCCGCTCGCGCAGTTCGCCCAGCAGGTCGATGACCTGCTTCTGGACGGTGACGTCCAGGGCGGTGGTGGGCTCGTCGGCGATGACCAGGGCGGGGTCGCGGGTCAGGGCCATGGCGATGAGGACGCGCTGGCGCTGGCCGCCGGACAGCTCGTGCGGGTAGCTCCTGAGGGTGCGCGCCGGGTCCAGGCCGACCAGCTCCAGGAGCTCCTCGGCGCTGCGGGTGCCCCCGCGACGGGTCAGCTGCTTCATCTGGGAGCGGATGAGCATGGAGGGGTTGAGCGAGGACAGGGCGTCCTGGTAGATCATGCTCATCTCGTGCCCGCGCAGGGCGTTGTGCTCGGCGGGGGTCATGGCCAGGATGTCGCGGCCCTTGAAGGCGATCTCGCCGGTGATGCGGGCGGTGGGCGGCAGCAGCCCCATGACGGCCATGGAGGTGATCGACTTGCCGCACCCGGACTCGCCCACCAGGCCCATGGTCTCGCCGGGGCGCACCGAGAAGGAGACGTTGTCGACGATGTCGACGTCCCCGTGCTGGGCGGGGAAGGCGATGGACAGGCCCTTCACCTCCAGGACCGGCTCCGCCTGCGGGGCGGGCGGGACCAGGCGGTCCGTGCGGGCCAGCTCGGCGGCGCGCAGGGCGGCCAGGCGCTCGGCGAGCGGCACCGTCCCGGCGGCGCCGCCCGCCGCAGCGGATGCCGGGCCGGTCCCGGCGTCGGTCCCGACGGCCTTCGCGGCCCCGGCACCGTCCCCGGCGTCGTCGGCCCCCTCCCCGGCGTCGTCGGGCTTGGCGGCGCCGGCGTCGGCCCCGACGGCCTCCCGGGCGCGCATGGCCTCCTCGTCGGCCTCGACGTCGGCGGCGTCGACCCGGGTGCGGATGGACGGGGAGGCCATGGCGTCGGTCAGTCCCTCGGACAGGACGTTGAGGCACAGGGTGGTGATGAGGATCATCAGGCCGGGGAAGAAGGTCGGCCACCAGTGGCCGGACAGGAGGAGTTCCTTGCCCTCGGAGAGCATATTGCCCCAGGTGGGGGTGTTGACCGACTTGATGCCGGCGTTGAGGAAGGACAGGGAGGCCTCGAAGACGATGGCGTCGGCCACCAGGACGGTGGCGTAGACCATGATCGGCGCGATGCAGTTGCGCACCACGTGCTTGAACAGGATCCACGGGACCCGGGCCCCCATGACCCTGGAGGCGGCCACGTAGTCCTCGCCGAACTGGGCGAGGATATTGGCCCTCACCACGCGGGTCAGCTGGGGGGTGTAGACGACGGCGGTGGCGATGATGATGACGGGGACCACCGGCAGGCGCTTGACCATGGCCAGGACCAGGACGGCGGCCAGCGCGATGCCCGGGAAGGACATGAGCACGTCCAGCACGCGCATGACGAGCTCGCCGACCCACTTGCGGCCGGTGGCGGCCACGGCCCCCAGGACGGCGGCCAGCGCCAGGGCGATCCCGGTGGCGCTCAGCCCCACCACGAGCGAGACGCGGGCGCCGTAGACGGCGCGCGAGAAGATGTCGCGGCTGGGCTTGTCGGTGCCGAACGGGTGCTGGGCCGAGGGCGGGACGGCGGTGTCGGAGATGACGGTGTCCCCGATCCCCTCGACGTGGACGGTGCGCTCGATCTTGGCCAGGCCGGTGTCGCCGGGGTCGTAGGGGGCCACGACGGGGGCGAGGATCGCCATGGCGGCGATGAGGGCCAGGATGACGACGGCGATCTTGGACCCCGCGGGCAGCCTCCTCCAGCCCTGGAGGCGCAGCCCGGGCCGGGAGAGCCCTTCGAGTGTGCGGCGGTGGGGCATCAGACGCTCCTGATCCTCGGGTTGACCAGCACGTAGAGCATGTCAACGACGATGTTGATGATGATGAAGGCCAGCGCCACGGTGATGGACACGCCCTGGACGATGTTGACGTCGGAGTCCTTGATCCCCTTGAAGATGAGCTGGCCCATCCCCTGGATGTTGAAGATGATCTCGATGACGACGGCGCCGCCCATGGCGTAGCCCAGGCGCAGGCCCAGGACGGTCAGCGGGGTGATGAGGGCGTTGCGCAGGACGTTGCGGGCGATGACCACCCGCCGGGGGATGCCGGCGCCGATGGCGGTGCGCACGTAGTCGCGGTCGAGCTCCTCGACCATGGCGGTGCGCACGACGCGGGTGAGCGTGCCGGTGTTGGGCACGGCGATGGCCAGGGCCGGCAGGCAGATCTGGCGGACGTAGGCGGCCGGGTCCTGGCTGAAGGGCACCCAGGTGGTGACGACGGAGGGGAAGGTCCCGGTGGCGCCGGGGATGTCGCCGAACCACTGGATGAGCAGCAGGGCCAGCCAGAAGGAGGGCGTGGCCAGGCACAGGATGGACACGACCCGGATGACCTGGTCGGGCCACCGGTCGCGGTGGAGCGCCGCGACGACGCCCAGGACGGTGGCGGCGACGACGGCCAGCGCGATCCCGATGAAGGTCAGCTGCAGGGTGATGGGGAAGGCCGCGGCGACCATGTCGGAGATCCTGTCGCCGTGGGAGGCCTCGCCCAGGCTCCCGTGGGCCAGGCCCACCAGGTAGTTCCAGTAGCGGACCAGGAGGGGGTCGTTGAGGTGGTGGGCGATGCGGTACTGCTCGAGCGCCTGCGCCGACGCGGCCTCCCCCAGCGCCAGGCGCGCCGGGTCGGACGGTGAGAACGACATGACGACGAAGACGAGCAGCGTCACGCCCAGCACCATGACGGGCAGGGCCACGAGGCGCCGGCCGATCAGGCGGAGGAGGGTGGACACGGGTGTGCTCCTTGAATTGCGCGGGGTTGATTGCGCGGGACCCGGCGCCGGGCGGGCTCGGTCGCGCCGCGCCCGCCCGGCGCCGGAGGCCCTCAGGCCGCGGTCGAGCCGATGTCCACGAAAGACAGCCCCGTCAGCGCGATCGGCTGGAAGCCGACCAGCGTCTGGGAGTTGTAGGCGGTGGGCGTCTTGCGGTGGAAGATCGGGTAGAGCGGCACCTGCTCGGACAGCAGGTCGAACAGCTCCTGCCACGTGGAGATCTGCGCCTCGCCCTCGAGCTTGACGGCCTCGTCGAGCTTGGTCTGGACCGCGGTGTAGGCCTCGGAGCCCTTCCAGTGCATGCGCTGGTCGGTCCAGGTGTCGCCGGCGTACCACCAGCGCAGGAGCAGGTCGGCGTCGTTGCCGAACACGGAGGGGTCGCCCGGCGCGATGACGACGTCCCAGGCGCCCTGGTCGCCGTCGACGAAGGAGTAGACGTCGGAGGACTTCTTCTCGTCGTAGTTGACGCTCACGCCCAGCGCCTCGAGGTTCTCGCGGATGATGGGGCGCACCGCCGAGAACCAGCCGTGGTCGCTGCACAGGATGTTGATCGTGGTGATGCCGGCCTCCTTGAGCAGCGACTTGGCCTTCTCGACGTCGTAGCCGTAGACGGTCTTCGCCCGCCGGTAGGCGGGGTGGCCCTCCTGGACGAAGCAGGTGGCCGGGGTGGCCAGGGTGCCCATGCCGGTGGAGCAGATCTCCTCGTAGTTCAGGGCGTACAGGATCGCCTGGCGGGCCCTGGCGTCGGAGAGGGTCCGGTTGTTGAACATGGCGAACAGGAGGGAGAAGCCCTGCTGGGCGGCGACCTTGACGGGATCGGACATGGAGGCGAGGTTGGCCACGGGGACCGCGTCGATCGCCTGGACGGCGCCGGAGGTGATCGCGTTGGTGCGCGTGGTGTCGTCGGGCAGGATCTGCCAGGTCATCGTCTTGGCCAGGGCCGGGTGGGAGCCGGTGTACTTGTCGTTGCGCTCGAAGACGATGGTCTGGCTGGCGGCGCCGTTGTCCTTCATGACGTAGGCGCCGGTGCCGACCGGGTTCTTGTCGAAGGCGGCGGGGTCGGCCAGGGCGGCGGCCCTGGGGACGATCTTGACCACGCTCAGGCGCTCGGCGACCAGCGAGTAGGGGTGGGACGTCCTAATGGTGACGGTGCGCTCGTCCTTGGCCTCCACGCCCGCGATGAAGGCGATGAACTGGGCGTAGAGGGACTTGTTGGCGGGGTCGAGGACCCGCTCGAAGGAGAAGACGACGTCCTGGGCGGTCACGGCGGTGCCGTCGGAGAAGACGGCGCCCTCGCGCAGGGCGACCTCGTAGGTGGTGTCGTCGACCTTGACGGGCAGGTCGGCCCCCAGGGCGGCGTAGCACTCGCGCGTGACGGGGTGCAGCTCGGTCAGGCCCTCCATGGTGTGCCAGTTGGCGGCGACGGTCAGCGCCGCCGTCGTCGTCATCGGGTCGTAGCCGGTGGTGCCCAGCTCGTAGGAGATGCCGGCCGTGATGACGCCGTCGGGATTGGAGGCGGCGGCGTTGGCGCTGGGATCGACGCTCGGCCGGGCGCCGGCCGCACCGGAGGCCCCCGCGCTCGTCGTCGAGCCGCTCCCGCCGCCGCAGGCCGCCAGGGCCGCGGCCAGGCCCGCGGCCAGGCCCATGGTGGAGGTGAGCCGGATGAAGTCGCGTCGGGAGGCGCGGGGTGCGATGATCGTCATTGATGATCTCCTGAAGTCGGACGTCTGTTGTCTGACGTTGATAGGATGACTCTAGCACGGGCTCACCGGCCCCCCGCCACCCTCAGAAAGTAACGTTGTGGCAACGACGGCCCCCGGGCCCCCGGGCGCCGGCCCCGAGGGGCCGCGGGACAGAACCGAGCAATGGAGTGATGGTCACGATGACTGCCATGGGATCGAAGCGCGGAACCTACGCCTCCCTCAACGAGGCGCCGACGACGCAGGCCGCCGCGACCATCAACGCGATCAAGGACTACATCCTCCAGACCCACCTCAAACCCGGCGACCCGCTGCCGACCGAGGCCCAGCTGTGCGCCGACCTGGGCGTCTCGCGCTCCTCGGTGCGCGAGGCCGTGCGCACCCTCGTCGCCCTGGACATCGTCCAGGTGCGCCACGGGCACGGCATGTTCGTCGGGCAGGTCTCCATGCGCCCCATGATCGAGTCGCTCGTCTTCCGGGGCCTGCTCAAGCCCGGCGACGACTACCGCAGCCTGCGCGACGTCGTCGAGGTGCGCACCCTGCTCGACTCCGCGCTGGCGGACGAGGTCATCGCCGCCTGGCACGGGCGCCAGGACAGGCGCATCGACGAGGTCGTCATCGAGATGGAGCGCCTGGCCGACGCCGGCTCGACCTTCACCGAGCAGGACCGCCTCTTCCACGCCATGCTCCTCAAGCCCCTGCCCAACCAGCTCTTCCGCCACCTCATCGACGCCTTCTGGTCCGTCCACACCCTCACGGTGCCCATGCTCGGCGCCCCCCGCCCCGAGGACATCAGGCTCACCGCCAACGCCCACCGCGCCATGCTCTCCGCCGCCCGCAAAGGCGACGTCGACGCCTACCGCGCCGCGATCTCCGATCATTACGCGCCGCTGCTGCGGGTCCTGGAGGCCGGCTGAGGGGCGGCCCGCCCCGCGGGAGGCGCCCATGTGAGACGGACCACGGGGCGCCACGGCACGTCCCACCGGCCCGGGCGGATGTGCCCCGCGGCACAATGTGCCCGTCCGCCTCCGCCGTTCCGACCTTCCACCGCCCCGCACCAGGCAGGGCCCCGAGGAGACCCCAGTTCATGACCCAGGACGCCCGACCCCGGCCCGCAGCCCCGAACACCCCGGCCCGCACCGCGCCCGACCCGGTCGACGCCGTCCCCCCGGCGGGGGCCCTGGCCGTGCTGGGAATCCAGCACGTGCTCGCCTTCTACGCCGGGGCCGTCATTGTGCCCCTGGTCATCTCCCAGGGCCTGAACCTCGACGCCGCCACCACCGTCCACCTCATCAACGCCGACCTGCTGACCTGCGGCATCGCCACCATCATCCAGTCCGCCGGCCTGGGCCCCAGGATCGGCGTGCGCCTGCCCCTCATCCAGGGCGTGACCTTCACCGCCGTGTCCCCGCTCATCGCCATCGGCTTGGCCGCCTCCGGCGGCGCCGGGGGAACCGGGGGCCTGCCCGCCATGTACGGCTCCATCATCGCCGCCGGGATCCTCACCTTCCTCGCCGCCCCCTACTTCGCGCGGCTCCTGCGCTTCTTCCCGCCGGTCGTCACCGGCACGCTGCTGACCGTCATGGGCACCACACTCATGAGCGTGTCCGCCGGGGACATCGTCTCCCCGGGGGCGAACGCGCCCGAGGGGGCCTCCGAGGCGCTCGCGGGCTCCCTGACGCTCAAGGGCCTGGGCTACGCGCTGCTGACCATCGCCCTCATCGTCGCCGTCCAGCGCATCTTCAAGGGATTCATCGCCACCATCTCTGTGCTCATCGGCCTGGTCGCGGCCACCGGCGCAGCCGCCGCCCTGGGCGACGTGGACTTCTCCGGCGTGGCCGCCGCCGCCCCGCTGGGGGTGACCACGCCCTTCTACTTCGGCGTCCCGCGCCTGTCCGCCGCGGGGATCGCGTCCATGGTCATCGTCATGGCGGTCACCGCCGTGGAGACCACCGGCGACGTCTTCGCCACCGGCGAGGTGGTCGGCAGGCGCATCACCCCCGGGCACATCGCCGCCGCCCTGCGGGCCGACGGGCTGTCGACCCTGCTGGGCGGGATCCTCAACTCCTTCCCCTACACCTGCTTCGCCCAGAACGTCGGGCTCGTGCGGCTCACGCGCGTGCGCTCGCGCTGGGTGGTCACCGCGGCCGGGGCCATGATGATCGTCCTGGGGCTGGTGCCCAAGGCGGGCGCCGTCGTCGCCGCCATCCCCTCCCCCGTCATCGGCGGGGCGAGCCTGGCCATGTTCGCCTCGGTCGCCGTCGTGGGCATCCAGACCCTCGGCAAGGTCGATATGAGGGACAACCGCAACGCCGTCATCGTCTCGACCTCGCTCGGGCTGGCGCTGCTGGTGACCTTCAAGCCGGACATCGCCGCCGCCATGCCCGGCTGGCTGCGGATCATCTTCGGCTCGGGCGTGACCATCGGGGCGCTGAGCGCCGTGATCCTCAACCTGCTCTTCTTCCACGTGGGCCGCCAGGGGGGCGCCGACGTCGCCGTCGTCGCCGGGCGCGCCGTGAGCCTGGAGGAGGTCGGCGCCATGGGGCGCGAGCAGTTCGTGACGACCTTCTCGCGCCTGTACGAGGGCGCCGCCTGGCCCGCCGAGCGCGTGTGGGACTCGCGCCCCTTCGCCTCCACGACGGCGCTGCGCCAGGCCTTCGAGGACGAGGTCCTGGCCGCCGCGCCGGAGGAGCAGGAGGCGCTCGTGCGCGGCTACACCGACGTCGTCGACCTGCTGCTGTCCGACGCCGGTGACGAGCGGGCCCGGCTGGAGACCGCGTCCCTCGCCCTGGGGGAGTTCGACGACGCCGAGGCGGCCGAACTGCGGGCCCTGGACGGGGCCTACCGCGAGAAGTTCGACCGGCCGCTGGTCATGTGCGTGGCCCGCATCGCCGACCGCCGCCGGCTCATCGCCCGCGGCTGGGCGCGGGTGCACAGCTCCCCCGCCCGGGAGGCCCGGGCGGCCCTGGGCGAGGTCATCGACATCGCCGACGAGCGCTTCGACGCCATGATCGCCGACGCCAACCCGATCCGCACCGCCTGGGCGCGCAAATTCGAGCAGCTGGACTGAGCCCCGCCGCCTCTTTCACCGAAACCGGCGGAAAAGACGCGCGAGACCGGCGAAACCGCACACGAAACCGGCGGAAGTCGCGCGTGCCGCGATCCGGCCCCGGCCAGCGGCGCCCGCCCCCCGCCCCGGCGTCCCGACGCCCCCGGCCGATTCACGAGATCGTCACTTAACCCGCGAGCACGTCTGCTAGAGGTACGTGCTCGCGGGTTAAGTGACGATCTCGCGGGTTAAGTGACGTGCTCGCGAACCGGTCTCGCCCCCGCGGACGGCCAGGACCACGGCGCCGACCCCGCCCCGGAGCACCCCGGTGACCCGGTGAGAAGGGCTCACTGCGCCCCATGGGAGCGGACCCATCACCATATCGCTCCCCCGGAAACGCGCGCAGACGCCCGCTGAATAACCTTCCGGGAATACTGTGAATCTGTCCCCATGCGCCTGCAGGCGCGTGATGCTTCCCGAGCCTGGCCTTTAGAGGCGGCGGAAAGGGCCGTTCCCGGGGGCCGGCACGGCGACGGCCTCCAGGGCCACTGGACAAGAGCCCCGACGAGCGCGGCCGCACGACCGCCGGACCGCCCCGCTGCGGAGTCGACGCCGTCGAACCCCGAGTCGATGTCATGGCGGCACGGCGAAGCGCCCGCGGAGCCGGGTGAACCGGCCGCGCGGGCGCGAACTCAACGCCGTTCCGCGAGCCCGCGCCGGGGCGGGACGCCTCGTGGAGCAGCGCGCACGAGTGGTGGAGATGGGGGGAATCGAACCCCCGTCCGACGGTGGTGCAACAGGACTTCTCCGGGTGCAGTTCGCTTATGATTTTCTCAGCCCCGGCGTCTCACGCGAACAAGAACGCCGACGGGCTCAGTCACCTAGATGTTCCGGGATCCCCGATGACGAGGGATCTCAGCAGTGGCTCCCTGGATGACGCCAGGAACCGGGGCGGAAGCAGTCCCCGGGCTGACGGACTTCGGAGCTCGCTCAGGCGGCGAGGGCGAAGTCGGTGCGAGTGTTATCGGCACCTATTGGTTCGCGCAGGGCGTTGACGAGATGACTGCGCATCCTCGACCCGCTTCTCCTGAACCCACGACCGTCGTCGAAACCGATCATCCCCTGTGGAGTTGTCCGCCCCGCCGTCGCGGCGGGACCGGAAACGCGCCCCGTCGAGGGGCGAGAGGGAGTGTACCAGAGCCCCGCCCCGCCGTCACCCCCGCCCCGGCGGCCGCCGGGCGTGATGCGCAGAACCGACCTGAACGCCGTCGGCCTGCGAAGATGGGCGCGGGGCGGATCGCACCGACGGGACCGCGACACGAGGAGGACTCATGGAGACCCGGGCACTGACCGCGCTGGACCGGCGGATCGCGGTGATCGGCACCGGCACCTGGCAGCTGGGACTCGACCAGGGCGAGGTCGCCCCCGAGACGGCCGCCGCCGCGCTGGAGGCCGCCGTCGACGCCGGCGTCACCCTCATCGACACCGCCGACGTCTACGGCGAGGGGCGCTCGGAGCGCTTCGTCGGCCGGTTCCTCGCCGCCCATCCCGACGCCGGCCTCACCATCGCCACCAAGATGGGGCGACGGGCGGCGCAGACCCCCGAGAGCTACACCCGGGAGGGCTTCCTGGCGTGGAACGACCGCTCCCGCGCCAACCTCGGGGTCGAGAGCATCGACCTCGTCCAACTGCACTGCCCGCCCGGCCCGGTCATCGAGGCGCCCCGCACCTGGCAGTGGCTCGACGAGATGGTCGAGGCCGACCGCATCCGCGCCTACGGCGTGAGCGTGCAGACCTGCGAGCAGGCGCTCGAGGCCATCGGCCACCCGGGCTGCGCGAGCGTGGAGCTGATCGTCAACGTCTTCAGGCAGCGGCCGCTCGAGGCCGTCCTGCCGGCCGCGCGCGCCGCGGGCACCGCCGTGATCGCCCGGACGCCCCTCCCCGAGGGCCTGCTGACCCACAACCGCCGTCGCAATGCCCAGTCCCTGCCGCGCCCCGAGGACGCGCCCGACCTCGGGCGGATCTTCACCGTCGTGCCCGGGGATGCAGGCGCCCGGGCCGCGCGCGAGCTCGCCCGCCTGTGCCGCGAGCTCGGGCCCGAGCACGTGCAGCCGGTCCAGGTGGCGCTGCGGTGGCTGATCGAGCAGGAGGGGATCACGTGCATCCTGCCCGATGCGCGCAGCGCGCACCAGGTGCGCTTCAATATCGAGGCGGCCGGGATTGCGCCTCTGGGCGCCGAGATGCACGCCGCGCTGGCCGAGCTCTACGACCGGATCATCCGCCCCTACGTCCACGACCGCTGGTGACCGCCGGCCGGGGGCGGCGGCCGCAGCCCCGACGGCGGTCGGCGGTCCGGCTCAGCCCCGACGGCGGTTGGCGGCGGCCACGGCCCGGGCCGCCTCGCGCCTGTCCTGGGCCTCGCGCAGGGCCTGGCGCTTGTCCCAGTCCTGCTTGCCCCGGGCCAGGGCGATCTCCAGCTTGGCCCGCCCGCCGATGAAGTACAGCTCGAGCGGGACGATCGTGTACCCCTTGGCCCGCACCTTGACCGCCAGGCGCTCGAGCTCGGCGCGGTGGAGCAGCAGCTTGCGCTTGCGGCGCGGGGCGTGGTTGTTCCAGGTGCCCTGGAGGTACTCGGGGATGTGCGCGCCCTGGAGCCAGGCCTCGCCGCGGCGGTCGACCTCGATCCACGCCTCGGTCAGCGAGGCCCGCCCCATCCGCAGGGCCTTGACCTCGGTCCCCGTCAGCGACAGGCCCGCCTCGTAGCGGTCCTCGATGAAGTAGTCGTGGGCGGCCCTGCGGTTGCGGGCGACGGTCCTGCGGGCGTCGGAGGCGGCCTTGGCCCGCTCCCCCGCGGTGGGCTTCCTCTCTCCTCTGGGCCTGGCGGCCATGGGCGTCTCCTCTCCTGGTCTGTCCCGGTCCCGGCGCGGCGCGCGGCGCGGGCCCCAGCCTACGCGGCGGCGCGCCGCGGCGCCGAACCCGGCCCGGCCAGGACCCGGCCACCCGGCGGCCCCGGGCCTAGAACCCCGGCAGGGTCATGGGGTCGATGTAGACGCCGTCCTGGGCCACCTGGAAGTGGACGTGGGGGCCGGTGGCGTAGCCGGTCGAGCCGGTGAAGCCGATGACGTCGCCCCGGTTGACGTACTGGCCGTTGGCCACATTGCGCCCCGACAGGTGGCACAGGGTGACGACGTAGGAGTGGCCGTCGACGTAGCCGACGTTGAGGTCCAGGCCGATGCCGCAGGAGGCGGAGTCCCAGTAGGTGACGGTCCCGGCGGCCGAGGCGTACTGGGGCGTGCCCTCCGCGGCCGCGAAGTCGACGCCCTGGTGCCCGGTGCTCACGCCGGTGACGGGGTGGACGCGCCACCCGAAGGGGGAGGTGACGACGAGCCCGCCGGTGATGGGGTGGCCGATGTAGCCCGAGCCGAGGGAGTCGGCGGCGACGGTCGCCGAGGAGACGCCGGTCTGTCCGGCGTCGTAGGCGGCGCGGTTGGCGGCGTCGATCTCGGCGATGCGCGCCGCGGCGGCCTCGGCGTCCGCCGCGCTCTGGCGCAGCTGCTCCTCCAGGTCGCCCTTGCGGGCCTCCAGGTCGGAGGCGGCCGCGGCGGCCTTCGTTTCGAGGTCGGCGACCTCGTCCCGCTTGGTCTGCGCCGCGTCCGCGGCCTCCTGGGCCTCCTGCTCGGCGGCGTCGGCCTCATCCTTGAGGGTGGAGACCCGCTGCGTCACCGCGTTCTGGCGGGCCCTGCGGTTGGCGTCGCGCGCCCGCTGCGCCTCGGCGGAGGCCAGGGCCGACTCCTGCATGCCGGAGGCGATCGCCATGGTCGAGGCCCGATCGCTCAGGTCCTCCACGGAGTCGGAGGCCAGCACGTAGGTCCAGGAGGTGAACGTGGTGTCGCCCTGGTAGGCGGAGACGACCATGGAGGCGACCGAGTCGCTGTGCTCCTGGGCGTTCTGGGCGGATTGATCGGCCTCGTCGGTCAGGTCGTCCAGGTCGGCCTGGGCGACCGACAGGCGGTCGGCCGCCGTCTGCTGCTCGCGCTGCTTCTGCGCGAGGGTGTCCTCGGCGGCCGTCAGCTCCGCCTCGGCGGTGCCCAGCGCGGTCCGCGCGTCCTGCAGATCGAGGTAGGCCTGCCCGAGCTCGGCCGAGACCCCCTCCAGGGAGGCCGTGAGCTCGGCCTGGTGCTGCTGGGCCTGCTCCTGCGCGTCGACGGCGTCGGAGCGGTCATCGGCCGCCGCGGGCCAGGTGGACGCCGCCAGGGGCGCCGTGCCCAGCGCCGCGGCCGCCAGCACGACGGCGACGGCGCGCCACCGCCGACGTCGCCGGGACGGCCCGCCGGGCGCGGCGGACGGCCGGGACCCGCCCGGGCGGGGCAGGATCCGGGCGGCGGGGAGCGGGGTGGCCATGGGGATCACACCTTCGTGTACTTCGACAGCGAGAAGGCGGAGGACGCCGCCGCCAGGACGATCGCGGCGAGCAGGAGCCAGGGGGTCAGGCGCAGCACGTCCGTGGTTCTGATGAAGGCGGAGGTGAAGCTGATCGACCTCGCCAGCCACCCCTGGACGAGGTAGTGGACCCCCGCCCACAGCGTGGCCACGGCGAGGATCGCCCCCAGGAGGGCGGCGATCACCCCCTCGAGTATGAAGGGCAGCTGGATGAAGAGGTTGGAGGCCCCGACCAGCCGCATGATGCCGGTCTCCTTGGAACGGTTCATCGCCGACAGCCGGATGGTGGTGGTGATGAGCAGGACGGCGGCCAGGGCCATAATGGCGGCCAAGCCCCCGGTGACCCACGAGGCCCGGTTCATCACCAGGAAGAGCGGCTCCAGGGTGGCGCGCTGGTCGACGACGCGCTCGACGCCGGCGCGCCCGGTGAACTGCTCGGCCACCGCCTGGTACTGCGTGGGATCCACGAGCTTGATGCGGAAGGAGATCGGCATCATGTCCTCGGTGGCGATGCGGCCCAGGGCCTGATCCCCGAAGGCCTTCTGGAACCTGGCGAAGGCCTCCGCCTTGGACTCGATCGTGTAGCTCTTGACGAAGGGGGCCAGGGAGCCGGAGTCGATGAGGGCCGCGACGGCGGCGATCTGCTCCTGGGTGGCCTCCCCGTTCTCGATGCACACGGCCGAGGAGGAGTCCGACGGGCACATGTAGACGCTGACCTCGATCTTGTCGTACCACTCGCCCTTCATGGCGGCGATCTGCGACTGCAGGAGGGAGGAGGCGCCGACGAAGAGCAGCGAGACGAAGGAGACGAGGACGACCGAGATCGTCATCGCCAGGTTGCGGGTCAGGCCCTTGAAGGTCTCGGAGGTGATGAAGCGGAATCGCACAGGGGTCCTCCTTCAGCGGTCCGAGCCGTAGACGCCGCGGGCCTGGTCGCGCACGACCGCGCCGGACTTGAGCTCGATGACGCGTTTGCGCATCTGGTCGACGATCTCGTCGTCGTGGGTGGCCATGACGACGGTGGTGCCCTGACGGTTGATGCGGTCCAGCAGGCGCATGATGCCCACCGACGTGGACGGGTCGAGGTTTCCGGTGGGCTCGTCGGCCAGCAGGAGCTTGGGGCGGTTGACCATGGCGCGGGCGATGGCCACGCGCTGCTGCTCGCCGCCCGACAGCTCGTGGGGCTGGCGCTTCTCCTTGCCGGACAGGCCGACGAGGTCGAGGGCCTCGGGCACGGCGGACAGGATGTAATGACGGGGCTTGCCTATGACCTGGGAGGCCAGGGCCACGTTCTCCAGGACCGTCTTGTTCTCCAGCAGGCGGAAGTCCTGGAAGACGAAGCCCATCTCGCGGCGCAGCTGGGGCACCTTCCACGTCGAGACCTGGGACAGGTCGCGGCCCAGGACGTGGACCCGTCCGGAGGTGGGGCGCTCCTCGCGCAGGGTTAGACGCAGGAAGGTCGACTTGCCCGAGCCCGAGGCCCCCACGAGGAAGACGAACTCCTCGCGCTCGATCTCTATGTCGACGTCGTCGAGCGCGGGCCGTGCGCCCCGCTTGTACACCTTGGACACGTGATCGAATCGAATCATGGCCTGATCCCTCCCCTGGCCGATGCGGGTGCGCCGCCGCTCCCGGTTCCCGGCTACCGTAGCCACGCCGGGGTCGAGTACCGCGGCATGACACGCCCGGGCGGGCTGTGGCGCTGCCCGCTAGCGTGTGCCCATGAACCTGGAGGAGCACGTGGATCTGGGCTCCTGGGCCCGCTTCGAGCCGACCCTGGCGGCCTTCCTCGACGGCCCCGCCCGCCCGGACGGGGCCCGCCCGGGGGCGACCCTCCTGCTCACGGCCCCGGCGCCGGTCGTGGGCGGGGGATCCGCCCCGGCCCCCGCGGGCCTGCTGGCCCGGCTGCGCCGGCGCCGCGCCGGGCCCGCCTCCCCGCATCCGCCCGGGATGGCGCTCACCGGGAGGGCCGACGGCGTCGAGATCGTCCTGCCCGTCCTCGACGCGCGGGGCGGGGCGCTGCTGGGTCCGGAGCAGGTCGACTCGCTGCGGGCGCTGGGCTGGCGGATGCGCGCCGGCGCGCTCGCCCGGCTGCTGCCCGACGGCGAGGCGGCCGCCGCGATCGCCGTGCGCGTCCTCATCGAGGTGCTGCGCGTGGCCCACCCGGCCGATCTGGACCACCGGGCGCCGGGTGGGTGAGCCGGGCGCCGGCCGGGGTCCGCGCACCGGCGGCGCGAGCCGAAGTCCGCGGACTCAGGCGTCGGCCAGGACGTAGTCCGGGGCCGGGGCGAGCCGGTCCCGGGGCGGCGAGAACCAGGGCTCGTCGTCGGGCCCGGCGTCCTCGGGCGCGTCCGCTCCGGCGCCCGGGGGCGGCGCGCTCCCGGGGCCCTCCGGCGGGGTCCGCGTCCCGGCGCCCTCGGGCGCGTCCGCCCCGGCGCCCGGGGGCGGCGCGCCCTCCGCCGGGCCGGGGGGCGTGGGGGCGGAGGGCGCCGTGCGGGCGGCGTCGGCGCGCTCGATCTTCATGAAGCGGGTCTCCCCGCGGTTCAGGTCGTGACCGCCGGCGGCGACGGTCAGGACATTGGTGATCATCTCGCCGCGCAGCCGCGAGCTCCAGCTCTCCTGGGTGAAGCGGCCCACGAGGAGGACCGGGTCCCCCTTGCGCAGGCTGCGGGCCAGGTTCTCCGCCAGAGGGCCCCAGGCCTTGGCGGTGAACCAGATGGTCTCCTCGTCCCGCCAGCCCTCGGAGGTGCGGAAGGTCGGGGTGGTGGCGAGGCGGAAGCGGCAGTAGGCGCGGCCCGAGGGGGCGCGCGAGACGACGGGGGTCGTGCCCAGGACGCCCTGGACGACGAGCTCGAGCTGACGGGTCATGGCGGTGCTCCTTCGCATCGGGTGGCGCCGGCGCGGCGCCGGCACCACCCACCGTGCCCCGCGCCGCCGCCGCGCGCGAGCGGGGCCCGTCAGGTCTGGGGACGACCCCGCCGCGGCCCGCGCCTGTGGAGCCCGGCGCACCGCGGCCCGGCGCCGTCGGGCTCCCGCCGGCGCCGGGCCGCGGGCCGACCGCGCACGCCGCGGTTCACAGGCCGACCGCGCGCTGAAGGGCGCGGTGGCGCTCCAGGACCTGCCGGGCGGGCGCGGCCAGTCCGCGCTCGATAATGGACTCCACGCGGGCGCGCACCGCCCCGGCGTAGGTCTCGGCCTCGGCGGCGGCGCGCCGGCGGCGGGCCGACGCCGCCCACCCGGCCAGGGCGATGCCGACCAGGACCAGGAGCGGGGGCGCCACGAGGCTCCCGCCGGTGGCCAGGGCGGCGCCGCCCAGGCCCAGGCCGAGGACGACGGCGAGCAGGCCCCCCCACCAGGCCAGGTCGATGGCCGTCGAGCGCGGGGCCGGGAGCGCGACGGAGCCGACGGCCTCCGCCGTCTGCGCCGCCAGCGCGTCGGCGCCGGCCACGGCGGACTCGATGCTGCGAGCCCAGGCGCGCGGCAGGCCCTGGGTGACGCGCGTGAGCCACCGGGTCCGGGCGGCCGCCACGGCCGCCCCCGCCGGCGGCTCGGGGCGGGCCAGCGCCCCCGGCAGGGCCCGGGCCAGGCCCGTGCGCACCGAGTCGGCCACGGCCCGCGCGCCCGAGGCCTGGATGAGGGACTCGACGACCTCGCCCAGCGGCTCCCTCTCCACCACGATCTCGCCCACCGCCGCCGTGGGCCGCAGCCTCAGGGCGATCGCGTCGAGCTCGGCCGAGGCGGTGCGGGCCGCGTTGGACTCCCGTGAGACCCGGTCGACGAGTATGCGCCGCACGGCGTCGAGGTTGTCCCCCCGCACCGCCGAGACCGGCAGGACGGTGACCCCGGCCAGGCCGTCGGCCACGAGGAGGTTGCCCACGTCCTCCAGCAGGCGGTCCCGGCCCCCCACGGGCAGGGTGTCGATCTGGTTGACCAGGACGAGCATGTCCTCCTGGCGCGCGCCCAGCCCGCGCAGGTAGCCGTCGTGAAGCGCCGAGTCGGCGTACTTCTGCGGATCCAGGACCCACACGAGAACGTCGGTCAGCGGCACGAGGCGGTCCACCTGGAGGGCGTGCGCGGTGGTGACCGAGTCGTAGTCGGGCACGTCGAGCAGGACCAGCCCGGCCAGCTCGTCCTGGTCGTCGGCGTCGAGGAGGGACTCGCGGCGAATGCGGCGCGAGGGGTCGACGCCCAGGAAGGTCAGCAGGGCGTTGGCGTCGTCGCCCCAGGAGCAGGCGGCGGCCCGGGAGGTGGTGGGGCGGCGGGCGCCGACGTCGGCGAACTGCAGCTTGGTCAGGGCGTTGAACAGCGAGGACTTGCCGCTGCCGGTGCCGCCGAAGAGGGCGACGACCGTGTGGTCCACGCCCAGGGCGAGGCGCTCGGCCACCGCGTCCAGGCTCTTGCGGGCGGGCATCCCCAGGGCCGCGGGCACCTCCGTGGGGCAGGAGTCGAGGGCGGCGCGCAGGGCGTTGAGGCGCTCGTCGAGGACGACGGCGGGGCCGGCCACCGGCACCGGGGCGGGTCCCGGCGCGGGGGCGCCCCGGCCGGCGGTCGGGACGGTCGGGCTGGGCGCGCGTCGGCTGCGACGGCGGAGTGCGGACTCGGTCATGCTGCGGCTCCGGGGTGGACGAGTGGGACGAGCTCGCCGGCGCGCAGTCTGAGCGCGGCGGCGAGGGCTGGATCGGGGACCAGGCGCAGGGCGGCGCCCGCGGGCACGGCGGCGTGCAGGGCGCCGGTCAGGACGGTGATGAGCGCGGAGCGGGCGGCGGACACCGGCTCCGTCAGGCCGAGGCGGCGCGCGGAGTCGGCGGCCCCCTCGACCCCGCACGAGGCGGCTATGACCAGGTCGGCCGCACCCCGGGGCTCCAGCCCCCTGATGCCCTTGGACCCGCCGGGGGCGGACGGGGGGTCGGCGCGCACGCGGCCGATCCACTCGTCGACGACCGCCTCGGCGCCGGGGCCGGCGCCGAGCACCCCGTCGACCCTGTCGGCCACGCCCGCCTCCTCCCACACCAGGCGCGCCTGCGCCACGACCGAGGACAGGGCGGCGGACAGCCGGAGGACCAGCGCCTCGCGCAGCTCGACGACCACCTCCTCCAGCGCCCGGCCCCGCGCGGCGGCGGCGCGGCCGAACAGGCCCCGGCGCAGGCGCCCGCCCTGGGCGAGGGAGGCCAGTGCGCCCCCGGTCGAGGCGTGGGAGACCCAGCGCGTGGCGGGCGCGCCGTCGCCGGCCACGCCGCGGGCGACGTCGTCGCGCAGGGCGGCCAGGGGCTCGGTCAGGAGGGCCTGGCCGGCCCTCTCCAGGCGGCGGCCCGCGTCGTCCTGGGCGTCGACGGCGTCGGCCAGACGGTTCAGGTCCGAGCGCAGCCCCGGCCACAGGCTCCGGTCGGTGCGGCGCATGAGGCCCGCGGCGCGGTGGCGGCCGGCCAGCAGGGAGAGCCAGTCGCGCAGCTCGACGACGGAGGACGCCGGCAGCAGGCCCTCGTGGGGTCCGGCGTCGGGGACGACGAAGAAGGGCGACTCGGCCAGGCCCAGCCCCTCCAGGCGGGTCACCAGGTCGCGGCGGACCACCGACAGGATCCTGGCGGGGACGCGGTTGAGGACGACGGCGATCGGGGTGTTGCGCCGGGCGGCCTCCTCCAGGGTCGACCACGGCGTCTGGTCGCCGTAGCGGGCGGCGGTGGTCACGAACAGCCACAGGTCGGTGGCCTCCAGCAGGCGCACGGCGAGGGTGCGGTTGGCCTCGTGGACGGAGTCGAGGTCCGAGGCGTCGACCAGGGCCAGTCCGGCGGGGACGACGTCGGACACGACGGTCAGGCTCACCTCGGAGACCGGATGATCGGCGAGGACCTCGGCGTCCTCGGGGTTGACGACGAGCACGGGCGTGCGGGTCGTGGGGCGCAGGACCCCGGCGTCGGAGACCTCGCGCCCGAGCACGGAGTTGACCAGGGTGGACTTGCCCGCGCCGGTCGAGCCGCCGACGACGACGATCGCCGGGACGTCGGCGTCGGCGAGCCGGGGCAGCACGTGGTCGCGGACCTGCCCGATGAGGCTCGAGCGCAGGCGGCGGGCCTCATCGATGCCCTCGACGGTCAGGGGCAGCTCGAGGCGCTCCAGGTCCCCGACGGTGTCGGTCAGGACGTCGATGAGACGGCCGCGACTGAGCGCGGAGACGGGCACGTCATCGCCGGGCGCGGGCGGCGGGGACGGAGAGGGGGCCATGGGTCCAACCTTAGGGGCGCAATGCGACCGAATCACGTATTGACGTCGCTACGATTCAGCGGTATTGGGGCCACCGGTGCCCCCGGCCGGACTCGAACCGGCAACCTGCGGATTAGAAGGCCGATGCTCTATCCATTGAGCTACGGAGGCGCACGGCCGCCGGGCGGCGGCCGTGGGGGCACGATACCAACACCGGAGCGGGGGCCGGACGCGGGCGCACGGATCGCGCTCCCCATCGTCCGATCGGCCGGCGGCTGACCGCGACGCCCCGACCCCGGTATCGTGACCGCCGGAATCCCCGTGGCCGATCGCCGCCCGTCACAGGAAGGACCGCCGTGACCCCCATCGCGCTCGCCGTACGATCCGGCAACGCCCCCGCCGACCAGCCCCCCCGCGTCTTCACCCAGGAGTTCACGGTGGGCCGCCACCCCAGCTCGGGGATCGTGGTGGCGAACTCCTCGATAGTCTCGGGCACCCACCTGCGGGTCGTGCCGACGCCGCAGGGCTGGCAGATCCATCTCGTCTCGCGCACCAACGGCATGCTGGTCGACGGCGCCCCGAACCGCGGGCCCGTGCTGGTCGCGCGCCCGGTGCGGGTGCAGCTGTCCAACGCCTCCGGGCCGACGTTCCTCTTCATCCCGCAGCCGGCGGGCCCCGCCGCCACTGCGCCGGGCGCCCCCGCCGGCGCGGCCGGCGCGGCGGGGCGGCCCCCGGCCGGACCGGGCCCGGTCCGGCCTCCGGCCGGGGCCGCCCCGCCGTCCGCGCCCTCCGCCGCCGGGAGGACTGCGCCGTGGGGTCCGGGCGCCGGCCCGGCGCCGATGCAGCCCCCGCCCACGGGCCCGGCGCCGGCGCAGCCCTCGCCCGCCGAGCCGCTGTCCGGGCGCACGATGGTGGTGCGCGCCGGTCAGACCTCGGCGCCCTCGGCCGCCTCCGGCCCCGGGTCGCCCGAGGATCTCCTCGACCCGACGGCGCCCGTGGGCCAGCGCCGCACGATCTCCGGGGTGCGCCTGACCCGCTCGGGGACGATCGGCCGCTACCCCGACAACGCCCTGGTCATCGCCGACCCCGCCGTGTCGGGCCACCACGCCCGCGTCGAGATGACCCCGCAGGGCCTGGTCGTCGTCGACAACAATTCCACCAACGGCATCTACGTGGGCGGGCAGCGCGTGCCCCACGTCCTGGTGACCAAGCCCACCGTCATCGGCATGGGCGGGCACTTCGTCGAGGTCAGCCCCGACGGGCTGCTCAAGCTCCAGGAGCGCGGCGGCGAGCTGGTGGCCCGGGACCTGACCTTCTCCGTCAACGACGGCCGGCTCACCCTCCTGGACGGCATCTCCTTCGCCCTGCCCGGCAACGAGCTCCTGGCCGTCGTCGGCCCCTCCGGAGCCGGCAAGTCCACCCTGCTCAAGGCCCTGACCGGTGAGCAGAAGGCCCAGAAGGGCCAGGTCCTCTTCAACGGCATCGACGTGTACGACCACTACGACGTCATGCGCAACAGGATCGGCGTCGTCCCCCAGAACGACGTCATCCACGCCGACCTCACCGTGCGCCAGACCCTCCAGTACGCCGCCGAGCTGCGCTTCGTCAAGGACGTGTCCAAGAAGGAGCGGACCGAGCGCATCGCCGAGGTCCTGGCGGACCTGGACCTGACCGAGCACGTGGACAAGAACGTCAAGAAGCTCTCGGGCGGGCAGCGCAAGCGCGTGTCCACCGCCATCGAGCTGCTGACCAAGCCCGGCCTGCTGTTCCTCGACGAGCCCACCTCCGGCCTGGACCCCCAGCTCGACCGCGACGTCATGGAACTGCTGGCCAGGCTCGCCCACGGCATGCGCGGCTCGGACTCGGGACGCACGGTCATGGTGGTCACCCACAATGAGAACCACATCGACCGGGCCGACAAGGTCCTCATCCTCGCCGCCGGCGGCAAGCCCGTGTACTTCGGGCCGCCGCGCGACGTCATCCCCTACTTCGAGCAGCGCCTGGCGGAGATCTACCAGGGCGGGCGCCTCATCACCCGGGCGCCCCAGGGCGGATTCGCCGACCCCACCGAGATCACCGGCTTCGCCGACGTCTACGCCCTCATCCGCAACCACACCGCCGAGCTGCGCCAGGTCCTGGAGCACACCGTGCCGAGCACGCGCCGCTCGGGCGGGCAGAAGGTGCGCTCCTCGACGGCGGACCTGGACCAGAACCGCAAGCCCCAGCAGTCGGGGGTGCGGCAGGTGTCGACTCTCGTGCGCCGGCACTTCAGGCTCATCCTGGCCAATCCGCCCAACCTGATCTTCATGCTCGTGCTGCCCCTCATCATGGGCGTGCTCACCAAGGCCATCGAGGGCAAGTGGGGCTTCTCCCTCCCCGACTACGCCATGCCCGACTGGAAGCCCACGCCGGAGAATCCCCACCCGACGTACTCCACGCAGGCGCTCACCCTGCTCATCATCCTCGTCACCGGCGCGGCCTTCGCCGGAATGTCGGCGACCATCCGCGAGCTGGTCGACGAGCGCGACATCTTCCTGCGGGAGAAGGCGGTGGGGCTGCGCAGCGGGTCCTACCTGATGGCCAAGACCATTGTGCTGGCGGTGCTGGTGACCGTGCAGTCCAGCCTCATGGTGGGGGTGGCCCTGACCCTCAACGACGGGCCGACGGACGCGGTGCTGCTGGGCGATCCGGCCCTGGAGCTGACCTTCTGCTGCTGGGCGACGGCCTTCACCTGCGGTCTGCTGGGCCTGGCCGTGTCCGCCTACGTGTCCTCCTCCGAGCAGGTCATGCCGGTGCTGGTGGTCACGATCATGGGCCAGCTCGTGCTGGCCGGCGGCGTCATCCCGGTGGCCGGGCGCAAGATCTTCGAGCAGCTGTCCTGGTTCATGCCGGCCCGCTGGGGCTACGCGCTGGCCGCCTCGACGCTCGACATGAACAAGATCGTCCCCTACCGCGAGGACGCGCTGTGGGCCCACACCACCGGGCAGTGGCTGTGGGACCTGGCCCTGCTCATGATCCTGGGCGCGACGTGCCTGCTGGTGTGCTTCATCGGCCTGAGCCGCCGCGGACGGCGCTAAGACCGCCCCCGCGCCGGGCCGCCCGCGGCCCCCGCCGGGAACGGCCGGGCGCCCCCTCGCGCCGCGCCCGCGGCGCCCGGGGATAGACTCCCGCCCGTGAGCAAGCAGATGACGACCTCCGACCCCCTGGTGTGGATCGACTGCGAGATGACCGGCCTGGACCTGAGCGCCGACGCGCTCATCGAGGTCGCCGTCGTGGTCACCGACTACGAGCTGCGCCCGCTGGGCGAGGGCGTCGACGTGCTCATCAGGCCGCCGGCGGCGGCGCTGGAGCGCATGAGCGACTTCGTGCGCGAGATGCACACCGCCTCGGGGCTGCTCGACGAGCTCGCCGACGGCCTGTCCATGCCGCAGGCCCAGAAGGCCGTCCTGGACCACGTGCGATCCCTCGTGCCCGACCCCGGCGTCGCCCAGCTGGCGGGCAACTCGGTGGGCACCGACAAGGCCTTCCTCGCCCGGGACATGCCCGAGCTCATCGACCACCTGCACTACCGGATCGTGGACGTGTCCTCCCTCAAAGAGCTGGCCAAGCGCTGGTACCCGCGCGCCTACTTCCAGTCCCCGGACAAGCGCGGCGGGCACCGCGCCCTGGCCGACATCCTGGAGTCCATCGACGAGCTGCGCTACTACCGGGCCGTGCTCTTCCCCGCCGGGGAGGGGCCGACGTCGGAGGAGTGCCGGGCCGCGGCGGAGGAGATCGCCGCCCACCCCACGGGTGCCCTCCTCCCGGGAACCGGGCGCTCGGACCCGCAGGCGGGGCCCGACGAGGACGCAGGCCGCAGGCCGATTCCGCCGCGCGCCGGCGCCGGAGGGCGTCCCGGTCCCGGCGCCGGCGCGGGGCCGTCCGGCGCGTGACGCAGTGCACGGCGCACGGGTTGGCCCGACCGCCGCGAAGCCGATAAAGTACCGGCTTGGTGGCTGTAGCTCAGCAGGCAGAGCGCTTGGGTGTGGTCCAAGAGGTCGCGGGTTCAAGCCCCGTCAGCCACCCCACGCGCAATGGCCAGGATGCCGACGGGCAAACCGGCCTCCCAACCGCGCTATCACCCGGAGTCCACTCGACGGCGCCGACTCCTGCTCCGCGCCCCGGTCGGTCAGACGACTCGATCGGCACCGGCGCATCGGCGGGTTCTCCCCCTGGACCGTCGGCATCAGCGCCCGGCCCGGCCGTCACCGGCCCTCGGGCGCGGCCGGCGCACCCGCCGGGCGGGCGATGAGCTCAAGCTGGGCGCGCAGGGCCGCTCCCCCGTCCTGCGTGCCGGCGCAGAGCGCCTCGTCGTAGCGTCGCGCCCGCTCGTGGCGGCGCCGCAGCCACCGACGGCCGTCGTCCGTGACGTCCAGGATCCTGCGCCTGCGGTCCGCCGCATCGACGCTCCGGCGCAGCGCCCCCTCGGCCTCGAGCGCCTGGAGGACCGTCACCAGGTCGCTCGGGTCGATCCCCATGGCGGTGGCGAGCTCGATCTGGGAGCAGGGGCCGAGGTGCTCCACCCAGCACAGGGTCGCGTAGTGCGCGAAGCGCAGCGGCTCCCGGCCGAACTCGTCGTGGGCCAGGCGCGCGGAGACGCGGAGGGCGCGCGTGAGCAGGTACGCGGTGCTGTCCGCCAGCGGGGGCGGAAGGCCTCGATCGTCGCGGGCGTCTCCCATGGAGGGAGTCTATCGGGACTTGCGGGGCGCGAACAATTCGTGGGACAGTCCCATCATGTTGGACAACCCCTTCGAGGGACGATACGACCCGCTCCCGCCGGCGCTCGCGAAAAGGGGCTTCGCACAGCACCTCGCCCGGGTCGCCGACGACGTGACCCTCAGCTACGTCCGAGGGCCCGCCCACGGCGAGCCCCTCCTCCTCATCCCCGCCCAGATGGGCACGTGGCTGACCTACGCCCGCATCGCCGCCGAACTCAGCCGCGACTTCGAGGTCCTGGCCGTGGACGTCACCGGGCACGGGGCCTCCAGCTGGACGCCGGGGCGCTACACCTGGGACGCCGTCGGAGCCCACCTCGCCGCCCTCCTGGCCGCGACGCTGGAGGGCCCGGCCCTCGTCGCGGGCAATTCCTCCGGCGGCATCTTCGCCCTGTGGCTCGCGGCGCGCCACCCGGAGGCCGTCAGCGCCATCGTCCTGGAGGACGCCCCCGTCTTCTCCGTCGAGTGGCCCCGCTTCCGGGACCGCGACCGCTTCGTCTACAACGGCCTCGTCCACGCGGTGGAGGTGCTCCAGGCCCCCGACCGCCGCCTGGCCGACTACTTCCGCGGCCAAGAGCTCCCCATCTCGCCCAGGCGCGCCAAGCGATTGCCCGACTGGGTCATCGACCGCATCATCGACCCCGGAGTGCGGCGCTGGGAGCGCCGCCACCCCGGAGAGCCCTCGGGCTTCCAGGCGTGGTGGGCCCCTACGGCCTTCAGGGAGTTCTTCCGCTCCCTGTCCATGTTCGACCCCGACTTCGCCCGCGCCTTCGTCGACGGACGCATGTACGGCGACTTCTCGCACGCCGAGGCCCTGCGCGCCGCCCGGGCCCCGATCCTGCTCATGCACGCGAATTGGCTGCGGATCGAGCCCTACGGCCTGGTCGGCGCCCTCGACGACGACGACGTCGCCCACGTCCTGGAGCTGGCGCCGCGCACCCGGGTCCGGCGCTTCAAGGCCAACCACGTCATCCACCGCGACGACCCGCGCGGCTACATCCGGGCGATCCGGGAGTTCCGGGACTCGCGCTCGCGGGCCCGATCCCCCCGCCGAGCGCCCTGAGCACGGCCGCCCGCTCGGCCGTCGCGCCGTCCGCCCGGGCCCGCAGGGCCTCGTCGGGGGCGAAGCCTGCGACGAGCCAGGAGGCCACATCATCGCGCGGGACGCCCGCGTCCCACCACCGCCGCAGGACGTCGAAGGCATCGACCCCGCCCGCCGCGAGCGCGGCCGCCTCCGCGGGCCGCAGGCCGATGGCGCGCCAGGCGGCGGCGCCGGCGGGGTCGATCCCGGTCGCGGCCCAGGAGGCCGCCTCCTCGCCGCAGCGCCATCCCGCGTCGAGGTAGGCGCGGGCGGTGGCGGCGCGGATGCCGGCGCCGAGCAGCTCGCGCATGGCCTCGGCCTCGTCGTCGGCCAGGGCGTCGGGGCGGCGGGCCCGACGGCCCAGCAGGGTCCGCCACCATCTGCGGGGGCGGGGCCGCTCCCCGGCGAGGTGCCGGTCGGCGGCCTCGGCGCGGCTGTAGCCGAGCTCGTGCCACTGCACGGCGTCGCGGGGCGTCATTCCGGCGCGCAGCATGGGCGGCACGGTGTGCGGGCTCACTCCCGCCGCGCGCCAGGCGGAGGCGTCGGCGGGGGCGTGGACGCCTCCGTCGCGCCAGCGCAGCGCCGCGTCCAGCCGGAAGCCGGCGCCGATCCAGCGGCGCGCCCGCCCGACGTCGAATCCGGCGGCGGTCCACTCGTGGAGGGGCTCGGGCCCCGGGTCGGGCTCGTCGTGGACGACGGTCATGTCCTGCTCCTGGTGACGGCGCCGGCGGACGGCGGGCCCGCCGGCAGGGGGATGGTGCGCGCCCACGCGGGCGGCGGGGCCTGGGCCCGCAGGCCCGGGCCGGGTTCGACCAGGCCGATGACCACGGGCACGGGCGGGCGCCGATCGGGCCAGGGGGTCTGCCCGTCGGTCAGGACGAGGATGAGGTCGGGGCGGGGGCGCAGGGCCAGCGCGGCGCTCATGCCCTCGCGCTGGTCGGTGCCGCCCCCGCCGACCAGTTCGATGTCCTCGACGCGGCGGACGGTCTGGATGCCGTGGGCGCGCCGGTCGCAGCAGATGACGCGCAGGCGGCGCCGCGGTCCGGCGGCGCGGGCGAGGATCTCCGTGATCTCGGTCAGGAAGCCGGTGAGAATGGCCGGGGTGATGGAGCCGGAGGTGTCGACGACGAGCGCGACGTCGGGGTCCGGGCCGACCATCGCGGGCATGACGATCCCGTCGCCGGCCGTCCGGCGCGAGGGGCGGGCGTAGGTGAAGTCCACCCGGCCCGCCGCCCGCCGCACCCCGCGTCGCAGGAGGGCCCCGAGCTCGGCGCGCCAGTCGACGGCGGGGCGCAGCCGCCGGTCCGCCCAGCGCCGCCACCCGCCGGGGACGGTGGCGCGCCGGATCGAGCGGGTCTCGATCTCGCGGGCGACGGCGAGCTCGAGCAGGTCGCGCTCGGTGTCGTCGAGTCCGGGGGCGGGCCCTCCCGCGCCGGGCGGCGCGTCGTCGATCCCGTCGACGGCGCCGCCGCAGTCGATGGGGTCGGCGAGCGGGCGCCCGCCCCTGCGGTGCGCGGCGTCGAGGACCTCGATGAGGGACAGGTACTCCTCGGCCAGCCGTCCGGGGGGAAGCCCCAGGCCGCGGGGCGAGACGACTCCGGCGGGCGTGGTGAGCCCCATGGACTCCAGGTCGTCGTTGACCTCGGCGTCCGCGGCCCGGTTCCACGGGCGCGCCGCCTGCCGCCCGCCCGCGGCGGGCGCCGCTCCCCGCGGGCGGGCGGCCCGACTTGCGGCGGGCGACGTCGGGCTTTCGGGCGGGGCCGGGGCGCGCTCCGCGTGGTGGCGGACGAGGTGGCCGATGTGGTGCAGCATCCACCAGCCGATCTCGGCCACCGGGGTGGCCAGGGCCGTGCCGGGGTCGAGGTGGACGCGCCACCGGGTGTCGGTCGGGAAGGCCCGGAGGGCCGGGTCTGCGACGGGTTCGCCGGTGTCCTCGTCCAGGTGCGCCTCGACGAGGACCGGTTGGAGCGCGAACAGCGCGCGGACCAGGTAGGGCGCCCGGGCGGCCGCCCACAGCCGGGCCCACCCGAAGCGGGCCAGCACCTGCTCGGCGCGGTCGGGGGCGGCCGCCGGGGCGCGCTCCGCGTCGGGGTCGGGGCCCGCGGGGGTCGGGGCGGTCATGGCATGAGTCCCGCCGAGCGCAGGACGGGGGCGAGCTCGGTCATGGCCGCGGGCAGGCGCGCGCCCGGCGGCCTGGCGGCGGCGAGGTCGCGCGCCGAGGCGGCGGCCACGTCCGGCGTCGTGCGGGCGACCCGGGCGATGAGGGTCCAGGCCCGCTCCCACGCGGGGGCGCTCCCGTCGGCGATGACGTGGGCGACGACCGCGCCCAGCAGCGCGTGCAGGTGGTCGGGCCTGCGCGGCAGCGGCGCCGCGGGGTCGTCCAGCAGCTCGCGGGGGTCGGGCAGGTCGAGGGTGCGCAGCCAGGACAGGGCCTCCAGGCCCGCGGCCTCGCCGACCGCGCCCATGATCAGTGCGGCCCTGACCGCCTCGTCGGCGTCGTTGGCGTCGGCGGCGGCGAGGGCGCGCGCCGCCATCTGCCAGGTCCGCGGGCTGGGCCAGGCACGGCCTGCCCGCTCGGGCGAGTCGGGCACGGCCAGCACCAGCTCGGGGCGCACGCGCAGGAACGCCCCGATCCGGGCCGTCGCCGCGGCGATGCGGTCCGGCCCGGGGGCGCGCACCGGGGCGTCGTCGGCGGTGAAGCCGCGGGTGAAGCCCTCGGCCACGTCGGCGGCGGCGATGCGCCAGTCCAGGTGCACGAGCCGGTTGGCCAGGGGCGCCGACAGCTCCCAGCCGTCGGCGGCGATGCCCGGCGGGTTCGCGGCGGCGACGATCCTGATCTCCCGGGGCAGGGCGAGGTCGCCGACGGCGCGCTCGAGCACCACCCGGAGCATGGCGGCCTGCACCGCCGGCGGCGCCGTGGTCAGCTCGTCCAGGAAGAGCAGTCCCGTCCCGGCCGCGGCGAGCCGCCGGGCCCAGCGCGGCGGGGCGAACCGGGTCTCCTCGTCGCGGATGACGGGCAGGCCCGAGAAGTCGCTGGGCTCGCGGATGGAGCCGATGACCGTCTCCACCGGCAGGTCCAGCCGTGCTGCGAGCGCGAGGACCGCGGAGGTCTTCCCCGTTCCCGGCGCGCCCCACAGCAGCACGGGCAGGTTCGCCCCGACCGCCAGCGCCAGGGCCGCGCGCGTCGTCGCGTTGTCGCTCATGGACCGCCTCCCGCCACGCGCTACCCGCGGCCGCGGAGCAGCCCGCGGCCGGCGTACTTCTTGTGGACGGCCTGCTTGGACACCCCCAGGGCCGCGGCGATCTGCGCCCAGGTGGCGCCCCGGTTGCGGGCCCGGCGCACGAGCACCGCCTCCAGGCGCTCCAGCTCGGCGCGCACCCGCACCGTCGCCTCGAGGCCGGTCAGGGGGCCGTCGGCGGCCGCCCGCTCCACCATCGCCGTCAGAGGTTCGACATCCATGAGGTCAACTTTAATTGACCACCGACAGGAAGTCAACTCCGATTGACGTCCCGGGACGATCGCCGCCGGGCTCCCCGGAAGTGATCTCCGTCGGACGCCCCGGGGGCGATCGCCGTCGGGCCGCGACTCGCGCTCGCCCTCCTCCGCGAGGAGGACGAGCGACGCGCTCGCATGTGACATGCTTCGTCCAACCCCGCTTCCCGTATGCCTCGATGAAAGGTGAATCCCCGTGCAACGCCGCGAATTCCTGCTCATGCTGGCCGCCGCCACGGCCTCCGCCACCGGCGCCTGCTCGCTGACCGACGACGCGGCGCCGTCCTCGGCGTCGTCCCCCTCCGCGCCCGCGGCGCCCTCCGAGCCCCCGACGTCCTCGCCCACGCCCACGCCCGCGCCGAGCCCGACGCCCTCGCACGGGCCCCTGTGGCTGCAGGACGGCCCCCCGCCGCTGCCCGGCCCCCAGGAGCTCGACGGCGTCATCACCGAGCTGCCCGAGGCCGTGGGCAATACGGTGGCGATCACCGTCGACGACGGCGCCGACTCCTCCGTCGTCGACGCCTACCTGGACTTCGCCAAGGACTCCGGGGTGCGCCTGACCTTCTTCGTCACCTCCTCCTACCCCGGCTGGACGGACTGCAAGGACAAGATGGCGCCGCTGGTGGAGTCCGGGCAGGTGCAGCTGGGCAACCACACCGTCACGCACGCGGGGCTGACCGAGCTGGACGAGGCGGGGATCATCTCCGAGGTCGGCGGCTGCGAGTCCTTCCTCAACAGCACCTACGGGGTCACCGGCGCCCCCTTCGTCCGCCCGCCCTACGGCTACCGCGGCGAGTGGACGGACTCGGTGTGCGCGAAGCTGGGCTACACGACCCCCACCATGTGGTACGGCTCCTTCGGCGACTCGGGCCTGCTGACCGAGGACGTCCTGCTCGGCGAGGCCCAGAAGTGGCTGCTGGCCCAGCACATCGTCATCGGCCACGCCAACTTCCCCACCGTCACCCACCTGTACGGCCAGATCATCGACATCCTGCGCGAGCGCGCCCTGCTGACCGCCACGCTCGACGACGTCTACTTCGGCCCGGGCCACAACCGGCGCGTGTGAGGCCGCCGGCGTCGGGCCCCTCCCCCGGGAGCGGACCCGGCGCCGGACCTCAGCGCGGGGCGACGCCCGCCTTGATCAGGCCCACGACGTGCCCGTCGGTCAGGGCCTCCCAGCTCGCCTCGATGATGTCGGTGCCCACGCCGACGGTGGACCAGCTGCGCTCGCCGTCGGTGATCTCGATGAGGACCCGCACGATGGAGCGGGTGCCCCGCTCGGCGTCGAGAATGCGGACCTTGAAGTCGGTCAGCTCGAAGGCCCGGATCTCCGGGTAGGTCTGCGCCAGGGCCTCGCACAGGGCGTGGTCGAGGGCGTTGACCGGCCCGTTGCCCTCCCCGAGCACCGCCCGGCGCCGCCCCCCGACCCACAGGCGCACGGTCGCCTCGGAGTCGGTCGGCGTGTCCCCTCCCAGGGGCAGGAGCCGCTCCCCGGGCAGGGGCCGGGCCTGGATGGAGGCGCGCCAGGACTCCACCCGGAAGTACTCGGGCAGCTCCCCCAGGGCGGCGCGCAGGAGGAGCTCGAAGCTGCCGTCGGCGGCGTCGTAGGCGTAGCCGAGGGCCTCGCGCGCCTTGACCGCCTCGGTCACGCGGGCCAGCAGCGCGGCGTCGCCGCCGGTGTCGATGCCCAGCTCGCGGGCCTTGAGCTCGATGGAGGCCCGCCCGGCCATCTCCGAGACGAGCATGGTCATGGTGTTGCCCACGCGGGCCGGGTCCACGTGCTGGTAGAGGTCGGGATCGACCCTGATCGCCGAGGCGTGCAGCCCCGCCTTGTGGGCGAAGGCCCGGGTACCCACGTAGGGCAGGCGCCCCGACGGCGCACGGTCGGCGATCTCCCCCACCGTGCGCGAGACGGCGCTCAGCTCCGCCAGGCGGCGGGCGCGCTCGGGCCCGTCCCCGGGCAGGGCGCTCCACCCGGTCTTGAGCTCGAGATCGGCGATGAGGGTGAGGATATTGGCGTTGCCGGTGCGCTCCCCGAAGCCGTTGACGCAGCCCTGGACCTGCCGGGCCCCGGCCTCGACGGCGGCCAGGGCCCCGGCCACGGCCAGTCCGGCGTCGTCGTGGGTGTGGATGCCGACGACGCACTCGGGGCGGCCGGCCTCGTCGAGCGCGCGGCGCAGGCGGGCGACGGCCGCGGCGACGGCGCCGGGCAGGGTTCCGCCGTTGGTGTCGCAGGCGACGACGGCCCCGGCCCCGGCCCGCGCGGCGGCGAGGGCGACCTCGATGCCGTAGCGCGGGTCGCGGCTCAGCCCGTCGAAGAAGTGCTCCAGGTCCACCATGGTCTCGCGGCCGGCGGCCACGAGCAGGCCGACCGTGTCTCGCACCATCCGCAGGTTCTCGGCGGCCGTGGTGCGCAGGGCCCGCTCGACGTGGAGGGGGTCGGACTTGGCCACGATCGTGACCACCGGGGCGCCGCTGTCGATCAGGGCGCGGACCTGCTCGTCGTGCTCGGCCGCCGCTCCGACCCGGCAGGTCGAGCCGAAGGCCGCGAGCCTGGAGGCGGTCAGGTCGAGCTCGTCGCGGGCGCGGGCGAAGAACTCGGTGTCCTTGGGCACCGCCCCGGGCCAGCCGCCCTCGATGTAGGCCACCCCGAGCCCGTCGAGTAGGCGCGCGACGGCGAGCTTGTCGGCGACGGTGAAGGACACGGACTGCTGCTGGGCGCCGTCGCGCAGGGTGGTGTCGTAGACGCTCACCGTCGGCGCGCCCGCCGACGGCCGTGCGGCTGGTGTAGTGGCGGCGCGCATCTGCCCTCCGGTTCGTCGCGGACCTCGATGACGGCGTCAGTGTGTCACAAAAACGGCGCGGCCCCGGGGAGTCGGCCGCCCGGGGCCGCGACCGCCGCCCCGCGCCCGTCGTCCTGGCGGCCCCGATGCTCGTCATTGCGATGAAGATCAGGAGCGGGAGCCCCGGACCCGTGATCTACGCGCAGAACAGGGCCGCTGAACAGGGTCACTCGGGCCTCCTGATCATCGGGTCGCGGATAGTCCTGTAGCGTATCCCTTTCCGTGCGGAGGGGGCTGGGTCTTCTCCTCAGGGTCGTCAGTTCGCCGTGCCGGGCAGGCGCGGAACGGCGTCGGGATGGGCCTCAAGATACTCCTGGACCGTGTCGGTGGCGAGGGCCCCGTACAGCGGCGTGTCGGCGGCCTCGTCGCGCACGACGATGGACTGGCCGTCCTCGCTCGTGCCCGTCCCGGCCGTGGGAATGGTGAGGAAATTGATGTTGCGCGAGCGCAGGCCGCGCAGATCGATCGCCAGGGACTGCATCTCGTCGATGGTGAAGCCCTCGTCCACCGCCATGGTCCGCACGACGGCGGACAGGAAGCCGTAGAGCCTGGTCGGGTCGGTCAGGATCCCGCCGTGCAGGACCTGCGAGACGATGGCCCGCATCCAGGACTGCTGGCGGTTGATGCGGTCGAAGTCCCCGCCCGGCAGGCTCTTGCGCTCGCGCGTGTAGGCCAGCGCCTGGGCGCCGTTCAGTCGCTGGGCGCCGGCCGGGAACTGCGTGTCCGCCAGGGTCTGGGGGGTCTTGAGATTGATGACGACGCCGCCGATCTCATCGGTCAGGGCCTCGAAGGACTCGAAGTCGGCGATGACGAAGTGGTCGATGTGCACGCCGGTGAGCTGCTCGACGGTCTGGATGGTCAGGCTGGGGCCGCCGTAGGAGTAGGCGGCGTTGATCTTGGCCTGGCCGTAGCCGGGCACCTCCACCCAGGTGTCGCGCGGAATCGACACGACGGAGACCTCCTGGCGGTCGCCGCTGACCTGGACGATCATGATCGCGTCGGTGCGCTGGGCACCGGCCTCCCACTGGGAGGGGTCGCCGGCGCTGATGCGCGAGTCCGAGCCCAGCACGAGGATATTGGTCGCCGGCTTCTGGTTCGCGCCCACGGACTGCTGGGGGGCGCGCGTCGAGATCGCCGAGAAGGGGTCGTCGATCGTCTCGATCTTCGAGCCCAGCGAGTGGCGCAGCCACAGGCCCAGGGCCCCCACCCCCAGCACGAGTACCAGGACCACGGCCAGGACCGAGACGAGCCCGATCCTCCACGCGCGCCTCCGCCGGCGCGGCGCGGCCACCCTCCCCTCGTCGGCGGAGGCGGCCGACGCCGCCGGCTCCTCGGGGGTCGGCGCGGAGACGGCGCTCGGACTCGGGGTGCTGTCGCTCATGGGCTTATAGGACCACAGCTCCGGGCCCGGCACCCATCGCGCCCGGGACCCGGCGTCGAGGATCACACCTCATGCGAGGCGGTACATCCACCCGTGGGGGTCCTCGGCGCGCCCGTACTGAATGGAGGTGAGGCGGTCGTGGATGTGGCGGGTGACCTCGCTCCCGTCGATGCTCACGTCGAAGCCCTCGCCCTTGAGCCGGCCCAGCGGCACGACGACGGCGGCGGTGCCGCAGGCGAAGACCTCGGTGACCGCCCCGGAGGCGATGTCGGACAGCAGGCCCTCCAGGCTGATCGTGTCCTCCACGACCTCGCGCCCGGCGTCGGCCAGGAGCGTGATGATGGCGCTGCGGGTCGAGCCCTCCAGGATCGTGCCCGTCAGGCGCGGGGTGCGCACGGTGCCGTCGGCGCCCACGACCATGATGTTCATGCCGCCGAGCTCCTCGAGATTGGCCTGGGTCACGTCGTCGAGGAAGCAGACCTGCTCGCAGCCCTGCGCGGCGGCCTCCTGCTGGGGCAGGAGCGAGGAGGCGTAGTTGCCGCCCGTCTTGGCCGCGCCCGTGCCGCCGCGCCCGGCGCGGTGGTACTCCCGGGTGACCCAGATGCTGATGGGCTGCAGGCCGTGGGGGAAGTAGGCGCCGCAGGGGGAGGCGATGACGTAGTACTCGACGGCGCCGGCGGCGTGCACCCCCAGGAAGGCCTCCGAGGCGAAGGCGTAGGGGCGCAGGTAGAGCGACTGGCCCTCGCCGTCGGGCACCCAGGCCTCGTCGGCGCGCACGAGGTCGACCAGGGAGGCGATGAAGTCCTCCTCGGGCAGCTCGGGCAGGGCCAGGCGGCGGGCCGAGGCGGCCAGCCGGGCCGCGTTGTAGCGGGGGCGGAAGGTCCACACGCCGCCGTCGTCGTGGCGGTAGGCCTTGATGCCCTCGAAGATCTCCTGCCCGTAGTGCAGAACGGCGGCGGCCGGGGACAGGCTCAGGTCGCCGAAGGGGATGATGCCGCGCTCGCCCCAGCCCCCGTCGCGCGTCCAGCGGGCGTGGGCCATGTGGTCGGTGAAGACGGAGCCGAAGTGGAGGTCCCTCAGCGCCCGGGCGCGGGCGGCGTCGTCGGCGGCGCTCGGGTTGGGGGTCAGGGGGAAGCGGCCGGCCAGGGAGTCGGCGGGCGGGACCGGGACTGCGGCGGCGCGGGCGAGGGGCGTGGGAACGGGGCCGGGTGCGGGCGCGGCGGCCGGAGTCGTGGACATGGGCCCACCCTACCGCCGCGATCAGTGGCCGGTCGGCGATGACCGCATGCCGACCCGGTCCGGCGCCCCGCCGTCGTGCAGCCCCGCCGTCAGCCGCACGCCGCCCGGCGCCGCCGGGACGCCGGTCCCCCGCACCGCCGCGGTCCCGCCCGTCAGCGCCGCAGGGCGGCCGCGATCGCGTCGCCGATCTCGCTCGTGGAGCGCACCAGGGGCGCCCCGGCCCCGTTCGCCTCGGCCCGGGCCGCCATGTCGGCCCTCACGGCGGCGCGCACCCGGGCGGCGTCGCCGGCCCGGCCGAGGTGCTCCAGCAGCATGGCCACGGCGCCGATGGTGGCGGTCGGGTCCGCCTCGCCCCGCCCGGCGATGTCGGGGGCGGAGCCGTGGACGGGCTCGAACATGGAGGGGAGGGCGCCGTCCGGGTTGATGTTGCCCGAGGCGGCCAGCCCGATGCCGCCGGTGACGGCGCCGGCCTCGTCGGTGAGGATGTCGCCGAAGAGGTTGTCGGTGACGATGACGTCGAAGCGGCCCGGGTCGGTGACCATGTAGATGGCGGCGGCGTCGACGTGGTTGTAGTCGACGGCGACGTCGGGGTACTGCGCGCCCACGGCCTCGACGGTGCGCCGCCACAGGTGGCCGGCGTTGACGAGCACATTGTGCTTGTGGACCAGCGTGAGGCGGCCCCGGCGGGCGCGGGCCCGCTCGAAGGCGTAGCGCACGACGCGCTCGACCCCGTAGGCGGTGTTGACGCTCACCTCGGTGGCGATCTCGTGGGGCGTGCCCGCGCGCACCACTCCCCCGTTGCCGCAGTACAGGCCCTCGGTGCCCTCGCGCACGACCACGAAGTCGATCTCGCCCGGATCGGCCAGGGGCGTGGGCGAGCCCGGGTAGTACGTGGCCGGGCGCAGGTTGACGTAGTGGTCCAGGGCGAAGCGCAGGCGCAGCAGCAGGCCGCGCTCCAGGACGCCGGAGGGGACGGAGGGGTCGCCGACGGCGCCCAGGAGGATGGCGTCGTGGCCCTTGATGGCCTCCAGGTCGGCATCGGTGAGGGTCTCGCCGGTGCGGTGCCAGCGGTCGGCGCCGAGGTCGAAGTCGGTGGTGGCGACCTCGACGCCGGTCCCCTCCAGGGCGGCGGCCAGGACCTTCAGGCCCTCGGGCACGACCTCCTTGCCGATGCCGTCACCCGGGATCACTGCGAGCTCAATGGTCTGCGTCATGGCCCCACCCTACGGGCGCGGCCACCATGCGAGACGCGCGGCTCGCATAGTGACCATCCGGCGCGGGCGCGGCCCGTTCCGGCGCGGGCCGCCCATTAGCCTCTCGACCGACGGTCGGTTAGTATGGGCGCCGACCACTTCCGGGAGGACCCATGCCGCACAACCACCGCCCCGCCGTCGGGCCCCGCGAGACGGCCCCCGACGCCGTCGTGCACGACCCCGACGCCGCGCACCGCGCAACGACCCCCGAGGCGGTCGCCGCCGCCGTCGGACACCACCCGCCGAGCGCCGCCGGACCCCGGACGGAGCGGCCATGAGGCACGTCGGCCTGCTCGTCCTGGGCTCCTTCATCAACTCCCTCGGCACGGGCCTGACGGCCTTCGGCCTGGCCGTGGTCATGCTCGCCACCCACGGCACGGCCTCCTCCGCGGCCGCCGTCCAGCTCAGCTCCTTCGCCCCGATAGTCCTGCTGGCGCCCGCCGCCGGGGCCCTGGCCGACCGCTACGACCGCCGCCTCATGATGATCATCGGCGACGCCGGCTCGGTCCTCGGCCTGTCCATCATCCTGCTGGCCCTGTCCTCGCCCCGGCCCCGCCTGGCGCAGGTGTGCGCGGGGGCCGTCGTCTCGTCCTGCCTGGCGGCCCTGACCGAGCCGGCGCTGCGGGCCAGCGTCACCGACCTGGTCCCCCGGGAGGATTACGTCAGGGCCTCCGGCCTGCTCCAACTGGCCTCCGCGGCGAAGTACCTCCTGGCGCCGGCGCTCGCGGGCCTGCTCATGCCGCTCATCGGCGTGCGGGGCCTGGTCGTCATCGACGCCTCCACGTGCCTGGTCACCGTGGCCTGCACCGCGACGGTGCGCCGAGCCCTGAGGACGGCCGGCGCCCGGAGTCCGGGTGCGCGCAACGCCCAGGCGGCGCCCGCACAGGAGGAGCGGGGGGCCGCGGAGCAGGCCGGTTCCGGCGGCGGCCTCATGGCGGGGTGGCGGACCATCGCCTCCCACCCGGGCCTGCGCCTCCTCGTCGCCCTCATGACCGTGGCGACCCTGGCCATCGGGGTTCTCCAGGTGCTCATCAAGCCGATCCTCATGCCCATGGTGAGCACGGCCGCCATGGGCGCGATCGAAACGATCGCCGCCACCGGGATGCTCGTCGGGGCGAGTCTGGTGACCATCATGAAGAATGCCCGGCCGACGACGCTGCTGGCAGCGGGGTTGGCGGGCACCGGCGCCGCCATGGTCCTGGTGCCGCTGGGGCCGGGCGCCTGGTGGGTGAGCGCCTGCGGCTTCCTCACCTTCGCGAGCCTGCCCCTGTCCCAGGCCGGGGCCGAGGTCCTGGTGCGCGGCGAGGTGGACAACGCCCGTCAGGCCCGGACCTGGGGGACGATCAGCCTGATCACCCAGATGGGCTACCTGGTGGCCTACCTGTGCGCGGGTGTCCTCGTCGACCGCGTCCTCCAACCCCTCCTGAGGCCGGGAGGCCCCCTGTCCACCGGCGTCGGGGCCGTCGTGGGGACGGGGCCCGGCCGGGGCGCCGCCCTCCTCGTGGGGCTCATGGGAGTGGCCATGGCCCTGCTGGCCGTGCGGGTCCGCCTGCGGCGCGACCGGCTCGCCCCGAGCGGGCCCCGCGAGGAGGATCGGTCCGCCGACTCCCCGGCCGGGTAGGGCCTGCACCCGAAGTCCCGGCGACCGCGCCCCGGGGGGAGTCGTTTTGGTGATGTCACCTCAGGTCGCATTGTGCGAGGCGGGCTCGCAAGAATCGAGCGCAGATGGATTGCGTCGCGCTGGGCTCGCACGGCGCGAGGTGGGGTGGATTCCGTTGCACCGGGCTCGCATTACGCAAGCCGGGTCCCGCACGCACGGGTCCGGTCCCGGTGCGCGTCGAGTTCGGCGTCGCTGCGGACTCGGCCCCGACCCCCCGTTCCGACTCGGCCCGGCTCCACGCGACCTTCCTCGACCCCGCCGCCGCCTCCGGCTCCCGGATGCCCGGGCCCCGGCTCCGCGAGATCGTCACTTAACCCGCGAGCACGTCACTCTAGCAGACGTGCTCGCGGGTTAAGTGACGATCTCGGCGGTTATCCGGCGATCTCGCGGACCCGGGGCGCCCCGGCCGCGAGCGCCGTCGGAGCGCCGCCCGAGTGGGCCGCGGCTGAGGACCCGGACTCCGCCACGCCCTCCCGCCCGCGCTGCGATCCCGGGGCCGCTGAAGAGCCCCTCGACCTTCGGAACATCGGCCTTGGCGAGGCCGCCCGGGGTCGTCACGAGGCAGTCCCGCGGGAGCCTTCACCGCACCGGGGAACTCGCCGGTGTCGCGCGCCATGGCGGTGATCAGTTCGAGGACTGCCGCCGCACCAGGGGATCCGCCCGCGAAAAGGTGGCCGGCGCGTACTTTTAAGGTCGCCGCGCGACGTCGCGCATCCGAGAAACGGCGTCATTGCGCTCTTCTGCGATGGACGATCGCGGAACTGAGGCGTTAAAAGTACGCGCCGGCCACCTTTTCCGCCCCGCCAGCGTGCTCGGACTGCGACAGCGGGGGCCGGAGTGGCCCGCGGTCGGGATGAGACGTCCTGGCCGGCTCCGCCCGATGTAGGGGCCGGCCGCCATCCCGGGAACGGCTCTGCGACGCGACCGGCTCACCCCGAGCGGGCCCCGCGCCCCGGGTCAGTCCGCCGACTCCCCGGCCAGGTGGGGCCTGCACCTGATCATGGCGGCCTCGAGGCACTCGCGCAGCCTCCTCCAAGCGTCCAGCTCGGCGACATGTTTCTCGACATCGATCCTCCGGATCGCCTCGGAACGGAACCTGCCCCAGTCATCCCCGGCGAGAAGAGAGGTTCTGTCACGACTTGCCCAACGGCGGAGCACCTCCTTGGGATCGCTCATCTCCTCCAGGGCCCGCAAACGCCCGACACTCGCATTGTCGGCCAGCCATTTGCGACACTCCTCCTCCGCCCAGAGATGGGCGAGCGCCCAGGTCTCCGTCATGCGCACCGGGATCACCGGCACCGCGCGCTTCTCCCCGGCTGAACGGATCTCCTCAGCACGAGCCTCCCACCCGACATTATCCGCATCACGATGCACGAAGATGAGATCGTATACATCATCAGCGGCAATGGCCGCCAGTTTCGCGGCGACACTACGATCCTTGGCCTTCTCGGGGCGGTATACCTCGACTGCAATATCATCGCCCGGACGACAGGCGAGCATAAGACTTTGCAGCGTCTCCGCCAGGGGCTCGTCCGATCTTCCCTCGCACACGAGGGCGCACTGCCAGTAGCCGCTCACGCGTCATCCCCCGTGTCCTCGGCGGCCGGGTCGCGCAGATAATCGACGAGCCGGGATCGGGACACCGGCGCCATGGCGCGCGGCCCGCCCCGCTCCTTCCACCGCTGCACCCGCCAGGTGCCCGCCAGCGGATGGAAGGAGGCCGAGGAGCTGCGCCGCCCGTCGGGGTCCTGACGCGTCCACAGGACCGCGCACAAGACGTCATCCGGGGCTCGCCGCAGCACCTCCTCGACGAGGTACGGGGAGTGGGTGTTGACGAGCACCTGGCGCAGACGTCCGCTCTTCGGCCCGATCGGATCAATCGGCTCGGTCGAATCAGTCGACTCCAGCCGGGACCACGGATCAGAATAGTTCTTCTCCTCCGGTTTCTCCGGTTCTTCCGGCTGGGACAACGAGCGCAGCAGCTCGAGCATCGCCTCGATCTTCGCCGGGTGAATGCCGTTCTCCGGCTCCTCCAGGGCGATGAGCCCGATATCATCGGATACTCCCAGTGCCGCCAGGGTGAGGAAGCGCAGCGTCCCGTCCGACAGCGAGCGCGCCGGCAACTCGGGGCCCTCCCCCAGCCGGGCCCGCAGCTCCAGGAAGTCGCCATTGGGGACGACCCGCAGACTCCGGATATCGACCAGGGCGGACACGGCCCGGCGGACCTCGTCGCAGACCGCGCTCCCGGTGCGCTGCTCCTGCCGATGGAGGAAGGCGGGGACGTGCGCGCCGGTGGCCGAGATCGGACCGACCTCGTCGACGCTGTCCGCGGCGCGCATGGCGCTCGGCTCGAGGGACAAGAACCGCCACGAGGCCATCTCCCAGCGCACCGCGCGCACCTCGGGCGGAACGAACAGGTCCGCCATGCTCAACGCGGTCGCCTCCATCCCGTCGACCTCGACGGAGTCCATGAAGTCGTAGGGACCTCTTTCCTCGTCGAATGCGGTATCGCGGACGTAGATGGTGGGAACACCTTTTTCGCAGCGTCGTAGAGGATATGTCACGAATATATCACTTATATCATTCCAATCCCACTCAATCACGTAGTCGGCGCAGACGGCCCGCATGGGTTCGGGCAGCGACTCCATTCTCAGGGGCGCGAGGGACTCCCGCACGACGCCGAGGCGCGGGGCGACTCCGTCCGAGTCATCGACGGACAGCTCGATCTCGTAGCGCAGGAATGTATTGTGCAGCCGAACATTGCGGTGCGCAATCTCCGTCGTCCCGGGGACGATGAGCTCCGCCGCGAGCCTCAGATTCTCCTCGCCGGCCAGCACCCGGGGGGACAGCATGGAGCGGACCGTTCCGCGCTGACCGCCGCCCGCTCGGATCTCGCCGAAGGCCCTCGAGAACGACGTGCGGGAGAGGGCGGAGAGCAGTTGGATCGCATCGAAGAGGTTCGACTTCCCCGCGCCGTTGGGCCCGGCGATGCAGGTGAAGGGCCCGAAGTCGACGACGACGTCCCTCAGGTTCTTGAAGCCCGACACCTCGAAGCGCGTGAGCACGGGTCTCTCCCCTCCTCCTCGACGTCGGTCTCCCGCTCAAGACTATCCGACCGGATCTTCTCGCGGTCGAGCACCGCCCGCCCCGTCCGGCCCCGAGGGGAGGACGACGGCGGGCGGGTCCGCGCCCCGCCTGAGCAGTGCGCGGACCCGCCCGTCCGCAACCGTCGCGCCGTCAGCGCCGACGCTGCCGGCCACCAGTCGGCACCGTTGACAGCGCTGCCAATCTGCGCCGCCGTCAGTGCCGGCGTCATCAGTCAGCATCGCCGGCCGGCGCCGCCGCCCGATCAGCGGGCCACGGAGCCCTCGGTGTAGTCCTTGTCGACGTCGGCGCGCCAGGCGAACATGGAGCGCACCTGCCGGCCGGTCTTCTCGATCGGGTGGGCCTCGCCCTGGGCGCGCAGCTTCTTGAACTCCGGCGCGCCGGCGGCCTGGTCGTCCATGAAGCGCTTGGCGAAGGAGCCGTCCTGGATGTCGGCCAGGACCTCCTTCATGTGCTCCTTGACGTCGGGGGTGATGACGCGCGGGCCGGAGACGTAGTCGCCGTACTCGGCGGTGTCGGAGCAGGACCAGCGCTGCTTGGAGATGCCGCCCTCGTTGATGAGGTCGACGATGAGCTTCATCTCGTGGCAGACCTCGAAGTAGGCCATCTCGGGCTGGTAGCCGGCCTCGACCAGGGTCTCGAAGCCGTACTGGATGAGCTTGGAGACGCCGCCGCACAGGACGGTCTGCTCGCCGAACAGGTCGGTCTCGGTCTCCTCGCGGAAGGTGGTCTTGATGGCGCCGGCGCGCGTGCCGCCGATGGCCTTGGCGTAGGACAGGACCAGCGGCCAGGCATTGCCGGAGGCGTCCCGCTCGACGCACACGAGCACGGGCACGCCGCGGCCGGCCTCGAACTCGCGGCGCACGGTGTGGCCGGGGCCCTTGGGGGCGACCATGATGACGTCGTGGCCGGCGGCGGGCTCGATGTAGCCGAAGTGGATGTTGAAGCCGTGGGCGAAGAGCAGCGCGGCGCCGTCCTTGAGGTTGGGCTCGATCTGCTCGGTGTACAGGGCGGCCTGGACCTGGTCGGGGGCGAGGATGGTCACGACGTCGGCCCAGGCGACCGCCTCGGCGATCGGCTTGACGGTCAGCCCGGCCTCCTCGGCCTTGGCCACCGAGGACGAGCCCTCGCGCAGGCCGACGACGACCTCCACGCCCGAGTCGCGCAGGTTGAGGGCGTGGGCGTGGCCCTGCGAGCCGTAGCCGATGACCGCGACCCTCTTGGACTGGATGACGGACAGGTCCGCGTCGTCGTCGTAGAACTTCTCAGCTGCCATGGTGGTGCTTCACTTCTCCTTGAGTTGATCGGTCATGGATCGCGGTCCGCGCGTGATGGCCACGGCGCCGGACTGGACGATCTCCTTGACCCCGTAGGGCTGGAGGGCGCCCAGCAGCGCCTTGACCTTGGACTCCGAGCCGACGGTCTCGATGACCACCGACGTCGGCGAGACGTCCACGACGTGGGCGCGGAAGAGGTCGACGATCTGCAGCACCGCGGTGCGGTTGGCGTCGTCGGCGCGGACCTTGATGAGGTAGAGCTCGCGGCCCACGGAGGTGGCCGGGTCGAGCTCGACGATCTTGAGCACGTTGACCAGCTTGTTGAGCTGCTTGGTCACCTGCTCCATCGCCAGTCCCTCGGCGTCGGCGATCACCGTGATGCGCGAGACGTCCTCGTGCTCGGTGGGGCCCACGGCCAGGGAGTGGATGTTGAAGCCGCGTCGGGTGAACAGGGCCGACACGCGCGTGAGCACGCCGGGCTTGTTCTCCACCAGGACGGACAGCGTGTGCTTCTCGCTCACGGTCTCACTCCTCTTCCCACGCCGGGCTCATGCCCTGGGCGTGCTGGATCTCGTCATTGGACACGCCCGCGGCCACCATGGGCCACACCTGGGCGTCCGCCGAGACGATGAAGTCGATGACGACGGGTCGGTCGTTGATGGCGTTGGCCCGGGCGATGACGTCGTCGACGTCCTCCAGGCGCTCGCAGCGGATGCCGACGGCGCCGCAGGCCTCGGCCAGCTTGACGAAGTCGGGGATGCGCGCCGTTCCGGCGCCGGTGTGCAGGTCGGTGTTGGAGTAGCGCTGCCCGTAGAACAGGGTCTGCCACTGGCGGACCATGCCCAGGGAGGAGTTGTTGATGATCGCGATCTTGATGGGGATCTCGTTGAGGGTCGCGGTGGCCAGCTCCTGATTGGTCATCTGGAAGCAGCCGTCGCCGTCGATGAGCCATACGGGGCGGTCGGGCGCGCCGACCTTGGCCCCCATGGCGGCGGGGACGCCGTAGCCCATGGTGCCGGCCCCGGCGGAGGTCATCCAGGAGCGGGGGCGGGTGAAGTGCAGGTAGTGGGCGGCCCACATCTGGTGCTGGCCGACGCCGGTGACCCAGATGGTGTCCTCGGGGGCGTGGGCGTCCAGGTGGGTGATGACCTCCTGCGGCTGGAGGAGGCCGTCGTCGGTGTCGGTCCAGGTGGTGGGGTAGGTGGCCCGCATGTGGGCGACCTCCGTGAGCCACTGGTCGGTATCGGCGCGCGGCTCGGCGGCGAACTGGGCGCGGCAGGCCGCGCTCAGGGCGGGGACGACGTCGGCCAGGTCGCCGACGATGGGCACGTCGGCGGTGCGGATCTTGGAGATCTCCGCCGGGTCGATGTCGACGTGGACGACGGCGGCGTGCCGGGCGAAGGTGTCCGGCCTGCCGGTGACGCGGTCGTCGAAGCGGGTGCCGAGGGCGATGACGACGTCGGCGCGCTGGAGCGCCCCGACGGCGGCGACGGTGCCGTGCATCCCCGGCATGCCCAGGTGGAGCGGGTGGTCCGTGGGCAGGACGTCCAGGGCGGTGAGCGTGGTGGTGAAGGGGGCGCCCACGACGTCGACGAGCTCGAGCAGCTCGCGGGTCGGCACGCCGGCCCGGGCCAGGCCCCCGCCCAGGTAGAACACGGGGCGCTCGGCGGAGGCGATGACCTCGGCCGCCTGCTCGATCCGGCGCCGGTTGGGCCGTCCGGGCAGCGCGTAGCCGGGCAGGTCCAGGCGCGAGGGGCGCCGGTATGCGGTCATGCCGACCTGGGCGTCCTTGGTCACGTCGATGAGGACGGGCCCGGGGCGGCCGGTGGCCGCCAGGTGGAAGGCCTCGGCGACGCGCGCGGGGATCTCCTCGGGCGAGGTCACCAGGAAGGAGTGCTTGACGAAGGGCATGGTCGCCCCGATGATGTCCGCCTCCTGGAAGGCGTCGGTGCCGATCGAGGGGGCCCCGACCTGACCGGTGATGGCGACCATGGGCACCGAGTCCATGTGCGCGTCGGCGATGGCGGTGATGAGGTTGGTGGCCCCGGGCCCGGAGGTCGCCACGCACACGCCGACGCGGCCGGTGGCCAGGGCGTAGCCCTCGGCCGCGTGACCGGCGCCCTGCTCGTGGCGCACCAGGATGTGCCGGATCCTCGAGCTCGACAGGAGCGGGTCGTAGAAGGGCAGGATGGCCCCGCCCGGCATGCCGAAGATGTCCGTGACCCCGGCGTCCTCCAGGGCGCGTACCAGCGCCTGAGCACCTGTCATCGTCTGGCGGTCCTCGGCCGCGGTTCCGCCGCTTCGTCCCATTCGCCTGCCCTCCTCCCCGTACGGGCTCAACGCCTGATCCGGTCGTCCTGATGACCGGATAGCGGCAACGGTAGGCGCTCGACCCCGGGTAGTCATATCGGAACCCACTCGTCTCACATCATGGAATCACGGACTCGGACGACGGCGCCTCCCCGCGTCATGGCGGGGCCGGCCGGTCCCCGGATCGGGCCGGTCCCCGGGGCGGCCCGGCCCGAAGTCCGACACCGACCCGCCGGAAGATGGCACAATCCTCCCCAGTTCCCCCGACACAGACGTCGCTGCGCACAGCGGAGCAGCGAAGGAAAGGCTGGCGCGCCACCGTGGTCACCGGACTCCTGCACCATTTCTCCCAGAACCCCGTTCTCGTCCTGTTCCTCCTCATCGGATTGGGCATGGGCGTGGGCCACGTCAAGGTCAAGGGGGTGAGCCTGGGCGCCGCCGCCGTGCTCTTCGCCGGGATCGCGCTCGCCGCGTGGGGGGCCTCGGAGGGCGTGGCCGTCGATGTGCCCGTGCCCCTGGGCACCCTCGGACTGGCCATCTTCACCTTCGCCATCGGAGTCCAGTCCGGCCCCAATTTCTTCCACGTCATCCGCACCGCCGGCGGGCCCCTGGCCCTCATGCTCCTGATCTTCCTCGCGGCGGCCGGGGCGGGCGTGGGCGTGGGCCGCGCCCTGGGAATGGACCCGGCCCTCATCGCGGGGACCTTCGCGGGGGCCACCACGAACACGCCGTCGCTGGCCGCCGCCGGCAACGCGGCGGTGCTGGCCAGCAACGAGGAGGGGCCCGCCATCGCCACCGTCGGCTACGCGGTGGCCTACCTCTACGGCGTCACCGGGATGCTGTTCTTCTGCCTCATGGCCCTGCGCTACCGCCGCGCGGACAAGGACGCGCCCTCCCCGCTCATCAACCGCACGATCCGGGTCGAGCGCAAGGACTCCCCCATGATCGGCGACATCGCCGAGCGCATCTCCGGCGAGCTGAAGTTCTCCCGCCTGCGCCGGGGCGAGACCGGGCCGATCACGCGCCCGCGCAACGAGGACCGGATCAACCGGGACGACCTGGTGACCGTCGTGGGCACCCAGGAGGCCGTCAAGCAGGTCATCGAGGCCCTCGGCCACGGCTCCTCCCACTCCCTCCTGGAGGATCGCCGCTACCTCGACTTCCGCCGCATCACCGTCTCCGACCCCAAGCTCGCCGGGCGCACCGTCGCCGAGCTCGGCGTGGACGCCAAGTTCGGGGCGACGATCTCGCGCGTGCGGCGCGGCGACGTCGACATGGTGGGCACGCCCGACCTGGTCCTCCAGGAGGGCGACCGCGTGCGCGTCGTCGCCCCGACCGGGCGCATGGCGGAGATCTCCAAGTTCTTCGGCGACTCGGCCCGGGGCCTGTCCTCCATCAACCCGATCGCCCTGGGCGTGGGCATGGCCCTGGGCATCGTCATCGGCGAATGGAAGTTCCTCACCCCCACCGGGGCGACCTTCTCCATCGGCTCGGCGGCCGGCACGCTCCTGGTGGGCCTCGTCTTCGGCAAGATCGGGCGGATCAAGGGCTTCGTCACGGCGCTGCCCTTCACGGCCACCGCCGTCCTGGGCGAGTTCGGCCTGCTCGTCTTCCTCGCCCAGGCGGGCACGAAGGCGGGCGGGCAGATCGCCGACGCCTTCGCCGGGGGCGACTGGTGGAGGATCCTGGTGACCGGATTCGTCATCACCACCGTGGTGGGACTGGGCACCTACGCCTCCATGCGCTGGATCGTCGGAATGGGCGGCACGCGCCTGTCCGGCCTCGTCGGCGGCGTCCAGACCCAGCCGGCCGTCCTCGCCTTCGCCAATGAGCGCACCGGCTCCGATCCGCGCGTCGCGCTGGGCTACGCCATGGTCTACCCCGTGGCCATGATCGCCAAGATCTTCTTCGCCCAGTTCCTCGGCGGCCTGTGAGGGCGGCGCGGGCCGACGGCGCGGGCGGGCCGAGGCGCGGCGCCCCCGGCGACGCCGCCCGTCAGCCCCGGCGCCTGCGGGGCTCCGACCTGACTCATGACGCTTAGTGTGCCGGGTGTGGTGTGTTCAGGGCGGTGAGGATGTCGTTGGCGGCGTCGGTCAGACGTGGGGCGGCGGTGAGGTGGTGGCCGTTGAGGTTGATGGTGATCTCCTGGAGGGGTTTGAGGGTGCGGATGATGCGTTTGATGGTCATGCCGGTGGCGTCCTGGAGGTGGCGGGCTACGGCTAGGGCGGCCATGACGACGGTCAGGTGGGCTTCGATGGCGTCGCGGGTGTGGTGGAAGACGGGTCGGGCTGACAGGTCGTGCTTGCTCATGCGGAAGGACGCCTCGACGTGCCACAGCTCGTGATACGAGGAGACGACCTCGGCGGCGTCCATCAAGCGAGACGGAATATTGGTGACGTAGCCCTTGAGTCCCACCAGGGAGCGGGCTCTGGCCAGGGACGCCTCATCGAGGACCTGGTCTCCTTTGTGGGTGGTGACGAAGCGCGTGCCCTTAGGACGTCGCTGGCCGGCGACGACGGCCCGGGCCCGGTTGGCCTGGGCGTCCAGGGTCCGGTTGTCCCGGGCCGCGCGCTTCTTGGAGTGGGCCCACACCGCCCGCCACGACCCCGGATGGGTGACCGGGTCCCACACCGGCTCAGCCCTGAGGCTCTTGTCCCGCTCGCTCCTGGAGCCTCTCCTGGGGGTGATGGTGTCAATCAGCTGCCCATCAGTGAACGCGTCACCCTTCCAGTGGAAGTGCGCCTCAAGGTCCCCCGGGGCCCGGGTGGTGCGGGCCCCGACGATGAACCGCAGGTGCGCCTCGTCCAGGGACTTGAGGTTGGCCGCCGAGAGCATGCCGGCATCAGCCACGATGACGAGCTCCTCAATACCGTGGGCGGCCTGGAAGGCCTCCACCATGGGGATGATCGTGGTGGTCTCGGCCCGGTTGCCCTCCCAGCACCCGACCTGGAGGGGGAAACCGCCGCGGTCGACCAGCAGGCCGACGATGACCTGGGGGTCGACCCGCCTCTCCTTGGAGTAACCGACCTTGCGCAGGTCGTCCTCCCTCTCGGTCTCGAAGTACAGGGTGGTGACGTCGTACAGGCACAGGGTCAGGCCCCCGGTGCTGGTGACGTGTTCGAACAGGGCCTGGGAGATCGCCTCCCGGTATCCCCGTTCCTGGGCCCGGGCCAGGGAGCGGAACAAGGTCCGCACGGTGACCGGCTCCAGGCCCAGGTCACCCAGCACGCGGGGCACCTGGGCCTTGGAGGACGGCTCGATCACACGAGCCAGAACCATCTGCTCAAAGGCCCGATCACCCCCGACCGCCCCACCCAGCCCCAGGCGGGTGTAGGCCCCGTGCAGGACCTCCCACAACAGGGCCGAGCGCGCCGACTCCACCACCGCCACCACGCCGGCAGTGTCTGTCGAAGCCGCCGGTGGTGCTGATGATGCGGAGGGCAGGTCCAGAGTCAACTGGTCCGGGGCGATGCGGTGCCGGCCGATCTCCATCAGGGCAGCCAGCTCGGCCTTGGTGTGGGCTGAACCCAGGTGCTCGATCACCTTGTCCCGGCGTCCCTGCTTGACCGCGATCTGCACCGCCGTCGCCCCCGAGGCGGTCTTGACCTTGCGCAGAAACGGGCTCACCACCCCGACCCTACCGGCCCCTTAGTGTGCCGGCACACCCCGACCACCACACGATATCAACGAAAAACCCGCATCAAAACCCAGACCCCACCAAAGTGTCATGAGTCAGG
>NZ_AUBL01000015.1 GCF_000429225.1 Actinomyces dentalis DSM 19115
CACCAGGGAGCGGAAGAGTAGGACACCACCGGAACACACACCACCGGCCCGCGCGGGGCCGGCGCCCCAACCAGGCGCCCACCCCCACGCGGGCCCACACCCTTACAACACAACGAAGCTCATGGTGGCGCTCTCCTGCGCGGACCACTTGCGTTGCGCTGGACCACGGCGGTCCGACCCTCGTTCTCGAGTGCGAAGTGCACGTCTCGGCGTCCGGGGCGCAGCGGCGCCGGGCGCCGCGGTCCGCGAGATCGCCGGGTAACCGCCGAGCACGTCACTTGACCCGCGAGAACGTCTGCCAGAGGTACGTGCTCGCGGGTTGAGTGACGTGCTCGCGAGCCGGGGCGCGTCACAACATGCGAGACGCCATCCCACCACGCGAGACGCACTACCGAGACGAAGCGGGGACGGGGCGCCGGAACCGTCCCCGCCGCGCTGAGGAAGGCCGGCAGGGCCCGCATCGACGCTGGCCTCAAGAAGCACGCCGCCCGGCGCCACGCCGCCCGGACCAACCGCATCATCCAGGCCCTCACCAAGCAGACTGCGATGGTCGCCGGCACCGCCGCGGCCGACACCGTCCGCCCCACCCGGCCCGCCAACTCGCCGCCCCGCGCTCCCAAGCGGGCCGACTCACCCGTGATGGTGGATTCTGGGTGGCATCGCCCCGCGCTCCCAGCGGGACGACGTCGCCGCCCGGGTCGAGACCCTGGTGCACCCTGGTGCGAGCCCACCCTCTTCACAGGGAGAACGTCACAACCAGGCCCTGCTCGCCCTGGACCCCCGCCGCGCCCTGCACGCCATGATCCGCGACGCGGCCCTTACGACCCGCAGCCAGCAGCACAACGCCGCTTGACACACCGCACAGGGGCACACCCCCGCAGTCTCCGCCGCGGCCCCAGCCGCTCGGGGACGCCCCCCGCCCGGCCTCCGCGGTTCAGACCCAGGACGGCAGCAGCATGTGCCAGTGCCAGAAATCGTAGGAGACCGCCTGGCCGGTCCAGATAGGCCACCACAGCACGGCGAAGATCGTGGCGGCAACGACGCCGACGGCGAGAACCCACAGGCCCTCGGCGCGCATGCGCCACGCCGGTACCCCCGTCCACTCGGCCGGCAGACCGCGACGCATCGGCCGCCTCCCGCCGAATCCCAGCAGCCGCGCCACGAATCCGCGTGGATACGGTCGGCCCTCGCCAATCCTTCCGGAGGCCAGGGCGACATCCTCCGCCACCGCCAGACGGGAACCGGGCACGGGCTCAAGGAGCCCGGAGATCGCACCGAGCCACAGGGTGAGTGCGAGCACCACGAAAGGCGCGAAGGCCACCGTGTAGAAGTTGAAGATGGTGCGGTTGCTGTAGATGAACCACGGCAGGTACAGGCCGACGTACCCGATGAGGGCCGCCCAGACCCGCCAGTCCCTGTTGCGGAGGGCCAGCACCAGCACGCAGAAGACGAGCCCGATAATGGCCGACCACCACACGGGGATGTTCCCGATCGACGTAATGGCCTGGACGCATTTGCCGGTCCCGCAGCGGGCGCCGGCGAGCTCGCGCTCGTCGGCCCAGTAGAAGGAGGTCGGCCGCCACTGCACCAGCCACTGAATGGGCTTGGACATGTAGGGGTGAAACTCCTCGAGGTGGGTGTGGAAGTTGTACATCGACAGGTGGTACTCGAGCAGACTGTTGAGGCTGTCGGGCAGCCAACCGCGCACGAGATCGCCGTTGAGGCGCTGAGTGGCCGCCCAGTTGCGGTCGAATGAGCGGGCGTGGGTGAACCACGACCACCACCCGAGCACGTAGACCACCAGGGCGACGGGGACGAGGTGGAGGAAGTCGAGGATACCGCGGTGCAGGATCCCGTCGAGGAACCAGCTGCGCGCCCGGATGCGGTGCAGCGCCGTCAGGTCCCACACGACGGTGAGGATCCCGACGGCGGCCAGGAGGTATACGCCCGACCACTTGATCGAGCAGGTCAGGCCCAGGCACACGCCGGTCGCCAGGAGCCAGGGCCGCACAAGCGGCAGGGGCGCCCAGGAACCGACGTGCGCGCCGTCCAGTCCGCCCGCCAGGCGAGTGCGGAACCACTCGCGGTCGTGCACCAGGCAGTAAACGGACAGGAGTGCGAAGAAGCCGATGAAGATGTCGAGCAGGCCGATGCGCGACTCCGTGATCCCGGTGCCGTCGATGGCCAGGAGGAATCCCGCTAGGCCCGCCAGGAGCGGTGAGTGCGTCAGCCGCATGGTCAGTCGCGCCAGCAGGAATACGGTGAGGATGCCGGCGACCGCCGGGATGAAGCGCCAGCCGAAGGGCGTTCCCGGGCCGAAGATCTCCATTCCCAGGCCGATGAGCCACTTGCCCAGCTGCGGGTGGACGACGTAAGCGGGCTCGCGGGTCAGCGCTGAGAAGTTGCCCTCGGAGAAGAGCTCGTCGGCATTGTGGGACCAGACCGACTCGTATCCGTTGTGCCACAGGGCGTAGGCGTCCTTGACGTAGTAGATCTCGTCGAACATGAGCCGGTCGGGATGCCCCAGGCCGATCAGTCGGGTCAGGGCCGCGATGAGCGTCACGATTCCGGTGGCGATCCAGCCGTTAATGCGCACGGACCGCTCCAGGACCCAGTCCTTCGGTTTCAACCCGAGCCGACGGCGCAGCCGGTCCTGCATCCGCGACGAGATCGGGGAGAGTGAGGCCCCGGCTCCGGACGGGCGGGCGAGGAACTGCATCGTCGCAGATTCCGTCGTGACGCCGACCGCATTGCCCCACTCGGACGGCGGTGCGACGGGGTCGGGCATAAGGCCGTAGTCCACCCCCATGGGAATGGGGGCCGGTGCCGCATCGTCCGTGGGCCCGGCGGTCCCGGCGGTCTCGTCCGGCGCGCTTCCGGTTTCGACCTCCTCGATCCCGGCGTCCTCGGCGGAGGGCTCGGTTTCGGCGACCCCGTTGGAATCCGTCGTCGTGACCGAGGGCGATGCCCCGTCCGGATTGACGGGCGGCTCCGTCTCGGTCGGCGGGGCCGACACGTTGTCGGAGAGGCTGGGCAGGGCGTCACGGGAGTGGCTCACGGCGGTGAGTCTAAATCCGTGACCATACTGAGCCCATGAGTGACGCCACGTCCTGCCCGCAGTCCGACGACGGCGCCGGCCCTTCCGCCGACCCTCCTGCCCTGCGTCCCGGCGCTATTACGCTGGCCGCCACGCCGATCGGCAATATGGGAGACGTCACAGATCGCCTGCGTCATGCCCTGGCCGCCGCCGACCTCATCGCCGCCGAGGACACCCGCCGTCTGCGCGCCCTCGCCCAGCGCGCGGGCGTCCGCGTCGGCGCCCGCCTCGTGTCCTTCCACGAGCACAATGAGCGCGACCGGGCCTCCCAGCTCGTCTCGGCGGCCCGGGACGGCGCCCGCGTCCTCGTTGTCTCCGACGCCGGCATGCCCTCGGTCTCCGACCCGGGCTACCGCCTCGTCGTCGCCGCCGACGGGGCGGGCGTGCCCGTCACGGTCGTGCCCGGCCCCTCCGCGGTCCTGACGGCCCTGGCGCTGTCCGGACTGGCCACCGACCGCTTCTGCTTCGAGGGCTTCCCGCCCCGCCGCCCCGGGGAGCGCGGGCGCGTCCTGCGCTCCCTGGCGCGGGAGCCGCGCACCCTGATCTTCTTCGAGTCCCCGCGCCGCGTCCACGACACCCTGACCGATATGGTCGGGGCCTTCGGCGCCGGGCGCCGCGCCGCGCTGTGCCGGGAGCTGACCAAGACCCACGAGGACGTTCGCCGCGCCACCCTGGGCGAGCTCGCCGCGCTGACCGACGGCGGAGCGCTCGGGGAGATCGTCCTCGTCGTGGCGGGGGCCGATCGCGCCGACGCCGATCCCGCCGGCGCCGCCCGCGAGGCCCTCGCCCTGGCGGGGGAGGGGATGAGGCTCAAGACGGCGGCGGGCGTCGCCGCCCGGGCCGCCGGCCTTCGTCCCAACGAGGTCTACCGGGCGGCCCTGGAGCTGCGCGATCAGTAGCGCGGGGCCGCGCCCGCGGGTCGGATCAGTACTGCTGCCACTGCTGGTCTCCCGGGTAGCCGCCGCCCATGGCGACCTGCGCCTCGTGGGCCTTCCTGTCGTACGAGAGGCGCACGACCAGCCAGATAATGGCGCCGATGAGCAGGGGAAGACCCACGATGCTCAGGAGGACGATGCCGACGAGCCCCAGGGCCCCGCCGACGACGCCCTCGCCGTGCACGGCCTGCCCGAGGTAGACCTTCTCGGATCCCGGGGTGGTGCAGCTGATGGTGTGCTTCCCGTCCTGGCCGGAGGAGAAGGTGGCGACCATCCTGTGACCGTCGAGTCTCACCGTCGAGTCGTCCAGCTTGGCGATTGACACGTCGGAGCCGTTCGGGGCAGTGACGGTGCAGGAGGGATCGCCCTCGCTGTACAGGGCGTAGTCGCTGGTGCTTTTCAGGTCCGCCGCCACCTCGCCGTTGGGCTTGATGAGCGTCAGCGTGCGGGAGATGTCTATGACCACCACCACTGAGGCGATGAAGATGGCCAGCGCCCCGAGAACCATCACCAGCGCGATGCTCAGGAGGATGACCGGCCCCTTCTTGCCCTTGGGGGCCGGGACCGGCACGCCAGCGCCCGCGTAGGAGAGGGACTCGTCGTACGGGTTATTGCCGCCGTAGGCGGGTGTCATCGCATTCTGCTGGCCGAAGTAGGGGTCCGGCCCGCCCTGGGCGTAGGGCGCCGACGGCGCGCCGGGGCCGGCGTAGAGCGGGCCCTGGCCGTACGGCTGGGAGCCGTAGGGCGAATCGTTGGACGGGGGTACCTGGGACATTGCGTGATCCTCTTATCCGTTATCCGTTATGCACAGGGGTTCAGTACTGCTGCCGGCCTCCCGGGTAGCCGCCGCCCATGGCCGCCTGCGCCTGGCGGGCCTTCCTGTTGTACGAGAGGCGCACGACCAGCCAGATAATGGCGCCGATGAGCATGGGGACGCCCACAGCGGCCAGGATGATGGCGACGCCCATGCCCAGCACGCCGTTGACGATGCCATCGCTGTCCAGGGCCTGCCCGATGCTGACGTCCTCGGATCCCGGGGTGGTGCAGTTGATGGTGTGCTTCCCGTCCTGCTCGGGGGAGAAGGTGGCGACCATCGTGTGGCCGTCGACCTTCGTGTTGGAGGCGCTCACATCCAGGACCGCCACGTCGGAGCCGTTCGGGGCGGTGACGGTGCAGGAGGGGTCCCCATCGCTGTACAGGGCGTAGATGCTGGAGCCCTTGAGATCCGCCGTCACCTCGCCATTGGGTTTGACGGGCGTCAGCGTGCCGGAGATATTCGCCACCATCACCACTGAGCCGATGAAGACGGCCACGGCCCCGAGAACCATCACCAGCGCGATGCTCAGGAGGATGACCGGCCCCTTCTTGCCCTTGGGAGCCGGGACCGGTGAACCCGTGTAGGAGAAGGACTCGTTGTACGGGTTATCGCCCCCGTAGGCGGGTGCCGCCGCGCTCTGAGGGCCGGCGTAGGACCCCGGCCCGCCCTGGGCATAGGGATCCGGCCCGCCCTGGGCATAGGGATCCGGCCCGCCCTGGGCATAGGGCGCCGACGGCGCACTGGAGCCGGAGTAGGGCGAGCCCTGGCCGTACGGCTGGGAGCCGTAGGGCGAGTCATTGGACGGGGGTACCTGGGACATGCGTGATCCTCTGTGCATAGGGGCGGTCCGGAAGTCCGGAGGACGACCTGGCCGATGCGGGACGCGGGCGTCGTCGTACCGGTCGATCCAGGATACGGCAGGACGCCGTCGTGGCCGTGTCCGCGGGAGCGGATAGGCTTAGCGCCATGAGCCACATCCTCTCCGCGGTCGCCTGGCCCTACGCCAACGGCCCCCGCCACATCGGCCACGTCGCCGGCTTCGGCGTGCCCTCCGACGTCTTCTCCCGCTACATGCGCATGGCGGGCCACGACGTCCTCATGGTCTCGGGCACGGACGAGCACGGCACTCCGATCCTTGTCGCCGCCGATGAGGAGGGCGTGAGCGCCCGCGAGCTGGCCGACCGCAATAACCGGCTCATCGTCGAGGATCTGGTGGCCCTGGGCCTGTCCTACGACCTGTTCACCCGCACCACCGCAGGCAACCACTACCGCGTGGTGCAGGAGATGTTCCGCACGGTGCGGGACAACGGCTACATGATCGAGCGGGTCACCCGCTCCGCCATCAGCCCCTCGACCGGCCGCACCCTGCCCGACCGCTACATCGAGGGAACCTGTCCCCTGTGCGGCGCTCCCGGCGCCCGCGGCGACCAGTGCGACACCTGCGGCAACCAGCTCGACCCCACCGATCTCATCGCCCCCCGTTCGCGCATCAACGGCGAGACCCCCGAGTTCGTCGAGTCGGTCCACTACTTCCTCGACCTGCCGGCCCTCGCCGACGCCCTGGGGGCCTGGCTCGACGAGCGCGAGGCCTCGGGCACGTGGCGCCCCAATGTCATCCGCTTCTCCAAGAACATCCTCCAGGAGATCCGCCCGCGCGCCATGACGCGCGACATCGACTGGGGCATTCCCGTGCCCGGCTGGGAGGACCAGCCCACCAAGCGCCTCTACGTGTGGTTCGACGCCGTCATCGGCTACCTGTCGGCCTCCATCGAGTGGGCCCGGCGCACCGGCGACCCGCAGGCCTGGCGGGCCTGGTGGAACGACCCGCAGGCCCTGTCCTACTACTTCATGGGCAAGGACAATATCGTCTTCCACTCCCAGATCTGGCCCGCCGAGCTCCTGGGCTACAACGGCCAGGGGTCCCGCGCGGGCCTGCCCGGCGTCGGCCCCGGCGAGCTCGGCGTCCTCGACCTGCCCACCGAGGTCGTCTCCAGCGAGTTCCTCACCATGGAGGGCCGGAAGTTCTCCTCCTCCCACGGCATCGTCATCTACGTGCGCGACTTCCTGTCCCGCTACCAGGCCGACGCCCTGCGCTACTTCATCTGCGCCGCCGGCCCGGAGAGCGCCGACGCCGACTTCACGTGGGCCGAGTTCGTGCGCCGCACCAACGGCGAGCTCGTGGCCGGCTGGGGCAATCTCGTCAACCGCACCGCCGCCATGATCCACAAGCGCTTCGGCGCCGTCCCCGAGCCCGGCGAGCTCCAGGAGGTGGACCGGGCCCTGCTGGACTCCATCGGGGAGGGGTTCGACGTCGTCGGCGGCCTCCTGCGCCGCCACCGCCAGAAGGCCGCCCTGGCCGAGGCCATGCGCCTGGTCGGGGAGGCCAATAAGTACGTGGCGGACACCGAGCCCTTCAAGCTCAAGGGCGAGGGGCAGCGCCCCCGCCTGGCCGCGGTCCTGCACACCCTCGCCCAGGCCGTGGCGGACCTCAACCTCATGCTCTCGCCCTTCCTCCCCCACGCCGCCAACGACGTCGACCGCGTCATGGGCGGGGACGGGCGGATCGCGCCCATGCCCCGGATCGAGGAGGTCGCCGAGCTCGACCCGCAGGTCCTGCCCGAGGCCTTCGCCGGCCGCACCGGCTACCCCATCATCACCGGCGACTACACCACCGCCCCCGCCTGGCGGCGCCACGAGGTCGTCGTCGGCACCCCCATCGCCAAGCCCGCCCCCGTCTTCGTCAAGCTCGACGAGTCCATCGTCGAGGCCGAGCTGGCCCGCTACGCCGACGCCGTCCCCGACGACGTCACCGGCGCCTGACACCGCCGCGGCGCCGCCTTCGGGCGGTGCGGATGAGCTTCGAGGAGCGCCATGAGCCGCAAGCATCGCGACAGGTCCTGGCCGCCGGCCGACGCCGTCGCCCCCCTGGCCGGACCCGTGACCGACAACCACACCCACCTGCCGGTGGACGGCCCATCCGGCCCCGCCCCCGATGACGCCGCCGCCCCCGCTCCGAACGGCGATGCCCCCGGCGCCGCTCCGGCCGGCGCCGCCCCCGACGCCGCCGAGCTGGTGCGGCGCGCCGCCGCCGTCGGCGTCACCCGCATGATCACCTCGGCCTGCGAGACCGCCGCCTGGGAGGGCTCCCTCGATCTGGCCCGCGACCTCGCGGGCGTGCGGGTCGCCGCGGCGATCCACCCCAATGAGGCGGTGGCGCACGCCGGGGTGCGCGAGGTGGGCCCCGACGGCCTGGAGCCGCTGTCGGAGCCCCATCACGCCGAGCCGCTGGACGGGGCCATGTCCCGCCTGGAGGGCCTGGTGCGCGCCCACCGGGGCCTCGTGGTCGCCGTCGGGGAGACCGGCCTGGACTACTTCCGCGCTGGCGAGCGCGGCCGGGCCGTCCAGAGGGAGGCCTTCCGGGCGCACATCGCGCTGGCCAAGGAGCTGGGGCTGCCGCTGCAGATCCACGACCGGGACGCCCACGAGGACTGCGTGGCCGTCCTGGAGGCCGACGGCGCCCCGGAGCGGACCGTCTTCCACTGCTTCTCCGGCGGGGCCGGGCTGGCGGCCGCGTGCGCCGAGCACGGCTGGTACGCCTCGGTGGCGGGACCGGTGACCTACCCCGCGAACGAGGAGCTGCGCCGGGCGGTGGCGTCCCTGCCCGCCGAGCTGCTGCTGGTGGAGACCGACGCCCCCTACCTCCCGCCCAGGCCCTGGCGGGGGCGCCCCAACGCCTCCTACCTCATGGGGGTCACCGTGCGCTTCCTGGCGCGGCTGCGCGGCGTCGACGAGGAGCGGATGTGTTCGCTCTTAGCTGTGAGCAATAACACAGTCTATGGGATGTGGTAGGGTCTTCCGTCGTGCCGGAGCGGTATTCGGCGGCTTTTCCGTGCTTGTGTGACTGCACGTATTGCACAGACGCCGATGGTCCGCTAGCGTCAGTGAACACTACTACCGTGAGGACAGGATCAGTGGGTCGACACTCTCAAAGCAGTTCCCTGCGCACGACGGCGGTCGGGCTCGGGGCGCTCGTTCAGAAGGGCTTGACTTCCTCCGCCAGCCCTGCACGTGGGCGCCGGCGGGCGGAGAAGGCGCCGCGCAGCGTCATCTCGCCGACGATGTACCGCGCGGGCGGTGTCGCGGCCGCCCTGGCGCTGGCCGTATCCGGCGGCGCCTACGCGGCGGTCCAGGCCACGGGCCCGGATGCCCGGCCGATGACCGAGAGCCAGGCGCGTCTTCAGGACCTCGCCGACAACTCCGCTCCGGACGTCGACGACTCCGCCCCGGCGGCCGACGAATCGCCGGAGCTGCCGGTCGAGGGCGATCAGTCCTCGATGACCACGGTCACCGAGGACGTGACCGATGCGCACACCTCCACCCAGGAGGAGACCGACTCGCTGCCGCAGGGGCAGACCCAGGTCAAGACCGCCGGCGTCGACGGGGTCTCCCGCGTCACCTATCAGGTGACCATGCGCGACGGCCAGGAGGTCTCCCGCGAGGCCGTCTCCAGCGTGGTGGTCACCCAGCGGGTCGATGAGGTTGTGCTCGTGGGCACCGGTGACGCGACGGCGTCGGCCGCGCCCGCCGCCGCCGCGTCGTCGGCCCCCGCGGCGGAGACCGCCGCCGCCGGAACCGACGCCGCCTCCGCCCAGGCCGTCGCCAGGTCCATGATGGGCTCCTACGGCTGGGGGGACGACCAGTTCTCCTGCCTGGTCAGCCTGTGGAACCGCGAGTCCAGCTGGAACTATCAGGCCGAGAACGCCTCCTCCGGCGCCTACGGCATCCCCCAGTCCCTGCCCGGGTCGAAGATGGGCTCGGTCGGTGCGGACTGGCGCACCAACCCCACCACCCAGATCGTCTGGGGCCTCGGCTACATCTCCGGCCGCTACGGCTCGCCCTGCTCCGCCTGGGCGCACTCGGAGGCGACCGGCTGGTACTGATCGGCGGGTGCGGCCGGCTGATCGGCCGGTCCGGGTCGCAAGGCGAGCGCCGCGGCCCGTCCGCCACCGCCATGATCCGCCCGTTGCGGCGGCCCCGCTCCGACGGGGCGGCCCACCGCCGGAGTACGCGGCGGTCCTTGCCGCGCCGGTCCGTCCGGGCCGGCCGACGGCGGGGGCCGCGTCTTCTCATGCCCGATACGGTTCGAGCCGGTGAGGCCGCACGTCCTTGAAATCAGACCAGCGATCATGCTCCTCGCCACCGACGCCCCTCGATGCGGGCGGGACTGCCCGTGGCATGCGCTCTGCCCGCTACGCTGTTGTTATGTCTGAGACCTCCGCCGTCCACGGCGGGCGGCGCGACGCCCCCGCCCGCGGCCTGCTCGGCCCGACGGACGTGCGCGGACTCGTCCGGGCCCTGGGCATCCGCCCCGCCAAGGCCCGGGGGCAGAACTTCGTCCACGACGCCGGCACGGTGCGCCGCATCGTCCGCCGCGCCGGGGTGCGGCCGGGCGAGGAGGTCCTCGAGATCGGCCCGGGCCTGGGCTCGCTCACCCTGGCGCTCCTGGAGGCCGGGGCCCGCGTCACCGCCGTGGAGATCGACCCGCGGCTCGCGCGCGCCCTGCCCGTCACCGCCGCCGCCCGCCTGCCGGACGCCGCCGCCCGCCTGCGCGTCGTGACCGCCGACGCCCTGACCATCGACGGGCCGCACGCCCTGGGCGCCGGCCCCTGCCCGACCCGCCTCGTGGCGAACCTGCCCTACAACGTGGCCGTCCCGGTCCTGCTCACTCTGCTCGCCGCCCTGCCCGCCCTGCGCTCGGCCACCGTCATGGTGCAGGCCGAGGTCGCCGACCGCCTCGCCGCGGCCCCCGGGACCAGGGCCTACGGCGTCCCCAGCGTCAAGGCCGCCTGGTACGCCTCGGCCAGGCGCACGATCACCATCGGGCGGACCGTCTTCTGGCCCGCGCCCAACGTCGACTCGGCCCTCGTCGAACTCGTCCGGCGCGACCCGCCCGCCACCGCGGCCGCCCGCCAGGAGGTCTTCGCCGTCGTCGACGCCGCCTTCGCCCAGCGGCGCAAGACCCTGCGCCGGGCCCTGGCCCCCCTGACGGCGGGCCCCGGGGCCGCCGAGGCCGCGATCCGCGCCGCCGGCATCGACCCGGGCCTGCGCGGCGAGGCGCTCGACGTCGCCGCCTTCGCCCGCCTCGCCGAGCGCCTGTTCCCCCGCCCCGCCGAGAGCACGCCCGAGGAGACCCCGTGAGCCACCTGCGCGCCGTCCCCAGCGGCCCGACGCCGCCCTCGCGCTCCGGGTCGGCCACCTCGGTGCGGGTCGAGGCGCCCGGCAAGGTCAACCTCTTCCTGTCCTGCGGGGCCCGGGGGGCGGACGGCTACCACCCGCTGACCACCGTTTTCCAGGCGGTCCGCCTCATCGAGACCGTCACCGCCCGCCGCCAGGCCGTCGCCGCCCGCGGGCGGGTCACCCTCACCATCGAGGGCGGCCCGCCGGGCCTGCCCGTCGACGAGCGCAACCTGGCGGTCCGGGCCGCCCTCCTGCTGGCGCGGACCACCGGCGTGCGCGAGGGCGTCGACCTCCTCCTGCGCAAGCGCGTTCCCGTCGCCGGCGGCATGGCCGGCGGGTCGGCCGACGCCGCGGCCGCCCTCGTCGCCTGCAACCAGTTGTGGGGGACCGGCCTGAACCTCGCAGAGCTGACCGGCCTGGCCGCCCGGCTCGGGGCGGACGTGCCCTTCCCGCTGCTGGGCGCCACCGCCGTCGGGCACGGCCGGGGGGACGACCTCAGCCCACTCATGACGCGGGGCACCTACCAGTGGGTCTTCGCGCTGGCCCACGAGGGCCTGTCCACCCCCGTGGTCTTCGCCCGCTTCGACGAGCTGGCGGCCGCCGCCGGGCGCGCGCCCGTCACCCGCGAGGTCCCCGACGCGCTCACGACCGCCCTGCGCACGGGCGACCCCGGCGCACTGGCGCCCGCCCTGCACAACGACCTGCAGGCCGCCGCCGTCGACCTGCGCCCCGCCCTCGCCGAGGTCATCGCCCTGGCGGAGCGGGCCGGGGCGCTGCGCGCCATCGTCTCCGGCTCGGGGCCCACCGTGGCCGCGCTCGTGCCGGAGGCCGCCACCGCCATGCGCGTGTGCCGGACCCTGACGGCCTCCGGCCTGGTCTCCGGGACCGTGCGCGCCGACGCCCCCGTCGCCGGGGCCAGGGCGGTGGGCTGATGGCGCACCGCATCGGGCTGGAGTCCATCCGCATCGCGGTGGGCCCGCGCCTCCTGCTCGACGACGTGACCCTGGGCATCGAGGACGGGCTGCGCGTGGGCGTCCTGGGGCCCAACGGGGCGGGCAAGTCCACGCTGCTGGCGGCCCTGGCCGGCGCGCGCGAGGTCGACGGCGGCCGCGTCACCCGCGCCGGCGGCACCCGGGTGGCGATGCTGCGCCAGGCCGACGACCTGCCCGGCGCCACCACCGTGCGCCGCGCCGTCCACGGCGGGGCCCCCGAGCACGAGTGGGCCTCCGACCCCGCGGTGCGCGACATCCACGCCGGGCTCCTGGCCGATATCGACCCGGGGGCCGATGTCGCCGCGCTGTCGGGCGGCCAGCGCCGCCGGGTGGCCCTGGCCGCCGTCCTGACCTCCCCGGCCGACGTCCTCCTGCTCGACGAGCCCACCAACCACCTCGACGTCGAGGGCGTGGACTGGCTCGCCCGGCATCTGAACGCCCGCTTCGCCTCCCGGCGCTCCGCCGGGGCGCTGGTCGTCGTCACCCACGACCGCTGGTTCCTCGACGCCATCTGCACCAATGTGTGGGAGGTCGTCCCCGGCGTCGACCCGGGCGGCGGGCGGGCGCAGACGCCCGGACGCATCGAGACCTACGACGGCGGTTACGCCGCCTACGTGCTGGCCCGCGCCGAACGGGCCCGCCAGGCCGCCGTCGCCGCCGCCAAGCGCGAGAACCTCCTGCGCAAGGAGCTGGCCTGGCTGCGCCGCGGGGCGCCCGCGCGCACCTCCAAGCCCCGCTTCCGCATCGAGGCCGCCGAGGCCCTCATCGCCGACGTCCCGCCCCCGCGCGACGCCGTCCGACTCACGGCCATGGCGACGGCGCGCCTGGGCAAGAAGGTCCTCGACCTGGAGGGCGTCACGGTGCGCTACCCCGAGGCCGGCGGCGCGGGGGAGCGGGATGTGCTGCGCCGGGTGACCTGGCGGCTGGCCCCCGGCGAGCGCGTCGGCGTCGTCGGCGTCAACGGGGCCGGCAAGACCACCCTGCTGCGCCTGCTCGAGGGCGTCCAGGAACCCGACGAGGGGCGCGTCGTGCGGGGTGCGACCGTCCGGGTCGCCGCCCTGTCCCAGTCCACCCACGAGCTCGACGCCCTGGCGGACAAGCGCGTCGTCGAGGCCGTCGCCATGGTCGGAGAACACGTGCGCGTCGGCGGCAAGGACCTGACCGCCGCCCAGCTCGTCGAGCGCCTGGGCTTCACCCGCCGGCGCGCCTGGACCCGGGTGGGCGAGATCAGCGGCGGGGAGAGGCGCCGCCTCCAGCTGCTGCGCCTGCTCATGACCGAGCCCAATGTGCTGCTCCTGGACGAGCCCACCAACGACCTGGACACCGACACCCTGGCCGCCGTCGAGGACATCCTCGACTCCTTCCCCGGCACCCTCGTCGTCGTCTCCCACGACCGCTACCTGCTCGAGCGGGTCACGGACCACCAGGTGGCCCTGCCCGGCGACGGGTCGCTGCGCGACCTGCCCGGCGGCGTCGAGCAGTACCTGGCCATGCGGCGCGAGGCCGCCGCGGCCCCCGCCGCCCCGGACGGGGCGCGCTCCGGGAAGGGCGAGGGGGACGCCCCCGCGGCCCGCCGTCGACGGGCCGCCAAGGAGCTCGCCCGGATCGAGCGGCGCATGGACCGGGCGGCCGCGGCCGTCGAGGCCCTGCACGCCCGTCTGGAGGCGGTCTCGGCGGACCCCTCGCGCGCGGGCGAGCTGGCCCGGCTCGGGCGCGACCTCGTGGCCGCCCGGGCCGAGCACGAGGAGCTCGAGACCGCCTGGCTGGAGGCCGCCCAGGCCCTGGAGGAGGCCTGACGGCGCCGGTCCGCCCCCCCCGTGACGGCGTCCACTACGCTCTTTTCATCCTTCACCGAGCCTTTCTCGCCGGGAGCGGCGGGCTCGTGGGTCGGGATCGTCATGATGGTGCGGATGGGCGGGCGCGGTGTGGTGCGGGTGGGGCTCCTGGGGCGGTCCGGGGCGGGGGCGTGTCCAGATCTGTTGCAAAGGCGCTCCGGGCCGGGATCGACGGCGAGCAGAAGCGCGGAATATCAACGATTCTCCTCCGGCGTCCCAGCGGGATTCGGGCCTTTGCAACAGATTTGGACAAACAGCGCCGCCAGTGGCCCCTCGGGGTGAGTCGCCGCGGAGGTTATTCAGTGGGCGCATGGCGGTGTTCTCCTTGGACCACTTGCGTGCGGTTGGACCACGGTGGTCCGACCGTCGTTCTCGAGGGCGAAGTGCGCGTCCCGGCGTCCGGGGCGAGGCGGCGCCGGTCCCACCCCGGAGCTTCTCCACCGAGAAAGGCTCACTGTACGGGGAAAGGGCGTAGCGGTGGGTGAAAAGGGGCGGCCCCCGCTACCGGGACGGCCCAGGCGGCCTTGTGGGGCAGGGTCGGGGAATCCCGGGCGGCCCCCGCTACCGGTCCGGCCCGCCGTCGCGCAGCTCGGGCTTGGGCTCCATGGCCCGCAGGCCGTTCCAGGCGAGGTTGACCATGTGGGCGGCGGCCTCCTCCTTGCTCATGGCCCGATTCTCCAGCCACCACCACGCCGGCGAGGAGACGATCCCCACGAGCATCTGGGCGTACAGCGGGGCGGTGCGCGGATCGATCCCGTGGTCGGAGAACTGGGAGGCGAGAATGCCCGAGACCTGGATGGCCACGTCCGCCAGGAGCGTCGAGTAGGTGCGCGCGGCCCGGTCGGTGGATGAGGACAGCAGGCGGAAGCCGTCGGGGGAGTCCTCGATGTAGGTCAGCAGCGCCAGGGCGGCGCGCTCGAGGATGATCGACGGGGAGCCCGAGGAGCGCAGCGAGGCGGTGATGGTCGAGGAGATGGCGGTGAGCTCGCGATCGACGATGACGGCGTAGAGCCCCTCCTTGCCGCCGAAGTGCTCGTAGACCACCGGCTTGGAGACCTTGGCCCGGCTGGCGATCTCCTCGATGGAGGTGCCCTCGAAGCCCTTCTCGGCGAACAGGCGCCGGGCGACGTCGATGAGCTGCTCGCGCCGTTCACTCGCGCTCATCCGGGTCCGCTTGCTCGCCTTGCTCGCCATGGGCACAATCATGCCGCGCCGCACGGGCCCGCAGGAGGGCGCGGGCGGGCCGGCCGGGTTCCCGTGGATGGACGGGCCGTGTGAGACACTGGCCCGCAGCCGCGGGGCCGGTGAGGCCCGGCCGCGGCGTTCCGCCCTGGTGTAGTGGCAGCACGCAGGCCTTTGGAGCCTTGAGGCCCGGGTTCGAACCCTGGGGGCGGAGCGGACCGGCCGACGCCGCGCCCGACGGCCGCCGCGACCGCTTCGTGACACGGCGCTCGCCCCGCCTACCGCGTTCGGCGCGCACCGGGGACATAGGATGAGGCCGCGGGCCCCGGGTCCGCGCACCGTGAGCATCAGCGAGAAGAGGACTTGTGGCTTCCACGACCCCCGCCGCCGTCATCGTCATGGCCGCAGGCAAGGGAACCCGGATGCGTTCGACCACCCCGAAGGTGCTCCACCGCATCGGCGGGCGCAGCCTCCTGGACCACGCGGTGACGGCCGCGCGGGGCCTGCGCCCCGAGCACCTGGTCGTCGTGGTCCGCCACGAGCGCGCCGCCGTCGTCGCCCACCTGGCCCAGGTCGCCCCCGACGCCGTGCCCGCCGACCAGGACGAGATCCCCGGGACCGGCCGCGCCGTGGCCTGCGCCCTGGCCGCCCTGCCCGCCGAGCTGACCGGCCCCGTCGTCGTCACCAGCGGGGACGTGCCCCTGCTGGACACGGCCACCCTGGAGGCGCTCGTCGCCCAGCACCGCGAGAGGGGCGACGCCGTCACCCTGCTCACCGCCGAGCTGGACGACCCCACCGGCTACGGCCGCGTCATCCGCGCGGGCGGGCCGGACGCGCTCGCGGTCGCCGGGGTCGTCGAGCACCGCGACGCCACGCCCGAGCAGCGGGCGGTGCGCGAGATCAACGCCGGCGTCTACGTCTTCGACGCCGCGCACCTGCGCGACGCCCTGGCAACCCTGGGCACGGACAACGACCAGGGTGAGATCTATCTCACTGACGTCGTCGCCCGCGCTCACAGTCAGGGGCTGTCCGCCTCCGCGCTGGTCGTCTCCGACCACTGGCTCGTCGAGGGCTGCAACGACCGGGTCCAGCTCGCCGCTCTCGGCGCCGAGCTCAACCGCCGCGTCCTGAGGCGGTGGATGGTCGAGGGCGTCAGCGTGACCGACCCGTCCTCCACCTGGGTCGACGTGACCGTCGAGCTGGCCCGCGACGTGGAGCTCGAGCCGGGGGCACTGCTGCGCGGGCGCACCCGGGTGGGCGAGGGCACGCGCGTGGGCGCCTACTCCATCCTGACCGACGTCGACATCCCGGCGGGCGCCCGCGTGGCGCCCTTCAGCCTGCTCGACGGCGACGCTCCGGCCCGCGGGGTCTGAGAGCGGAATAGCACCGAGGCGTGACCGTCCGGGCCGCGCGCACCAACCGGGGCCCCAGGGCCCTTGAGAGGGGAACGAGTTCATGACGGGCATCATCACCAGCGGGGAGAAGCGGCTGGTCATCGTCTCCGGGCGCGCGCACCCGGCGCTGGCCGCCGCCGTCGCCCGCGAGCTCGGCACCGAGGTGCTGTCCTCCACGGCCTACGACTTCTCCAACGGCGAGACCTATGTCCGTTTCAACGAGTCGGTGCGCGGCTGCGACGTCTTCGTCGTCCAGTCCCACGGGGACCGGGTCAACGACTGGGTCATGGAGCAGCTCATCATGGTCGACGCCCTCAAGCGCGCCTCGGCCAAGCGGATCAGCGTGGTCGCCCCCTTCTTCCCCTACGCCCGCCAGGACAAGAAGCACCTGGGGCGCGAGCCGATCAGCGCCCGGCTGGTGGCCGACCTGTACAAGACGGCCGGCGCGGACCGGCTCATGAGCGTGGACCTGCACTCCAGCCAGGAGCAGGGCTTCTTCGACGGGCCCTGGGACCACCTGTGGGCCCAGCCGGTGCTGGTGGACTACATCCGCGGGCGCATCGACGCCTCCCGCGCGGCCGTCGTCTCCCCGGACGCCGGCCGTATTCGCGTGGCCGAGCGCTGGGCCAACGCCCTGGGGGGCACGCCGCTGGCCTTCGTCCACAAGACCCGGGACGTCACCCGCCCCAACGAGTCGGTGGCCAACCGCGTCGTCGGCGACGTCAAGGACCGCTCCTGCATTCTGGTCGACGACATGATCGACACGGGCGGGACCATCGCCAAGGCCGTCCGGGTGGTGATGACCGCCGGGGCCAAGGAGGTCATCGTGGCCGCCACGCACGGCGTGCTCACCGGTCCGGCGGTCGAGCGCCTGTCGACCTGCGGGGCCAAGGAGATCGTCGTCACCGACACCCTGCCGATCCCGGCGGCCAAGCGCTTCGAGCGCCTGACGGTTCTGCCCATCGCCCCGCTCCTGGCGCGCGCGATCAAGGCGGTTTTCGACGACGGAAGCGTCGCCCGCCTGTTCGAGGCGTGAGGGGCGTGACGCCGTCGTGACACGGGAACCGGGATCGCGGTCCGCCGCCTGACGCGCCGAACCGCGGCAAGTGGGGCGGCCGCTCCCCGATACGGGGGCGGCCGCCCCATTCGTGGGAGGTCGGTCACTCGAATTGTCACAGCCAGATCACGATTAGGTCGCGATCGTCTATCGGTCACAATTTTCTATCGACGGGCCTCTACCCTGGTTGGGCCCCCGATGCCCTGAACGGGCTGCGCGCGGGCGCACTGTCCCAAGTCTCCGTCTAACACCGATCACGGAGCTCATACTCTCTTCCCTAGGAGTGCTGATGCGTGAATTCACGCCGCCCGTCGGGCGGATCGCCGGAATGAGGACGCGAAGGCGGGTGGATGTCGTTCTGCTCGCGCTCCTGACCGCCCTCGCCTCGCTCGCCCTCGTCCTGCCGGGTCTGAGCGCCCCGGCGCGCGCCGACGTCAATGCGGGCATCAAGGTCACCGACCTCACCCTGACCAAGTCCGACAAGACCGGCGCGGACCTCGAGGGCCCCGTCAAGGTCAAGGACATCGCCAAGCTGTCCTTCACATGGGACGCCACCGGCGCGAACCCCACGTCGGGGGACAGCTTCAGCATCGGCCTGGGCGACTACTTCACCAACCTCGTGGAGCCCCAGACCGCGTCGATGGCGGTCACCTACAACGGCCAGGTCACCGAGGTCGGCACGTGCACCCTGGATAAGACGACGGCGACCTGCACCTTCAACGACAAGATCGACGAGCTCAAGGCCGCCGGCTTCACCAGCTTCAAGGGGACCACCAGCGCGCTGCTGCTGGTCATCGGCCAGACCACCTCTGAGACGACGCAGATGACCGTCAACGGCAACGCCGTCGACGTGGACCTGCCCGGGACCGGCGGCATCCGGCCCCACGACCCCGTCGAGTGGCACATGAGCAAGGTCGGGTCGGTCATCGGCGAGAACTCCAGGAACATCTACTGGGAGATCGACTTCGGGGCGGACTACATCGCCAAGCAGCTCGAGGGCGTGACGGTGGACGGCCAGACGAACAGCACCATCGTCTTCACCGACACCCTCGGCACGGGCTCGACGTTCGTCACGGACCCGGCGAGCTGGCAGCTGCAGTACTGGGGTCAGGCCAACGGGGACTTCCCCGACAAGGGCGTCACCCTGGCCGATGGCAACGGGGGCCTCAACGACAGCAAGTTCACCATCACGCCCGCGATCGAGGGCAACACCGCCACGATCTCGGTCACCGGCCCCTTCAAGCCGGGCGCCAACTACCGCATCTACTACCAGTCCGCCTTCGAGACGGGCACGCCCGAGCGGGGCTTCAGCTACGAGAACAAGGTCTCCATCCCCAATGGCGAGGAGGCCAGCAACAGCCAGACCTACACGTCGACCTTCAACGTCTCCGTCGAGATGGCCGCCGGCTTCGGCGGGTTCGACGTCCTCAAGCAGGCCGACGGCGACGCGGCCAACAAGGTCCCCACGGGAACGGCCTTCGATGTCACGGTCAACTACGTCCTGCCCGAGAAGGCCAGCACCTACACGGGGTGGCAGGCGCCGGGGACGCTGAACCCGGACAACAAGACCGGTTCCACGACCATGAAGGTCGAGCTCGGCAAGGCGGTCGCCTATCCGGGGACCTTCCCCGCGGGGACCACGATCACGCTGAGCGAGGACCCGGCCAGCGCCTCCCCGGCGGCGGAGGGATACACCTGGGGCGAGCCGGTCTTCACCGTCGGCGGGGAGCAGGATAAGGAGAAGACCGACACCTTCACCGTCGAGAACCAGAAGGCCACCGCGGTCACGCTGACCAATACGGCGACGCTCACGCCGGTGCCGCCGAACCCGGAGCCGAACCCGAACCCCAACCCCAACCCGAACCCCAACCCCAACCCGAACCCCAACCCGGCGGTGCCCAGCCCGACGACGTCGTCGCCGAGCCCGGCGGCGTCCAACCCCAACCCGGCGCCGTCCAGCCCGAGCCCCAAGCCCGGCAACTCCTCGCTGGCCTCGACGGGCGCGAGCGTCCTGGTGCCGCTGCTGGTGGCCGGCGGCGCCCTCCTGGGCGGAGGCGCGCTGATGCTGCGCCGTCGTCGTAGCACCCGGGCCTGAGCGGACGGGGTCCTAAGAGGCGACGCGGATCGCCGGCGGTCGTGCCGGTCGTGGCGGGAGGACCCGCCGCGGCCGGCGCGACCGCCGTTATCGGGGCGCGCGAGGGGCGGGCGCCCGCGTCGGGCGCGCGGGGGCCGGTCCCGACGCCGTCGCCGGGCGCGCGGGAGGCCGGCCGGCACCGGCCCGGCGGGGCCGGCGCGGCGAGGCTCTACACTCCGCAGCGTGCGCCTGACCGCCCTCCTGCCCCCGCTGCTCACCGACCCCGTCATCGCCGGCCTCGTCGCCGACGCCGGCCGCCGCCGGCGCACCGACCGCAGCGCCGTCGTCGCCGCCGGGGCCCGGCCCGCCGTCCTGGCGGCCATGGCCTACGGGGAGGAGGGCGTCGCCCGCGCCGTCGGCGCCGCGGCCCGGGAGACCCCGGCCCGGCCCGCCCCGGACCGGGACGCCGCGGGCCGGGAGACCCCGGCCGCCGCGGACCGGACCGACCCGACCCCCGCAGCCACCGCCCCCGGCGCCGGGGCGGCCGGCGGCACCCCGCTCCTCGTCGTCACCGCCACCACCCGCGAGGCCGAGGCCCTGTCCGCCGCCCTGACCTGCTACGCGCCCGGCACCGACATCGCCGTCTTCCCGGCCTGGGAGACCCTCCCGCACGAGCGGCTCTCCCCGCGCGCCGACACGGTGGCCGCGCGCCTGGCGGTCATGCGGCGTCTGGCCCACCCCGAGGACGGCGACGCCGGTCCCGGGCGCCCCGCCGACCCCTCCCGCGGCCCCATCCGCATTCTCATCACCCCCGTGCGGGCCCTGCTCGCCCCCGTCATCGAGGGCCTGGGCGAGCTCGAGCCCATCCGCCTCGACGCCGGGCTCGACGTCGGGCTCGAGGCCACCACCGCCCGCCTGGCCGACGCCGCCTACACGAGGGTCGACATGGTGGAGAACCGCGGCGAGTTCGCCGTGCGCGGCGGCATCCTCGACGTCTTCCCGCCCACCCTGGCCCGCCCGGTGCGCGTGGACTTCTTCGGCGACGAGATCGAGTCCGTCTCCTCCTTCGCCGTCGCCGACCAGCGCACCATCGAGGAGGTCGGCGCCGTCACCGCCACCGCCTGCCGCGAGCTGCTGCTCACCGACGCCGTGCGCGCCCGGGCCCGGGCCCTGACCGACTCCATCCCCGGCGCCGCCGACATGCTGGACAAGATCGCCGACGGCATCGCGGTGGAGGGCATGGAGTCCCTCGCCCCCGTCCTGGCCGGGCGCATGGTGCCGCTGCTCGACCTGGTCGGCGATCGCCTCGTCGTGGCCCTGGAGCCCGAGCGCCTGCGCCGGCGCGCCGAGGACCTCGTGGCCACGACCGCCGAGTTCCTCGCCGCCGCCTGGACCTCGGCCGCCTCCGGGGGCCGGGCCCCCGTGGACCTGTCCGCCGCCGCCTTCGCCCCCCTGGGGCAGGCCCGCGCCCTGGCCCTGTCCACGAACCGCGGCTGGTGGTCCCTCACCTCCCTCAAGGCCGGTCCGGACGCGCTCGAGCTGCCCCTGCGGGACCCGCGCGGCTACGCCGGTCGGCTCGACGAGGCCGTCGCCGACCTGGGGGCCCTGGCCCGCGGGGGCTGGAGCGTCGTCGTCGCCACCGACGGGCCCGGCCCCGCGCGGCGCATGGCCTCCCTGCTGTCCGACGGCGGCGTGCCCGCCCGCATCGTCACCCACCTGGACGAGCCCGCCGACCTGGGCCGCGATGCCGACTGGACCGCTCCCGCCGACGCCGCCGGGGACACCGACTCCGCCGACGCCGACGGCGCCGCCGGCTCCGGGCGCGGCCCGGGCGACGGCGTCGTGCGCGTCACCCGGGCCGGGACCGGCCACGGCTTCGTCGCCGAGGGGCTGCGCCTGGCCCTCATCGCCGAGTCCGACCTGACCGGGCGCGCCGGCGCCGGCCCCCGCGAGCGCAAGGCCCTGCCCGCCCGCCGCGCCCGCCGCAGCGTCGACCCGCTCTCGCTGCGCCCCGGCGACCTCGTCGTCCACGCCCAGCACGGCGTGGGGCGCTTCGTCGAGCTCCTGCGCCGGAAGGTCGGCGGCGGGCGCAGCGCCGCCAGTCGCGAGTACGTCGTCATCGAGTACGCCCCCTCCAGGCGCGGCCAGCCCGGCGATCGGCTCCTGGTGCCCACCGACGCCCTGGACCAGGTGTCCAAGTACGTCGGCGGCGACGCCCCCGCCCTGAACCGGATGGGCGGGGCGGACTGGGCCAGGACCAAGTCCCGGGCCCGGCGGGCCGTGCGGGAGATCGCCGGGGAGCTCGTGCGCCTCTACGCCGCCCGCGCCGCCGCCACCGGGCACGCCTTCGGCCCCGACACCCCCTGGCAGTCCGAGCTGGAGGAGTCCTTCCCCTACACCGAGACCCCCGACCAGCTGGCCACCATCGACGAGGTCAAGGCGGACATGGAGAAGCCCCGGCCCATGGACCGGCTCATCTGCGGCGACGTCGGCTACGGCAAGACCGAGATCGCCGTGCGCGCCGCCTTCAAGGCCGTGGCCGACGGCAAGCAGGTCGCCGTCCTCGCGCCCACCACCCTGCTCGTGAGCCAGCACACCGAGACCTTCACCGAGCGCTACGCCGGCTTCCCCGTGCGGGTGGCCCAGCTCTCCCGCTTCCAGGACGCCGCTGCCTCCGCCGAGGTCCTGGCGGGCCTGGCCGACGGGAGCGTCGACGTGGTCATCGGCACGCACCGCCTGATCACCGGGCGGGTGCGCTTCAAGGACCTGGGGCTGGTCATCATCGACGAGGAGCAGCGCTTCGGGGTGGAGCACAAGGAGACCCTCAAGGCCCTGCGCACCGACGTCGACGTCCTGGCCATGTCGGCCACCCCCATCCCGCGCACCCTGGAGATGGCGGTGACCGGCCTGCGCGAGATGTCCACCCTGGCCACCCCGCCCGAGGACCGCCACCCCATCCTCACCTACGTGGGCGCCTACGAGGAGGGGCAGGTCCGCGCCGCCGTCCGGCGCGAGCTGCTGCGCGAGGGCCAGGTGTTCTACGTCCACAACCGGGTGGAGGACATCGACGCCGTCGCCTCCCGCCTGGCCGAGACGGTGCCCGAGGCGAGGGTCGCCGTCGCCCACGGGCAGATGGGCGAGTCCCGCCTGGAGAGGGTCATCGACGACTTCTGGCGCAGGGAGATCGACGTGCTGGTGTGCACCACGATCGTCGAGACCGGCCTGGACGTGACGGACGCCAACACCCTCATCGTCGACCGGGCCGACCGCATGGGGCTGAGCCAGCTCCACCAGCTGCGCGGGCGCGTGGGCCGCGGGCGCGAGCGCGCCTACGCCTACTTCCTCCACCCCGCCGACAGGCCCCTGACCGAGACCGCCCTGGAGCGGCTGCGCACCATTGCCGCCAACACCGACCTGGGGGCGGGCATGCAGGTGGCCATGAAGGACCTGGAGATCCGCGGCGCCGGCAACCTGCTGGGCGGGGAGCAGTCCGGGCACATCGCCGGGGTCGGCTTCGATCTGTACGTGCGCATGGTCGCCGAGGCCGTGACCGCCTACAAGAGGGCCCTCAAGGTCGGGGACGGGGGCGGGGACGGCGGGGCCGGGGCGGAGATCGACGAGGACCTGCGCATCGAACTGCCCGTGGACGCCACCATCCCCGAGGAGTACGTGCCCCACGAGCGCCTGCGCCTGGAGGCCTACACGAAGTTCGCCGCCGCGCGCTCGGATGCCGACGTCGACGACGTGCTCGACGAGCTCGCCGACCGCTACGGGGCCGTGCCCGAGCCGGTCCGGCGCCTGGCGGCCCTGGCGCGGCTGCGGGCGCTGGCGGCCCGCCTGGGGGTGCGCGAGATCGTCGCCCAGGGCAAGTCGGTGCGCCTTGCCCCGGTGGAGCTGGCCGAGTCGGGGCGCCTGCGCCTGACGCGCCTGTACCCGGGGACCACGCTCAAGCCGGCGACCCGCACGATCGTGGTGCCCGCGCCCGGGGCCGCCCGCATGGGCGCCGGGCCGGTGGAGGGCGAGGCGCTGCTGCGCTGGGCCGAGGTGCTCCTGCGCGCCGTCGTCGAGGGCGATCCCGCCTACGAGACGGAGGCCACCGCCTACCGCCGTCGCCGCTGACCCCTCCCCCTTTCGCCGGAACCGGCGGAAACGACATGCGAGACCGGCGGAAACCGCTTGCGATTCGATGCATCCGCTCGAAGCGGCGCCGTGAACGGCCGGGCGGGTGCGACGACGGTGAGGCGGCCGGGGCCTCCCGGGTGCTGGCGGCGGTCGTGCGCGGGCGGGCGGAGGGCTAGCATGGCCGCAAACCGCGAGTCGTCCCAAGGAGCCCGTCGTGACCCCACGTCCTCCGCGCCGTGCGCGCCTCCTCGCCGCCTGCGCCGTCCTCGTCGCGGGCCTGGCCCTGACGGGCTGCTCGGCCCACCCGGGGCGGGCCGTGTTCGGCCACTACACCGGACTCGACGGGACCACCCACACGCTCGACGTCTCGGAGACCAGGTTCGCCGCCGTGACGGAGGAGCTCGCCGTCACCCGGGAGAACCCGGCCGATCTCCTCCAGATGCTCGCCCTGGCTCCCATGTACATCGAGGTGGGGGAGAAGTACGGCGTGACCGTCTCCGATGAGCAGGCCAAGACGATCCTGCGCAATTCGGGCGTGCAGGCCGAGACCTACTCGGACGACGCCATCCTGATCGCGCGCAGCTACGGGATCGTGGGCGGGCTCCAGAGCCTCGGCGAGCAGGCGCGGGTCGGCCTCGCCGCCGACCTGGCCGCCATCGATGCCGGCCTCACCCTCACCCACTCCCCGCGCTACGAGGAGCCGGGCCCCTGGGTGATCCAGGACCGCACCGCCGCCCTCGGCGCGGGCTGATCTCCGCGGGCGCGCCGTCGTGCCCACGACGACGGGCGGCGGCGGGCGGCCGCGTCGTGCGCGGCGCGCCGGTCGCGGCCGCCGACGACGGGCGGCGGCGGGAGGGCGGCGCCGTCACGCCGGGCGTGAACACCGGAATGCCCGGGACTCATATCCTCGTGCCCGACGCCGTCGGCCGGTAGTCTTGTGACCGTCCTCATCACGAGATCAGCAAGGAGCACCCAAAGTGGCCCTCATCGAGAACGTTCACGCCCGCGAGATCCTCGACTCCCGCGGCAACCCCACCCTCGAGGTCGAGATCCTGCTGGAAGACGGCTCCTCCGCCCGCGCCGCCGTCCCCTCCGGCGCCTCCACCGGCGCCTTCGAGGCGGTCGAGCTGCGCGACGGGGACAAGTCCCGTTACGGCGGCAAGGGCGTCGAGAAGGCCGTCGCCAACGTCAACGACATTATCGCCCCCGAGGTCATCGGCTTCGACGCCTCCGACCAGCGCGGCCTCGACCGCCTCATGATCGGCCTCGACGGCACCCCCAACAAGGGCAAGCTCGGCGCCAACGCCATCCTCGGCGTCTCGCTGGCCGCCGCCCAGGCCTCCGCCGAGTCCGCCGGACTCGACCTGTACCAGTACATCGGCGGCCCCAACGCCCACGTCCTGCCCGTGCCCATGATGAACATCATGAACGGCGGCTCCCACGCGGACTCCAACGTGGACATCCAGGAGTTCATGATCGCCCCCATCGGCGCCAAGAGCTTCCGCGAGGCCCTGCGCATGGGCGCCGAGGTCTACCACTCGCTCAAGGCGGTCGTCAAGGAGCGCGGCCTGTCCACCGGCCTGGGCGACGAGGGCGGCTTCGCCCCCAACCTCGACTCCAACCGCGAGGCCCTCGAGCTCATCGTCGAGGCCATCGAGAAGGCCGGCTACAAGCCCGGCGAGGACGTCGGCCTGGCCATGGACGTCGCCTCCAGCGAGTTCTTCGACGCCGACACCAAGACCTACAAGTTCGAGGGCGAGGCCCGCGACAACGACTACATGGTCAAGTACTACGAGCAGCTCATCAAGGACTTCCCGATCGTGTCCATCGAGGACCCGCTGAGCGAGGACGAGTGGGACCACTGGAAGGCCCTGACCGAGGAGATCGGCGACAAGGTCCAGATCGTCGGCGACGACTTCTTCGTCACCAACCCCGAGCGCCTGGCCAAGGGCATCGCGATGGGCGCCGCCAACGCCCTGCTGGTCAAGGTCAACCAGATCGGCTCGCTCACCGAGACCCTCGAGGCCGTCGAGATGGCGCACCGCGCCGGCTACAAGACCATGACCTCCCACCGCTCCGGCGAGACCGAGGACGTCACCATCGCCGACCTGGCCGTGGCCACCAACTCCGGCCAGATCAAGACCGGCGCCCCGGCCCGCGGCGAGCGCATCAACAAGTACAACCAGCTGCTGCGCATCGAGGACGCCCTGGGCGAGGACGCCGTCTACGCCGGCCGCGCCGCCTTCCCGCGCTTCAAGGGCTGAGCCCGCCCGGGCCCGCGAAACGCGGACCCGCCCCGGTCGGCCCGGTCGCCGTCGTCCGCGACGGCCCGGGCCGACCGGTGAGCGCCGACGACGGCGACCGAGTCCTCGGCGCCCTCAGCGAAGCCGGCCCGCCACCCGCGATGGTGGCGGGCCGGCCTCCGCGCGCGGCGGGCGCCCCGCAGCGCATCGAATCGCATGTCATATCCGCCGGTCTCGGCGACAGCGGGCGGGTGAGCAACGCGGCAGCGAGGCATGGAGCCGCCTCCCAGGTCCTTGGGCCATCATCGCCTGCATGACGCCGCGCCGCCCCTCCCCAGCCCGACCGGGCACCCGCCCCGGGTCGCGCACCGGCGGGCGGGCCGCCGCCCGCACCGCCGTGCGCCCGCGCAGCGGCGAACGAACGACGACGAACACGACGAAGGAGCCCGCCGCGACCGCCCCGGGCCCCGCATCCCCCTCCGACCCGGAGTCGGCCGCCGCCTACCAGCAGACGGTGCTGCGGGTGGGCGGCCCCGAGGGCGTCGCGGTCCCCGCCCGGGTCCTCATCCTCGCCGTCGTCCTCCTGGGGGCGTTCGTCGTCACCTTCCCGTCCCTGCGCGGCTACCTGTCCCAGCAGGCCCAGTACGACGCCATCGTCAAGGAGCTGGACCGGGCCCGCGCCACCTCCGCCACCCTGGAGGCCGAGCTCGCCCAGTGGCAGGACGACGACTACGTGCGCTCCCAGGCCCGCGAGCGCCTGTCCTACGTCATGCCGGGGGAGACCACCTACGTCGTCGTCGGCGCCGAGCAGTTCGAGGACGAGGCCGAGCACGCCCGCGCCAAGGCCGACGGCGCCCGGGCCCGGCCCTGGTACGAGACCCTCCAGGAGTCGGTGCAAGAGGCCGGGGGCGCGCCGTGACGGCGGCGGCGCCCGAGGCCGGCGTTCGCGCCGAGGACCTGGAGGCCCTGCGCGCCCAGCTCGGCCGCGAACCGCGCGGCGTCGTCGCCATCGCCGCCCGCTGCGCGTGCGGGCGGCCCACGGTGGTGCGCACCGCCCCCCGCCTGCCCGACGGCTCGCCCTTCCCGACCACCTACTACCTCACCCACCCGGCCGCCGTGAGGGGCTGCTCCACCCTGGAGGCCGAGCACCTCATGGAGGACTTCAACGCCCGGCTGCGCGCGGACCCCGCCCTCGCCGCCGCCTACGCGCGCGCCCACGAGGACTACCTCGCCCGGCGCGCCGAGCTCGGCGCGCCGCAGGAGATCGACGGAGTCTCCGCCGGCGGCATGCCCGCGCGCGTCAAGTGCCTGCACGCCCTGCTCGGCCACGCGCTCGCGGCCGGTCCGGGCGTCAACCCGATCGGCGACCTCACCCTGGCGGCGCTCAGGGAGCGCGGCCTGTGGGACGACCGGCGCTGCTCCTGCTGAGCCGTGCGGGCGCCGGCGTCCCGGGCAGGGGCGGCCGCGACCCCGGCGGCCGCCGCGGCGCGGGTTCGCGCGCCGCGGCGAGGATCCCGTGTGAGAGGATCCCGGTATGACACGCGTGGCCGCCATCGACTGCGGCACCAATACGATCCGTCTGCTCATCGCCGACGCCCGGGCGTCCTCCGGCGGCGCCGTGCGCCTGGTCCCGCTGGTGCGCCTCAATGAGATCGTGCGCCTGGGGCAGGGCGTGGACCGCACGGGCCGGCTCGACGAGGCGGCGCTGGAGCGCACCCTGGCCGTCGTCGGGGACTACGCGGACCGGTGCCGCGAGCTCGGGGCGCAGTCCGTGCGCTTCGTGGCCACCTCGGCCACCCGGGACGCCTCCAACCGCGCCGTCTTCGTCGAGGGCGTGCGCGAGTTGCTCGGCGTCGAGCCGGAGGTCGTCTCCGGCCAGGAGGAGGCGCGGCTGTCCTTCGCCGGTTCGCTGCTGGGGGCCGACGGCGGAGGGGCGTTCCCCGGCGCCGACGCCGGACACGCCGCCGCCGGGCCCGAGGCCGCCGCCGCCGGGCCCGAGACCGGCGCCGTCGGCCCCACCGGACTCGGCGATGCCGCCGGGCCCGAGGCCGATATCCGTCCCGGCGCCGGCGGGACGCGGCGCCTCGTGACGGATCTGGGGGGCGGCTCCACCGAGCTCGTCCTGGGCGTCGACGCCCCCGCCACCGCCTACTCCATGAACACCGGGTCCGTGCGCGTGACCGAGCGCTACCTGGCCGACGGCGTCACCCCGGCCGCCGAGGCCGCCGCCCGCGATCACGTGCGCGCCCTGCTGGACCGCGCTGGCGCCGTCGTCGACCTGGGGGCGACCCGCGAGCTGGTGGGGCTGGCCGGCACGATCACCACCGTCACCGCCCACGCCCTGGGCCTGGAGTCCTTCGAGCCGGAGGCGATCGACGGCGCCCGCCTCGACGTCGGGACGGCCCTGGCCTCCTGCGAGGCGATCGTGCACTCCACGGCCGCCGAGCGGGAGTCGTGGGGGTATTTGCGGCCCGGGCGCCGCGACGTCATCGCCGCCGGCGCCCTCGTGTGGTCCGAGGTCATCGCCCGGGTGGTGGAGGCCACCGCGGCGCGCGGGCACCGGCTCACTTGCACCGTCACGAGCCTGCACGACATCCTCGACGGCATCGCCCTGTCCCTGGTGCGGCCGGTCGGGGGCCCGGCGGGCGGGCCGCGGTGAGCCGGCTGCTGCCGGCCGACGGGCGCGTCGCCGTCGCCGTCGCCACCACGGGGGCCGACGCCGCGACCTGCCTGGCGCACGCGCGCGCCGCCGCCGCCGCCGGGGCCGACGTCGTCGAGCTGCGGGCCGACCTGCTCGCCGGCCCCGACCCGCTCGGGGATGCGGTCGGGCTCGCGGCCGGCGTCGTGGACGCGGCGGGCGGCGCGCCGGTGCTCCTGACCGTGCGCACCGCCGCCGAGGGCGGGGGAGCGGGGCTCGACGACGACGCCTACTGCGACCTGCTCCGCCGCCTCATCGAGGACCTCGCCGGTCTCGAGGCGGCCCGGCGGCCGGCCGCGCTCGACGTCGAGCAGGCGCGCGGGGGCGCGGCCGGGCTGGTGGCCCGGGCCCACGGGGCGGGCCTCGACGTCGTCGTCTCCCACCACGACTTGCGCGCCACGCCCGCCGACGAGGCCATGCTCGCGCGGCTGCGCGCCATGGCGGACGCGGGGGCGGACGTCGCCAAGCTCGCCGTCATGCCGAGCGGCCCCCGGGACGTGGCGCGGCTGCTGGGCGTGACGGCGCGGGCGGGCGAGGAGCTGGACGTCGCGGTGGCGACCATGTCCATGGGGCCGCTCGGCGCGGTGAGCCGGCTGAGCGGGGCGGTGTTCGGGTCGGCCCTGACCTTCGCCACCGCGGGTGGCGCGCCGTCGGCGCCCGGCCAGCTGCCCATCGACCGGGTCCGCGCCGTCCTCGACCTCCTCCCGCCCCTCCCGCGGAATCGGCCGTAGTCGCGGAGGGATCGCCTGAATCCGCCGGGGCCGGCCGGTCCGGCCGGGGAATCGCCCGGACCCGCCGTCGGGATCGCTCCGAACGGCTTGAGGTGGGCGGCGTCACCGGAGCCGGCCTCGTCGGACCCGGGCGCCTCGCGTACAGTGGCCGCGTTGCCCCGGCGAGGGACGCGCGCCCGGCGCGCATCCGTGATCGACGTGGTGGTGCCCGCGGCGCCGCGCGTCGGCGCGCCGGACCACCACCCGCGGGGTCCGCGCCCCGCCCAAGACAAGGAGATCCTCATGGCGAACAAGGCCACCACGCTCAAGGGCACCAACCGCACCCGCCTCGGCAAGGGGGCCTCCCGCCAGGCCCGCCGCGACGGGCTCGTCCCCGCCGTCGTCTACGGCCACGGCTCGGAGCCCCGCCACGTCGTCCTGGACGAGCACGCCACCCGCCTCGCCCTGCGCTCCAACGAGAACGCCCTCATCGAGCTCGACATCGAGGGCGAGACCCTGCTCGTGCTGACCAAGGAGGTCCAGCGCCACCCGATCCGCCCGGGCGTCCAGCACGTCGACTTCCTCCTGGTCAACCGCAACGAGCGCGTCGAGGTCGAGATCCCCGTCACCGTCGTCGGCGAGCCCGAGCCCGGCACCATCCACATGATCGAGCTCGCCCACCTGCTCGTCTCCGCCTCCGTGACGGCGATCCCCGAGGCCATCGAGGTCGACATCACCGGCGTCGGGGCCGGCACCGCCATCCACGTGGCCGACCTGTCCCTGCCCTCCGGCGTCGAGGCCGTGACCGACGCCGAGACCGACGTCGTCAATGTGGCCGCCGAGGCCGCCGTGGCCGAGGCCCCCGAGGACGAGGCCGCCGCCGCCGAGGCCCCGGCCGCCGCCGAGGCGGAGTGAGCCCGGCGACCCCGCCCCCGGGGCGTTCGCGAAGGGGCCCGGCGTGAGCGACCCCTGGCTCATTGTCGGGCTGGGGAACCCCGAGCCCCGCTACGCCCGCAACCGGCACAACGTCGGGCGCATGGTGATCGACGTCCTGGCCGGGCGCGCCGGGGCCCGCCTGGGCGGGCACAGGACGCGCGCGCGCCTCGCCGAGGCGCGCCTGGGCGTCATGCCCGGGGGCGCGCCGGGGCCGCGCGTCATCCTGGCCGAGCCCGCGTCCTACATGAACCTGTCCGGCGGGCCGGTCAAGGCCCTGGTCGGCTTCTACCGGGTCGATCCGACGGCGCGCCTGCTCGTCATCCACGACGACCTCGACCTGCCCGCGCACGCGCTGCGCCTCAAGCGCGGCGGGGGCGAGGGCGGGCACAACGGCCTGCGCTCCATCGGCCGGGCCCTGGGCACGAGGGACTACGCGCGGCTGCGCGTGGGCATCGGGCGCCCGCCGGGCAGGCAGGATCCGGCCGACTTCGTGCTGTCCGACTTCCCGGCGCGCGAGCGCGGGGAGCTGGGGGTGACCCTGGAGCAGGCGGCCGACGCCGTCGAGGCGGTGGTCGAACTCGGCTTCGAGGCCGCCCAGCAGCGCCTCCACTCCGCCTGACCCCGCCTGACCCCGCTGATCAGGCCATGAGCCCGGTCTCGTAGGCGACGACGACGGCCTGGACGCGATCGCGCACATTGAGCTTGGTCAGCACATTGCCCACGTGCGTCTTGACCGTCGTGGAGGACACGACCAGGTCGGCGGCGATCTCCGCGTTCGACATGCCCTGGGCCATGAGGATGAGGATCTCGCGCTCGCGCGGCGTCAGCGAGGCGATCCGCGGGTCCTCCTGCGCCTGCCCCGCGCCGCCCTCGGGCAGGTGCGAGGCGAACATCTCCAGCATCCGCCGCGTGATGCGCGGGGAGACCACCGCCTCGCCCCCGGCGACCGTGCGGATCGCCTCGGCCAGCTCCGCCGGGCGCGTGTCCTTGAGCAGGAAGCCGCTGGCCCCGGCGCGCAGGCCCGCGAAGGCGTACTCGTCGAGGTCGAAGGTGGTCAGGATGAGGATCTTGGTGCCGGGGCACTGCGCCGTGATCGCGGCGGTCGCCTCGATCCCGTTCATGCCGGGCATGCGCACGTCCATGAGGATGACGTCGGGCTGCAGCGCCCGCGCCTGGGCCAGCGCCGAGGCGCCGTCGGAGGCCTCCCCGACCACCTCGATGCCCTCCTCGGCGTCGAGCACCATGCGGAACCCCATGCGCATGAGGGCCTGGTCGTCGGCCAGGACCACCGTCACGGGTCCGGGCGCCGCCCCGCCCCCGGTGGTCGTCCTGCCCCGGCTCACAGCGGCATCTGCCATGGGGATGTCCCTTCGTCGTCGTCCTCGTCCCAGCGCAGCACGGCGCGCACGCGCCATCCGGTGGACGTCGGCCCGGCGTCCACGGTCCCACCATAGACGGCGGCGCGCTCGCGCATGCCGATCAGCCCCTTGCCCGAGCCGTGCATGGGCCTGGAGCCGGGCGCGGCGTCGTTGTCCACGGTGAGCACGGCGGTGCCCGCGTGCCGGGAGACGGTGACCTCGACCCTCTTCGTCGTGGGCGCGTAGCGCAGGATATTGGTCATCGCCTCCTGGGCGATGCGGAACAGGGTGAGTTGGAGCCCCTTGTCGTCGGGCAGCTCGCGGCCGATCCAGGAGTACTTCACCGGCACGCCCGCGCTCTGGAACCGGGTGACGAGCACCGCCAGGTCGGCCTGCTCGGGGGCGGGCGCCGTGGGGATCTGACCGGTGCTGCGGTCCGCGGCGGCGTCGGTGGCGCGACGGCGCAGGTCGGCGATCTGCTCGCTGGGCTCGGCCGGGGCCACCGTGCCCGGGGGGGCGAATTCGGGCACCGGCAGGTCCCGCACCACCGGGATCGACCCGCCCGTGCCGGGCGAGCCCGCGGATCGGGGCCGACGACGGCGCGGCAGCGGCGCTCGCGCGGGCGCCGTCGGCGGGGCGGCGGGCCCGCCCGGATGGCCGGGATGACCGGACCCCCCGGCCGGCCCGTCCGATTCCCCGTCCGGGCCGCCGGCGATCCCGTCCGGGCCCTCGGCGGGCCCACCGGCCCCCCCGCCCGCCGCCCGGTCCGGGCCGGCCGCCCGCAGCGAGGGGTCCGAGCTGGCGCCCGGGTCGTCGCGCAGCACCCCGACCAGGCGCCGCGTGTCGGCCAGGGCGGTGCGCCCGGTCTCCGCGAGGACCTTGAGGGCCTCCTTGGCCATCTGCGGGTTGCGGTCGATGGCCGCGGCGGCGCCGTCGGACATGGTGATCATGACGGCCAGGGAGTGGGCGACGACGTCGTGCATCTCGCGGGCGATCCGGCTGCGCTCGTTGGCGGCCGCCAGCATGGCCGACTGCTCGCGGGCCAGGGCCAGGCGGGTCGAGCGCGTCTCGAACTCCTGGAGCTGGGCCTTCTGCACCTTGAGCAGGAGCCCGACCAGGACCCCGATGACGCTGAAGAGGGTGAGAACGATGTACTCGAACACCAGGTACTCGTAGAAGGTGTACCCGACCCGGTGCTCGGCCAGGACGGTGGGCGCCGCGGAGACGAATGCGGCGGCGAAGGCCCAGCGGGCGCGGTGGCGCATGGCCACGGCGACCAGGCACAGCGGCGCTCCGAAGATCATGTAGAGGTCGAGCAGCTGGGGGAGGGCGGGGGTCTCGAGGTCGGACAGGAGCGAGGCCCCGAGCATCTCCAGGGCCGGGGAGATGACGACGGCGGCCCAGGCGATCATCGGGCGGCGGCGCCGCAGGCACAGGCCCGCGGTGGCCGGCACCATGGCGGCCAGCGAGGCCGGGGCCCAGAACCGCAGCGGGAAGGGCGACGTCTGCGAGAAGCCCGTGACGCAGACGATGACGAGCAGGAGGAGCGCCACCGCGCTGTCGGTCAGCACCGGGTGCCGGTCCTGCCAGCGCAGGAGGCGTGACGCAGTGGGCGGGATGCTCATAATTCCGCTCCTTGATCGGGGGTGAGGCGGGGCGGGGCGGCGGGATCGGAGGGGCCGACGACGCCCCGGGCGGTGTGCTCGGGGCGCCGTCGGCGGGCAGCGGGCCGGCCGTGTCCCTGCCTGTTGTTCCGGCCGACCCGCGGGCTCAGGCGTCGCGGCTGGTGAATGCGAGCCAGCCTGCGAGCAGCGGGACCAGGACCCAGGCGGCGAAGACGGCGACGGCGGCGGAATGGCCGATCCACGGGGCGGTGGAGCCCTCGGCCCAGCTGGACTGCACGCTGAAGGGGTCGATGACGGCGGAGACGGTCACGGACGGGGTGAGGTAGAGGGCCTTGCCCGCCCAGCTCCAGAAGTTGGAGGCGATGCTCAGCGGGAGGTTGAGGATGAACAGGAGGCTGGACACGACGGTGATGGCGCCGGCGGTCGAGCGCAGGAGGAAGCCCAGGCCCAGGGCCATGAGGCCGATGCCGGCGTAGGCCAGGCCGGTGCCCCACACGTAGCCGAGGAACTTGTGGTTGGTCAGGGATGCGGCGCGCTCGCCGATGAGAGGAGTGGACAGGGCCCAGATCAGCAGGATGGAGAGCGCCCCCAGGGCGAAGGACCACACGGTCATGACCATCGCCTTGGCCCAGAACAGGCGCGAGCGGCGGGGCACGGCGGCCAGGGAGGAGCGGATCTGCCCGGAGGAGTACTCGCCGGTGATGACCAGCGCCCCGAGGACCGCGACGACGATCTGTCCGAAGGGGGCGCCGAGGATCGCCATCTTCCAGCTGCCCGAGCCGAAGTACTCGGGCTTGGACGTGATGACGGTCGCCAGGGCGCCGATCCCGGTGGTCATGACCAGGGTGATGACGGCGGTCACCCAGGTCGAGCGCAGGGTGCGCAGCTTGATCCACTCGGAGCGGACGGCGCGGACGAGGGTCTGACGGGCGGAGGCGGTGACGGAGCGGGCCGCGGCGCGGGAGGATTCCACGGATGACTCCGTGGACGGGGCGTGCTGGACGGCGGGGGCGGCGACGGCGGTTGCGGCGTTCATGACGTGCTCTTCTCTATGACATCTCTGTGACGACTGGTTGCAGCGGGCCTGCGGCGGCGGCTCAGGCGCTCTGCCGGGCCGGGACGGGGGCGGGGCGGCCGCCCGGCCCGGTGGTGTACTCGACCTCGTGGCCGGTCAGCTGGAGGTAGGCGTCCTCGAGGCTGGCGCGGATGGTGGTCAGCTCGTGCAGGACGACGCCGTTCGCGGCCGCGATCTCGCCGATGCGGGCGGCGGGGGCCTCCGTCGTCGTCAGGGTGGTGGCGTCCTTGAGGTCGACGGCGATGCCGGCGCCCTGGAGGGCCTGGGCCAGGGAGGCGGCGGCGGGGCTGGTGACGCGCACGACGTCGGAGGTGACGGAGGCGATGACCTCGTCGACGGGGCCGGAGGTGAGGATGCGGCCGCGTCCGATGACAATGAGGTGGTCGGCGGTCTGGGCCATCTCGCTCATGAGGTGGGAGGAGATGAAGACGGTGCGGCCCTCGCGGGCCAGGCGCCGGCAGGTCTCGCGGACCCACTTGACGCCCTCGGGGTCCAGGCCGTTGACGGGCTCGTCGAAGATGAGGGTCTTCGGGTCGCCCAGCAGGGCGGCGGCGATGCCCAGGCGCTGCCCCATGCCCAGGCTGAAGCCCTTGACGCGCTTCTTGGCCACGGGCGTCAGGCCGGTGATGTCGAGGACCTCGTCGACGCGGCGGGTGGGGATGCCGTTGGAGACGGCGAGCTGGGTCAGGTGCGCCCGGGCGGTGCGCGAGCCGTGCAGGCCCTTGGCGTCCAGGAGGGCGCCGACCTCGCACAGGGGGGCGGCCAGGTCCTGGTAGGAGCGGCCGTTGATCTTGACGCTGCCCTCGGTGGGCTTGTCCAGGCCCATGATCAGGCGCATGGTGGTGGACTTGCCGGCGCCGTTGGGGCCGAGGAAGCCGGTGACGGTGCCCGGCTCGATGGTGAAGGAGATGCGGTCGACGGCGGTCTTGGCGCCGTAGCGCTTGGTGAGACCGGATGCTTCGATCATCGGGGTTCAGCTCATTCCTGGGTGGTGGTGGCGACTGCGGCCGATGAGGGCCGGCGCTGCGTGATGGACTCAGGTTAGGGAGGCGGGCGGCGGAGCCCATCGGCCCCGAAGATGAAACCTGCGGCCGGGCCCGGCGGACCCCCAGGCGGAGGCGCTTCCTCCTCGGGGAGGAGATGCGGCGAGCGGGGCCGCCGGCGGGAATGCGGGGAAGTGCCGGCCTGTTGCATGTGGCAGGCTTTGCGGTGATACCGCAGCGCGCCCCGGGCAGCGCCGGAGCGCACCCGTCCCCGAGATCGAGAGGACATGTTCACAGATGAGTAATCCGTTCTTCTCCCGCAGCGCCGCCTTCAACGGCCGCGGCCCCGCGGCCCCGGCCCAGACGGTGACGCCCAACGGCTACCCCACCATGCCCGGCTACCAGCCCGGCCACGGGCGCACGGGCGGGCAGCAGCCCGGTTACGGCCAGGCCCCCGCCGCCTACGGCCAGTCGTCTTACGGCCAGGCCCCGCCCGCCTACGGCCAGGCCGGCCCCCAGAGCGTCTCGCCCCAGCAGCTGTCCCAGCTCGAGGCCCAGTACGGCGCCCCCAGCGCCACCAACGTCGATCGCGGGCGGATGACCTACGACGACGTCATCATCCGCACCGCCGGCATCTTCGCCATGATCCTGGTCGTCGGGGCCCTGTCCTGGAACCTCGTGTCCAACCCGGACACCATGGCCCTGGGCTACCCGGTCATGATCGGCGGCGCCATCGGCGCCCTGGTCCTGGGCCTGGTCAACTCCTTCAAGAGGGAGCCCAGCCCCGTGCTCATCATGCTCTACGCCCTGTTCGAGGGCGCCATGCTCGGGGCGATCTCCGGCGTCATGGAGCTCCTCTACCCCGGCATCGTGGTCCAGGCGGTCCTGGCGACCCTGGCCACCTTCACCGTCATGCTGTGCGCCTACAAGTTCGCCGGCTTCCGCGTGACGGGCAGGGCCGCGCGCATCCTGGTGGTGGCCATGGGCGGCTACCTGCTGTTCAGCGTCGTCAACTTCCTGCTCATGGTCACCGGCGTGGTCGACGACCCCTGGGGCCTGCGCGGCGTGGAGATCATGGGCATCCCGCTGGGCCTGATCATCGGCGCGCTGGCCGTGGCCATGGCCTCCTTCAGCCTCGCCATGGACTTCGAGGCCATCCAGCGCGGCGTCGAGCGCGGCCTGCCCACCAAGTACGCCTGGGCGGGCGCCTTCGGCCTGGTCGTGACCATCGTGTGGCTCTACGTCGAGTTCCTGCGCATCCTGGCCATCCTGCGCGACAACTGACGCGCCGCCGTCCGGGCCGCGGCCGACGCGCCGTCGGCCGTCGCCGGACGCGCCGGCGCGCCCGAGCCGGCGACGAACGCGGAGTCGCCCGCGTCACCGCCGTCAACCGGCCCGCCACCGCCCCGCTCCGCCGCCCGCGGGACGGGGCGGTCCGCCGCGCCTAGCGCGGGGCCGGAGCGTCCGGAGCCCGGCTCGATCACGTCGGCGCCCGGCCCGGCGCGCATCTCCCGTTGCGCGTTCCCCGACCGCGTTCGCGCTCGAGAACGCGCAACCGGCGGCGGGCCGTCCTCGCCGTCGAGTGATACGTCAGTCGATCAGGTCGAGGAGGTGGCGGCGCGCCTTCATGGCGTGGATGACCAGTCGGTTGCCGCTGTCGAAGGTGAGGACGACGACCTCCAGGAGCCGCCCACAGCGGTCGAATCCCATGAGGAATTGCTTGGCCGGCATGTCGTCGTCTGGCTGACTCTCGTAGATCCGGTGCTCGACGGCGTGAAGGGCGTCCTCGGTGCTCACGCCGTGCTTGAGCGCCGAGCGGTGGACCTTCACGCGACGAAGGCGCGGACGGCCGAGCGGATGATCTCCGACCGACTGGTGCCGTCCCTGACGGCGCGCCGATCCACCGCCGCGACGAGGTCCTCATCCATGCGGACCGGGACGATCCTCGCCGCGTCGTCCCCCGTGGGGCGGCGACCATGCGCCCGCAGCACCTCGACGTCGTATCCGCGCTCCGCCTCATCGGCCCAAGCCTGGATCATCTCGTCCGTGACGGGCACGCCGTCAATGGTTTCCATGTGACGAGTGTAATACTGATCGATATCCGCCCCGTCTGCGGGACGGGGGGTCGGTCACGAGCCGACTCGGGGCCGGAGCAGCCGGGGCCCGGCTCAACGTTCCTCAGGCCGCCTGGGACGAGGGCGAGCGGTCCACCGTCGCCGTGCGGGCCCGGATCGTCGGATCGGGGGACGAGGCCAGTGTGAACCGCAGCGAGTACCGCAGCGTCGGCAGGAGTCTGGCGAGGTGCGGTTCATCATCCTTGTGGATGTGCAGCCGTCGGCACAGGTCGGTCAGCGGCAGTTCGGCGTCGAGATCGAAGACCTCGATCCCGATGACGACCCCGAACTCGTCAAGATCCACGAGGACGTCGTCGGAGAACTCCTCCGTGCTCGCCACAGGCCGGTCGGAGAGTGAGATGTGGCAGGTGCCGACCGCGGGATCAACGGTGATCGTGCGGGTTGTGGGCATGGGGACTCCTCTCATTCGCTCCGACCCCGCCCCTGCCCGGGGCCGGGGGTAGGGCGGTGACTGCAAATGGCAGGTGACGAGTGTGACACGTCCATTCCCGTGCGGGGGATCGGTCACGATGATGACGGGCCGGCGCCCGTCCGTCCCGAGGTGCCCGATGACCGGGGTCAGGCCGGATGCGGAAGGTCAGCCGGGCGCCCCGGAGTCGAAGGCTGGGGGCGGTCTCCCGCGGGGCTCGGGCTCCCGGCGGGGTTCTGGCGGAGGGCCGCTGCCGGGCGGGTCGGGTTCTTCCCGGGCCGGTTGCGGGGGTACTGCTTCATCTGACGGGAGCGGGGCCTGCCTCGAGGAGTTCTTCCCGGCCCGTGCGGGGGTGTTGCACATTGGAGAGGGTCGCCCCCGCGGGTCGACTCCGAGTTTTCCGCATGATTCCGGGGTTCTTCTAGAATGTCGGTTTTTAGCGGACGAGTTCCCATGTGCAGAGCGGCCCGCTCTGCACATGGGAGGATCTCAACGGCGTTGAGCGCCAGGGCGTTTCCGCATGATTCCGCCAATCCGCCGCCAGCCGGCCCCGGTCGAATGTGCAACACCGCCCCCGCCCGCCCGATACTGCACATCCGGGCCCGCCCTCCCCACCCCCACACCGCGTACCCGCACCCGCCACACACCCGCCCTCCCGCACCATCGCACCGCTCCCGGCCCACCCCGGGATCCTTTCGGCGAAAAAGGTTCATTGCGCCACTTCGGGACGGGGGTGCGGGACGGAGGGTGAAAGATGCGCGCCAGCCACCTTTTTGAGGTGCCGGACCGCACGCTGCTGGATCACCTCCGCTCGCAGTGAGACGGACAGGGCGAATGGGACAGGCGTGGCGAGTGGGGCGATGATCCCGTGCGCAGCGGTGCCCGCTGGCCTGTCCGCCCCCACGCCAAACCCGTCCGGTGCCAGCCCAGCTGATGGCTTGCATCTCCCGTTGTGCGGAACACGACCGCGTTCGCGCTTGAGAACGCGCAACCGGCGGCGGGCCGTCCTCGCCGCGTCGTCCCCTGTGGGGCGGGATGGTCGGCTGCGCCAGGGCTGACGCGGGGCCGGGGCGTCCGGAGCCCGGCTCGACCGCGTCGGCGCCACGGCCCGGCGCGCGGGTTCGGCGCCTCCGGGCGCAGCCGATAGGCTCGCCCCCATGATCAACATGCATATGCCCACCGTCGAGGGCGCCAAGGGCGCCAAGCCCGTGCTCGCCTTCCCCGAGGGCGGGGCCCCCGAGGGGCTGCAGGTCCAGGTTCTCGACGCCGGCGACGGCCCGGTCGTCGAGGCCGGCGACCACATCGTCTGCCACTACCTCGGCCAGTGCTGGAACGGGCGCGTCTTCGACAACTCCTACGACCGCGGCCGGCCGCTGGACTTCCAGATCGGCGTGGGAGCGGTCATCCGCGGCTGGGACGACGGCCTCGTCGGCCAGCGCGTGGGCAGCCGCGTCCTACTGTCCATCCCCTCCGAGCTCGGCTACGGCGAGCGGGGCGTGCCGCAGGCGGGCATCAAGGGCGGCGACACCCTCGTCTTCGTCACGGAGATCCTCGGCGTCATGTGAGATCGGGCGCGCGGTGGCGCGGCCACAGTACAGGAGCGTCCCGGGTGGCCCCGCACTCGTGTGCGGGGCCACCCGGAATTCATGAGGGTTGGTGTGTCCGCGGGGCTCGCCGCGGCGGGTCAGGCGCGGCGGGTGCGCTTGAGCGCGAGGACGCCCGCGCCCGCGAGCGCCAGCGCGGCGACGAGGACGCCGACGGTCTGCGCCCCGGTGCCGGCCAGGCGCGAGCCCCCGGCCCCGGGCCCCTTCCGGCCGGGATCCGAAACGGCGGCGGACGCCGTGGGCGCGGCCGGATCGGCGGGCGCGGGCGTCGCACTCGCCGTGGGGGTCGGCTCGGCGGGCGCGGGCGTCGCACTCGCCGTGGCCGTCGGCTCGGCGGGCGCGGTGGGCGTGGGAGTCGGCTTGGCGGCGACCTTGGTGGTGACGCGGAAGGGCTGCGCCGTCACCGGCGCGCCGTCCACGGCGACGTCCGGGGCGTAGGCGGCCTGCGCGCCATTGGAGTCGGGGGCCTGGCGGGTGACGACGACGTCGGCCGTCCAGGTCCCGTCGCCGTCCACCGTCCCGGTCACGGCCTGGCCGTCGACGGTGATCACGGGTGCGACGTCGGGCGCCCCCGGGGCCTGCGGGTCGGGCTGGGCCTGGGAGTCGAGCCTCCAGGCGGCCAGGTTCTCCCCGCCGAAGTCCCCCCGGCGGAAGGCCGTGAGCAGCGCACCGCCCTCGGGGATCGTGCAGGTGACGACCATCTGCTCGCCCGGGTTCAGCTTCTGCTCCTCGGGGGCGCACGTCCCGTCGGGCAGCTCGGTCCCCGCGGCGTCGGTGATGCGCAGGCGCATGTCCGCGGAACTGGCGAACACGCCGTCGGTGTTCTCAATGAGCAGTGAGGCCCGGTGCGGCGAGCCCGGGGAGGCCTGCGAGGGGATCGTGATCCGGTAGTTCCTGGTGACCGTGCTGCCCGGCTCCACGTCCACGACGTCGGCCGGGGAATCCAGAAGGTCGACCCGCGGGTCGCCCCAGACCGCCTCGGGGGCGGGCTGGTCGGGCGTGTAGGAGGCCACGAGGGTGCCGAAGCGGCCCGGGCCGCCGCACTGGAACCCCGGGCTGGCGCACTCCAGGGGCGGCTGGTCGGCGGCGATCGCGGCGGGGGGCAGCAGGACGCCTCCGACGGCGATCGCGGCGGTCGCGAGCGCGGCGAGTGGGTGGCGGTGACTCATGGGGGAGCCTCGTTTCGGGATACGGGAATGGGAAAGAGAGTAAGGTCAGCCTAACCAATGCGGGGGGGCCGGGCGACGCCGGCCCGAATGGCATGACTCACGTCACCGGGCGGTGCGGCGGCCGGGTCCGACGGCGGCTGGTGGGTGGCGGCGGCCGGCGGGCGGTGCCGACGGCGGCCAACGAGCGGTGATGGGCCCGGCGGGTCAGGCGCGGCGGGTGCGCTTGAGCGCGAGGACGCCCGCGCCCGCGAGCGCCAGTGCGGCGACGAGGGCGCTCACGCTCAGCGCCCCGGCCAGGGCGGGCACAGCCCGCCGTCGTCCTCGAGCTGGCCGGCCACGGTCAGGAGCAGGTCCTCGCGGCCCGTGCGCGCCACCAGCTGGGCGCCGATCGGCAGCCCCTCGGGTGAGAAGCCGGCGTGGACGGACATGGCCGGGTGCCCGGAGACGTTGAAGATCGCCGTGTTGGACACGACCGGCGTCGAGGCGAGCATCGCCGCCGTCCACCCCTTCCCGCGCAGGTCGTGGGCCCCGCCGGGAACGTCGATCATGGTCGGCAGCAGGAGCAGATCCGCGCTCCGGAAGGCCGCCTCGACGCCTGCGCGGATCCGCTGCGCGCGCCGCCGGGCGGCGCGCACGACGGGCGCGGGCAGGGCGGCGCCGATGCGCACGGACGCGCGCGTGCGCGGCTCGAGCCGCTCCGGGTGGGCGACCTGCGCGGCCTCCCGGTGGACGCCCGCGAAGTACAGGGCGAGGAAGGCGGCGGTGGGCGTCGGCCAGGCGACCCGCGCCCCGCGCACGTCGTGGCCCAGGGCGCGCAGGCGCTGGACGAAGTCCCGCATCGCGGCGCCGACCGGGGCGGCCACCCCGGCGCCGGGCATGACGGGATTGCTCGCCGCGAGTACGCGCAGGGCGCCCGTCCCGCCCTCCGCCGACTCGGCGAAGGGCCGCGTCGGCGGGGCCGTCCGCCACTTGTCGCCCGCCGTGTTCCCGCTGATGACGTCCATGACCAGCGCCATATCCCGCGCGCTGCGGGTGATCGCCCCGAATCCGGCCAGGCCCAGCCAGTGCTCGTCCAGCGGCGCGGAGCTCACCCGGCCGCGCGCGGGCTTGAGCCCGACGACGCCGCAGGCGGAGGCCGGGATGCGCAGGGATCCTCCGCCGTCGGACCCCATGGCGACGGGGACCATGCCCGTGGCCACGGCGACGGCGGAGCCGCCGGACGAGCCGCCCGGGGAGCGCGAGGGGTCCCAGGGGTTGAGGCACGCGCCGTGCAGGGCGGACTGCGTCGCGGGGAACTGGCCGAACTCGGACATGTTCGTGCGTCCGACTATGACGGCCCCGGCGGCGCGCAGCCGCTGCACGACGGCGCAGTCGGCGTCCGCCGGGGCGGTGTTGCCCCTGCCGCCCAGGGTCGTCACCTCGCCGGCGACGTCGTACTCCTCCTTGACGGCCACGGGCACGCCGGCCAGGGGTCCGGCGAGGGCCGCTCCCGCCCGGTCGATCTGCTCGGCCTCGCGCAGTGCGGCCCGCCGGCGCACGACGGTGAATGCGTTGAGGTCCGGGTCGATGGCGGCGATGCGCGCCAGCGCGTCCTCCACGGACCGCCGGGCGCTCATCCGGCCCCGCCGGACCGCGCGGGCGATCTCGACGGCGCTGGGGGCGGAGCGGTTCACGGGGACCTCCTTGGTCGTGGGCGCCGGGAGTCGCCGGCGAGTCTACCGGCCGGCGCCCGGGCGGCGACCCGATCCACCTCGACTCGCTGCGGGCGGCGCTGCTGACCGGGGCCGAGCTGGAGATCACCGAGCCGGGGGAGTCCGAGGACATGGGCCACGACCGGCTCGACCCCCGCGCCCGCGCCGGCGCCGCCTGCCGCGCCTGAGCGGCCCGGGGCGAGCGCCTCTGACGGTCCGGCCGGCGGCCCCGGACGCGGGAGCGGAAGCGCGACGTGCGCTAATTCACCGCCCCGCCCCGGGCGCCGCCGCCCCGGCCCCCGACCGCGCCGCCGCCGTCGGACCGGCGCCATCCCGGGATAAAGCGCCGGTCCACTGGCCGGTCGCATCCGCTGAGATGACAGGGTGACCACTAATCTGGCACCCATCACCTGGTCCGTCCGAGGAGCCCCCATGCCCGTCTACCGCAGCGCCACATCCACCTCCGGCCGCAATATGGCCGGCGCCCGGGCCCTGTGGCGCGCCACGGGCGTCAAGGACTCCGACTTCGGCAAGCCGATCATCGCCATCGCCAATTCCTTCACCCAGTTCGTGCCCGGGCACGTGGGCCTGCGCGACGTGGGGCGCCTCGTGGCCGGGCAGATCGAGGCCGCCGGGGGCATCGCCAAGGAGTTCAACACCATCGCCGTCGACGACGGCATCGCCATGGGCCACGACGGCATGCTCTACTCCCTGCCCAGCCGCGACCTCATCGCCGACTCCGTGGAGTACATGGTCTCCGCCCACTGCGCCGACGCCCTGGTGTGCATCTCCAATTGCGACAAGATCACCCCCGGCATGCTCATGGCCTCCCTGCGCCTGAACATCCCCACGATCTTCATCTCCGGCGGGCCCATGGAGTCGGGCAAGCTGGTCACGGCCGACGGCGCCACCCGCAAGCTCGATCTCATCGACGCCATGATGGACGCCGCCGACCCCACGGTGGCCGACGAGACCATCAGCGCCATCGAGCGCCTGGCCTGCCCCACCTGCGGCTCGTGCTCGGGCATGTTCACCGCCAACTCCATGAACTGCCTCACCGAGGCGCTCGGGCTGGCGCTGCCCATGAACGGCACCCTGCTGGCCACCCACGCCGACCGCGGCGAGCTGTTCAAGGAGGCGGGCCGCCAGATCGTCGAGATCACCCGGGCCTACTACGAGGACGACGACGCCTCCGTCCTGCCGCGCTCCATCGCCACCAAGGCGGCCTTCGCCAACGCCATGAGCCTGGACATCGCCATGGGCGGGTCCACCAACACGGTTCTGCACCTGCTGGCCGCGGCCCAGGAGGGCGGGGTCGACTTCCACATGGCGGACATCGACCGCCTCTCGCGCCGGGTCCCGCACCTGTGCAAGGTGGCGCCGTCGACCGCCGTGCACCACGTGGAGGACGTCCATCGGGCCGGCGGGATCATGGGCATCCTCGGCGAGCTCGACCGCGCCGGCCTCATCGACACGTCCGTGGGCAACGTCCTGCGCTCCACCCTGGACCGGACCCTGGCCGCCCACGACATCGCCCGCCCCGGCCCCGACGGCGCGCCCGGCTCCGGCGTCTCCCGGGCCGTGCGCACCCGCTACCTCGCCGCCCCCGCCGGGGTGCGCACCACCGTCATGTTCTCCCAGGCGTCGCGCTGGGACTGCCTGGACACCGACCGCGCATCCGGCTGCATCCGCGACGTCGCCCACGCCTACTCCGCCGACGGCGGCCTGGCGGTCCTGTTCGGCAACATCGCGGAGAAGGGCTGCATCGTCAAGACCGCCGGGGTGGACGCCTCCATCCTGGCCTTCGCCGGGCCCGCGGTCGTCTTCGAGTCCCAGGAGGACGCCGTGGCCGGGATCCTGGGCAGGCGGGTGAAATCCGGTGACGTCGTCGTCATCAATCACGAGGGCCCGCGCGGCGGCCCGGGCATGCAGGAGATGCTCTACCCGACCACGTACATCAAGTCCATGCACCTGGGCAAGGAGTGCGCGCTGCTGACCGACGGGCGCTTCTCGGGGGGCACCTCGGGGCTGAGCATCGGGCACGTCTCGCCCGAGGCGGCGGCGGGCGGGCTCATCGGCCTGGTGCGCGACGGCGACCGCATCGAGATCGACATTCCCGCCCGGCGCATCGAGCTCATGGTCGACGACGCCGAGATCGCCCGGCGCCGCGCCGAGGAGGAGGCGCGCGGGCAGGCCGCCTGGTCCCCGCACGTTCAGCGCCCGCGCAAGGTGAGCGCGGCGCTGCGCGCCTACGCCATGCTCGCCACCAGCGCCGACCTGGGCGCCGTGCGCGACCTGGACAGGCTCCCCCGCTACTGACCGCCCTCCGCCCCGCCGGGCTGACCCCGACTTTCGCGAGCGCGCAGGTTTCCAGTCGAACGCGCAGGCGGGAGGCGCGCGTTCGACTGGAAACCTGCGCGCTCGCGGAGAACTCCGCGGAGAACGGCGGGGCCGGCTCGCCCCGTGCCGCGTCCGCATGATTATGCTGCTGGCAGCGATACGAACGACGGCGGAGGACCGGCGATCGGTCGGAGCGGATCGTGCCGCGACGCCGCCCCGGGACACGGAGGGAGCCCAACGATGGGGATCAGGAAGATCGTGGCGTGCGCGGGAGCGCTGTGCCTGCTGCTGGCGGGGTGCGGCGCCCCGTCCCCCGGGGCCGGCGGCACGGGGGACTGGGTGACGGCCTCGACCGAGGAGCTCAAGGAGCAGGGCACCGCCCTGGTCAACGACATGGAGCAGGGAGATTTCGCGGCGGTGGTCGGCGCCTTCGACGACACCATGCGCTCCTCCCTGTCCGAGGAGAAGCTCGCCGAGACCTGGCACACGACCGTGGACGCCAAGGGCGCCTTCGAATCGATTACGGGCGCCTCGGTCAACAGCGCCCAGGGCTACGGCGTCACCACCGTGGTCGCCCGGCACGCCGGCGGCAGCGTGGCCGTGCAGTTCAGCTTCTCCTCGGACCGCAAGGTCGGCGGCCTCTACCTGCGCGACGCCAGCGCCGACGACATCGCCGCCGCCACGGCGACGTCCGGGGCCACGGCGACGTCCGGGGCCACGGGGACGTCCGGGGCCACGGGGACGCCCGGGGCCACGACGGCGCCCGAGCCCACCGGCCCGCACAGCGTCGACCACCCGGTCGCCGTCGGCCCGCACCAGCTCAACGGCACCCTCGTGACGCCCGAGCCGGACGTGCAGGATCGGCGGATCGTCGTCGTGCTCGTGTCCGGATCCGGCCCCAACGACATGGACGAGACCGTCGGCGCCAACAAGCCCATGCGCGACATCGCCGACGGGCTGGCGCAGGCCGGCATCAGCTCGCTGCGCTACAACAAGCGCTACAACCAGGATCCCGGCGCCGACGCCGGGGCCTGGACCCTGGAGTCCGAGGTGCTCGACGACCTCGACGCGGCCCTGCGGATGCTGCCGAGCAGCGAGGCCGCGGGGTACTCGGTGGTCGTCGCCGGGCACAGCCTGGGAGGCATGCTCCTGCCCACGATCCTGGCGCGCCACCCGGAGGTGGCGGCGGGCATCAGCCTGGCGGGCAGCCCGCGCGACCTGTTCGACATCATGACCGACCAGGCCGATGCGCAGATCCAGTCCTCCGACGCGGGCGACGACGAGAAGGCCTCCGCCCGGGCGACCCAGAGCGCCGCCCTCGCCGCCGCCAAGGCCCTGACCGACCCCAACGGCGAGCCGATCCTGGGCATGCCCGCGAGTTACATCGTGAGCCTCAACCAGATGCACGCGCGCCTGCCCGATGACGTGGCGGCCATCGGCGTGCCCGTGCTGGTGCTGCAGGGCGGCGCCGACGCCCAGGTCTACCCGGACAAGGACTACCCGGCCTGGCGCCCCGTCCTGGACGGCAAGCAGGCCGACTACCGGCTGTTCGACGGACTCAACCACCTGTTCATGCCCGTGAGCGGGACCAGCGGCCCGCTCGACTACAACACCCCCAACCACGTCGACCCGCAGGTCGTCACCGCCATGGCCGACTGGCTGGTCGATCGGCTCGGCTGACGACGGCGCGACGACGGCGCCCGGCCGGGGCGGACCGGACGCCGGTCCGCACGGCCCCGCCCGGTTGGCTCCGCGTCATTCCCCGGCGCCCCGCGGCGCCCGACTACCCTGAGCGCCGTGAACGACCCCGTCGCCCGGACCGCCGACGTCCCCGCCGAGACCCCCGCCGAGACCCCCTGGGACTCGGCCCGCTACCTGCGCGAGATCCTGCGCGCCCCCGTCTACGAGGCCGCCGAGCACACCCCGCTCCAGCCCATGCGGACGCTGTCGGCGCGCCTGGGCTGCGCCGTCGCCGTCAAGCGCGAGGACCTCCAGACGGTCCACTCCTTCAAGATCCGCGGCGCCTACAACGCCATGCGCGCCCTGGGCGAGGCCGAGCGCGCCCGCGGCGTCATCACCGCCTCCGCCGGCAACCACGCCCAGGGCGTCGCCCGCTCCGCCACGCTGCTGGGCGTCGACGCCACCATCGTCATGCCCACCGTCACCCCGCGCATCAAGGTCGACGCCGTGCGCGACCTGGGCGGGCGGGTCCTGCTCCTCGGGGACAATTTCGACGCCGCCAAGGCCGAGGCCCAGCGCATCGCCCAGACCGAGGGCCGCACCTTCATCGCCCCCTTCGACGACCCGCGCGTCATCGCCGGCCAGGGCACCATCGGCCTGGAGATCGTCCAGCAGGACGCCGAGCTCGACCGTCTCTTCGTCCCCGTGGGCGGCGGGGGGCTCGCCGCGGGCATCGCCGTCCTCGTCAAGGCCCTCATGCCGCAGGTGCGGGTCATCGGCGTCGAGCACGAGGAGTCCGCCTGCCTGAGCGCGGCGCTGGCCGCCGGGGGGCCCGTCACCCTGGAGCGCGTGGGGCTCTTCGCCGAGGGCGTGGCCGTGCGCCGCGTGGGGCGGGAGACCTTCCGCCTGTGCTCGGCGCTGCTCGACGACGTCGTCACCGTCTCCTCCGACCAGGTCTCCGCCGCCGTGCGCGACATCTTCGAGGACGTGCGCGCCGTGCCCGAGCCCTCCGGCGCGCTGGCGCTGGCGGGCCTGAAGATCTATGCGGCCGAGCACAAAATCGTCGGGGAGCGGCTCGCCTGCGTGCTGAGCGGCGCGAACCTCAATTTCCACCAGCTGCGCTACATCTGCGAGCGCAGCGAGCTCGGCGAGCAGCGCGAGGCGATCCTGGGGGTGACGATCCCCGAGGTCCAGGGAGAGTTCCTGCGCTTCGCCTCGGTGCTCGGCGGGCGGTCGGTCACCGAGTTCAACTACCGGCTGGCCGCCGCGGGGCCGTCCGGCGCGCCGGCGCGCATCTTCGTGGGCGTCCGGCTCACGCGCGGGCGCCGGGAGCGCGCCGAGATCGTCGCTGACCTGGAGGCGGCCGGCTACGGCGTCATCGACCTGACCGACGACGAGCTCGCCAAGGTGCACGTGCGCTCCATGGTCGGCGGGCGGGCGCCCGCGGGGCTGACGGAGCGGCTGTTCTCCTTCGAGTTCCCCGAGTCGCCCGGGGCCCTCATGCGGTTCCTGGAGATCCTGGGGACGCGCTGGAACATCACGCTCTTCCACTACCGCACCGACGGCGCCGACTACGGGCGGATCCTCACCGCCTTCGAGGTCGGCGGCCCGGACGACTCGACGCTGACCGAGCACATGGACCGCCTGGGCTACGCCTACCGCGAGGAGACTGACGACCCCTCGGCCCGCTTCTTCCTCGCCGACTGACGCCCGCCCGCCGGGCGCCGGTTCGGGGCTGCGAGCCGGTCGCAACGCCCCTTCGGCTCCAATTCTGGCGCTCTGGGAGGATCGTTCGGGGCGGCACCGCGGATGCGCTCAGTGACTTCCGCATGATTCCGCGGTTTCGTCGAGGCGGTCACCAGGCGCGGGGCGGAACGATCCTCCCGGAGCGCCATTTCCCGCGTCCCGCAGGCCGTCGCCGCCCGTCGTCGCGGCTTCCCGGGCGCGCACGACGCCGAGGGCGGGCGGGGAGCGGCGGGAGGGCGGCGGAATCGGGGCGGGTGCCGCAAGTCATGGTACGGTCACTGGTGTGCATGGGTCTTTAGGCCTAGGGTGGTTCACCGATAAACTTATCTCTTGCGAGGAGCGCCCATGACCACCATCGCCGTTATCACCGGCTCCGTCCGCCCCGGCCGCGCCGGCTCCGCCGTCGCCCGGTGGATCGCCGAGAAGGCCAACGAGGTCGACGGCGTCGACGCCCGGGTCCTCGAGCTGGCCGACTTCGACCTGCCGGTCTTCGCCGAGGAGGTCCCCCCGATGATGGCCCCCGCCAAGGACCCGGCCGCCGTCGCCTGGAACAAGGCCCTCGCCGGCTTCGACGCCTTCATCTTCGTCACCCCCGAGTACAACCACTCCGTGCCCGGCGCCCTGAAGAACGCCATCGACTTCATCGCGCCCTCGGTGCTGGCGAACAGGGCCGTCGGCCTCGTCGGCTACTCCTACTCCGCCGGCCACCGCCCGATCGAGCACCTGCGCGCCATCCTCGTCAACTTCACCACCGGCGTCGTCGGTCCCCAGGTCAACCTGCACCTGGCCACCGACTTCTCGGGCGGCGTCTTCGCCCCCGCCGCCTTCCACGACGGCGAGGCCACCGCCCTGGTCGAGGCCCTCGTCGCCCAGGACGGGGCCCTGGCCGCCCTGCGCTGAGCCGCGGCGGATCGGGCGGGCCGACGGCGAAGCCGGCCCGCCGCCACTGCCGGCCCGCCCCGCCGCCGCTGCGGGCCGGACAGGAGTCCACGGCCGGCTTCGTCGTGTGGACGGTGGTCCGCCCCGCCGCCGCGGGCCGGACCGATCCGCCCGGCGGCGCCCCGGCCGGCCGCGGCGTCAGGCCAGCTCCAGCCTCCGGTACCGGTTGACCGCCGCCGCGACGTCGACCATCCGCGGCCGGACCAGGAAGGCGGGGCGGGCGCCGACGTCCTGCAGCGCGTCCAGCCCCTCGTCGTCGAGCAGCGCCTCCAGGTCGGTCAGGCAGGTGCGCAGCGTCGACTCCCCGTCGAAGCGCTGCTCCAGCAGCGCCCGCAGCGCCCAGGCGATCGCCTCGGCCTGGCCGGGGTCCACGATCCCGGCCACGTCGGAGACGTCGACGTCCTCGCGGTCCAGGGTCAGCCCCGTCGTCCCGTGCGCGCGCGTGCGCACCGGCCCGCGCCGGGTGCGCGCCGGCGCGGGCAGCGGCACGCGCGACGTCGGCTCGCCGAAGCCCGCCAGCGCCGTGGCCTCGCGGGGCTGGGCGGCGGCCACGGCGCGGGCGGACTCGGTGGCGTCGTGCAGGACGTAGGAGTCCATGAGCAGGACGCGGTCGGCCACGTCGAGGTAGTCGCCCGACCCGCCCATGACCAGCACCGTGGACACCCCCAGGTCCGCGGCCAGCGCGCCCACCCGGTCCACCAGCGGCGTGATCGGCTCGCGCTCGGCGGCCACGAGGGTCCGCATGCGGGCGTCGCGGATGAGCAGGTTGGTCGCCGAGGTGTCCTCGTCGAGCAGGATCGCGCTCGCCCCCGCCTCGATCGACTCCATGAGCGAAGCCGCCTGGGAGGTCGAGCCCGAGGCGTTCTGCGTGGCGAAGGCGCCCGTGTCCCGGCCTCCGGGCAGGTGCGCGATGAAGGGCGTCAGCTCGACGCCGGTCACCGCCCGGCCGTCGGCCGCGCGCACCTTGACGGCGTCGGGGGCGGTGGCGACCAGCTCGCGCCCGTCGCCGGGCACGTGCGGGTAGACGCCCCGCTCGATCGCGTTGAGCAGCGTCGACTTGCCGTGGTAGCCGCCGCCCACGACGAGGGTCACGCCCGGTCCCACGACGGTGCCGCGCACCCGCCCCGCGTGCGGCAGCTCGACGGTGGCGGCCAGGGAGTCGGGGGCCCGCAGCGCCACGGCGCCGGCGCGCATGGGCTCGTCGGAGACGCCCGAGCGGCGGGGGAGCAGGGAGCCGTCGGCCAGGAAGGAGACCCAGCCCCGCTCGCGCACGATCTCGCTCAGCGCCCGGTGGTCCTCCAGTGCGGCCACGTGCGCCACGAGGCGCTCGGCCCGCTCGCCGGTCAGGTCGAGGGCGGCGGCCATCTCGCGGGTCAGGTCCCGGCTGATGATGCGGGAGGCCTCGTGCCCCTGGATGGACCGGCCCCGGGCGGGCAGGGCCATGCGGGCGCGGATCTCAATGGTCCAGTCCGACGCCGATGCGGGGAGCGGGCCGACGGCGCCGCCGGCCCCCGGGGCGTCGGCGTCAAGGCTCCCCGGGGCGTCGGGGTCGCCGGCGGCCGTGCCCGCGGGCGCGACGCCTGCCTCGCCCGGGTCGTCGGCCTCGCCCGGGTCGCCGATCTCGCCGGCGCGGGCGCCGCCCGGGCCGCCGGCCTCGGCCGGGTCGTCGTCGTAGCCGCCGTCGGGCGCGTCGGCGGGGACGAGCAGGACCGAGGAGCGCTCGAGGATCTCCTGGCCCGGGGCGGCGATGGACAGGGCCGTGCCCCCGAAGCCCGCGCGCAGCTCGCGGGTGAGGAAGTCGCCGACGGCCAGGCGCCGGTCCGCCGTCTCCAGCAGGGCGCGCTCGGCCAGGACCTCCAGGCCCGGCAGGTCGGCGGGCACGTCCACGTGGATGCGGGTGGGCGGGGCGTAGGGGTCGGGCTGGACGCGGTCGACGTGCAGGACCCACCCCTCGGGCGCGGCATAGCGGCCGACGATCGCCTTGTAGGCGGCGTAGGAGCGACCGTCCAGGGCGTGGAGGTGGTCGACGAGGTCGGCCAGCAGACCGTCGCGCGGCTCGTCGTTGTAGCGGCGGCGCTCCCCGCGGTAGTCGTCGCGGCCGCGACCGTCGTGGGACCGGTCCCGGTAGTCGTCGTACCGGCGGGGACCGCCGCGGTGATCGCCACGGTCGTCGCGGGTGTCGTACCCGCGGGGCCCGCCGCGGCGGTCGGATCCCGATCCACCGCGGTAGTCGCGCTCGCCCCGGCCCCGGTAGTCACGATCGCGGTCGCCGCGATAGCCCCGGTCGTCGTGCCCGCGCGGCCCGCCGCCCCGGTGGCCCCGGTCGTCCCGGTAGCCGCGGTCGCCCCGATCGCGGTAGTCGCGGTCGCGGTAGCCCCGGTCGCCCCGGCCTTCCCGGTAGCCGCGGTCGCCGCGATCCTCCCGGCTGGCGCCGTCGTACCGGCGGGGCCCGCCGCCCCGGCCCGCGCGATCGCCGCGCCCGTACCCCTGATTCCGGTCCTCCGACCGCTGCCCGTAGTCGCTCATGGGTCCGATCCTGGCACATCGCCGTCGCGGATCCGCCACCGCCCCTTGCGGAGCCGTATGTCATTCATTAATATATCCAGTATGGATACAACAGACAGGGGAGAGGCGCCATGAGCCGCGCCTCCGGATACGCCACCGGGGACCTGCCCGACCCGGCCGTCCAGGTCCTCGCCGCCCTGGGCCGCCCCAGGCACGGCTACGCCGTCATGGCCCTCCTCGACGAGCGCGGCGGCCCCGACCTCGCCATGGGGCCCGCCACCTTGTACACGACCCTCAGGAAGCTCCTCGCCGTCGGCCTCATCGAGGAGGTCGACGACGCCGGGCCCCGCCGCCCCTATCGCCGCACCGAGGCCGGAACCGCCTCCCTGCGGCGCAATATCGAACGCCGACGCCGACTCATAGCCCTGTCCGAAGAAATCCTGGAGGAATCATGACCACCCGACGCATGGGGCACGGAATGGCCGTGTCCCCCGAGAAGGACCTGGAGCTCTTCGCCGGCATGGCCGCCCGCGGCCAGCGCCTGAGCGGCATCAGCGCGCCGGGCCTGTGGCTCTTCGAGCCCGCCGAGCCCGAGCAGGCGGTCTTCGCCGTCGACTACACCGACCGGGCCGACGAGGACTACCTCGCGCTCTTCGAGGCGGCCGGCTGGCACCGGGTCCTCGGCGTGGCGAACATGCAGATCTTCAAGGCCGCCCCCGGCACCCGGCCGATCCACACCGACCCGGGCGCCGAGGCCGAGGCGCTCGCGGCCCAGGCGGGGCGTCTCGGGCGCTGGGCGGCGGCGTGCCTGGCGGTCCTCGCCGTCGTCGCCCTGGTCTGCGCCCTGACCGACCCGCCCCGGTGGCTCACCGCCCTCGCGGTGATCGCCGCGGGCGTCCCCGCCGTGTACACGGTCATCCCCTGGCTGGGAACGCGCTGGCGCCTGCACGTCCTGCGCGCCCCGCGCCGCTGAACCCCGCCCCGTCCCACCGAGAGAACCGGAGAAGATCATGAGGACATCCTTCTGGGCCCGACTCGCCCGCAGTGCCGGCCGTGGCCGCCGCGACCCCCGGGCGGCGCTGCGCCAGGCCGGGTTCGCCGACGAGGAGCAGTCCACGCGCTGGCTCCACGAGGTCGTCGACGCCCGCGCCGACCGGCCCCTGGGCAAGCTGGAGAGGATCCGGGCCGTCCGCGCGGCGCGCCCCGACCTCACTTTGAGCACCGCCGTCTACATCGTGGATCAGGCCGAGTCGCGGGAGGCGCGGGACGTGCGGGAGCCGCGGGAGGGCTGACGGCCCGACCCGAAGCTCTCGCGCACCGCATCGGTGAGCCGGTCCAGGCTCGCCGATGCGATCGACCAGCGGTGCCAGAACAGCTCGCGCTCCACCGTCGCCAGGCCGGGCACGGGCACCAGGTCCGGGTGGCCCGCCAGGCGGTCCTGGGGGAACACGCCCCAGCCCAGGCCCGCCTCGATCGCCGCCAGGAAGCCCGACGTCGTCGGCACGTGCGCCCGGGGCGGCGGGACGGGCAGCCCCGCCGCGCGCAGGGCGAGGTCCTGCAGGTCGTCGTCGGCGTCGAATCGCAGCATCGGCAGCTCGGCGACCGAGCCCGTCCCCGGGCCGGTGAGGAGCGAGGCGGCGACGACGGGCGCGTAGGTCATCGCGCCCAGCCGCTCCACCCGGCAGCCGGCCACCCGGGTGGGGGCCGCGGAGATCGCGGCCATGACCCGGCCCGAGCGCAGCAGCTCCTCGGTGCGGGTCTCGTCGACCGCGTACAGGCGCAGCCGGCAGGGCCAGCCGGCGGCCCGGCGCAGGACCCCCGTGAACCAGGTGTCCAGGGAGTCGACGTTGACCGCCACGGTCAGCTCGACGGCGCCGGCCCCGCCCGCGCCTGCGGCGGGCGCCGCCCCGGACGCCGGGGCGAGTTCGGCGGCCATCTCCCGGGCCAGGAGGGCCTGCGCCCGGGCGTAGCGCAGGACGACGGCGCCGTCGTCGGTCATGGCGCAGGGCGTCGTGCGCTGCACGAGGATCCGTCCGAGCGCCGACTCCAGGGCGCGGATGCGCTGGCTCGCCGCGGAGGGCGAGATGCCCAGGCGCGCGGCGGCGGCCTCGAAGGTGCCGGTCTCGGCGATGGCCTCCAGGGTGGCGAGTTGGTCGGGGTGCATGAAGGGCTGCTTCACATATTGAAGAATAATGCGCTGGGCTTCACACCGGGGCGACCCTAGGCTCGCGATCGTGATGACAACAGCGTTCGCAACCGCCCTGGCGGGCCCGGCCTCCGCCCTGACCGGCTTCGGCACAGGGTTCGGATTCATCGTCGCCATCGGCCCCCAGAACGCCTGGGTGCTGCGCCAGGGCGTGCGGCGCGAGCACATCGGGCTCGTCATCGCCATCTGCGCGCTGAGCGACCTGATCCTCATCGCCACCGGCACCGGCTCGATCGGCGTGCTGGCCGGCGCGGCCCCCTGGGCGCTGGAGGCGCTGCGCTGGGGCGGAGTGGCCTACCTGTTCGCCTTCGCCCTGTCCTCGTTCCGCTCGGCGCTGCGGCCCGGGGCGCTGGGGGAGGCGACGGCGCGCCCGGCCGCCTCGGTGGCGGCCACGACGCTGGGGCTGACCTGGCTCAACCCGCACGTCTACCTCGACACCGTGCTCATGCTCGGCACGGTGACGAACAACTTCGGCCCGACCCGCTGGTGGGCGGCGGCGGGCGCGTGCGCGACCTCCATCGTGTGGTTCACGGGGCTGGGGCTCGGGGCTCGGGCGCTGTCGGGGCCGCTGTCGAACCCGAGGACGTGGCGGGCGGTGGACGCGGTCGTCGGCTGCGTCATGGTGGGCGTGGCTGCGCGCCTGGCCCTGGGGGCGTGAGGGGAGTGAGGGGAGCGCGGGGGAGAGTGCGCGGGGTGTGTGAGGGGCGGCCGGGCCGGTTGGCCGATTGGCCGGTCGGTCCGGCCGAGCTGACCGGGACAGCCGGGCTGCTGGAAGAAGAACGTTGATATTCCAGGCTTCAGCTCGCGGTCAATGATGTCCCGCAGCTCCTTTGTGGCAGATTTGGACACGCTCCTGCCCGGGGCGGTCCCACACGTCCCATGCGTATCAGTGAGTCTTTCTCACCGGAAAGATCCCGGGGCTGGCCGGGAACGGCGCGAGGGGGCGAGGCGATGTCGGGGTCGGGTCCGGGGTGTTGGGGCGGTGCCGCCAGGCTCGGATGTGCGGTATCGAGGCGACCCGGGTGGTGCTGCACATTCGATCGGGGTCGGTCGGCGGGGGATCGGCGGAATCATGCGGAAACGCCTCAGTGCTCAACGTTGTTGAAATCCTCCCATGTGCAGAGCGGGCCCCTCTGCACATGGGAACCCATCCGCTGAAAACCGACGTTCTAGGAAAATCCCGGAATCGCGCGGAAAACCCGGAATCGGTTCGTGGGGACGCTCCTCTCCGATGTGCAACACCCCCGCACGGACCGAGAAGAATTCGACTCGCCCGAGAGGGAGCCCGCCAGGAGCCCGGCCCGTCCAAGCCCCGCGGGAGGTCGTCACCCCCCACCACACTCATCCCGGCCTCCGCACCGCCGTTCCCGGAGAGAAAGGCTCAATGCACCTACAGGTGCATGGTGTTCCCAGACACTCCAAAGAAGGGTCAGCCCATCAAATTGATGCCGTCTCAATGCGCCTACAGGTGCGTGGTGCTCCCTGACCGCCGAAAATAGCTCGCCTTGCAGGCTTTTACCAGCGTCTCAATGCACCTGCAGGTGCGTGGTGCTCCCTGACTTTAGCTACAAGGGTTCACCCAGCGCGTCAGGCTGGTCTCAATGCACCTGCAGGTGCGTGGTGCTCCCTGACACGACGAGGACATCCTCGACGACGAGGAGGAGTGAGTCTCAATGCACCTACAGGTGCGTGGTGCTCCCTGACCCGGCTCCTGGGGGACTGCCGCCAAAAAGGCGGTTGGTCTCAATGCACCTACAGGTGCGTGGTGCTCCCTGACTGCTTTGAGCGAAAAAGATTCCTTAGGAGGAATCGTGTCTCAATGCACCTACAGGTGCGTGGTGCTCCCTGACCCCTGCCCTCGGGAGCGGCGGTATGACGCCACTTCGAGGGCCCGGAGCGCCACCGGCCCCGGGAGCACCCCTCCGGACCGGCCAGCACCGGGCCCAGAGTAGCACATAGTGGCGGAATCACGCCAAGCGCCACCGACGGCCCTTCGAGCCCTCCGCGCGCCAACTTCTGACGAAGTCATGCGGAAAGGTCGGCGTTGAAACGCCTTACTGCAAACGTGCAACATGACACCCCGTTCACTATACCGCCCCACCAGCCACAGCAGCACCTCCAGCACCAGCCGGTCCGACCCCGACCGACTCCGCCGAGGGCCTTCCGCACCCGACCGAGTCTGCCGAGACCGCCCCGCGCCCGACCAGGACGACCCCGACCCCCGGCCATTCCGGCGGCCTCGGATAAGACCGTCGTCGGATATTCCGCGCGCCCGGGAAGATCATTCTACGGGATTCTGCGGACGTCTGGACTGATTTTCGAGGAACCGCCCTCTGTGCAACGACCAATTCCGGTGTGCGCGCATGCGTGGAAACACGACGCGGCGAGAATCTTTCCGCCAGAAGAATCCGGGCCGTCGAGGCGCCACTTCTGATGAGAGAGACGCCGTTTCCAATGAGGGGGGATCAATAATCTCGGTGAGTGTCACTCTTTTCAATTCGCCTTCAATTCGCCCTGCGCAGCGCGCGCAGGCCGACGGAGATCATGATCCGCAGCAGGAGCGGATTCCACACCCGGGTGACCCGGGTGACGGTCTGCTTGGGCATGCGGCGCAGAACGGCGACGATGCGCCCCGTCTCGCCCCGCTCGGGCGCGAGTGGGGGAGTCCTGATCAGCGGCTCCACCGATGAGAACAGTTCCGAGGCACGCCCGAAGAACTCCTCGTTTGGCAGCTCGCGCCACGAACTCTCCCGGTGGGCCTCCCCGAGCATGGCCAGGGCCGAATCCAGCCCCGGGCGCGACAGCCCCACCAGCTCCGGGCGGATCCTCTCCGCGTCGAGGCGTTCGAGGACCTCCGCGGCGAGCGGCAGGGCCGAGGTCGCCATGGCGTCGACGACGTCGTTGACCTCGGCGCGCTCCTCAGGCGACATCTCGGGTACCCGCGGCCCCTCGGCGGGCGCCTCGGACGGGGCCTCGACCGGCGCATCCCCGGCGGCGGACCCGGCCCCGCCGCTGACGCTCTCCTGCTGGAGCGGCCGGTCCGGGCGGGGCTCTGCGAATCCGGCCCCGCCGACTTCGCCCTCGGAATCCTCCCCGTCGTCGGACGTCTCGGAGAAGGAGGAGAGCACGCCCAGCGCCTCGGCGCGCTCGAACGCGCGGCGCACCTCGACCAGGTTCCGGTACGCCGTCGGGCTCACCGCCAGCACGGTGAGGAGCTCGTCGGCGGCCTGCCAGCGCAGCGCGCTCTCCTCGTCAGCGGCGTCCTTCCCGCCACCGGCCTGCGGGGCGGTCGCGTCGGGTTTGCTCATTGGGGTCTCCTCGGGGGTGTGCTCGGGCGCGGGCTCGCTCCTCGGAGCCGCATCGGGCCTCCTCGGTCCGGACATCGGGGTCTCCTCGGGCGCGGGCTCGAACGTGGGCGGTCATTGCGGCCTCCCCGGCCTCAGGCCCCGGGAGCCGCCTCCGGGGGCAGGACGTCGGTCTGGGCGGGCAGGTCCGCCACGCCCACCGGGCAGGTCACCCCGTTGGGGCCGTGGTTGCAGTAGCCGCCCGGGTTCTTGTGCAGGTAGCCCTGGTGGTAGTCCTCCGCCAGGTAGAACGGCCCGCCGAAGTCGGCGTACAGCTCGTCGGCCGGCCCGATCGTCGTCACGCAGGTTCCCAGGCCCATGCGGGTCAGCTCGCCCTGGAACAGGTCGCGGATCCGGCGGGCCGCGGCCGCCTGCGCGGGCGTCGTCGTCCACACCGCCGAGCGGTACTGGGTGCCGATGTCGTTGCCGTGCCGGTTGAGGCGGGTCGAGTCGTGGTTCTCCCAGAAGGTGCGCAGCAGGGCCTCGCCGCCCGCGCCGACGACGGCGGGGTCGTAGACCACCCGCACCGTCTCGGCGTGGCCGGTGATCCCGGTGCACACCTCCTGGTAGGTGGGGTTGGGCGTCGTGCCGCCCATGTAGCCGACGGCGGTGACCACGACGCCGGGCCGGCGCCACAGGATGCGCTCCACGCCCCAGAAGCAGCCGCCGGCCAGGTGGAGCACCTCGGTGCCCCGCGGCCAGGGGCCGTTCAGCGGCGCGTGCAGGACGACGTGCTCGCCCGGGTCGGGCAGGATCGGGGCCTCCCGCCCGGGCAGGACGGTGGAGCGCGCGGGGCGCGTCGTCGGTCTGGAGCTCATGCGGACACGCTACCGCCCCGCGGCGCCGGGACGGGCCCGCGCTCCCGCCGGGGGCGGGCGACGGGGGCTCACAGGGTTGTGACGTCGAGGATCTCGGCTTCGATCTGCCTGCCGTTGGGGGCCGCATAGGTCACCGTCTCGCCGGCCTTGTGGCCCATGAGGGCCCTGCCCAGCGGGGCGTCGGGGGAGAACACCTTGACCCCCTCGGGCACGTCCGCGGTGATCTCCTGGCCGCCCAGGGCGAAGGCCTGCTCCTTGCCCGCGACTCTGGCCGTCACGATCGTCCCGGCGGAGACCGAGCCGTCGTCGGCCGCCTCGCCGATCTGGGCGTGCTCGAGCAGCTCGGTGAGCTGGGCGATCCGCGCCTCGTTGAGACCGGCCTCCTCGCGGGCGGCGTGGTAGCCGGCGTTCTCCCGCAGGTCGCCCTCCTGCCGGGCGGCCTCCACGCGGGCGGCGATCTCCTTGCGGTCGGCCTCCTTGCGGCGGGCCAGCTCGGCGGTCAGGCGGTCGAAGGCCTCCTGCGTCAGCCAGGTGCTCGACGTGCTGCTCTCAGACATGTCCTTCTCCTCGGGTCGGTGCCGGACGTACAGAGACGTATGAACGGCGAGTCTATCGTCGCGCCTGGAGACTTCCTGTGAAAGAGTTTCGCGCTCAGCCCAGCACGGCGAGGTAGCAGGCGGTGCACTGGCAGGCCCAGGCGGCCACGGTGCACGTGTGGAAGATCTCGTGGAAGCCGAACCAGTGCGGATCCGGGTCGGGCCAGCGGCGCGCGTAGACGGCGCCGCCCACGGTGTAGACCACGCCGCCCGAGACGAGCAGCCACACGATCGCGGGCCCGCCGGTCATCCAGAACTGGGGCAGGAACCAGATCGCCACCCACCCCAGGAGGATGTAGAACAGGGTCGTCAGCCACCTCGGCGCGCTCCGCCAGGCCAGGGACGTGATGATCCCGGCCAGCGCCCCGCCCCAGACGATCCCCAGGACGAGCAGCGTCATGCCCCGGTCGAGCAGGGCCACGGACAGGGGCGTGTAGGTGCCGGCGATGAGCAGGTAGATATTGGCGTGGTCGACGCGCTGGAGGACGGCGGACACGCGTCGGGGCCAGTGGCCGTAGGAGATGTGGTAGACGCCCGAGTTGGCGAACAGGAACAGGGAGCAGGCCAGGTAGGCCGCGCAGGCCCAGGTCAGCGCCGGTCCCGGGGCGAGGACGGTCAGGACGATGCAGGCCGCCAGGGCCAGGGGCGCGGTGAATGCGTGGATCCACCCGCGCAGGCGCGGCTTGACGGCGCGGATGGCGCCCCCGGCGGCGTCCTTGACGGCGTCGGTGACCGTGCCGATGGCTCCCGACGACAGCGACTGGATCTTCTCGGGCGTGCGACTCCCGCGCTCGGCGCCGGGGCGCTGCTCGATCCGAACGGCCATGACTCCCCCTTGTTCATTGTGCGGCGGTCGTGCCCGGTGGTGAGCCGGGTGCAGGGCGCCGCCTCCAACTTACGGTTCCGTAGGTTACGCGACCGTAGGTTAGCGCGGTAGGGGGTGCCCCCGTGGCCCGCCTCTCCCGTGCGAGCGGCCCCGGGCGCACTGCCCGACGACGAATGCGGGCAGTTCACCCCGCACGTGTTCGCGGTCCGCGCGATACGGTTGCACCGGGCCCGGTGCGCCGCCGCGGCCCGCCGGTGCCCGACCGCCCGGCCGACGATGTGGAAGGCAGGTGCCCGCGTGGCCAGGGAGAGCTTCGTCTACGGGCTCTACGAGCGCCGCCTCATGGCGCAGATCAAGGCGAAGAAGGTCCCCGAGCACGTGGGCGTCATCCTCGACGGCAACCGCCGCTGGGCCAAGCGGATGGGCTTCGGCGCCTCCCAGGGGCACAGGCGCGGCGCGGACAAGATCGAGGAGTTCCTCGGCTGGGCCCGGGCCGCGGGCGTGCGCATCGTCACCCTGTGGCTGCTGAGCACCGATAACCTCAGCCGCGACCCCGCCGAGCTCTCCCCACTGCTGGACATCATCGCCGACGCCGTCGACGAGCTGGCCGCGACCCGCACCTGGCGGCTGCGCCTGGTGGGCGCCGTCGACCTGCTGCCCGCACCCGTCGCCGCCCGGCTGCGCGACGCCGTCGCCGCCACCGCCACCGGCCCCGCCCACGACGACCCCCGCATGCAGGTCAATATCGCCGTCGGCTACGGCGGGAGGCAGGAGATCGCCGACGCCGTGCGCGCGGTCCTGCGCGAGCGGGCCGCCGCCGGGGCCAGCCTGGAGGAGGTGGCCGAGTCCCTGTCCGAGGAGGACATCACGGCGCACCTGTACACCAAGGGCCAGCCCGACCCCGACCTGGTCATCCGCACCTCCGGCGAGCAGCGCCTGTCCGGCTTCCTGCTGTGGCAGTCGGTCCACTCCGAGTACTACTTCTGCGAGGTCTACTGGCCCGCCTTCCGGCGCGTGGACTTCCTGCGGGCCCTGCGCGACTACTCCCGCCGCGAGCGCCGCCTCGGGCGCTGAGGGTGGGCCGGCAGCGGGATCCGACCGGCGTCAGACCGCGGCTCTCGACCGCGGAGCCCGCCCGCAAAACCCGTGCGCCAGGTCACACGTGGTGTAGCGTCGTGGCAAGAGGCGGGCGGCCGCCGGGGCTCCCGTCGCCGAGCACCGGAAGAACCGAGCATGCGCACCTACGTCCTGGACACATCCGTCCTTCTATCCGACCCCCGCGCCGTCCTGCGCTTCGACGAGCACGCCGTCGTCCTGCCCGTCATCGTCATCACCGAGCTGGAGGGCAAGCGCAACCACCCCGAGCTGGGCTACTTCGCCCGCTCCGCCCTGCGCCTGCTCGACGCCCTGCGCCGGAGGCATGGGCGCCTGGACCGCCCGGTCCCGCTCAACGACGCGGGCGGCACCCTGCGCGTGGAGCTGGGCGGCGCCGACGACGGCGTCCTGCCCGCCGGCATGCGCCTGGGGGACAACGACACCCGGATCCTGAGCGCGGCCGTCTCCCTGGCGGAGCGGGGCGACGACGTCGTCGTCATCTCCAAGGACCTGCCCATGCGCATCAAGGCGGCCTCCGTGGGGCTGGCCGCCGAGGAGTACCGGGCCCAGCTGGCCGTGGACTCCGGCTACACCGGCATGACGGAGCTGTCCGTGAGCGCCGCGGAGATGAACGGGCTGTGGGAGGACGAGCGCCTGGAGCCGGCCGACCTGGTCGACGCCGCGGCGGTGGCCGCCCTGGCCGAGCAGCCCGAGCACACCGGTGTCGTCGTCACCTCCCCGCGCGGCTCGGCGCTGGCCACCGTCGTTGCGGGCGGGCTGCGCCTGGTGCGCCGCGACCGGGAGATCTTCGGGGTGAGGGGCCGCTCGGCCGAGCAGCGCATCGGCATCGACCACCTGGTCAATCCGCAGATCGGCATCGTCTCGCTGGGCGGGCGCGCCGGCACCGGCAAGTCGGCGCTGGCCCTGGCGGCCGGGCTCGACGCCGTCGTCGACCGCCAGGAGCACGAGCGGGTCCTGGTCTTCCGGCCCCTGTACGCCGTCGGCGGCCAGACCCTGGGCTTCCTGCCCGGGGACACCGGGGAGAAGATGCAGCCCTGGGCGGAGGCCGTCTTCGACACGCTGAGCTCGGTGGTGGCCCGCGAGCGCATCGACCGCGTCCTCCAGCTGGGCCAGCTCGAGGTCCTGCCCCTGACCCATATCCGCGGCCGCTCCTTCCACGACGCCTTCGTCATCGTCGACGAGGCCCAGTCCCTGGAGCGCAATGTGCTGCTCACGGTGCTCTCCCGCGTGGGGCGCAACTCCAAGGTGGTCCTCACCCACGACGTCGCCCAGCGCGACAACCTGCGGGTGGGGCGCTGGGACGGGGTGGCGAGCGTGGTGGAGTCCCTCAAGGGCAATCCGCTGTTCGCGCACATCGACCTGGTGCGCACCGAGCGCAGCGCCATCGCCGAGCTGGTGACCACGATGCTCGACGAGGTGCCGCTGTACTGAAGTGCGGGGCGCGCGCCGGGTACCGCGCGGTCGGACGCCGGGATAGGCGGCGCGCCCGCGCTGGGCGCGCCGGGAGCCTCGGAAGGGCCTTGGGCTCCGGGCGCCTCGAGTGCGTCGGCCGACCGCGGGCGGTCGCGGTCGGCCGACGCGCCTCAGCGTAGCGCGGGCCCGCCGGGCCGGGCGGACCCGCGCCGCGCGTCGTGGTGCGAACCCGTCTCCGGGGCGCGGGCTCAGTCCTCCAGCTCGGCGCGGGTGGGCGGGTTGGCGCCGGCCCGCGAGACGGTGATGTCGGCGATGGCCGCGGCGTGGCGCACGACCCGCTCCAGGGCCTCGGCGTCGATGGCGCGCAGGGCCTCGCGGCGGTCGGCCCCCACGAGGTCCTCGCTCCACAGCCCGTCCTCCAGGCCGCCCATGAAGGAGTCGCCGGCGCCGACCGTGTCCTCGACGACGACGTCGGGGTTGGCCGGGACCTCCAGGCGGACGCCGGAGGCGGTCATGGCCAGCGCGCCCCTCTTGCCGCGGGTGACGACGACGATGGCGGCACCCATCGCCAGCCAGGACTGGAGGATCTCCTCCACGGCGGCGTCGTCGGAGTCGTCCACCCCGTAGAACCAGCCGATGTCCTCGTTGGAGCACTTGACCAGGTCCGACAGGGAGATGAGGGCCTCGACGGTGGTGCGCGCGTCCTCGGGCTCGCCCATGAGCTGCGGACGGGCGTTGGGGTCGTAGCAGATGGTGGAGGTGGCCCGGTAGGCCTCCAGGATGCGGTGGACCGTCTCGGAGCCGGGGGTGAGGATCGCGGCGATGGAGCCGGTGTGGACCAGGACGGGGGCCGCGTCCTCGGGCAGGGTGGGGAAGGGCGGGTTCCAGTCGAGGTCGAAGAAGTAGGAGGCGCCGCCCTCCTCGTCGATGGTGGCCTGCGCCGTCGAGGTCCGCTCGGCGTCGTCGGAGCCGGGGATCAGGCGCACGCCCGAGGCCTCCAGGTGCTCGCGCACGGCCAGGCCGCGCTCGTCGCGCCCGATCCAGCAGTCGAGCTCGGCGTCGCGGCCCAGTCGCGCCAGGCCGAGCGCCACATTGGCGGGGGAGCCGCCGGGGATGTCCCGGGGCGGCTCGCCGGGGTTGATGATGACGTCGACGAGGGCCTCGCCGATGACGAGTGCGGTTCCATTGCGGCCGGGTGCGGTCATGGTGGGCTTCCTTCGAGGATTCGGTGTCGGAGTGGTGGTTCAGTGCTCGGCGTCGGCGTCCGTCTGTTGGTGGGCGACGGCGGCCAGGCGGTTGCGCGCCTCGTCCAGCCATGACTGGCAGCGCGCGGCCAGGGCCTCGCCGCGCTCCCATAGGCCCAGGGCCTCCTCGAGCGGGACCTGCCCGGCCTCGAGGCGCTGGACCACGGCCACGAGCTCCTCGCGCGCCTGCTCGTAGGACAGGCGGGCGACGTCGTCGGCCGCGGAGGGAGTGGCGGTGGAGGACTGACTCATAGGTCGATTCTGTCATGAGCCGGGTCCCGCGCGTGGGCGCATGGAAGACGCAGATGGCGAACGGGCTCGTGGTGCGCCCGGCACCGCTGGCGCATGCCTCGTGCGTGAGTTCGCCGTTGCGGTGGTGCGGGTGGGGCTTCTGGGACTGGCTGGGGCGGAGTTTTGTCCAAATCTGTTGCAAAGGCCCGGATCCCGCCGAAGCGCAGAAAGAGAAACGTTGATATTCCGCGCTTCTTCTCGCGGCCGATCCCGGCTCGGAGCGCCTTTGCAACAGATTTGGACAAACGGCGCCGCCGCGGGCCCCGGGGACGAGGGCGCCGCCCGTCTGACGGCCACCGCGGGGCCGGGACTACGACCGATCCGCGGAGCGGAGGCGATGCCAGTCCGGGCGGACGGCGCCGGGCGGGGGCTACGACCGCTCGCGCGAGGGGCGGGGGCCAGGATCATCCCCGCTCGCGCGGGGTTTACGCTACGACCGCTCGCGCGAGGGGGCGGGCGACGCGGCGGGCGGTTTGGTGGCGCCCACCACCTGGGCGACGAGCCGGCCGGAGGCCAGGATGCCCTCGAGCAGATCGCCCTTCTTGACGTCCTCGGCGCTCGTGACCAGGCTGCCGTCGGGCTTGCGCAGAATGGCGTAGCCGCGGTCCAGGACGCCCTGCGGTGACAGGGCCGTCAGGCGCGCGCGGTCGGCGCGCAGCTCGGCGTCGGCCAGCGAGAGCGCATTGCCCAGGGCCAGGCGCAGCCGGTCGCGGGCCTGGCCCAGTTCGACGGCCTTGTCCCGCACGATGACCGTGGGGTCGGCCATGACGGGGCGGGAGCGGACGCGCTCGAGGCGCGCCTGCTCCTCCTCCAGGCGCCGGACCAGGGCGGCGCGGATGCGCTCGCGCGCCTGGTCCAGGCCCACCGTCTCCTGCGCCAGGTCCGGGACGATCCGGCGGGCGGCGTCGGTGGGCGTGGAGGCCCGGTAGTCGGCGACGTCGTCGAGCAGGGGCCGGTCCGTCTCGTGGCCGATGGCGGACACGAGCGGGGTGCGGCAGGCGGCGGCCGCGCGCACGAGGCCCTCGTCGCTGAAGGGCAGGAGGTCCTCGACGGACCCGCCCCCGCGGGCCACGACGATGACGTCGATGCGCGGGTCGGCGTCGAGCTCGCGGATGGCGGCGGTGACCTGGGAGACGGCGTGGACGCCCTGGACGGCGACCTCGCGGACCTCGAAGGGCAGCCCGGGCCAGCGCAGGCGGGCGTTGACGATGACGTCGTCCTTCGCCTTGGCGCCGCGCCCGCACACGAGCCCGACGACGCGCGGCGTGAAGGGCAGGGGGCGCTTGCGCTCGGGGGCGAGCAGGCCCTCGGCGGCCAGAATGCGGCGCAGCTGCTCGATGCGGGCCAGCAGGTCGCCCGTGCCCACGGGGCGGACGTCGTCGACCTGGAGCTGGAGGCTGCCGCCGCGCGTCCAGAAGGTGGGGCGCCCGTGGGCCACGACCCGCAGCCCGTCGGCGAGCTCGGCGCCCATCGCCCGCTCGACGGCCACCAGGTCGCGGCGGTAGACGGCGGCGCGCAGGGACATCTCGGTGTCCACGTCCCGCAGCGTGAGGAAGGACATGCCGGCGCGGCGGTTGATCTGGACGATCTGCGCCTCCACCCACACGCCGGTCATCTTCGAGACGTACCCCTCGATCTTCGTCGACAGCAGGGACAGTGGCCACGGGTTGTCCGGGGTGGTGTCGCGGGCCAGGCGCGCGGGCTCGCGCACGGTGGCGGGGTTGGCGCGCTGGGCGTCGTCGCGCCGGAGGGCCGAGGGGGAGGGCGGCTGGGCTGTCACATGCACCACTGTGCCATGCCTCCCCCTGGGAGGCGGAGCGCCGCTGTGGCACAGTGGGGCGCGTGAGCATCCAGAGCATGCGGATGACGGCGCCGCCGGCTCCCGTCCGGGCGCCCGGCGCCGACGTCGCCGAGTCGGCCGCCCCGTCCGAGGCCGGCCCGGCGTCCGACGGCGCGCCTGCGCCCATCGGCGGGCCTGCGCCCGGTGCCGGCGCGGCATCCGAGGGCGGGCCCGCGTTCGACGACGACGGCCCGGCGCGCGAGGGCGTCAAGCGGATCCTGCTGGCGGCCCCCCGCGGCTACTGCGCCGGGGTGGACCGCGCCGTCGACGCCGTCGAGCAGGCCCTGGCGCACTACGGCGCCCCCATCTACGTGCGCAAGGAGATCGTCCACAACAAGTACGTCGTGGAGGCGCTGTCCCGGCGCGGGGCGATCTTCGTCTCCGAGACCGACGAGGTGCCCGAGGGCGCGCGTGTGGTCTTCTCCGCCCACGGCGTCTCCCCGGCCGTGCACCAGGAGGCGGCCGCCCGCCGCCTCGCCACGATCGACGCGACCTGCCCGCTGGTGACCAAGGTCCACAAGCAGGCGATCCGCTTCGCCAAGGACGACTACGACATCATCCTGGTCGGCCACACCGGCCACGAGGAGGTCGAGGGCACCCGGGGCGAGGCCCCCGAGCGCATCCAGGTGGTCAACGGGCCCCACGAGGTGGACCGGGTCCAGGTGCGCGACCCGGAGAAGGTCGTGTGGATCAGCCAGACGACGCTGAGCGTGGACGAGACCCTGGAGACGGTGCGACTGCTGCGCCAGCGCTTCCCGCACCTGGCAGACCCGCCCGGCGACGACATCTGCTACGCCACCCAGAACCGCCAGGGCGCGGTCAAGGCGATCGCGCCGCGGGTCGACGTCATGATCGTCGTCGGCTCGGGGAACTCCTCGAACTCGGTGCGCCTGAAGGAGGTGGCCCTCGAGGCCGGGGCGCCGGCCGCCCACCGCGTGGACTGCGCCGGCGAGATCGACCCGGCCTGGGTCGACGGTGCCACGACCGTGGGGCTGACCAGCGGGGCGAGCGTCCCGGAGATCCTGGTGCGCGAGGTCGTCGAGCGCCTGGGCGGACTGGGCTTCGGCGAGGTGGAGCAGGTGCGCACGGCCACGGAGAAGATCACCTTCGCCCTGCCCAAGAACCTGCGCGCCGACCTCAAGGCCGGCGGGACGGCCCCGGCGCACGGCCGACGCCGCGAGCCCGGCGCCGACCACACCTGCTGAAAGGGCGTGGCCGGGCCGGGCTCGCGGTCGGCGTGCGAAGGCTGGACTGACTTGGACTGCCGCCGGCGGGGCGCCGGGCTGAGGGCCGCCCCGCCGGCGGAGGTCCGGGGCGGCGCCGTCGGCGATGGCGGGCGTCAGCCGGCGACGATGGGGGTCAGCCGGTTCGCGTCGGCGATGACGCGGTCGAAGGGGACCACCCAGACCGGGCCGTCGGGCCCGACCGTCTGCATGACCAGCCCCTCGGCCTTGAGGCATTCCAAGCGGGTGGCGGTGTCGTCGCCCTGGGTCTGCCAGGCGGGCTCCGAAGACGGGATGATGTAGCCGCCGAGCGCGGGGGAGGCCCAGCGCAGCAGGAGCACGCGCGCGCCCTCGCGGGCCGAGACCCCCGGGTTGGTGGACAGGGAGGAGGCCACGCCCTTGGCGGAGCCGATGCCGACGGCGGCGGCGAGGGCCCCGTAGGTGGTGCACACCGCGGGCTTGTGCTCCACGAGTCTGCTGATGGCCCGGGACACGCGCTCGCGCGCGGAGGAGGATGCGGCGGCGTCGGCGATGGCGCGCACGCGGGCGCCGGTCAGGTGGGATGTCGCCGCGAGCTCGGAGGAGCTCAGGCCGTGGGCCAGGCCGCGCAGGATGAGGGAGTCCCTCTCCTCTCGCAGGGCGGCCAGTCGGCTCTGGAAGTTCTCTTGCTCTTGGGCGAGGTCGTGCAGCCTGGCCAGGGTGCTGCGGGCCTCCGCGGAGGAGGTGTTGGCCGGGATGGTGGCGATGGTCGGGACGGCGAAGGGACTTTCGGGAGTCATGGAAAGACCATTGCACTGGTAGCGGTGAGATGGCAAGCAACTACCTGTCCAGCGCTGCGCTCGTCTGCTCGAGACGGCCAGTTTGACGCATGATCGTGCGGGATTCCGCTATTAGCGTTATCGCAGCGTGATCGCGCTGTGATCATCCTGTGATCCGAAGAGAGCGCCTTTCTAGTGTGTGCTTCCAGACGGTCGACCGGGGCGGGGGCTCGCGGGCGAGCCGGCGGCCCCGTCCCCGCCGGTGAGCTCGGGCGCGGTGAAGGCGCGCACCTGGGCGTCGTCGGCGCCGACGGGGCGCGCGGAGGGCGTGGATTCGCCGAGGGCCTCGAAGGACCGGGCGGTGACGAGCAGGCGCGACTCCATCGAGGCGACCGCCCGGTTGTAGGCGCTCACGCTGCGGGTCAGCGAGGACCCCAGGGCGTCGAGGTGCCCGGCCACCGTCCCCAGCCGCTCGAACAGCGTGCGGCCCAGCTCCACCAGCTCGCGGGCGTCCTCGTTGACCGCCGTGCGCGCCCAGGCGCTCGCGCAGGTGCGCAGCAGCGCCAGGAGGGAGGCGGGGGAGGTCAGCGCCACGCCGAGGTCGAGGGCGTGCTCCATGAGGACCGGGTCCGCGTCCAGCGCGGCGGCCAGGACCGGCTCGGCGGGGACGAAGAGCACGACCAGCTCCGGGGAGGAGCCCAGTGCGCGGTCGTAGCGGCGCCGGGCCAGCTGGTCCACGTGCGCGCGCAGCGCCCGCGCGTGCGCCGCCAGCAGCTCCGAGCGCTCCCGCGGGTCCGGCTCGGCGCCGTCGGCCCGCGCATCGAGACCGGCGGCCCGCAGGTAGGAGTCCATCGGCACCTTCGCGTCCAGCGCCAGGTACCCGTTGCCGGGCAGGTGGACGACGACGTCGGGGCGGGCCGCGTCGTCGGGCGTGCGGGCGCGCGAGCGGGACGGGGCGCCGTCGCCCGCCACCAGGGTCCCGACGGCGCGCTGCTCGACGAAGTCGATGTGGGGCATCATGCCGCTGGCCTCCAGCACCCGGGCCAGCTCGACCTCCCCCCACACCCCGCGGCTCGAGCGCGACCGCAGGGCCCCGGCCAGGGCGGAGGTGGTGCGCCGCAGCTCGCGCTCGGCCTGCGCCCCGGCCCGCAGCTGCTCGGCGAGGGCGGCGTGCTGGGCGGCCCGGTCCCGCTCCATGGCCTCGACCCGGCTCCCCACCTGCTCGAGCTGGGCGCGCACGGGCGCCAGGGCGCGCAGGACCGCCCCGTCGCGCTCGGAGCGCTCCTCCGCGAGCTGGGCGCGCTCGGCCAGCTCCTCGGCGCGGGCGCGCCACTGGGCGGCGTCGGCGCGGGCGGCCGCCGCGGCGTCGCGGCCGGAGGCCCGGGCGGACGCGGACCGGGCCACGGCCAGGGCGTAGCCGAGGACGGCGCCCAGGCCGAGGCCGACGACGAGGAGCAGGACGGGAAGGACTACGGCGGAGGCGGTGGAGGGCATGACCCCACGGTCCCACAGGGCGCCGGTGCGGAACCGGCGCCGGGCCGGGCGCCGTCGGAGCGGGCGCGGGGGTGAGGGTCTCAACTCGTCGTCTCCTCCTTCAGGGCGATCCCCCGACACGTGCGCTGGTTCACTCTGGTGCCATGTCGATCCTGCGCACCGTCTCCTTGACGTCCGGCATCACGATCGGGGTTGTGCTGTGCCTCGCCGTGATTGCGATCGCCGTCTCGACGTGGATTCTGGGGCGCGCGCCCTCCGACGGCGGCGGTGCTGGGCGCAGGGCGCTGAGGCGGACGGGCAGGGCGGTCGCCGTCGTCCTCCCCGCGCTTCTGGTGCTGTGCACCGGCGCCCTGTACCTCAACCGGTCCGGCGGCTACGTGACCAGTGCGGCCGATCTGGTGGGGGCGATCATCGCGCGCGAGCCGCCCGCCGGCGCGCCCCGGCCCCTGGCCTCCGACGCCGCCCTGAACGCCGTGCCCGCCGGGGCCTGGAGGGCGTCCTTCTCCGCTCAGGACGCCGGCTTCCTCAAGACGACGTGGAAGGGGCCGATCAGCGGGATCGAGCTCGATGTCGACGTCATTGCACCCCGCGGTTACAGCGCCGACGACGGAAGGACCTACGGCGTCATCGAGGCCCTTCACGGCTTCCGGGGGTCGCCGTCCGCGATCATCGACGCGCTGGGATCACCCGAGGCCCTTCAGCGGGCCATTGACGCGGGGCGGATCCCGCCGTCGATCATCGTGGTGCCCTCCCTCAACGTCGACTCCGGCGAGCACGACTGCGCCAATCTCGGCGGTCGCCCCGCCATCGCCACATTCGTCGCGCAGGAGGTCCCCCGCATGATCGCGGCGACCTTCCCCAACGTCTCGCGCGAGCGGGCGGCCTGGATGGTGATGGGCCTGTCCTCGGGCGCCTACTGCGCCGCCTGGACGGCCATGACCGAGCCCTCCCAGTACGGGGCCGCCGGGGTCCTGTCCAGCTACGACCGGCCGACCGAGGGCGGGCTGGCCCGGGCCGGTCGCCGGGTGATCGAGCGCAACACCCTGTCGACCATGCTGGGCGGGCGCACCCCCGACGGGCTGCGGATGTGGGTGCTCGGGGCCCAGGACGACCCCTACGACGCCGGGGGCACCGCGAAGCGGCTGCTGGCGGCGGCCCACGGGACGGACTCGGTGACCGCCGATACCCCGGCCACCGGCGGGCACGCCTGGCCCTTGTGGGTGGAGGGCTTCCCGCGCTTGCTCGAGTGGTGGGGGTCCGATCCGGCCGTCTTCGCCGCCGTCGGACTGCCGCCGCGGGCCGACTCGACGACGGCGCCGACGGCGTCGGCGGGAGCGTCGGGGGAGGCGGGGACCGCGGGAGCGTTGGGGGAGGCGTCGGCGGGAGCCGGGGCGCCCGCACCCGCTCGGGCGGGCGCCCCGGCCGCCGGGCCCGGCCCCTTCGCGCCGGGCGGCGCCGCCACCATCGGCCTGAGCGTGAGCGCGGCGGTGCTCGCCGTCGTCGTGCTGCTGCGCCGGGGTCCGGTGCGGGCGCGCGCGGACGGGGAGCGCGCGCGGGGGAAGCACATCAGGATCGGAGCCGCGCGGCGCTGGGCGGAGAGGTGCCGGCGCCGGGCGGAGAGGTGCCTGCCGTGGGTGGTGCGGGCGCTGGGCGTGACGGCGACCGCGCTCCTCATCTGCGTGGCGGTGGCCGTCATCGCCAACGCGGCGGGCGGCTTCTACACCACCTGGCACGACGTGGTCCTCCTGCCGGGGTGAGCGGGGCGGCCCGGCGACGGAGCGCGGCCGGCGAGAACATCGGCGTGCTCATCGGCGGGCCGGCTGGGGAAAACGGCGAGCCGCCTGCGGGGACCGACCGGCCGCCGGGCGGACCGACGACACCTGGGTGCGGCTGGGCGCGCGGCCGGCGGCTAGACTCGCGCTGTGGCCCTTACGATCGGAATCGTCGGACTGCCCAACGTCGGCAAGTCCACCCTTTTCAACGCCCTCACCCGTGCGACCGTCCTCGCGGCGAACTACCCCTTCGCCACGGTCGAGCCGAACGTCGGCGTCGTCCCGCTGCCCGACGCCCGCCTGGAGAAGCTGGCCGAGATGTTCCACAGCGCCAGGGTGGTGCCCGCGACCGTCTCCTTCGTCGACATCGCCGGGATCGTGCGCGGGGCCAGCGAGGGCGAGGGCCTGGGCAACCAGTTCCTGGCCAATATCCGCGAGGCCGACGCCATCTGCATGGTCACGCGCGCCTTCGACGACCCCGACGTCGTGCACGTGGACGGGCGGATCGAGCCGGCCGACGACATCGAGACCATCGCCACCGAGCTCATGCTGGCCGATATCCAGACCCTGGAGAAGGCGATCCCCCGCCTGGAGAAGGAGGTGCGCGGCAGGAAGACCGACGCCGCGGTGCTGGACACCGCGCGCGCGGCGCTGAAGATCCTGGAGGAGGGCACCATGCTGTCCGCCGCCGTGGCCTCGGGCGCCGCCGCCAGGGCCGGGATCGACGATGGCGCGCTGCGCTCCTTCCAGCTCATGACCGCCAAGCCCGTCATCCACGTGTTCAACATGGACGACGCCGGAATGGGCGACGAGGCGAGGCGGGCGCGGCTGCGCGAGCTCGTGGCGCCGGCCGAGGCCGTGTTCCTCGACGCGCAATTCGAGGCCGAGCTCGTCGAGCTCGAGCCCGACGAGGCCGCCGAGATGCTGCACGAGAGCGGGCAGGACGAGTCGGGGCTGGACAAGCTGGCGCGCGTGGGCTTCGACACGCTCGGGCTCCAGACCTACCTGACGGCGGGGGAGAAGGAGGCGAGGGCCTGGACGATCCGCAAGGGGTGGACCGCCCCGCAGGCCGCCGGCGTCATCCACACCGACTTCGAGCGCGGTTTCATCAAGGCCGAGATCGTCAGCTACGACGACCTCATGAAGTACGGGAGCGTGGCCGAGGCCCGCGCCCACGGCCGGGTGCGCATGGAGGGCAAGGACTACGTCATGGCCGACGGCGACGTGGTCGAGTTCCGCTTCAACGTGTGAAATCCGGGGTAATACTTGGACGTTCTCCGCGCCCGCCTTAAAGGCTTGTGCGTGTGACGAGTGCTCCGAAAGTACGCGCAGACCAGCAGCAGGGATCAGAAAGGGACGTCGTGGCCGAAGAAGGTTCAAAGCAGCAGGGGGCCGAGAAACGCCACATCACACTCCGATCTCTCGGTCCCGAGTTCAACGAAGAGCATCACGGCGTCTACGTGCGGCACCTCGAAGAAGCCGTACAGGACACGCGAAATCGCAACATTGCCCTCACTGGTCGTTACGGAGTCGGGAAGTCCAGTGTTCTGGACGCCTTCGAGGAGAAGCATTCAGAATCGACGATCCGGATCAGCGTCAATACGCTTGGCCCTGATGAGGATGGGACTGATCTGACGAACCGGATTCAGAAAGAGCTCGTCAAGCAGTTCGTTTACCGGATAGCCCCGGGTAAGATCCGCAGTTCCAGGTTCGCCCGACCGAACCTGTTAACCAAGTTCAGGGCGTTACGCCAGGCCTTCGCCACGACCATCGTCGGCCTGGGCGTATTGTGGCTGTTCGGGGTGCGACCAATGGCGAACTGGCCCGGCGCTGGCGCGAATACCGCGGTGCAGGCCTCGCTGGTAGCGCTGTTCTTTGTTCTTGTCCTACTCGCGGTATGGGCAATCCGCTGGGTCATCGGGGACCGGATCGTCTCGGAAGTCTCGACAGCAGGAACGAAGATCGCGCTCGGCGAGGGTCCGACCACCTATTTTGACAGCTTTCTCGATGAGATCGTCACGTTCTTCGATGCGGTAGAACCCGAATTCGTGATCTTTGAGGATCTGGATCGGTTCGACGACCCGCAGATATTTGATTCACTTCGTGAACTCAACACGCTCATCAATACTTCCGTGCACTGGCGTGACAAGAATCGTCCACTGCGCTTCATCTATGCCATCAAGGACAGTTTATTCGAGCAGCTCGGTGCAGAGTCTAAGACTGGTGCGTCCGTTGATGAGAGCGCGAAGTGCCGAGTCGATGTGGCAACCGCGGCTGTGCGGCGTGCAAACCGAACCAAATTCTTTGAAATAGTCATTCCAATTGTTCCGTTCATTTCGTATCGTAATGCACGCGACCACATCGTCGAAACGCTGGCGTCTCTCGGCTTCGGCAAGGGCTTCGTATCGCGTTCTCTTCTCGATCTGGTTGCGCGGTACACGACCGATATGCGTTTGATGATCAACATCTGCAACGAGTTCGCGGTGTTCGTGGAACGTCTTCTGTGGGCAGACACACCCGCGCCCGACATGAACGCAGATCATCTCTTTGCGCTTGTTGTCTATAAGAACTTCCACCTCGCAGACTTCGAGGCTATTTCGCAGCGTGAGAGCACTCTCGACGAACTCGAGCGATGCCATCGCGATGAGGTCAGGGCACTGATCGTGGACCTGCAGGATAAGCGCAGCAGACTCCTGCGACTCGAGGAGCATCGCGAAGATCGGGAGCGAACGGCTGCGGAATTGGGTGCTCGACTTCATGATATTATAGAAACATTCTGGTCAACGACTGTTTCAATTGAGGTCGGCAATAAAAATTTCAGTGTTGACGACATCGATTCTGTGGAGTTCTGGCAATTCGTGGCTAAGAAAAAATGCTTTAAAGCATGGGAGCTGTACTCCAGTAAAGTAGTAGAGGTAGGAGCGAAGTCGATTGTCCGCCTATTTCCAGAGGCTGTGAATGAGGCGGAGTGGAGCGACCCGGAACCAGCTGAGTTAGCGCAGCAGGCAAATCAGTGTGACCGCGATATCGCATTGCTGCGCGGTGCTGATTTCGCCGAGCTGGCGCGCTACGAGCGCGCGTCTGAGAAGCGAAACCGATTTGATCAGTGCATTGATGATGTGCTCAAGTCGGAGTTGGCTCGCGAGCTCGTGCGAGGCGGATTTATTACGCGTAACTATGCCGAGTGCTCGACAATCTTCTACGGTAGTTTCGTCGGAGTTGACGTCGCCTTTTTCTATAATCGTGCAGTACAGTCGAACAAGATGTATCTCGACTACGAGTTCATTTCCGAAAATGCAATGTCTAACCTTCTCGAACAGGTCCCGAAAGACTTCACCAGCAGTGTAAGTGCCTTGAATATTCAGATCGTGTCCTACTTACTCGAGGACAAGAGTAGGATAGATGAAGCGAAGTCGATTGTAGCATATATAGTCACGCATAACGATGCGGATGTTCAGACCTTCCTCAACGCCTTTTTCAATGAACCCAATGCTCCTCGTGAGGATCTCGTCAGGATGTTGACCAAACATCCCTGGCGTGAGGTATTCGAGTATCTCGCGAGTCACCCGGGGATCCCTGATCACGAAACGCGTCTCAGGCTCTTTGACACGGCCTTGTTGAGTGCTGAACCCATCAGTTCTTATAAGATTGGGGATCGCACTAAAGTACTGATCGAGTCTTACTACTCGTATCTTGCAGCGGTCACCGAGGATCATGCCTGTGAAAATACTACTAGTCGAATCTTTGAGATGCTCGAAGTAATTGGTCTCACAGTGAGCCTTTCTCACCAGGGTTCGTGTCAGGAATCGTGCCAGAGGGTGATGATGACGAGGGCGGCGGCCATGATCGTGGTGATGGCGGCGGGGTCGAGGGAGACTCGTTGCAGGGCCCTGAAGTGCTTGAACATGGCATTGGCCCTCTCGGCCGGGGCCCGCATGGCGGACAGCAGGTTGTTGCGGGTCTCCTCGTCCGGTGTCGGGCAGGGGTTCTTCGTGGGGGTCAGCACGCCGATCCCCGCCCCCTGGTACCCCTTGTCCGCCAGGACCGGCATCCCCAGCCATGCGGACCGGTACAGGGCCGGCAGCACGTGCA
>NZ_AUBL01000016.1 GCF_000429225.1 Actinomyces dentalis DSM 19115
CACCGACCACCGCGCCCCACCACGCGCGGCGAACCACCGCACCCCCATGCCACAATCAACCCCGCAGCACCGGCAACGACGCCGCCCAACCCCACCCAACCAGACGATGAAAGATCGAGGTTAATGCGGGACCCAAAAAGGTGGCCGCCGCATATCTTTCACCCCCCATCCCAGGCGCACCCCGTCCCGAAGTGGCGCAATGACGCCATTCCCCGTGAGCGCAAGAGCCGCCGCGCACCCGAAAGTTATGCGCCAGCCACCTTTTCGCCTCCTCGGGCCACCCGCCACCGGCCGGTCCGCGCCCGCGGGGCCCCAAGTGGCGAGCAGGGCGGCCAGATTCACCGCGCCCCGGCAGGTCCGCGCCCGCGGGGCCCCAAGGACGACGTCGGGCTGTTCACTACGCCTTTTTCCCTCTGCTACGCTCCTCCGCCCTCCACTACGCTTCTTCTTCCCGTACAGTGAAGGGTCAAGGGGCGTAGCAGAGGGAAAGAGACGTAGCAGACGACCTCGGACCGGAACCGGCGGCGATCGGTCACGGGCGCGAGCGGGGACGGGTCTGGCAGCGCGGGCAGAAGGCGTGGCTGCGCCCGCCGATCACCTCCGAGCGCAGCGGCGTCCCGCAGCGCCGGCAGGGCAGGCCCGCGCGCCCGTACACGGCGAGCCGGCGGGCGAAGAAGCCGGCCGCCCCCTCGACGTCGACGTAGAGGGCGTCGAAGCTCGTCCCGCCGACTTCGAGGGCGCGGCGCATCACCCCCGCGGTCTCGCGCAGGATCCGGGCGGTCACGCGCGGGCCGAGCTCCTCGCCGCGCCGCAGCCCGTGGACGCGGGCGGCCCACAGGCCCTCGTCGGCGTAGATGTTGCCGATCCCCGAGACGATCCCCTGATCGAGCAGCAGGGTCTTGACGGCCCGGCGGGAGGAGCGCATGCGGCCGATGACGCCGGCCTCGTCCAGATGGGGGTCGAGCAGATCCCGGGCGATGTGGGTGGCGCCGGCGGGCAGGAGGGGCGCGTCGTCGCCCCGGCCCCCGGGGGCGCCGTCGGCCGTGGGCACGAGGGGCGCCAGGTGCAGGCCGCCCAGCATGCGCTGATCGACCAGGTCGAGGGCGGCGACCGGCCCGTCCGCGCCGGTCGCAGGGTCGCCCGGGCGGGGGCCCAGGTGCAGGCGCACTCGCAGGTGCCGGGGGCGCAGCGACAGGTCCCGCACCAGGGTCGGGGCGCGCGTGGCCGTCAGGTCCGGGGGCTGTGCGCCGTCGGGCGCCGGGAGATCGGCATTCGGGGAGCCCTCGCCATCGCCCCGGGCGCCGGCGCCGGGCGGGGCGGCGCCAGCCGGGTCAATGCCGGACGGGTCAGCGCCGGGCAGACCAGTGACAGCGCCGGCCGGGGCGGCGGTGCGCACGAGCAGCTGGCCGCTCATGCCCAGGTGCGCGACCAGCGCCGCGCCGTCGTCGAGCGGCAGCCACAGGAACTTGCCGCGCCGCACCGCCGCCATGAGCACCCGGCCCTCCAGGCCCCGGACGAAGGCCCCGGGTCCCCCGGCCTGCCGGCGCAGCGGCCGGGCGTCGAAGACCTCCACCCGCTCGACGCGCCGCCCCAGGACGTGACGGGCCAGTCCGGCCCGCACCGCCTCGACCTCCGGCAGCTCAGGCACGGCGCACCCCCGCGGGCCGCGACCGGCTCACGGCCGCGGATCCGGGTCGGCGCCGGATCGGTCCGAGGCGGCGTGGAGGACGTTACCGGCGCCGGGGCGACCCGGACCGGTGCGCGGGCCGGCGCCGGGGTCGGGCAGGCCCGGGTCGGCGCCGGGGGCGCCGGGCAGGCCCAGGTCGGCGCGCAGGGCCTCGTTGACGCCGGGCAGGTCGAGTCCGCCGTCGCCGTGGCGCGCCAGGAGCTCCGCGTAGGCGGCCTCGGCGGCGTCGTGCTCGGCCGTCTTCTTCGACGAGCCGGTCCCCCGGCCCAGGGCCCGCCCGTCGACCAGCGCCGTGGCCGTGAAGACCCGCCTGTGGTCCGGGCCCTCGCCGACGACCTCGTAGGAGGGGCTGCCCAGGTGGTGGGCGGCGGTCAGCTCCTGCAGGCTCGTCTTCCAGTCCAGCCCCGCGCCGCGCGTGGGCGCGGCGGACAGGAAGCGGGAGACCAGGCGGGTGACGACCTCGCGGGTCGGCTCCAGCCCGTGGGTGAGGTAGGCAGCCCCGATGAGCGCCTCGACCGTGTCCGCCAGGATCGAGTCCTTCCGCCTGCCGCCGGACAGGGCCTCGCCCTTGCCGAGCTTGATGAACTCCCCCACCCCCAGGTCGCGGGCGACGGCGGCCAGCGCGGGCTCGGAGACGGTGGCCGCCCGCATCTTGGCGAGCTGGCCCTCGGGGGCGTCGGGGTGGGTGCGGTAGAGGTTCTCCGTCACCACGATGGACAGGACCGAGTCCCCCAGGAACTCCAGGCGCTCGTTGGTGGGCAGGCCGCCGTTCTCATGGGCCCAGGAGCGGTGGGTCAGGGCCAGGTCCAGCAGCGCCGGGTCGATCTGCGCCCCCCACCGGAAGACGAGGGACTCGACGTCCGCGCGCGCGGGGGGCGGCGTGCGCCGGGACTTGCGGGACCCCGGCATCAGGCCCGCACCTCCCCGTCGCCGACGGCGCCCCCGCCGTCACCGGCACCGTCATTCCCGCCGCTCCCATCACCGCCGACGGCGCCGCCCGGGGCCCCGTCCCCGCCCCCGGCATCGCCGTCGAACAGCCCCGCCAGCGCGGACCAGCGCGGGTCGACCACCTCGTGGGCGTGGCCCTCGGGCAGGTCCTCCATCCTCTCGCCGCAGCCGGGGCACAGCCCCGGGCAGTCGGGGCGGCACAAGGGCCGCTGGGGCAGGCCCAGGATCAGGGCGTCGCGCAGGGCGGGCTCGAGGTCGAGGTCGGTCTCGCCCACGAGGAAGAGGTCCGCGGCCTCCTCGTCCCCCTCCTCGAGCCGGGCGGCCGCCGCCCCGGGCAGGAGGTAGAGCTCGTCGAAGTCCACCGTGCGCTCCTCGTCCAGGTCGCGCAGGCAGCGCACGCACTCGCCGTGCACGCGCACCCGCGCGCCGGCGCGCACGAGGACCCCGTTGTCCATGGAGATCAGGGTGGCGTCGAGAAGGATCGGCGAGCCCTCCGGCACGCCGATGACCGGCGTGCCCAGGCCCGCGGGGGCGGGCGCCCGGCGGTGCACGGTCTTCGCGGCGCCGCTGGAGCGGGGCAGGTCCACGATATCGACGACGAGTCCGGTCACATCTTCCTCCTGGTCCGGGGCCGCCGCCGGGGCGGGGCCTTCGCGGGGTGAATCTACCGGCGTCGGGCGCCCGAGCGGGAGCCGGGGGCGGCCGGGGGGTCAGCGCGAGGCGGTCGGGTCCACCGACCACCCGGCGAAGCGGCGCGAGGACTCCTGGGAGCGCTCGCGCCCCTCGCCGTTCTGGGCGCCGCCGAGCCTGCCCGCGAGCACCTCGCGCCCCGCCCTGACCTGCTCGGCGAGCCGGCTGATCTCCGCCTCCAGGAAGGCCAGGGACCGGTCGGAGTACTCGTCGGCGCCCCGGCGCAGCGCCCCGGCGCGCTCCTCGGCGGTGCTGACGATCGCGTCGGCGCGGTCATTGGCCATGCGCACCACGTTCTCGCTGGCGGCCAGGCGCTCGGCCTCCTCCTGGGCGCGCAGGACGATCCTCTCGGCCTCCGCCTTCCCCTGGGCGAGGACCGCGTCGGCGTCGGCCACGATCTGCTCGGCGCGGCGCACCGCCCTCGGGACGGACTCGCGGGCCTTCTCAATGAGCTCGAGGGCGTCCTGGCGGTGGACGATCGCGGAGGCGCTCATGGGCATGGAGCGCGCCGAGGCGATGAGGGTGTCGAGCTCATCGAGGATGCGCAGGAGGTCCTCTCCCGCGTCACGGCTGGTCGTCACGGTCTCATCCTTCCAGATGGCGTTGAGGTGGTCAGGGTCGCCCGGCCGGCGGGCGGGCCGCGGCGGGGGCGAGCTCGCGCTCGAGGGCCGCCAGCACGGCGGCGGGCACGAGCCCGGACACGTCGCCGCCGTGCCCGGCCACGTCCTTGACCAGGGAGGAGGAGACGCGGGCGTGGGCGCCGGCCGCGGCCAGGAAGACCGTCTCCGGCCCGCCCAGGTCGCGGTTGAGCAGCGCCATGGGGACCTCGGCGTCCAGATCCGTGCCGCCGCGCAGACCCTTGACGATCGCCCCCGCCCCGCGCTCGCGGCAGTAGTCGGCCAGGAGCCCGGGGACGACGTCGACCTCCACCCCGCTCAGATGGGCCAGGGAGGCGCGGGCCAGCTCCAGGCGCTCGTCGAGGCCGAACAGGTGGCGGCCGCGCTTGGCGGCGTTGTGGGCGACGCCGACGACGACCCGGTCGAAGACGGTGCGGGCGCGGGTGACGACGTCGACGTGCCCGAGGGTGATCGGGTCGAAGGTTCCGGGGTACACGGCGAGCGTCATGGCAGCACGCTAGCGGGCGGGCCGCGCGGAGGCGGGACGCGCGCCGAGGACCGGCCCGCTCCGCCCGTGTGACGACGCCGACCCCGCCGCCCCCGGCCCGCAACACGGCTCCCCGTTTTGCTTGCATCCTGGGCGCGCCCCTCCTTACAGTGGGCTCATCCATCGCAACCCGACATATTGACCGACCGGTCCCGGCGCCGCGCGCCGGAGCCCGGTCGACACGGAGTAGACATGGCTCAGTCCAGGATCCAGGCAGCTTCCTCGACGTCCCCCGCCGCGACCGGCGACTTCTGCCGCACGACCTCGTATCGCCGTTGTCAGTGATGTTGACGACCGCGCGCGCCCCGACCCTGGCCGGGCTGCGCCCTCGCGGTCGTGCAGTCGCACTCCATGCCGTCCCGGTCCGCACCGCCGTCGCGCACCGGGACGCGCCCGTCAGCGCCCCCTCGTCTTCGCGCGACCCTCTTCCACGGCATTCCTGACTCGCGCCCTCGTATTCTCGCACATTTCCACAAAGTCTTCGAATCAGCTTTTCCGGAGTATCTCATGACCTCTCAACGTCTTCAATTCTTTCGCCGTCGACGCGCCGACCAGGTGAACTCCCCCTCGCTGCGCACCGCCCGCCGCGTCGCCCAGACGATCGCCATCCTGACCTCCGTGAGCCTGGCGCTGCTGACCGCCTGCATCTGCGTGGAGCAATCCACGGCCTGGGGGGCGCCGGGACCGCAGGGGGCCCTGGCCGCGGGTCCGGCCACCCTCCCCGACGACGTGGAGGTATTCATCGAGCCCGCCCACCGCGGCGCGGGGCGCACCGTGGCGCAGGACTTCGTCGAGCGCGGCGCGGGGAGCGAGCGGGTCGAGTTCTGGTCCGTGCAGAGCTGACGGGCCGACGACGGGGCGCGGGTCCGGCGTAGGGTCTGGGCCATGACGAGGATCGTGGCCGGGTCGGTCGGGGGACGCCGGATCGAGGTGCCCCGCCGCGGCACGCGCCCGACCTCCGAGCGCGTCCGGGAGTCCCTCTTCGGCAGGCTCGAGCACTACGGGGCACTCGACGGCACCCGCGTGCTCGACCTGTGCGCGGGCTCGGGGGCGCTGGGTCTGGAGGCGGCCAGCCGCGGCGCCGGCGAGGTGGTGCTGGTGGACTCCTCGCGCACCGCCGTCGCGGTGTGCCGGGCCAATATCCGCGCCCTGGGCCTGCGCGGCGTGCGGGCGGCCTGCGCGAAGGCGACGAGCTTCCTGGCCGGGCCCGCCTTCGCCCCGATGGACCTGGTGCTCATCGACCCGCCCTACGACCTCGACGAGGCGGGCGTCGCCGCCATGCTCGCGCCCCTGGTCCGGCGCCGGGATCCGTGGCTGGCGCCGGGCGCCGTCGTCGTCCTGGAGCGCTCGGCCCGCTCCCCCGAACCGGTCTGGCCCGCGGGGCTGAGACGATTCGGCGAGAAGAGGTACGGCGAGACGCGCGTGTGGTTCGCCGAGCCCGGCGGGACCGGCGCGCCCGATGGGGCCGACGTGCTTGCCGAGCCCGACGCGCCCGCCGAGCCCGGCGGGACCGGCGCGCCCGGGTGAACCGGCGCGCCCGGGTGAACCGGCCGCCCCGCCGTCGGCGCGCCCGGGGCGGGGCGGCGCCCTACAGCTTGCCGAGACTGATCTTCCACGCGATCCCGGTGCCGATGTGGTACAGTTCCGAGAACGAGTCCTGGTTGACGGCGACGCCGATGTTGAGCAGGGAGTTGACGTACACCAGCGGCTCCCCGACTGAGACGCCGGCGAAGGTGCGCGTGAACGGCATCTGGTTCTGGTACCGGAGCTTGCCGTTCTCGCGGATGGAGACCCGGACGAAGTCGCCCGAGTCCACCCCCAGCGCCCTGAAGGAGTCGGCCGGGATATTGGTCCACAGCGACCCGAAGCGGATGTCCAGGATATCGATGGTCCCGGTGATCTCCCCGTCGCCGACGACGACCTCGCCCAGGGGCAGTCGCACGAGCTCGGCCGGGGGCAGGGGCCCGCCGAGCTGCTCGAAGGAGATCCGCCCGCCGGCCAGGCGCGCCCCGGCGTAGGCGTAGATGTCGCGGCCGTGGAAGGTGTGGCTCTCCCGGCTGCCGGCCAGGGCGTGGGCGTCCTCGTCGATCTCGCGCGCCTGACGGATCCCGATGTAGCGGGCGAGGTGGGTGAGCGTGCCGTTGTCCGGGGTGATGACGATGTGCCCGCCGTCGGTCCGCACGGCGACGCTGCGGCGGTCCGAGCCCACGCCCGGATCCACGACGGAGACGAAGACCGTGCCGGCGGGCCAGTGGCTCGTCGTCTGGTAGAGCCGGTAGGAGGCCGCGAAGATGTCGAAGGGCGGGATCTCGTGGGTCAGGTCGTGGATCGACAGCGTCTCGTCCACGCTGAGGGCGACCCCGTACATGGCCGCGACGGCGCCGTCGACCAGCCCGAAATCCGTTTGCAGCACCAGCTTCGCACTCACCGGGGCGGGCTCCTTCGCAGATCGACGCGCGGCGGGATCTTAGCAGAGCCATCGGCCCCGCCGCGGACGGCCGTGGCCCGCGGGCGCCGTCCCGCCGGCGCGCGGCCGGGGCGGCGGGCGGCCGGGCGCTCGCCGCCCGTGCGCGGCGGCGCCCCGCTCAGGCCCGGTCCAGGAAGGCCTCGGACTCGGCGTCGAGGCGGTCCGCGATGGCTGCCGCCAGCGCCCGGTGGTCCCTCAGCTCCGGGTCGACGGCGATGACGGCCTCCGCCTCGACGCGCGCCTGGGCGATGACGTCCCCGTCGCGGGTGACCTTGAGCAGGTCCAGGTCGCTGGCCCGGCCCGACTGGGCGGCGCCGAGCACATTGCCCTCGCTGCGCAGGGCCAGGTCCGCCTCGGCCAGGGCGAAGCCGTCGCCGATCCGGGCGAAGGCCCGCAGCCGGTGGTAGGCCGGGGAGCCGACCTCGGCGCCCGTGACCGCGATGCACACCGATTCGCGCCCCCCGCGCCCCACGCGCCCGCGCAGCTGGTGGAGCTGGGACAGGCCGAAGCGGTCGGCGTCGAGGATGACCATGAGGCTGGCCTCGGGCACGTCCACCCCGACCTCGACGACGGTGGTCGCCACGAGCACGGGGGCGCGCCCGGAGGCGAAGTCCTCCATGGCGGCGTCCTTGTCCGCCTGGCTCATGCGGCCGGTCAGGGTCCCGATGCGCACGCCCTCCAGCGCGGGCTCGGCCCCCAGGCGCTCGGCCCACTCGGCCACGGCGGCCGGGGGCCGGGCCGGGGCGTCGGCGAGCCCGTCCAGGAGGTCGTCGTCGGTCCCGACGACGTCCTCATCGGCGGGCCCCGACCCGGGCTCCCCGGTGGCGTCGATGCGGGGGCACACGACGTAGACGCGCCCTCCCGCGGCGACCTCCCGGGCGGCGCGCCGCCAGATGCCGGCCACCCACGTCTCGCGCTCCCAGGGCACCAGGTGCGTGGTCACCGGGCGGCGCCCGGCGGGCAGCTCGTCCAGGACGGTCATCTCCAGGTCGCCAAAGATGGTCATGGCGACCGTGCGCGGGATGGGGGTGGCGGTCATGACCAGCAGGTGGGGGGTCAGCCGTCTGCCGGTGGCGGGGTCGACGGCGAGCGCGCGCTCGCGCAGGGCGTCGCGCTGGGCCACGCCGAAGCGGTGCTGCTCGTCGACGACGACGAGCCCCAGGAGGGGCATCTGGACGGTCTCGGACAGCAGGGCGTGCGTGCCCACGACGATGACCGGCTCCCCGGCGGCGAGCTCGGCGAGGATCCGGCGGCGGGCGGAGGCGGGCGTGGAGCCGGTCAGCAGGTGGACGCGGGTGGCGCGCTCGGCCCCGCCGAGCATGCCGGCGCCCGCCAGGGGGCCCAGAAGCGAGCCGAGCGAGGCGTGGTGCTGGGCGGCGAGGACCTCGGTGGGGGCGAGCAGGGCCGCCTGGCCGCCGCCCCCGACGACCTGCAGCATGGCGCGCAGGGCCACGAGCGTCTTGCCGGAGCCGACGTCGCCCTGGAGGAGGCGCTGCATGGGCACGGTCGAGTCGAGCGCGGCGGCGAGCTCGGAGCCGACCCGCTCCTGCCCGGCGGTCAGTGCGAAGGGCAGGGCGGCGTCGAGGTCGGAGCGCAGGGAGTCGGGCCCGGGCACGGGCCAGGCGACGGCGGTGCGGGTCGCCTCGTGCTCGGCGCGGCGCCGGGCCAGGGCCGCCTGGAGGACGAAGGCCTCCTCGTGGCGCAGGCGGCGGCGCGCGGCCCGCCACTGCCCGGCGTCCTCGGGCCGGTGGACCCAGCGGTAGGCGGTGAGGGCGTCGACGAGGCGGTGGGCGGCGCGCACCGCCTCGGGCAGGGGCTCGGGCACGTCGCCGGGGGCGAGGCGGTCCAGGACGGTGCGCACGATCCTGGCCACCTTCAGGCCGGGCAGGGACTCGGTGGCGGGGTAGATGGGGATGGGGCGGGCCAGGAAGGCCTCCCGCTCGGCCTCGTCCATGTCCTCGAGGATCTCCAGGCGCGGGGAGGCCAGCTGCTTGCGCCCGTGGTGGAGGCCGACCCGCCCGGACAGCAGCACGGTGGTGCCGGGGGCGAATTGCTCGGCGTAGTGATTCATGAGTCCCACGCCGCCGAAGAAGACCACCTCCATGTTGGCCGCGCCGTCGGTGACGATGGCCTCCATGAGGGCGGGCGGGCGGCCGGCGCGCGTGCGCCTGGCGAAGGCCCGCACCACCTGCACCTGCACGGTGGCCTGCTCGCCGTCGGCCAGCGCGCTCAGGTCGGTCAGATCGCCCCAGGTGTCGTAGCGTCGCGGCAGGAGGCGCAGCAGCCTGCCGACGGTGGTCACGCCCTGCTTGGCGAGCCGGTCGGCGGTGCGCTTGCCCACCAGCCGGGCCAGGGGGGCGTCGATGAGGGGGACCGAGCCCCGGCGGGCGCGGGCGGGGCCGGTGCGGGGCGCGTCGTCGGTCACTGCGGGCGGCCCTACTCCACGGCCAGCAGGACGTCGGGGCGGGCCTGCCCGCCGGCGTGGATGACGACCTCGACGGCGCCGGGGTCGCCGACGAGCGCCCCGGCCCGCTGGGTGGCGGCGGCGGCGAGGTCGCCGACGTCGGGCAGGGCGTCGCGGCCGAGGATGACGGTCAGGAGCTCGTCGTCGGGCCGCAGGAGGGAGGAGATGGCGTCGGCGACGGCGTCGGGCTCGGCGTCGGGGCCGCTCAGGGCCAGGGTGCGCATGTCCGCCCCGGCCCGCCCGGCCCGCAGGGCGAGCTCGGACAGGGACTCCCCGCCGGTCTGCCCGGCGACGGCGACGGCGGCCGCCAGGACGCGGGCCTCGTCGTCGGTGTCGCACACGAGGAGCTGGGTGCCCCGGGGGAACGGGTCCGAGGCGGTGCCCGAGGCCGTCGAGCGGGTGCTGTAGACCGCCGAGCGGGTGCCGGCGGGGCCCGAGATGATCGCGGGCAGGGCGCGCGCCGCCAGGTACCGGGCGGCCTCGTGGGCGCGGGCGGCCGAATCGGCGTCGCAGGGCAGGACGAGGACCCGGCTCAGGCCCAGGTCGCCGGCGGCGCGCACGATCCCCTCGCGCTCGGGGTCCAGGACGACGACGGCGCCGGTGCGGGCGAGCTGCTCGACGAGCCCGGGGGCGCGGGTGCACACGATGACGCCGATGCGGTCGGCCCCGGGATCCTCCCGGGAGGGGCGCCGGCCGGGGGAGGCGCCGGAGCGGAAGCGCTGCTGGGAGGGGTGCATGCGCATGGACTTGTCGCGCTCGGAGGCCACGCGGCGGCCCCGGCGGGCGGCGAGTCTCTCGAAGGAGACGACGTGCCCGACGCCTGCCTGGGAGTGGCTCGCGTAGGGCAGGGGCGGATCCCCCGCGTCCCAGGGGGCCGCCAGGGCCAGCGTCGTGGGGTGGAGGTGGTGGACGCACACCTGGCGGGCGCGCCCCCTGCGGGGCAGGGCGGCCCGGGGGGTGTCGGTGTGGACGTGGACCTGGTAGAGGCCCACGCCGAGGGCGTCGGGGGTGCCGACGACGCCCACGCAGTCGCCGATCTCCTCCAGCTGGCCGCGCAGCTCGGCGGCCTGGGGGGCGGTGGCCTCCAGCAGGTACATGACCTCGAACTCGCCCGTGGAGAAGTCGGGGGCGCCCGCGCCGTCGGCCTCGGCGGTGTGGGAGACGCCGCCGGCGGCCAGGTCGGTGAGCATCTGCCGGGCGACCTCGGTGTAGGCGGAGGGCGCGCCGTCGTCCTCCGGGGGCGCCAGGGCGTCGGACAGGGCGGTGAACAGCAGCATGAGGGCCGCTCCCCCGGCGTCGACGGGCCCGTGCCCCAGGCCCGCGGTCTCCACCACGGACTCCTGGGCCCCCAGGGCGGCGGCGGCGGCGAGGTCCGCGATCGTGGCCGGAGCGTCCAGCTCGCAGCCCGTCAGGGCCGAGCGGGCGGCGGCGGCCGCGTCGCGGGCGACGGTGAGCAGGGTCCCGGCCACGGGGCGGGAGACGGCGGCCCAGGTGCTGGAGGCGATCTGCTCGTAGACGCGGACCAGTTCGACGGGCTGCAAACCGGCCGGGTCGGGGGCCTCGGCGCTCACGTCCGCCAGCGCCGCCAGGGCCTGGGAGATCAGGAGCCCGGAGTTGCCGCGGGCGCCCCGCACGGCGCCGTCGGCCGTGGCGCGGGTGGCCTGGGCCACGTCGGCGCCCTCCGGCAGGAGCGCCAGGGCGTCGGCGGCCGAGCGCAGGGTGAGCAGCACGTTGGTGCCGGTGTCGGAGTCCGGAACGGGGAAGACGTTGAGGGAGTCGACGAGCTCGCGCGTCTCCTCCGCGGAGGTCACCGCCAGGGCGAACCAGTCGCGGACCGCCCCGGCGTCCAGCAGGCGAGTCCGCTGCTCGGTTCCTGCGCGCCGGGGGCCGGGTCCGTAGCCGTGGAGCACCTCGTCCTCCTGTTGTCGTGGGCCGGGCACCGGCGCTGATGGGGCCCGGCCGTGCCTCAAGGCTACCCGGCGCGCCGTGTTGCGGCAGCGCGAACGGGGACGGCCCGCCCGGCGCGGCCGTCCCGGGCCTCCGACCCCTTCCGGCGAGGGCGGCCGGTCGTGCCCGCACGCGGCAATCGTCCTCCCGGCCCCGCGCCCCTCCCGGCGAAGGGCCGCCCCGACCCGCCACCTGTCACTCCCGTCGGAGCCGCCCGCGCCCCTCCCGGCGGGGGCCGTCAGGAGGGACGCCGTGTGCCTGAGCCCACGCCCCGGGTGCTTGGGGCCGAGGGCCGCGGTCGGATACAGTGTCCGGGTTGCCCGTGGGACTTCTCCCGGGCGGTGGACCTCGCGTCGGGCGCTCGCCCTGACGTCCCGGCAAGAAGATTCAGGAGTGAAACCATGGCTGCTGTGTGCGACGTCTGCGGCAAGGGCCCCATCTTCGGCAAGAGCGTCTCGCACTCCCACGTGCGGACCAGCCGCCGGTGGAACCCGAACATCCAGCGCGTGCGCGCCCTCGTGAACGGCACCCCCAAGCGCCTCAACGTGTGCACGTCCTGCCTCAAGGCCGGCAAGGTGACGCGCAACATCTGAATATCTGAGCGCACCTCGCCGCCGAGCACGTGAAGGCCGCCACCCGGTGGGTGGCGGCCTTCGTCGCGCCCGGCGCATCACGCCCGGAGCGCGGGGCGGACGCGGTCGGGCCCCGCTGAGGGCGGATCACTCGGCGGCATCGGCGGCGGGAGAAGCGGGGGCGGTCGCGGTCGGACCCGCGGCGGCGGGCAGTGGCTCAGCCGTTGATCTCGCGGATGCGCGAGTTATCGGATCCGGCCGTCTTGCAGAACAGGGTCGCGGACATCTTCGCCGTCGAGATCGCGCCGTTCGAGGGATCGTCGTTCTTCTCCTTGAGAAGGAGCTTGATCGCCTCCGTCTTCTCGTCGTTCGACATCTTCAGGTACTCGGCGCAGGTCGTATCCCCGCCCTTGCTGGCCGCGCTCCCCAGGGAGCAGGCGCTCAGCATCGTGCTGCACGCGAGGACGACGGCAGTGGCGGCGACGGCGCATTTCTTGATACTCATGATGATCCTCCTGTCGGTCCTTTCAATTCTATCCGGTCCTCCCCTCGCCAGGCGCCTCATCCGGCCGCGGAGGAGTCGTACTCACCGGTCGAGGGGCCCGTATCACCACCAGAAGAAGAGCCATTTCCTCTCCCCGGGCACGAGCAGATAGACCCCGTATCCGCCGAGCACAACGGCCCCGAGCAGGATCTTGAAATCGAATCCGGTGATGGAGAGAAGATACAGGAGCAGGACGGCGACGAGCACGCTCACGACGCCGAACACCTTGACGAAGATCCACTGCAGACCACTGAGACCGGCCCCGATCCCCCTGCCGATGGTATCGGACACCCGAGCGACCTTCGCCCCGGTTCCGCCCTTCTCCTGCGCCTTCTCCTTCCACGTCTCATACAGCCAGGACACTCCGAAGAATGCGGCCACCAGCAGTATCCCCCCGAGCCAAGCCGGCATGATGTCCCTCCTTGGAACGAGTCCGGCGCCGCCCAAGACGGCGCACCCTCCGTGCGAATCCATTCTTGGAGGGGACCGCCCTCCCCGCAAGTCTCAGAATTGAGACAAAACCCGCCAACCATCCGACCCGCTCATTCCATTGGTTAGACCTATCGGCCGACCCGGTCGAATAATTTCAGTCGACCGGCCGATCGGGGGCGGAGCACGTGCGCGGACGGGGCCCGCATCGCGGGCCGCGGAGCCCTCGCGAGGCCCGGGGATCGACGCGAGGGCGGGGATCTTCGACGGGTCCGAACCGTCCTCTGAACGCATGGAGCGGGCGGTGCCCCTTTCTCCCATCAGAAGACCGGGGAGGCGACCCTCTTCGCAGTCGACGGGCACTGAAGCACCCGGATTGATGCGAAGCATGAAATATGAAGCGCCTTTCTCGCCGGGTCGCCGGAGATGCTCCGGGGCGGGATCTGCGCCGCGGTCAGCGAGGATCGCGACGCCGGCCACTTCCTCGCCGAGATGTGCATTTTGCACTCGAGAACAACGGTTGGAACTGCACTTTCGAGTGCGAAGTGCGCGTCTCGACGTCAGGGAGCGCCCGCCGCGGCCGCCGCCCGGCCCGCGGCGCCCCTCCGGGGGATCCTCGGCGGCGACCGCGGCGGCGCAAGTTGTCCAAATCTGTTGCAAAGGCCCCGATCGCGCCGGAGTGCACGGAGAGAATCGTTGATATTCCGCGCTTCTGCTCAACGCCGATCCCGCCGCGAGACGCCTTTGCAACAGATCTGGACACGCCCCCGTCCCGGTCCGTCCCAGGAGCCCCACCAGTATCATCCCATGCCCGCCCACCCCCGTCACCACGCCGATCCTGGCCCATGGACTACCGTTCCCGGCGAGAAAGGCGCAATATCAGTTCGAGCAGCCATGGACCTTTCTCGCCGGGAGCGGTGCCGCGGGGACGGGGAGTCTCGTCGGGGCAGGGCCGGCGCCGAGATCGCCGGGTAACCCGCGAGATCGTCGGGTGGGTGCCGAGATCGCCACTTAACCCGCGAGAACGTCTGCTAGAGGTACGTGCTCGCGGGTCAAGTGACGTGCTCGCGGGTCAAGCGGCGATCTCGCGGGTTAAGTGACGTGCTCGCGGACCGGGAGACGTCGGACCGAGGCGTTTCCCGGCGTCGGAATTGCACTTCGCTCTCAAAAGGGCGACTCTGACCGCTGCTCTCGAGAGCGGGGCGAACGTCTCAGCGGGAAAGGGGCCGACCGCGTCCGGCGGGGGCGGTTCCACAGTCCCGCGTTCTCCCGCGCCACCGCGCCGAGGGACTCGCCCGGGGCGGGTTCGGGCGAATCGAAGAACCCCTCACCCGCGCCGCAGGCTGAGGGCGATCTCGCCGTCGCGGGTGGCGACGACGAGCAGTCCGCGGGAGCGCGGCGGCACCCGCACAACGACCCGCCCACGGTCCACCCCCTCCAGGAACCGCGCCACGACCTTCACGAGCCGACTGCGCTCAGAACCCTCCGTCGGGGGCGCCTCCATCATCCCCTCCGCCGTCGAACCGGCGTCGTCGAGCAGGACGACGTCCACGCCGCGCGCTCGCGCCCGCCGCGCCGCCCCCACCACCGCGGTCCCGGTGAAGCAGGCCGCGCGGATCTCATCGCGCAGCTCGGCCTCCAGCAGCCGGGCCCGCGTGCGGATCCCCTCGTCGATGACCCCGGAGGCGATCTCCCGGAGCACCGGCAGGGCCCGGCGCGCCACCGACGCCCGCGCCTCCATGAGCACCCGCTCGGTCTCCTCCTCGGCCCGGCGCTGCGCCCGCAGGGACTGCAGGCGGCGCTGCTGGAAGCCGATCGCCCGGTACGCCCGATCCGACCACATCGCGGTCAGGCTCCATAGGGCCAGGGTCAGGGCGTGGCCGCCGTTGTAGGCGCCGACGACGAGCAGCGACCCGCCCGTGGCGAGCGTCCACGCCGTCGTCCCCGCCACCATGAGGGCCATCGCCGCCCAGGCCTGCCGCCCCCGACCCCGCAGGACGAGGCCGCAGGCGAGGAAGGTCCCCGCCCCGGCCGTCCAGTGGTCCCACCCCGGCGAGGGGCGGGACACGATCACGGCGAACTGGGCGCCGTTGGCCGCCCCGACGGCGACGGCCACCGCCCAGGCGGCCGACATCGGCATGGCGCCCGACCAGCGTCTGACCAGGAGCCAGGTGCAGGCGGCCAGAAGGAGGAAGCACGCCGGGGAGACCCAGGCGATCCGGTATTCCGACCAGTGGAGCAGGACGCTGCCCAGGTGGAAGGCCACGATGATCAGGACGATCGTCCGCGCCGACGGCGTCTCCATGACCGGGAGGAAGACCGCCTCGGACGCGGTGGCGTCCACGGGCCCGCGCGGTCCGCCCGCTCCGGTCGCGCCGCCCGCACCGCACCCCGTCCTCTCCGCCGGCTCTTCGCCCCCTCCCACCGGCTCCGCCGGCTCCCAGCGCAGGACGACGGCGGCCCCCTCCCCCGGCGCGGAGCGGATCTCGACCCCCACCCCCGCGTCCGCACCCCGCCGCTCGATCGAGTCCGTGATCCCCAGGCGGTCCGAGCGGGCGGACGCGGCGAAGCCCACGCCGTCGTCCTCGACCCGGATGCTCAGCGCGCCGTCGCGGCAGTCGAGGGCGATGCTGCGGCGCACCCCGCGGCCGGTCGGGTCGGCGTGCCGCACGGAGTTGGCCACGGCCTGCCTGGCGGCCAGGAGCAGCGCCCGGGCGACGGCGGGCGGCAGGTCCGCCTCACCGTCGATCCGCGTGCGGACGTCGATGCGCACCGGGAACGAGGCCGCCATCCGCTCCAGAGCGGCGGACATCTCCCGGGCGGTGGCCGGCGGCGCCGTCCACGCCGCCGCACCGGCGTCGGACAGGGCCGCGATCGCCTCGACCGCGGCGCGCGCCGCCCGTTCGCCGTCCACGCGACCGGTCGCCGCGGGGATGAGGGCGGACAGGATGTCGTCATGGACGAAGGCGTTCGCGCTCCGCCGGGCGAGGACGACGGCGCGGCGCGCGGCCAGCGCATCCTCCTGCCGCGACCCCGCCGCCTCCGCCTCGTCGAGGGCCTCGACCCTCCCCAGGGTCCACCCGAAGATGCCGACGACGCTCAACGCCAGGCAGGTGTAGTAACCGGCGGTCAGCCACACGCGATAGTCCGGGAGCGCCCCCGGCGTCGCATTGAGGAGGATCTGCAGGGGCCCGAGGAGGAGCACCCAGACGAACGCCCAACGGACCGGCAGGGAGCCGACCGCCAGGAGCACGACCGGGGTGAACAGGGAGGTCAGGGGCGCCGTCGTCGTGACGCCGCCCGCTCCCGCCGGGTTCAGGAGGGCGCGGGCGAGTCCCCAGCCGATGCAGAAGGCCGTGTACCACAGGACCTGGGCCAGGGCGAGGCGCTCCCACGCGCGCTCGACGAGGCGCCCGCCGGGGCGCTCGGGCCGACGGCGGGCCAGGAGGATCGAGGCGAGGGCGAGGGCGGAGGTCGGCAGGGGCAGGGCGAGCCCGACGGCGGAGGCCGCCAGAACGGGGAGGGGGGCGCCGATGAGCCAGGACAGCAGCGCGCCCCCCGTCGACCCGATTGCGGCGAGCATCGCCGGACCCGAGCAGGCGACCGCCATGCGACGGGTCTGACGGCTGCGGGGTCCCTCCGGCTCCACAACCGTCATGGGCGCACAGTTATCATGAACAGCACACGCAGGGCAAAAGTCCGTCCTCAACCGCACGGCGGAACAGGTCGACGCGCGAGTGCACCGGTCTGCCGGCCGCGCGGTACTTGTTGCGGATGCGGGTGACGTAGGTGTTGACGGTGGCCAGCGACAGGTCCATCTCGCGGGCCACGACTCCCGAGGTCGCCCCCGAGGCGTAGTACGTGAGCACCCCCGCCTCCGTGCTCGTCAGGTGCCTGGCGACGAAGTCCTCGTCGGCGTCCAGGGCCGACGCCCAGTCCGGGCCGGGCACCGCCTCGCCGTCCGCCGCGGCGCGCACGGCGTCCACGAGTTCGTCCACGGGGGCGGACTTGCGCACGATCGCCAGGGCCCCGGCCGCAATGGCCTCACGGACGAGGCACGGGTTCTCCGCGGAGGTGTACACGACGACGGGGTGGCCTGCCCCGGACAGCGCCGTGATGTTGTCGCGGGGGCTGGAGTCGTCGTTCAGACGCAGGTCGAGCACGACGACGGCGCCGGTCGGGATCCGGGCCGGATCCACCGCGGGGAGCCACAGGGCATCATCGGCCACGCCGGCGTCGAGCAGAGCGCTTCGAACGCCAAGACTGACGACCTGATGATCGTCGATGATCATGACGGTTCGGGACATAGCGGGGGGCGTCATCACCACTCCTCGTTCTTGCACAGGTCAGACACAGGGGATGCAAGTATTGTCCCGTCGCCCCGACGCTCTCGGAAGTACAATTTCTTGTATAGAACCGACGGTCGGTCAGCCGTGGTGCGGAGCGGCGCCCCGCGTCCGAGACGTCGTGCGCGCCCGGCGCGGAATGACGCACCGGGCGCGCACGACGGCGACGGCTCACTTCTCGCAGGCGATCCCGTCGTGGTCGCGGTCCAGTTCGGCGCGGTAGCCGGATTCGCCCAGGTACAGCGGGGCCGCGCCCGCGGCGCGGGCCTCCTTGCAGTTCGCGTAGTACACGCCGCTCGACCCGCCGCCCGACTGCTCCTGAGTCTGATCCGACTCGGTCTGATCCGACTCGATCTGGTCCGACTCGGGCTGGTCCTGAGCCTGCTGCTGATCCTGTTCCTCCCCCGCCTCCTCCGCGGCGGCCGTGGCGGAGGCCGAGTCCGTGGTCGGGGTGTCTTCAGCGAGAGAGTCATCGCACCCGGCGAGGGCCGGGGTCAGGGCGAGGACCAGGGCGACGAGGCAGCCGCCGGCGGACAGCGCCCTGCGGCGCGGGCGCAACGGGGCGGACTGCGGCGAAGGGCCGGACTGCGGCGGAACGGGGCGAGAACAGGCGCAACGGGACATGATCGGCACGATGGGATCCTTAAAGGGGTGGGGAGTGTGCAGAACCTCCTCAGGTATACGCGCGCCCACCACGGGTACAAGCCCCTCGACCGCCTTTGCAACCATACGGTGACCTACCGCCTCGCACCCGGCGGCGAAGACACCGCGGCCCCGGGGTCGCTCAGTACGCCGTTGAACGCGGGTCGGCGCCCCGCGTCCGAAACGTCGTGCGCGCCCGACGCGTCATTCCGCACCAGGCGCGCACGACGGCGACGGCTCACTTCCACTCGCAGGCGATCCCGTCGTTGTCGCGGTCCAGCTTCTCGCGGTAGCCGGGCTCGCCCCGGTAGATCGGGGCCGCCCCCGCGGCCCGCGCCTCGGAGCAGTTCTTGTAGAACGTTCCGCTCGACCCGCCCGACTGCTCCTGGGACGAGTCCTGCTCGGGCTGCCCCTGCTTCCACTCGCAGGCGATCCCGTCGTCATCGCGGTCCAGCCCGGCGCGGTAGCCGGGGTCGCCCCGATGCAGCGGGGCCGCCCCCGCGGCCCACGCATCCGCGCAGTTCGCGTAGTACGTCCCGCTCGACCCGTCCGACTGCTCCTGAGTCTGATCCGGCTCGGTCTGGACCGGCTGCTGCGTCTGTTGCTGGGTCTGCTCCGCGGCGCGGGCCGCTTCCTGCCGGGCCTGCTCCGCCGCGGCCGCGGACGCCGACGCCTCGGCGGCGGCCGCGGCGGAGGCCGATGCCCTGGCCGAGGCCGCCGCCTTGGCGGAGTCGTGGTTGACGGTCAGGGTGATCGCCTGACCCGCCGGAACCTGGGCGCCGGCCGCCGGCTCCTGGGCGGTGACGGACCAGTTGCCCGGTTCCCACACGGACTCCTTGCCGTCGACGTCCGTATAACTCGGCGCCTGAGTGAGCCCGGCCGTCTTGAGGGCCTCGGCCGCGGCGTCACCCTTCATGCCGACGACATCGGGAACCGCGACGAGGACCTGCTGCTGGACCGTGGCGGCCCTCGTGGGCGAAGTGCCCTGCGCGGTGGCCTCACCGCACCCGGCGAGGGCCGGGGTCAGGGCGAGGACCAGGGCGACGAGACAGCCGCCGGCGGACAGCGCCCTGCGGCGCGGGCGCAACGGGGCGGACTGCGGCGAAGGGCCGGACTGCGGCGCAGCAGGGCGGGGACAGGCGCAACGGGACATGATCGGCACGATGGGATCCTTAAAGGGGTGGGGAGTGTGCAGAGCCTCCTCAGGTATACGCGCGCGCACCACGGGAGCAAGCCTCCGGCCGCCTTTGCAACCATACGGTGACCTACCGCCCCGCACCCGGCGGGAGCCCCCGACGACGACACCACCGCCGTCGAGCGCAGGATGCCGTCCTGCGCCCCGACGAAGACACCGCGGCCCCGGAGCCGCACGGAACGCCGTCGGCGCCGACGCGCACCCCCGCCCCGCCCGACGGACGGCCCGGCCCGCGCACCGGAACCGAGCGGCGCCCGGACGTGCGCGCACCCGCCCGGCGGGTAGCCTGACGCCGTGACTGGAACCAGGACCCGCAAGGACGGGCGCGCGGCCGATGAGCTGCGCCCCGTCACCATCACCCGCCACTGGCAGGAGCACGGCGAGGGCAATGTCCTCATCGAGTTCGGGCTCACCCGCGTCCTGTGCGTGGCCTCCTTCACCGAGGGCGTGCCGCGCTGGCGCAAGGGCGGCGGCGAGGGCTGGGTGACCGCAGAGTACGCCATGCTCCCTCGCGCGGGCTCCGAGCGCTCCGGCCGCGAGTCCGTGCGCGGGCGGGTCGGCGGCCGCACCCACGAGATCTCCCGCCTCATCGGCCGCTCCCTGCGCGGCATTATCGACGTGGCCGCCCTGGGGGAGAACACGATCGCCCTGGACTGCGACGTTCTGCAGGCCGACGGCGGTACCCGCACCGCCGCCATCACGGGCGCCTACATCGCCCTGGCCGACGCCGTCGCCTGGGCCGGCGGACGGGGCCTCATCAAACCCCGCGCCGGCGGGCCCGTCCTGTCCGACTCGCTGTCGGCGATCAGCGTCGGCATTGTCGACGGCGCCCCCTGCCTGGACCTGCCCTACGAGGAGGACGTGCGGGCGCACACGGACATGAACGTCGTCCAGACCGGGGCGGGCAAGTTCATCGAGGTGCAGGGCACTGCTGAGCACGCCCCCTTCAACCGCGACGAGCTGTGCGCCCTGCTCGACCTGGCCGCCAAGGGCAATGCCGAGCTGGCAGGGCTGCAGGCCCGCGCCCTGGCCGGTCCGACCGGCGAGGCCTTCACCGTCCGCTCCGGCGAGCGGGGCTGAGAGGTGAACCGGATGGAGGAGGAGCGGACGACGGCGCCCGCGCAGTCGGCGCCGCCGTCGGAGGCACCGACGCCGCCGGTCGCGCCGCCGTCTGCGCCGTCGGCCGTACTGTCACCGGTCGCGCCGCCCCCGGGCGCCCGCCTGGTCCTGGCCACCCGCAACCCCGGCAAGCTCGCCGAGCTGCGGGCCATTCTCGCCCCGCTCGTGCCCGGCCTGGCCCCGGAGGCGATCATCTCGGCGGCCGCGCTGGACGCGCCCGCGCCGGTCGAGAGCGGGCTCACCTTCGCGGCCAATGCGCGGATCAAGGCCCGGGCCCTGGCGGAGGCGAGCGGGCTGCCCGCCGTCGCCGACGACTCGGGGCTGTGCGTGGACGTGCTCGGCGGAGCGCCGGGGGTCTTCTCGGCGCGCTGGTGCGGCCGCCACGGCGACGACGACGCCAACCTGCGGCTCCTGCTCGCCCAGATCGCCGACGTCGACGACGAGCACCGCGGGGCGCGCTTCACCTGCGCGGCGGTGCTCGTGCGCCCCGGCGCCGCCGACGACCTCGTCGTCGAGCGCTCGATGGAGGGCCGGATCCTGCGCTCGCCGCGAGGCGGGGGCGGCTTCGGCTACGACCCCGTCTTCGTGCCCGCGGCGGAGGACGCGCCGGGCGGCGCCGGGCGGACGACGGCGCAGATGAGCGCGCGGGAGAAGAACGCGATCTCCCACCGCGGTCGGGCCTTCCGCGCCCTCGCCCCCGCCCTGGTTGAGCTGCTCACCGCCTGAATTCGCCGAAACCGGCGGAAACGACGCGCGAGACCGGCGGAAGCGACATACGATTCGATGTATCGGTTGCCCGCCGCCGCGCCCGCTTCACCCTCGGCTGCGCTCACTTCGCCCTCTGCTGCGCTCCTTTTTCTCGTACAGTGAAGGGTGAAGGGGCGTAGCAGATGGAAAGGGGCGTAGCAGACGCGGGTCCGCGCTCCTGTGGTTGACGGCGGCGCCTTTGGCCCCGGCCTTGGTGACGAAGTCGCGGGTCCGCGCTCCTGTGGTCGACGGGGCGGTCGGCGGGGTCGGTCCTCGTGGGCGCGCGGGGTCGATCGGCGGGCTCCATCGGATCCTGATTCTGGCGCCCTGGGAGGATCGTTCGGGCGGGCACCTCGGATGCGCTCGGCGATTTCCGCATGATTCCGCGGTTGTGGCGCCAACGTGCTGGGGTGCCGGCGCGAACGATCCTCCCAGGGCGCCGCTTCCCGCCCCGAGCGGGCTCCGCGGAAGCCGCCTTCCGCGCGGTCCTCGCCAGCCCTCGTGGTCGTCACCCGACACCTGCGCCTTCTCCGCGTGGGCCGCGCGGTCCTGCGAGCCGCCGAGCGGGAGTCCCGCGGGAATTGCCGCCACGCCAAGAGCCGCACCCGGGACGCCGGGGGCGACGAGGAGGACCCGGTCCGCGAGAAGAGGCCGATGCGCATTTTCCGCCGGTTTCGCGTGTCTTTTCCGCCGGTTGCGGCGAAGGGTGCGGGGCGCCCCTCACAGGAGCACGGTGGCGAAGGTGCCCGCGCGCTCGAACCCCAGGCGCCCGTACAGGCCCAGGGCCGCCGTGTTGAAGTCGTTGACGTACAGGCTCACGGTCCCCCGGGCCCCGACGTGCCGGGCCCGCACCGCCCCGATCACGGCCGCCAGGGCCACCGAGGCCAGCCCCCTGCCGCGCAGGTCCTGCCTCGTCCACACCCCCGTCAGCTGGGCGACGCCGTCCACACGCCCGGGCACCGGGTTCCACAGGGCCCCGACGTCGGCCTTGAAGGCCACCCGACGGCGGCCACCGGGCAGCGGCGGGCGCCCCTCGCCGTCGTCGACGACGACGTAGCTGCGCCGCGCGGCCACGAGCCAGTTCACGTGGCGGGCGTAGGCGCCCCCCGCGGAGGTGGGGTCGTAGCCGACCTCTTCGGCGAACATGGCGACGGAGGCCGGCAGGACGAGTTCCTCCTCGCCCAGGGTCGCGGCGTGAAGGCCCTCGGCCGCCCAGCCCATGTCCGGGTGGCGCCGCACGGCGTCCCGGGTCAGCCCCACGGTCTCCCGCGGGGCCACCAGGAGCGGCTGGACCCAGCGCTCCTCGCGCGAGCGCAGACCGCAGTCGGCCAGGTGCGGCCACACCGCGGCCACGTCCGCGGCGGGCCCGTAGACCGATCCGTTGCGGGTCAGGCGCGCCCCGGCGTGCTCGGCCAGAGCCCGCACCTGCCGGCGGGTGGCGCCGTCGTGACCGAGCCCGGGCCGGGGCGCCAGGCCGAAGGGCAGGAGCGAGCCGGTGGCCCAGGCGGCGCCGGCCGGGCGCGCGGACCGGCCCAGCGCGACGACGTCGCCGTCGTTCCAGGATCGCCAGCGCCCCACCTGCTGGGCCAGGCACACGCCGCCGACCGGGTCGAGGGCGCACAGCGCCAGCAGACCCTCGGTGCGCGCGGGGGCGACGCAGGTCAGGTGCCGGGCCGGGATCCTCATGGTGACGCGGGACGGTCGGGACGCGCGGCCCTCACTGGCGCACCGGGCCTACACGCCCGCGACGACGGCGGGGCGGGTGCCGGCCAGGGCCTCCTCGCCGAGCTCGGCCGTGAGGGTGTCGGCCATGTCCTGGGCGTGGCGCAGAAGGGTCTCGACCACCCGGGCCTCGGGGACGGTCTCGACGACCCTGCCGTGCACGAAGATCTGGCCCTTGCCGTTGCCCGAGGCGCAGCCCAGGTCGGCCTCGCGCGCCTCGCCGGGCCCGTTGACGACGCACCCCATGACGGCCACGCGCAGGGGCGCCTTGACGTCCTTGAGCCCCGCCTCGACCTCCTCGGCCAGGGTCCACACGTCCACCTGGGCGCGCCCGCACGACGGACAGGAGACGATCTCGAGCTTGCGCTCGCGCAGGCCCATGAACTCCAGCAGCTTGGTGCCGACCTTGACCTCCTCCACCGGCGGGGCGGACAGGGAGACCCGGATCGTGTCGCCGATGCCCTGGGCGAGCAGCGTGCCGAAGGCGGCGCAGGACTTGATGGTGCCCTGGAAGGCGGGGCCGGCCTCGGTCACCCCCAGGTGCAGGGGCCAGTCGCCCCTCTCGGACAGCAGCTGGTAGGCCTGGACCATGGTGACCACGTCGTGGTGCTTGACGGAGATCTTGAAGTCGTGGAAGCCGCACTCCTCGAACAGGCCCGCCTCCCACACGGCCGACTCGACCAGCGCCTCGGGCGTGGCCCGGCCGTACTTCTTGAGCAGGCGCTTGTCGAGGCTGCCGGCGTTGACGCCGATGCGCAGGGAGACGTTGTGGTCGGAGGCCGCCTTGCAGATCTCGGCGACCTGATCGTCGAATTTGCGGATATTGCCCGGATTGACGCGCACCGCCCCGCAGCCGGCCTCGATGGCCGCGAAGACGTACTTGGGATTGAAGTGGATGTCGGCGATGACCGGGATGCGGGACTGCTTGGCGATGACGGGCAGGGCGGCGGCGTCCTTGTCCGTGGGGCAGGCCACGCGCACGATGTCGCAGCCGGCTGCCGTCAATTCGGCGATCTGCTGGAGGGTGGCGCCGATGTCGTGGGTCTTGGTGGTCGTCATGGACTGGACCGTGATCGGTGCATCGCCGCCCACGTACCGGTCCCCCACCCTGATCCTGCGGGTGGGCCTGCGCGGCGCCAGAACGGGACGCTCCTCGCGAATGGTAGGGATGCCAAGGGCGATCGCTTGAGTCACGACGCCCAGTATGGCACCTGGATCCGGGGCCGCGGCCCGGCGAGAACCCTCTCACTCGTGAAAGGCGACACCCGCGGGCGCCCGGGCGGCGGGGCGGCCTCGTCCGCACCGAGATCGGCCGCCACGGACACACGCGGCCGCCCGGGCGGCGCCGTCCCGCGCCGTCGATCTGACGAGGCTTGCGGCTGAGCGGACGGGGTCGATACGCTCTTCCCCGCTCGCCGCCGATCCCGAGAAGTCGAGGGACGTCAACGGCTTCGCGCGCACATCGCACACCCCTCAACCCGGCCCGGGCCCTCCCGCACTCTCAGGCCACAGGCAAGGAAAGACATGGAAAGGCGCTCCCCCGCCCGCGTGGGGCACGGCCGCACCTGGGCCAAGGCCATCCTCCTGGGCGAGCACTCCGTCGTGTACGGGCACCCCGCCGTGGCCCTGCCGCTGCACGATCTGCAGATGCGGGCGACGGCCGCCCCCGTCCACGGCCCCTCGAGGCTGCGCAGCCTCGACTACTGCGGCCCCATCGACCACGCCGGGCCCCGGTTCGCCTGCATCGCCCGGGCCTTCGAGGCGGCCCGCGAGTTCTCCGGGCGTCTGGACCTGTCCTTCGAGATCACCACCCGCAGCGACTTCCCCCACGAGCGCGGGCTGGGATCGTCGGCCGCCGCCGCGGGCGCGATCATCCGCGCCGTCCTGGACGCCTGCCGGCGCGACGCCTCCACCAGCGAGCTGTTCGCGCTCACGCAGACGGCCGAGAAGGTCGCGCACGGCAGGCCGTCCGGGCTGGACGCGGCCGCGACCTGCTCCCCCTGCCCCATCCGGTTCCAGGGCGGCCAGATGCGCCCCCTCAGCCAGCGCATCGAGCGCGCCCACCTGGTCATCGCCGACTCGGGCGTCCACGGCAGCACCCGCGAGGCCGTCGGCGCGCTGCGCCGGCGCTACAAGGAGGACACCGGGACCGTCGGCCCGCTCATCGGCTCCCTCGGCGCGCTCACGCGCACGGCGATCGCGGCGCTGAACGACGGCGACGCCCCCGCCCTGGGGGCGGCCATGAACCGGGCGCACGCGGTGCTCGCCGAGCTCGGCCTGAGCCTGCCGATCCTCGACGGGCTCACCGGGGCCGCCCGCCGGGCCGGGGCCCTGGGGGCCAAGCTCACCGGCGGGGGGCTGGGCGGGTGCACGATCGCGCTGGCGGACGGCCCGCGGACGGCGGACCGCATCCGCGCCGAACTGGAGCGCGCCGGGGCGGCGGCGACGTGGACCTACCGCATGCGCGTCAGCGAGGCGGACGGATGACCCCCGCCGCGACGGCCAGCGCGAACACCAATATCGCCCTCATCAAGTACTGGGGCAAGGCGGACGAGTCGCTGACGATCCCCACCGCCTCGAGCCTGTCCCTCACCCTGGGCGCCACCCGGACCACCACCACGGTCTCCTTCGACGGCGGCGCCGACGGCGCCGACGCCGTGACCATCAACGGCGCGGCCCCCGGCGGGGCGGCGCGGGCCCGGGTGACCCGCTTCCTCGACCTCGTGCGCGCGCGGGCGGGCCTGACGGCCGCGGCGACCGTCGTCTCCTCCTCCGCGGTGCCGCTGGCGGCCGGCCTGGCGAGCTCCGCGGCGGGCTTCGCCGCGCTCGCCGCGGCCGCCTCGCGCGCGGCGGGCATGGACCTGGACGACCGCGCGTTGTCCCGGCTCGCCCGGCGCGGCTCGGGCTCGGCCGCGCGCTCCGTCTTCGGCGGGCTGGTGCTGTGGAACGCCGGCGTCGACGACGCCACCTCCTACGCCGAGCCCGTCGTCGTCGACGGGGCCGACGAGCCCGGCGGTGCCGGCCTGGACCCGGCCATGGTCGTGATCGTGCTCTCCGAAGAGCGCAAGACCATCAGCAGTACCGAGGCCATGCGGGCGACCATTCGCACCTCCCCGCTCTACCCCGCCTGGGTCGAGGCCGGCCGCGAGGACCTGCGCGCGGCGCTGGCGGCGGTGCGCGAGCGCGACCTGCAGCGCCTGGGTGAGGTCGTCGAGGCCAACGCCCTGGGGATGCACGCCGCCATGATCGCCTCGCGCCCCTCCATCATGTACTGGCTGCCGCGGACGATCGAGGCGCTGCACGCGGTCCGCGCCGTGCGCGAGGAGGGCCTGCCCGCCTGGGCGACCATCGACGCCGGCCCGAACGTGAAGGTCCTGACCCGCGGCGCCGACGCCGGCGCCGTCGTCGCCGCCCTTCGCGACCGCCTCCCCGGTGCGGCGATGACGGTGCGCCGCCCCGGCGGCGGCGTGCGCGTCGAGGAGGTCGCCCCGTGACGGCCGGCGCCCCCCGCGGTGACTTCAGCGCAGTCCCCCGCGGCGCGACCGGCAGCGCCCCCGGCAAGCTCTACATCGCCGGCGAGTACGCCGTCGTCGAGCCCGGTCACCGGGCGGTGCTGGTCGCCCTCGACCGCTTCATCACCGTGCGGGCCGCGGCCGCCGAGGGATCCGGCCGCATCAGCTCCGACCTGTACGAGGACGGCCCGCTGACCTGGCGCCGGCGCGCCGGGGACTCCATGGCGCAGGCCCCGGACCGGGCGGGCGACTACGTGATCTCGGCGATCCGCGCCGTCGAGCGGATGGTGCTCGAGACGGGCGGCGGGCTGCGCCTCTTCGACCTGGACATCTCCAGCGAGCTGGACGACGCCGGCGGGCGCAAGCTCGGCCTGGGCTCCTCCGCGGCGGTGACCGTGGCCGCGGTGCGGGCCGTGGCGGGCCTGTACGGCCTGCCCCTGGACGACCTGGCCGTGTACAAACTGGCGCTGCTGGCCACCGACGCCGTCCAGCCCATCGGATCCGGGGGCGATATCGCCGCCGCCGCCTTCACCGGCTGGGTCGCCTACGCCTCCCCCGACCGCGCCTGGCTGCGCCGGGCGCGCACCCGCATGAGCACGGGCGAGCTGGTGCGCGCGCGCTGGCCGCGCCTGAGCATCTGCCGCCTGCCCGCCCCGGACCTGCGCCTGCGCGCGGGCTGGACCGGCGACCCCGCCTCCACCCCGCGCCTGGTGGCGGACGTCCGGGCCGGCGCGCGCGGGGACGACGGCGCCTACGCCGTCTTCCTGCGCGATTCCGAGGCCTGCCTGGCCCGTCTGGTGCGGGCGCTCGAGGAGGGCGACTCCCGGGGGGTCATGCGGCGGATCGAGCAGAGCCGACGGCTCCTGCTGGGCCTGAGCCGCACCAGCGGCGTCGTCATCGAGACCCCTCTGCTGGAGCGGCTCGTGGACATCGCCCGAGAGCACGGGGCGGCGGCCAAGAGCTCGGGCGCCGGGGGCGGGGACTGCGGCATCGCCCTGTGCCCGCCGGCCACGGACGCGGCCGCCATGTGCGCGGCCTGGGAGGCGGCGGGCATCGTGCCACTGGACCTGTCAGTCCACTCGCGCCCCGGGGCCGCCTCATGAACCGGCCCGCCGGCTCTGCCGGACCCGCCGGATCCACGGGGACGGCCCGGCCCGCCGGCCCCGCCGCCCCGGCCCGACCCGCCGGCCCCGCGGAGTCGGAGCGCGCCGCCCGCAAGGACGAGCACCTGGAGCTGGCCGTGCGCCTGCACGGGGCGGACCGGCCCAGCGCCTTCGACGACCTGGCCTTCGTCCACCACGCCCTGCCGGGCATCGGCACCGAGGCGGTCGACACGAGCACGACCGTGTGCGGCGCGCGCTGGCAGGTCCCCTTCTACATCAATGCGATGACCGGGGGCACGCGGGCCACGGCGGCGGTCAACGCCGATCTGGCCGGGGCCGCCGCCGACGCGGGCGTCGCGATCGCCTGCGGCTCCCAGCACATCGCCCTGAGGGACCCCGAGCGCGCCGAGGGCTTCCGCGTCATCCGCCGCGAGGCCCCCCGCGCCTTCGTGCTCGCCAACGTGGGCCCGACGCTCGCCCCGGAGCAGGCGGTGCGCGCCGTCGAGATGCTCCAGGCCGACGCCCTGCAGATCCATCTCAACGCGGCCCAGGAACTGGTCATGCCCGAGGGGGACCGGGACTTCCGCGACTGGGCCGGGCGGATCGCCGCCATCGCCGCGGCCGTGGACGTGCCGGTCGTGGTCAAGGAGGTGGGGTTCGGGCTCTCGCGCCGCACGATCACGGCGCTGGAGGGGACCGGGGTCGGGGCCGTCGACGTGGCCGGCGCCGGCGGCACGGACTTCGTCGCCATTGAGAACGAGCGGCGCCCCCGCCGGGACTACTCCTACCTGACCGGCTGGGGCCAGTCGACGGCGCTGTGCCTCCTGGAAGCGCTGGGCGGCGAGGAGCCCGTCGGCCTGCCGGTGCTCGCCTCCGGGGGCGTGCGCAACCCGCTCGACGTCGTGCGCGCGCTCGCGCTGGGGGCGAGCGCCGTCGGCGCCTCCGGCCACTTCCTGCGCACCCTGGTCCACGACGGCGCCGACGGGCTGCGGCGGGAGCTGCGCACGTGGACCGATCACGTGCGCGCGCTCATGACCCTGCTGGGCGCGGCCGACGTCGAGCAGTTGCGCCGCACGGACGTTCTGGTGACGGGGCGCACCGCCGAGCAGGCGCGTCTGCTCGGCGTGGACCCGGGGCTCCTGGCCCGCCGCTCGGCGCGCCGCGCTTCGATGCCGCTCGGCGCGACCGGTGCATCCGATGCCGCCGGCCCGGCACCGCACGTCCGCACCGATGATGCACGCACCCGCTCGTAACCGTCGGTCGCACACTAGTGTAAAATGTCATTGAGATGCAGTCCGACGGGAGGACGACATGCCGACGACGCAGATGGACGGCCTCGTCCGCACATTCACCGAGGATGAACTCCTGGAGCGGAGATCAGAGGTCGTCAAGAAGTTGGAGCGCCGCTTCGGCAGCCTGGAGCGCGCGCTCGAACGCGAGCAGGATTGGAACTATGACGAGGAGGAGAGCATGCTCTTCTCTGAATACCACGCCGTCACCTTCCTGCTCTTCAAATGATGAGCACATTGTCGCAGCAGGTCCGAGAGGCTCGTGAATTCGCAGATCAAACGACCCGGACGATTCGCACCGTGTGCGAGTCGGCACCCGACTGCATAGTCGATGAAAGCACCAAAGGAAATGTTTGGAGGGCGACAATCGCACCTCCTAACAATAAACCTGCACCCTTGACGATCAACGGCGCACAAATCCTCAAACTGCTGGTCAATTATGAGTGCACCTCATCCCCCCGCCACTCGCACATGCTCATCGAGACATCACGGTTCATTCTCCTTCCGAAGGATGCGAATGAGCCTCTCATGCGAATGGAATACATGCGGCATCCGAGATCGAGCGTTCCCAGTTTTCACATGCACATGCATGCACATCGGGACGCTTGGACATTCACTATGTGCCGCGACGGCGTCGGCAGTAGTCGGAAAAAAGTTTATCAACGCGGAAGCACGAAGCGAGTCCCACAGCTTTCCGACATCCATATCCCGGTCGGTGGGCCGCGCCTGCGACCGGCCCTCGAAGACCTCCTTGAGATGCTTATACACGATCTTGGCGTTGACCACGCCGATGACGCACTCAAAGTACTTGAAGAGCAGCGTGTCCGCTGGCGCATCACGCAAGTGCAGGCGATTGCAAAATCAATGCCGAACATCGTAGCGGACGCTCTTCGCGACGAAGGGTATAAGGTCATCTCACCTGCTGATTCCGAACCGACGAACCAGCCGCCTCCTTGGGTCCACCGTTATTGACGCGCGTCCCCCAAGAGCTCGGTTGGTCCAAGCGGGTCGGCGGCGTCACGACATGCGAGACGCCGTCCCGCCATGCGGATCGATCGACGGGACGGGACCCTCGCGGCGATCGCCCGTGACCTGGCCCCCGTGCTCGGGAAAGGATGGTTGAGATGAGCACCTACACCGTCACCCGCGAAGCGGACGCATGGCTCGCCCAGTGCGACCAGGAGCCCACCGCCCGCACTTGGGCCCCTACTCTGGTCGCGCTGCGTCACGCGATCATTGACGCCATCATCCTGGCCGCCGATCTGCCCGACGACGCCGTCGTCGATGTGCGCCTGATCGCCGGGGAGGATCTGGGGGACGACGTCGTCCGGGCCATCGACTTGGATCGGATCATCCCGGGCGCGATGGAGGGCCTGAATCCGCGGAAGGATGAGGATCGCGCCCGCGCCCGAGAATTATCCCGATAAACCGGAAAGCCACGGGGCCAGGACCGAGTTCCGGGGCAACGTCGGGCCAGAGAGGCCGGGATCGGGCGATCCGGTTGGCGCCGGGCGCTCCGGCCAGGTCCCTGGCCGACCCGGGACGGTCCCGGTTGACCCTGACCGGTCCTGGCCGATCCCGGCAGGCTACGGCAGTCCCGAGCCGGCCCGGGGCGGCTTCAGGCCAGGGCGGCCAGGGCCGTGACGATTCCGGGCGCGGCGTAGAGCGTCATGAATTGCACGCCGTAGGAGACTCCGAGTCGGTTGAACGCCCCGCACACCACGCCGATGAGAAGCACCCCGAACATGTTCGGGACGCCCGCGTCGATGTAGGCGAGCAGCAGGATGAACGCCACGAACAGGGCGAGCACCGCCTCATGCGGAATGCGGCGCATGACGAAGTAGGTGATCTGCGACGACCAGCGCACGGCGATGACGTAGGTGATGGCGACGGAGATCAGCGCGCCCAGGGTGACGACTCCAATGAAATCGACCATCTGCAGCTGGTGGTGCAGATTATTGTCCAGGTCGTAGACGGGCGGCGCCTTGAACAGCGGACCCGCGGGCCCCGCGGAGACCCCCGAGACGGGAATGCCCAGCGCCACGAGCGGGATGATGACTCCGGCGAGGTACGTCGAGTGCGTCAGCGCGCTCATCACGGTCACGGCGCGCTGCGCTCGCAGCACGGGATCCCTCTTCTGGCGGGCCGCGGACGCCTCCCCCAGCAGGAAGGTCAAACCGACGGGGCTCAGGACGAACAGGGGCGTCGAGACGGCCGCCATGGCGGCGCTCCACAGACCCTCGGAGCCGGAGACCAGGCGGGCGGGCACCAGCTCCTGCGAGTCGAATCCGGAGCGCAGGAGCGTCGCCCTCGTGCGGCTGCCGTGCGGGAGGGCCGCGCGGCGCCCGGCGTTGAGCAGCTCCAGCAGGGTGATGAGCATGGGACCCACCGTGATCCCCAGGAAGAAGGAGATGTTCACGCTGTCGTCCTTGGAGATGACGCCGGTCGAGCGGTAGAGCGCGGGCAGTGCCTGGAACATGAGCGCCAGGGGGATGATCGCCGCCAGCGAGAGGATCCGGTTCTTGCCCAGCAGCGCCAGGAGCACCGCCCCCGCCGCCAGGATGACGGGGGTCTGGGCCTTGATCGGCTCGGCGAAGGGGGCGAGCAGCCCCGCCAGGGCGAAGCTGAGGGGGATGGAGACCAGGGTTCCCACGGCGGAGCCGACCGCCATCTTCCGGATCGTGCTCGAGGCGAGTCCCCTGCGGCGCAGGAGCACGGAGTGGTCCATGAGCGGGGCCGACATCACCCCGCCCGGCAGGCCCACCAGCGCCGTGGGTATGCCGTTCATGAGGTTGAGGGTGACGACCGCCGAGACGAAGAAGGCGAGCACCACCTGCGGCGGGGCGCCGGCCAGCACGACGGCCAGGGTGACGGGCGCGAGCACGCTCGTCTCGTCGGTGCCGGGGATGAAGCCGATGAAGGTGTAGAGGACGACGGCGCCGAGCACCGCCGCCAGCATCATGGGAACGAGTTCCGCGGTCATTCGTCGTCACCGCCTCCGCCGGCGCCGACGAGATCCGCGCCGTCGACGCCATCGGCAACGTCGATGCCATCCGCGTCATCGACTATGACGACCTCCCGCTTGGGGGTCACGAGAAGACAATTCACAATGAAACCGGCGACCGACGCCCCCAGTCCCCAGAAAAGCGTCTGCCCGCCGGACCGCGGGGATATCAGGACCGCCGCGGCGGCGCAGGCCACCGATACCAGCAGGCAGATCACCAGGTCCCGGGGCGAGACGAGGTCATTCCAGACCTCGATATTCTGACGCCCCGTGCCCTCGGAATCGGATTCGGGAATATCGCGCACGATCGGTGATGCTATGCCAATCCCGCCGGGCGCACTATATGTCCTTGGTCATGACCGGGAGGGCTCCCGTCCGGCGCTCACGGCGGCGCCTCGCCGGACCGCCGGGTGCGCGCTCGCGCGGCGCGGCGCCCCGGCGCTCACAGCGGCGCCACGACGTCGACCCACACGAGCACCAGGGTCATGACGATGAGCAGGACGAAGACGGCCTGACCCACCGGCAGCATGCGCGCGGTGTCGACGTAACCGGGGTCGGGGCGCCCGCGCCGGCGCGCGATCCGCCGTCGGGCCCCCTCCCACAGGGCCCCGGCGACGTGCCCGCCGTCCAGGGGCAGCAGGGGGATGAGGTTGAAGGCGAACAGCGCCAGGTTGAGCGAGCCCAGGAGGCTGAGCATGGAGAACAGGCGCACCGCGAAGGGCACGGTGCCCGACCCCGCGCCCGCGCTGGAGACCTCGCCCGCGATCCTGCCCACGCCGACCAGGCTGACGAGCCCCTCCGGGCTGCGCTTCTCCGCTCCCAGCCCGGCGGCGACGGCGTGGTAGAGCCCGACGGGCAGGGTCACGATGGCCCTGAGGGTCTGCCCGACGGCGGTGCCCACGACCGCGGGGATCTGGCTCGGAGGAGTGCGCTGGGTGCCCAGGGCGGGCCCGATGCCGACGTAGGGGCGCTGCTCGGTGACCGGCTCGCCGTCGGCGCCGGTGACGACGCTGCCGTCGGCGGCGTAGACGGTGCGGGGCACCTCGACGGCGGTGACCGTCAGGGTCAGCTCCTGCCCGTCGCGCTCGACGACGACGGCGGCCGGGGCGGTCCCCGAGGCGCGGATGGCCTGCTGGACCTGCGCCCACGTGGTGGTGGGGGCCCCGTTCCAGGAGCGGATCTCGTCGCCGACCCTCAGGCCCGCGGCGGCGGCCGGCGAGGGGGCGTCGGCATCGGCGCAGGCGCCGGCGGCGTCGACGTCGGCGGGCACGCAGGCGGACACGGAGGCCAGCGTGGAGGTGTAGGCGCTCTGCCCGACGACGCCCAGGGCGAGGGCGAGCAGGATGACGCCCAGCGCCAGATTGGTCAGGATCCCCCCGGCCATGACGATCAGCTTCTTGGGCACGCTCAGCCGGTAGAAGGCGCGGTGCTGCTCGTCGGGACCGAGCTCGGCCAGGGACTCGGCCCGGGCGTCGGCCACCATGGAGTCGGGCTTGTCGGCGCGCCCGGGCTTGGCCGGGGGCACCATGCCCAGGAGCTTGACGTAGCCGCCCAACCAGATCGCCTTGACGCCGTACTCGGTCTCGCCGCGCTTGAAGGACCAGAGCCTGGGCCCGAAGCCGATGAAGTACTCCGGGACCTTCACCCCGAAGCGCTTGGCCGGGATCATGTGCCCCAGCTCGTGGAGGGCGACCGACAGGCCGATCCCGATGATGAGAACGACGATGCCGAGGACGTAGGCGACGGTCTGACTCACGGAGCGGCCTCCCTGGGGTTGTGTGCGCGCCGGCGGTCGGCGCGGAGGATCGGCGCAGGGGACCAGTGTGCCCTACCGCGGGCCTCCGGAGGCAGCGGCGATGATCTCATCGGCGCGGGCGCGGGCCCAGGCCTCGGCGGCCAGAACGTCGTCGAGACCGGGGGGCGGATCGTCGGCCCGCGCGGTGTGCTCGGCGACGACGGCGGCGTCGACCTCGACGATGCCCGCCCAGTCGAGGCGGCCGGTCAGGAAGGCGCCGACGGCCTGCTCGTTGGCGGCGTTGAGGACGGCCGGGTGGGTGGCGGAGGCGGCCACGGCCGAGCGGGCCAGGTCGACCGCGGGGAAGGTCTGCGCGTCCAGGGGCTCGAAGTCCCAGGAGACGGGCTCCTCCCAGGCGTTGGGGGCCACGAGCCCGGACAGGTCCGCCCGGGCGGGCCAGGTCAGGCCCAGGGCGATGGGCAGGCGCATATCGGGCGGGGAGGCCTGGGCCAGTGTGGCGCCGTCGATGAACTCGACCATGGAGTGGATGACGGACTGCGGGTGGACGACGACGACGATATCGGCCGGGTCGATGTCGAACAGCAGGTGCGCCTCGATGAGCTCCAGCCCCTTGTTGATCAGGGTCGAGGAGTTGACCGTGACGACCGGGCCCATGGCCCAGGTGGGGTGGGCCAGGGCCTGCTCGGCGGTCACGCCGGTCAGCTCGGCCCGGCTGCGGCCGCGGAAGGGCCCGCCCGAGGCGGTGAGGATGAGGCGGCGCACCTCGGTGCGGCCGGTCTGAACGGGACTGGTCAGCCCCTTCTCGTGGACGCCCGAGCGCAGCGCCTGGGCGATGGCCGAGTGCTCGGAGTCCACGGGCACGACCTGCCCGGGGCGCACCAGGGCCCGCCTGACCAGGGCCCCGCCCACCACGAGGGACTCCTTGTTGGCCAGGGCGAGGGTGGCGCCGCCGGCGAGGGCGGCCAGGGTGGGCCGCAGCCCCACGGAGCCGGTGATGCCGTTGAGGACCGTGTCGCCCGGTCCCACTGCGGCGGCCTCGACGACGTCGGCGGCCGCGTCGGGTCCGGTGAGGATCCGCCGGACGGGGTCGGGGCGCCCGAGGCGCTCGGCCGCCTCGGCCAGGTGGGCGCGCAGGCGGGGGACGGCGTCGGCGCCGGCGCTGACGGCCAGCAGCGGCACCTCGTGGCGCACGGCCTGCTCGGCGAGCTCTGCGGGCCTGGAGCCGCCGGCGGCCAGGGCCGCGACGCGCGGGGCGCTCACGCCCTCGGGCCGGCCGGCGGCCAGGCGCTCGACGACGTCGAGGGTCTGAACTCCGATGGAGCCGGTGGAGCCGAGCAGGACCAGGCGCGGGTCCGCGGAGGCCGGGGCGGGGTCGGGCGGGACGGGGGGGATCGGACCGGCCGGGGCGGGGGGATCGCTCGGAGCGGGAACGGCGGGAGCGGCCGAGTCGGTCGGGACGGCGGGGATGGGGGGATTCGACTGCGTCATTGTGATCGCCTGGTCTCCTCGGCGGCGGGATTCGGAAGGCGGGGGCGGGCGGTCGGCGGGGCGGGGCTCACTCGACGGACAGGAGGACCTCGACGACGCGGGCCAGATAGCGGTCGACGCTGGTCTCCTCGTAGGCCCTGTCCCGCTTGGCCGACCCGAAGGTCGCCGAGCGGACCTCGTCGGAGGTGATGGCGCCGTCGGAGTCGAAGTAGGCGGCGATGCGGTCCATGAGGGCGTCGACGTCCTGCTTGGAGTAGCCGACCTTGGGCGCCGGGGCGAAGCGCTCGCCCGCGGGGCGCAGCAGGCGCGGGTAGAGGCTGGTGGCGAGCTCGGCGACCTGATCCATCCAGGCCTGGCGGCCGTTGGCAGCCACGAACTCGGCCCGGCGGCGCTGGAGGAAGGCGGCCTCGAGGCGGTCGAGCGCGGAGTCGACGGCGTCGGGCTGGTAGCCGCCGCGCACGACGTCGAAGGCGACGGTGCGCACGCCCTCGGAGTCCATCTCCTCCAGCTCGCCGGCGTCGTAGATCTCGTGGGCGATCTCGAAGTAGCGGTCGACCTGCTCGACGCGGTAGCCCTGCTGCAGGGCTCCGACTCTGGGGAACAGTTCGCTCATCGGATCCTCCTCGCCGTTTCCTGATTGAGCACCTCGGCGGCCAGCTGACCGCAGGCGCCGTCGATATCGCTGCCGCGCGTATCGCGCACGGTGGTGGTGATGCCCGCGCGCCGCAGTGTATCCACGAAGCGGTCCTGCACGTCGGGTTCCGAGCAGGTCCAGATGGAGCCCGGCGTGGGATTGAGCGGAATGGGGTTGACATGGGCCCAGCCGCGGCCGCGGGCGTTGAGCTCGTCGGCCAGGCGCTGGGCGCGCCAGGCGTGATCGTTCATATCCTTGATGAGAGCGTACTCGATGGACACGCGCCGGCCGGTAACGCGGAAGTAGTCGTGGGCGGCGTCGAGGAGCTCGCCGACCTTCCACCTGGAGTTAATGGGAATGAGCTCGTCGCGCAGAGCGTCGTCGGGGGCGTGGAGGGAGACGGCGAGCGTGACCGCCATCCCCTCCCCCGCCAGCTTGCGGATGAGCGGCACCAGGCCCACGGTGGAGACGGTGATGGCGCGGGCGGACAGGCCGAACCCCTCCGGGGCGGGGTCGATGAGGCGGTGGAGGGCGGCGACGACGTTCTTGTAGTTGATCATGGGCTCGCCCATGCCCATGAACACGACATTGCTCAGGCGGACCGGATCGCCGCCCAGCTCGCCCTCCCGGCAGGCCCGGGCGGCGCGGCGGACCTGCTCGATGATCTCGCCGGTGGACAGGTTCCGGGTCAGACCCATCTGGCCGGTGGCGCAGAAGGGGCAGGCCATGCCGCAGCCGGCCTGGGAGGACACGCACAGGGTGGTGCGGTCCCGGTAGCGCATGAGGACGGACTCCACGCGCACGCCGTCGTGCAGCTCCCACAGGTGCTTGACGGTCCGTCCGCCGTCGGCCCGCAGGGTGCGCACGACGGCGGCGAGCTCGGGCAGGAGCTCGGCGACGAGCCGGTCGCGCCCGCCGGCGGGCAGGTCGGTCATATCGGCGGCGTCGCGGGTGAAGCGGGTGAAGTAGTGGCGGGAGATCTGGTCGGCCCGGAAGGCCGGCAGCCCGGCCTCGGCGAGGACCGCCCTGCGCCCGGCCAGGTCGAGGTCGGCCAGGTGACGCGGCGCCCTGCCCCAGGCCGGCGGCGCCGCGAAGGACAGTCGGGGGCGCGCGTCGGGACTGGCGGCGCCCTCCGGCGGCTGGTCGGTGGGCAGCACCTGGACCTCACCGGGGACGGGACCTGCGGGGCCGGGCGCGGGGCGCCGGATCGCCACGGGCGCGGCTCGCGCCGGGCGGCGACGGGTCTGCTCGGGTGCGGGGCTCACGTGGGTGCGTCTCCTTCCTCTCACGGGTCTCACGGGACGCGCGGCGATGCGCATTCACCGAGAGTACCGCCCGGAGCGGATCGGCGCCGCAGCAGGCGGCCCTGGCGGGTTCTTCCGCCCGCGGGCGGGATGCGGGACGCCGGCCCGCGCCCCGCGCGAGTGGGCGGCCCCGGCCCCACCGCCCTTTTACAGCATAATGAGGCTGAAAACGTAGACGACGGGCGCGGCCACGAGAATGGAGTCGAGGCGGTCCATGAGGCCGCCGTGGCCCGGCAGGAGCGTGCCCATGTCCTTCAGGCCGAGGTCGCGTTTGAGCAACGATTCACCCAGATCCCCCAGGGTGGACACGATGACGACGACGATTCCCAGCAGCGCCCCGGCCGGTATGCACGCCGCCGTCCGCCCGCCGAGCGCCCACACGCAGCCCGCGCCGGTGAGAATGGCCGCCACCATGGAGCCGGCGAATCCCTCCCAGGACTTCTTCGGGGACACGCTCGGCGCCATGGGGTGCTTGCCGAAGATGATGCCCGCGAGCCAGCCGCCCGTGTCATTGGCCACGGGCAGGGCGATGAGCATGACGACCTTGCCGACCCCGTGGTCCTGCGCCACGAGCAGCACCGCGAAGCCGGCGAGGAAGGGCAGGTAGGTGGCGGCGAAGACGGCCGCCGAGGCGGTGACGGAGCGGGAGCGGCGCACCTCGTCGTGGATATTGGTCCGCGGGACGTCGTCGTGCTCGGCGGACTCCAGCGCGGTGCCGGTCTCCGCCTCGGCCTGGTCCATGAAGCTCCACAGCGCGCAGGCCCCCGCGGTGGCGATGTAGGCGCCGAAGGCGGACTCCGCGCCCACCGTCCAGGCGGACACGGCGATGCCGAGCGCGCCCAGCCACAGGGGCGCCAGCGGCAGGCGGATGCCCTTGCGGGCGAAGGCGCCGGCCAGCTCCCACAGGGCCCCCCACACGGCCACGACCACCACGCCGACGAAGGCGACCTTGTTGAACATGAGGGAGGCCAGGATGGCCCCCACGAGGATCACGGCGACCCCGATCGCGGCGGGCAGGTTGCGCCCCGCGCGCCCGGTGGCGGGCAGGGGGGCGTGGTTGCGGGTGGGCGGCGGGGACAGCAGCGCGGTGAACGGGCTCACGGGTCTTTCAGCGGGTGGGCGGGCGGCGGTGCGGCGGAGGGCGGGCCGGGAGGGCCTCAGACCTCCATCAGCTCCGACTCCTTGGCGGACAGGGCGGTGTCGATGGCCTCGACGAAGCGCCTGGTGAGGGCGTCGAGCTCGGTCTCGGCGCGCTTGACGTCGTCCTCGCCGGCCTCGCCCGCCCTCTTGATGGCCTCGAGCTCCTTCTTGGACCTGCCGCGGATGCCGCGCACCTGCACGCGGGACTCCTCGGCGCGCGACCTGGCGAGCTTGACGTAGTCGCGACGGCGCTCCTCGGTCAGGGCGGGCAGGGTCACCCGGATGATCGTGCCGTCGTCGGTGGGGTTGACGCCCAGGTCGGACTCGCGGATGGCGGTGGTGATGGCCTTCATGGCGCTGCGGTCGTAGGGGCTGACGATGACGGTGCGGGCCTCGGGGATGGTGATGCCCGCCAGCTGCTGGAGGGGCGTGGGGGCGCCGTAGTAGTCGACAAGGATCGGGTTGAACATGGAGGGGTTGGCGCGGCCGGTGCGGATGGAGGCGAGCTCGCGCTTGGAGGCCTCCAGGGCCTGCTCCATCTTCTCCTCGGCCTCGAGCATGACGTCGTCGATCATAGTGGTTCGGCTCCTTGCCTTGATGGTGCGGTGTGGTGGCGGATGCGCTCAGACGGCGGTGACCAGAGTGCCAATCTTCTCACCGAGGAGGGCACGGGTGATGTTACCGGGCTCGCCCATGCCGAACACGCGCATTGTCAGACCGTTGTCGCGGCACAGGGCGAAGGCGGAGGCGTCGACGACCTTGAGCCCCTCGGCCAGGGCCCGGGCGTAGGTCAGGTGGTCCAGCCGTTCGGCCTCGGGGTCGGTGCGCGGGTCGGCGGTGTAGACGCCGTCGACGCCGTTCTTGCCCACGAGGAGCTCGTCGCAGTGCGTCTCCAGCGCCCGCTGGGCCGAGACCGTGTCGGTGGAGAAGTAGGGCAGGCCCGCGCCGGCGCCGAAGATGACCACGCGGCCCTTCTCCAGGTGCCGGATGGCGCGCAGCGGCACGTAGGGCTCGGCGACCTGCGTCATGGCGATGGCGGACTGGACGCGCGCGGGCACCCCGGCCTTCTCGATGAAGTCCTGCAGGGCCAGGGCGTTCATGACGGTGCCGAGCATGCCCATGTAGTCGGCGCGGGCCCGGTCCAGGCCGCGCTCGGACAGCTCGGCGCCGCGGAAGAAGTTGCCGCCGCCCACGACGACCGCCACCTGCACGCCCTGGCGGACGGCCCGGGCGATCTGGCGGGCGGCGTCGGCCACGACGTCGGGGGCCAGGCCGACGGCGCCGCCGCCGAACACCTCGCCGGAGAGCTTGAGCAGAATGCGACGGGGGCGTCCCGAGGGGGTGGCGGTGTCCTGCGGCTGTGCGGTCATACAAGGCTCTCCTCGCTCGTCGGCGCGCGTCGGCTGCCGGCGCGCCGGCGCGCGCCTTGGCAGAGGGTACAGCACGGGACCGGGGGGCGGCCCGGCCCCGTCCGCGCGGCACGGACCGCCCGTGGACGCGGCCCGACGCGCGAGAACGTCACTTGACCCGCGAGAACGTACCTCTAGCAGACGTGCTCGCGGGTCAAGTGACGTGCTCGCGGGTCAAGCGGCGATCTCGCGGACCGGGGCCGGCGCGTGGGCCGGACCGGCGGCGGTCCCGGACGGCGGCTCAGGCGCCGACGCGGAAGCGCAGGAAGCCGGTGATCGTGCCGCCAGCGGCCTTGATGACCTTGCCGACGGTGGTCTTCGGGTCCTTGGCGTAGGGCTGGTCGACCAGGCAGTTCTCCTTGAAGAAGCCGTTCAGGCGGCCCTCGACGATCCTGGGGATGGCCTTCTCGGGCTTGCCCTCGGCGCGCGTGGTCTCCTCGGCGATGGAGCGCTCCTTGGCGATCGTCTCGGCGGGGACGTCCTCGCGGCTGAGGTAGAGCGGGGAGTAGGCCGCGGTGTGCATGGCGATGTCGTGGGCGACCCCGGCGCCGGCGGCGTCGGTGCCGATGAGGACCGCGACCTGCGCCGGCAGGTCAGGGCTGGTGCGGTGCAGGTAGATCTCGACCTTCGGGGCGGCCAGGCGGCCGACGCGGCGCACGACGATCTTCTCGCCGATGACGGCCTGCATGGAGTCGGTCAGGTCCTTGACGGTGGTGCCGTCGACGTCGGCCTCGGCGAGGGCCTCGACGGTCTCGGCCCCGGAGGCGACGGCGGCGGCCAGGACCCGGTCGGCGAAGTCGAGGAACTTCTCGTTCTTGGCCACGAAGTCGGTCTCGGCGTTGATCTCGACCACGACGCCGACCTGGCCGTCGGCGGCGTCGACGACCCTGGCGGCGACGAGGCCGGCGGAGGCGCTGCGCCCCTCGCGCTTGGCGATGCCCTTCAGGCCCTTGACGCGGATGATCTCAGTGGCCTTCTCGACGTCGCCGTCGGCCTCGTCGAGGGCCTTCTTGACGTCGAGCATGCCGGCGCCGGTCTTCTCGCGCAGCGCCTTGATGTCGGCGGTGGTGTAGTTCGCCATGGATGTCCTCCCTTGAAAGCTGTGTTGAACGTGGGCGTGCGGTTGGCGGGCGGCTCAGGCCCGCTCGGCGGCCTCGGCCGGGGCGGCCTGGGTCGAAGCGGCCTCCTCGGCGCCGGCGAGGAGGGCGGCCTCCCACTCGGGCAGCGGCTCGGCGTCGGCGGTGCCCGCCTCGGCCTCCTCGCCCGTGCGGCGCAGGCCAGCGGAGCGGGCCACGAGTCCGTCGGCGACGGCGTCGGCCACGACGCGGGTCAGCAGCGTCACGGCGCGGATGGCGTCGTCGTTGCCGGGCACGCCGTAGGTGACCTCATCGGGGTCGCAGTTGGTGTCCAGGATCGCAATGACCGGGATGCCCAGCTTCTGGGCCTCGGAGACCGCCAGGTGCTCCTTCTTCGTGTCCACGACCCACAGGGCCGCGGGCAGCTTGGACATGTCGCGGATGCCGCCGAGGGTCTTGACCAGCTTGTCCTTCTCGCGGCGCATCATGAGCAGCTCCTTCTTGGTGCGCCCGGAGCCGGCCACGTCGTCGAAGTCGATCTGCTCGAGCTCCTTCATGCGGTCCAGACGGGCGTGCACGGTGGAGAAGTTGGTGAGCATGCCGCCCAGCCAGCGCTGGCTGACGTAGGGCATGCCCACGCGCTGGGCCTGCTCGGCCACGGCGGCCTGGGCCTGCTTCTTGGTGCCGACGAACAGGATGTTGCCGCCGCGGGCGACGGTCTCCTTGACGAAGTCGTAGGCGGTGTTGATGCCGGAGACGGTCTGGTTGAGGTCGATGACGTAGATGCCATTGCGCTCGGTGAGGATGAATCGCTTCATCTTCGGGTTCCAGCGGCGGGTCTGGTGGCCGAAGTGAACGCCGGACTCCAGGAGCTGACGCATGGTGACAGTGGCCATGACGGTCCTTCCGTGCGCGTGCGGAGGTCGCCTCACGCGCGCTTCTCTCGGGGGGCGGGCGCCGGGTCCGACGCCGCCCCGAAGGGTGGTTCCTCCCCTGCCGCCGACCCGGCCGGGCGGCGGCTCCGCCTCGCGGAAGGCGGGTGGGGCCTGGTGCCCGCGACGCCCGACCGCCCTCCGCCCGCTGGGGCGGGAGGGACCTCGGCCGTGGCGCCCGAAAGGACGGCCCGGCGCCCCGTGGCGGAGGGCCCCGCCCGGGCCGCGGGTGCGGACACGCGAAGTCAGCCGCCGACCGCCGACCCGGGACAACCGGCTCGACCCACAGGCGACTGCGTGCGCGACGGTATCACACGGGACGGATCTTCCGGCGTCCCGGCGGGGGAATCCGGGGTCCGGGGCCGTGTCGCGCGCATCACCCCGCCTCCCTCCGCCGCTCCCCCCGCCTCCCCGGCCCCGGAAGGTTATTCAGTGGGCTCATGGCGTTGCTCTTCTTGGACCACTTGCGTGCGGTTGAAACTGCCCGCTCGAGTGCGAAGTGCACGTCTCGGCGTCCGGGGCGCGGCGGCGGGCGCCGCGGTCCGCGAGATCGTCGGGTAACCCGCGAGAACGTCGGGTAACCGCCGAGATCGTCACTTAACCCGCGAGCACGTCTGCCAGAGTGACGTGCTCGCGGGTTAAGTGACGATCTCGCGGGCCGGCCGCGTCACGACATGCGAGACGCCGTCCCACCATGCGAGATGCACTATCGGGGCGAAGCGGGGACGGGGCGCCGGAATCGCCCCGCCGCCGCCCGGGCCGCCCACGCTCGGGCCGCCCCCGCCTGGGCCGTCCCCGACGACCGCACCGGCCGATTCCGCCGCGCCCGACCCCCCGACGCGCCCGGGGGTGACCAGACGCCCTCACAGCCACGCAGACGGCCCTACCCGACCCCCCGACGCGCCCGGAGGCGACCCGAGCGGGCCGTCACGGCCGACCCTCACGCCCCACGCCTTCAAAACCACCCCTGAACAACCTTCCCGGTCCCGGCCCGTGCGCGGCGGGCGCGCGGCGCGGGGCGGCGCCCCGGGCTCCACAGCCGACGGCGGCGACGGGGCCGTCCACAGGGCTCGCGCGACCGGGGTGCGCGGCCCGCCGCCCCGCCCCAGCCTGGAGTCATGAGCGCAGCCTCCCCCTCCCCCGTCCCGAACGGGTCCCGGCGCGCACCGCGCTCCCCCGTCCCGCGCGCATCCCGGCGCACGGCGCGGGGCGCCCCGCGCCGACTCGTCGCGGTCGCGGCCGCCCTGGCGCTGTGCGCCCGCCTCCCGGCGACGGCCCCCGCGAGCGCCCTCGGCGCCGCGGGATCGCCGGGCGCGGTCGAGGCCCCGTCCGCGGCGCCCGCCGCCGACCGGCGCGCGCCGCGCTCGGCCTACACCTGGCCCACGGGCGGGCCCGCCGCGGTCCTGGAGGGCTTCGACCCGCCGGCCGTGGTGTGGGGCTCCGGCCACCGGGGCGTCGACCTGGCCCTGGCGGCGGGCTCGCCCGTCCTGGCCGCCGGCGACGGCACGGTGGTCTTCGCCGGGATGGTGGCGGGTCGGCCCGTGGTCTCGATCGACCACGCCGGCGGGATCCGCACCACCTACGAGCCGGTCGAGGCGGTCGTGAGCGCCGGGGAGGCGGTCGGGCGCGGCCAGGTCATCGGCACGCTGGTGGCGGGGCACCGCTCCGACGGCGTGGACGCCCTGCACTGGGGGGCGCGCACGGGCCCGAAGACCTACATCAATCCCCTGCGGCTGCTCGATCCCCCGATCATCCGCCTCAAGCCGGTTCAGTAGGGCCGGGCGGGGCGCCGCCCCGACCGTCCGGTGCCCCTGCCGCGGTCCGGGCCCGGTCGATGAAGGTTCGAGCGCGGTCGGGGCCTCCAGCACCCTCGCCGTCGTGGTCCGGGGCGTCGGCGGGGCGGAAAAAGGTGGCCGGCGCGTGACTTTCGGGTGCGCGGCGGCTCCTGCGCGTCCGAGCAATGGCGTCATTGCGCCACTTCGGGACGGGAGGAGTGTGGGACCGAGGGCGAAAGATATGCGCTGGCCACCTTTTTGAACCGCCGGGCCGCCCGTCACCGGCCGGCCCGCACCCACGGCGGGATGGATGGGGCGAACGGGACGGGTGTGACGACAACCTCGCGCGCGACGGCGTCCGCCGGGCCGCCCGCGCCCACGGCGGGGCGGACGGGCCCGCCGGGGCTCGGCGCTCAGGCCCGGGGGAAGGCCCGGGCGTAAACGGCGCGCAGGCGGTCGGTGGAGACGTGGGTGTAGCGCTGGGTGGTGGCCAGCGAGGCGTGGCCCAGCAGCTCCTGGATGACGCGCAGGTCCGCCCCGCCGCTCAGGACGTGGGTGGCCGCCGAGTGGCGCAGCCCGTGCGGGCCGAGGTCGGGCACGCCCGCGTCCGCCGCGGCCCGGTGGACGACGCCCCTCACGATGCGCGGGTCGATGCGCCCGCCGCGAGCCCCGAGGAAGAGGGCGTCCGCCGAGGCGCCCGAGGTCAGGCGGGGGCGCACGGCCAGCCACCCGTCCAGCGCCCGGGCCGCGGGCGCCCCGTAGGGCACCATGCGTTCCTTGTCGCCCTTGCCGATGACGCGCACCGTGCGCTGGGAGGCGTCGACGTCGCCCAGGTCCAGGCCGCACAGCTCCGCCACGCGCGCGCCCGTGGCGTAGAGCATCTCCAGGATCGCCAGGTCGCGGCGGGCGAGGGCGCCGGCCGCGCCGGGCCTCGCGGCGCGCCGGGTCGGGGGCGGCGCCGCGCGGTCGGCCCGCTCGGCCTGCTCGGCGCGCTGCGCGGCGGCGGCCAGCAGGTCGCGGGCCTGCTCGACGGTCAGGACGGCGGGCAGGCGGTTGTCCACGCGCGGGGAGTACAGGCGCAGGGCGACGTCGCGCCTGAGCAGCCCGGAGCGGAAGGCCCATGTGGAGAAGGTGCGCATGGCGGCGCTGCGCCGGGCCAGGGTGGCGCGGGCGTGCCCGGAGGCGGCCAGGGCGGCGAGCCAGGCGCGCAGGTCGGCCAGGGTCAGGCCGCGCAGGACGGGCCCCACGGGCGCCGACTCGTCCGGGTCGACGCCCAGGAAGCCGAGCAGATCCTCCAGGTCCCCGGCGTAGGCGCGCACCGTGTGCTCGGACAGGCCCCGCCGGAGGCTCAGGTGCCTCGTCCAGGCGTCGAGGAGCTCGCCTCGGGTCTCGGGCCGGTCCTGGTTCACGCATCCAGGTTAGACGCCCGGCGGTCCGATGCCCGCGCGCGGCGCCAGGACTCGCCCTCGCGCCCGACCCGCCCGGCCAGCTCGAGCAGGCCGAGGGCGGAGACGACCTCCCGCTCGCTCAGTCCGGCGACCCGGGCCAGGGCGGCGGCGCCGGTGGCGCCGCGCGCGGGCATGGCGTCCAGGACCGCCGCGGGCAGCTCGTCCAGCCCGTCGAGCAGTCCGCCGCCGCGCTCCTCGGCCCGGCGGGCCTTGAGGGCGTCGGGGTCGCTGGCGCCCAGGGGCCCGATGAGCTCCAGGACCTCGTCGGCGTCGGTGACGCACACGGCGCCCTCGCGCAGGAGCCGGTGGCATCCGGCCGAGGCCATGGAGGTCACCGGGCCGGGCACCGCGCCCAGCTCCCGTCCCAGGTCGCGGGCGTGGCGGGCGGTGGACAGGGCCCCGGAGCGCCAGGCGGCCTCGACGACGACGGTCCCCCCGGTCATGGCGGCGATGAGCCGGTTGCGCGACAGGAAGCGGTGGCGCCCGGGCTGGCAGCCCGGGGGGACCTCGGCGACGAGGGCCCCGGTGGTCACGATCTCCTCCAGGACCCCGGCGTTGCCCGCCGGGTAGAGGCGGTCGACGCCCCCGGCGGACACCGACAGGGTCCTGCCGCCCTGCTGGGCGCCGCGGTGGGCGGCGGCGTCGATGCCGTAGGCGCCCCCCGACACGATGAGGACGCCGCGGGCGGCGAGCTCGCGCCCCAGGTCCCGGGCGACGCCCTCCCCGTAGGCGGTCGAGGCCCGCGAGCCCACGAGCGCGACCGCCAGGCCGGCGCCGGGTCCGGCGGGGACGCGGTCCTGGCGGCCGGGCGGGGGCCGGCCTCCCCCGGGCTCCGGCTCGCCGCGGAGGGCCAGCAGCGCGGGGTCGCCGCGCACCCACAGGCAGAAGGGCGGCTGCTCGAGCTCGTCCAGGCCCGGGGGCCACCACGGGTCCCCGGGGATGACGAGGCTCCCGCCCAGGCGCTCGAGGGTCTCGAGCTCGCGGCGCAGGTCGAGGCCCTCCAGGCGCGGCGTCCACCGGGCGACGGCGCCCGCCCAGGCCGCTGCGGCCCGGGCGGGGTCGTGTCCGGTGGGCAGGGGCGGGTCGAGCGCGGCCGGGGGCGCGCCGTCGGCCCTGCGCGCCTGCTCCAGGACCCAGTCGAGCGCGGCGACCGGACCGAGTCCCGCCACGAGGGCGGCGGCGGCCTTGTCGGCGGGCTCGGCGAGCCGCGACCAGGTGACGCGGGCCATGACCGGGTCGCGGTGGTCGTAGGGGAGGGCGCCCGGCGCCGGGCGCGGGTCCGCTCCGCCCGCTCCCCCGGGCCGCGAGGCGGGGTCGGGGTCGACGGCGGTCGCAATGGGGTCGGCGGCCGGGCCGGCGGCGTCGGCAGTGGCGGCAGTGGCGGTCATGGGCGGGCTCCTCTCGTGCGCAGGGCCAGGGCGGTGCCCAGGTGGGTCGGGTCGGGGGCGGCGGCTCCGGCCAGATCCGCCAGGGTCCACGCCAGGCGCAGGACCCGGTCCACGCCGCGCAGGCTCAGATCGCCCCGGTCGAGCGCCCCCATGAGGCGGCGCACCAGGGCGGGGTCGGTGCCCGAGGCCTCGGAGCGGATCCACGAGCCGGGCACCTGGCTCATGAGACTCCACGGGGTGGACTCCAGGCGCCTGGCGGCGCGGCGGCGGGCGGACGCCACCCGGGCGGCGACCGTCCGGCTGCTCTCCCCCGGGACGGCGCGGGACAGCTCGACGGCGCTGACGGCCCCGACCTCGACCTGGATGTCGACCCGGTCCAGGAGCGGGCCCGACAGCCGGGAGAAGTAGCGGCGCCGCTGCAGGGAGGTGCAGGTGCATCCCTTGCCGTGCCCCGTGGCCCTCCCGCAGGGGCAGGGGTTGGCGGCCAGGACGAGCTGGAAGGCAGCCGGGTAGGTCGCCCGCCCGCCGGCCCGGTCGATGGTCACCTCGCCGGACTCCAGTGGCTGGCGCAGGCAGTCCAGGACGCCGGAGGGGAACTCGGGGGCCTCGTCGAGCAGGAGCACGCCGCGGTGGGCCAGGGACACGTCGCCGGGGCGGGGCATTCCGCTGCCCCCGCCGATGACGGCGGCCCGCGTGGCCGTGTGGTGGGGGCTGCGCAGCGGCGGAGTGGTCACCAGGCCCCGCTCGGCGTCGAGGAGGCCGGCCACCGAGTGGATGGAGGTGACCGTCACGGCGTCGGCGGGGCCCAGCGGCGGCAGGATCGAGGGCAGGCGCTCGGCGAGCATGGTCTTGCCGGCCCCGGGCGGGCCGACGAGCAGGATGTGGTGGCCCCCGGCGGCGGCGACCTCGAGGGCGTGTCGGGCCCCGGCCTGACCGACGACGTCGGCCAGGTCGGGCGCCGGCGCGCGGTCGGCCGACCCGGCCGGCTCGTGACGGCGCCGGCCCCGGGCCCCCTCCACGAGACCGGTGACGGCGGCGGGGACCTCGCCCCCCAGGGCGGCGATGAGCTCGCCCAGGTGGCTGACGGCCAGGATCCGCATGCCGGGCACGAGCCGGGCCTCGGCCTGCGCGTCGGCGGGGACGACGACCCGCTCGACGCCGGCGCGCGCCGCGGCGTGGACGGCGGGCAGGACGCCGCGCACCGGCCGGACGGAGGCGTCCAGGCCGAGTTCGCCGATGAAGACGGTGCCCGCCAGGGACGCCAGGGCGCGCCGCGGCAGCTCCCCGCGGGCGGCCAGGACCGCGAGCGCCATACTCACGTCGAAGCCGGTGCCCGTCTTGGGCAGGTCCGCCGGGGAGAGGTTGACGGTCAGGCGCCTCTCCCCCCAGGTGACGCCGCAGGTCGACAGGGCGGCCCGCACCCGCTCGCGCGACTCCCTCACGGCGGCGTCGGGCAGGCCAACGAGCGTGAAGGCCGGCAGGCCCGGGGCGCAGTGGGCCTCGACCTCGACGATGTGCCCCGTCAGGCCGGTGAGGGTGACGGCGAGGGTGCGCGCCAGCCCGCTCACAGTCCCACCCCCCGGTGGTGGCGCAGCACGGCGGGCAGGCCGGGGCGCAGCACGATGGACACGACGTCGATGCGCAGCCCGCAGTGGGCGACCTCGTGCGAGGCGGCCCAGGCGCAGGTCAGGGCGCGCAGCCGGGCGAGCTTGGCGGCGGTGACGGCCGCCGCGGGCGGGGCGGCGGGCGGTGCGGCGGGCCGGGACGCGCGGGTCTTGACCTCGACGCACACGAGGGCGGGGCCGGGCGCGCCGGTCGTCGGGTCGAGGGCGACCAGGTCGAGCTCGCCGCGCAGTCCCGCGCCCGGCCTCCAGTTGCGCTCGAGCACCCGCCAGCCGCAGTCGGCGAGGTAGCGCGCGGCGATCCGCTCGCCCAGGCGCCCCGTCTCCCGCCGGTGCTGCGCGGCGGACTCGCCCCGGCCGCCGGGCGGCCTCCCCGCGCCGGCGGGAGCCGCGGCCCCGGCCGAGCGCCCCCGCGCCGGGCGTGCTGGGCTCATGGCGATCACCTCCGCCACCAGGCTGCGCCTCGGGGCGCTCGCGGCCAAGGGGCGCCGTCGAGGGCTGTGGATCACCCCCTCACGGGGGCGGCCTGTGGTGCCCGGCGGGGCGCGCGGGACCGGGGAACCACCCTGGTGGACCCGCCCCGGCCGCCGGGCGGCCGTCCCGGCGCCGGCCGGGGGTCCCGCGCCGGCGGGCGCCGCGGCGCGGGAGGGGCGCTCAGGAGGGGATGTCCATCTCGGGCTTGGTCAGCTCCTCGACGTTGACGTCCTTGAAGGTGACCACGTGGACGGATTTGACGAAGCGGGAGGAGCGGTAGATGTCCCAGACCCAGGCGTCCTCAAGGGTGAGTTCGAAGAAGACCTCGCCGCCGTTGGTGCGCACCTGGACGTCGACGGCGTTGGCGAGGTAGAAGCGCCGTTCGGTCTCGACGACGTAGGAGAAGAGGGAGACGACGTCGCGGTACTCGCGGTACAGGTCGAGCTCCAGATCGTTCTCGTAGGCCTCAATGTCTTCAGCACTCACCGGCACATCATGCCCCGGCGCCGGTGGGCCGCGCATCCAGGTGCGCGGGGCGCGTCGGCGCCTCAGCCCGTGGCGAAGGCCCCGAGACCGGGCAGGCGCCAGGAGCGGCGGTGCTGGTCGCCGGCGCCCAGGCGTCTGAGCCCCGCCACATGGGCGGGGGTGGCGTACCCCTTGTTGGAGGCCCAGTCGTAGCCGGGATCCTCCAGGCCCGCCATGAGGGCGTCGCGCTCGACCTTGGCCAGCACGGAGGCCGCCGCGACGACGGCGCAGCGGGCGTCCGCCCCAACCTGCGTGCGCACCGGCGGGATCTCCGGCAGGGCCTGCCGCGGGGCGCTCGGCCCGGAGCCCGCCGGCCCGAGCGCCGTGAGCAGATCCTCATCGGGGCGGCTGAGCCAGTCGGCGGATCCGTCGAGGATGACGATCCCGGGGGCGTGCCCGCGCTCGCCGACCCGGGCCAGCGCCCGCGCGCCCGCCAGGCGCAGGGCGCCGACGATGCCCAGGGCGTCGATCTCCGCCGGCTGGGCGTGGGCGACGACGCTGTCGACCAGCCAGGCGCGGCAGGGTTCGACGAGCGCCTCGCGGCGGGCGGGGGACAGCTGCTTGGAGTCGGCCAGCCCCCGGGGGAAGGCGTCGGGGGTGGCAGCGCCGACGATGGCCAGGCCCACGCTCACGGGCCCGGCCAGGGCGCCGCGCCCCACCTCGTCCATGCCGCCGACCAGGGCGTGGGAGGCCAGGAGCTCGGCCTCGGTCCGCCGGTCGGGCCGGAGGCGCGTGCGCGGGCGCCGGGCCGGGCTCACGCGCCGTCCTCCGGGGCGGGGGCGGCCGGCGCGGGGGCCCGGCCGGGCTCGGGGACGTCCTTGAAGGCCTCGTGGCCGTCGCCCAGGCCGCGCCAGTGGCCGATGGGCCACACCACGACCTTGGCGACGCCGGCGACGTCGTCGATGGGCACGAAGCCGCCGTGGGCGTCGTCCTGGTGGTAGCGCGAGTCGGCCGAGTTGGAGCGGTTGTCCCCCATGACCCAGACGAAGCCCTCGGGCACGACGACGTCGAAGGCCACTTCGGAGGGGGAGGTCCCGTTCTTGAGGTAGGTCTCGTCCAGGGGCGCGCCGTTGACGGTGAGGGAGCCCCGGCCGTCGGCGACGATGTGGTCCCCGGCCACGCCGATGACCCGCTTGATGAGGTAGTGGCCGGTGTTCTCGGGCAGGAGGTGGATGAGGATGAGGGTGTCGCGGATGACGCCGCGCAGGCCGGTGGGGTCCTCGACGTCGAGCCAGTGGTCGGGGTCGGTGAAGACGACGACGTCGCCGCGTTCGAGGTCCTGGGCGTCGTACATGGTCACGGCCACCTCGTCGCCGACCTCCAGGGTGTTCTCCATGGAGCCGGAGGGGATCTCGAACCACTGGATGACGAAGGTCTTGAACAGGGCCGTGAGCGCGACGACGATGACGACGACGAGAATCGTCGAGCGGTGCGGGATCCACCGGCGGCGACGACGGGGCGATGATCCGGACCTCGCCCTCGCCCGTCGTGAGCGGCGCGGCGGCGGGTAGGAGGGGGGGAGGTCGGCCTTGGCGGCGGGCAGGTCGACCGGGGCGGCGTCGGGCGTCTCCGCCGCCCGCAGGGTCGTGACGTCCGGGGCCTGCCCGGCCTCGGCGGCCTCCTCGGCCTCCCCGACATCCCCGGGCTCCCCGGCCTCCCCGCCGGTCTCCGGTATCTCCTGCGCGGGTCCGGCGCCCCGCGAGTCCCGTCCATCGGCCTCCGACGCCCCGGACACGTCCGCGACGCGCGGGGCCGCCGCGGGCGAGGCGGTGTCCCATGGGGCCGCCGAGGGCCCCTCGACGGCCCGCGGGACCTCCTCGCCGGACTCCCCGAGACCCTCCGGCGAGCCCTCAACGGCATCCTCGGCGGCGTCCCGCGGGTCCGCCGCGGGCTCCTCTTCAACGGACTCCTCGAGACCATCAGACGGCCGCTCTTCGGCCTCCGGGGCCTCCGGAGGGGAGGCAGCCTCGACGACGACCGGGAACTCCTCGGTCCTGTCGGGAACGACCCCGACCGCCCCGGCCTCCGGCGCGGACACGGCGCCCCGCGAGTCCCCCGACCCGGCATCGTGCGGCTCCCCCTCGTCGGCCTCGAGGCCCTCCGACGAGCCCTCGTCGGCCTCCGGCGCCTCCACGGCGGCGTCCGGCGCCTCCACGGCGGCGTCCGGCGCCTCCACAGGCTCCTCGACGGCGTTCTCCTCGGCGTCCGGCGCCTCCGCGGGCTCCTCGACGGCCCGCGGGACATCCTCGCCGTCGGCCTCCTCGAGACCCTCCGGCGGCTCCGCGGGCTCCGAGACCTCCGGAGGGGAGGCCGCCTCGACGACCGGGAACTCCTCGGTCCTGTCGGGAACGACCCCGACCGCCCCGGCCTCCGGCGCCTCCTGCGCGGGCTCGTCAGCGGCCTGCGGGATCTCCGCGGACTCCTCGACGACCCGCGTCTCGTCGGCGGCCTCCGGCATCTCCTGCGCGGGCTCCTCCCGAACGGCCTCCTGGGGACCGTCGAACGGCCCCTCGACGGCGTCCCCGCCGGGCTCCGGATCCTCCGCGCCCCCGCCGGCGTCGCGCGGATCCTCCTCAGCGGCCCCCGAGCCCTCAGCGGCCTCCGAGTCCTCCGCAGCCTCCGGACCCTCCTCAGCGGCCCCCGAGCCCTCGACGGCCTCCGGATCCTCCGCGGGCTCGTCGTCGGCCCGCGGGGCCAGCTCCTCGCCGTCATCCTCGATCACCACGATCGGGATCTCCTCGGTGATGGCGCCCAGGGTCCGGGCCCATCCGGCGGCGATCTCCGGGAAGACCGCGGTCCTGCCGGCGGATCGCGGGGGATCCTGCCCGGCCGTGTCCGGCTCCGGTTCCTCCCCGGTCCTCCCGCCGGCCTTTAAAGGCCCCTCCTCGACGGCCGGGGGCGCCTCCTCGTCGGCCCTCCCGGGCTCCGGGACCCCGGGCCCGCCCTTCTTCTCGGTGACGGCGGCGAGGCGATCGCGGTCGGTCCCGGCCTCATCCCTGGTGGGCTCCATGGTTGCTACCTCTCAGCGGTATCCCGGAAGCGGCGCCCCGGCGGAGGGGCGGTGGTTATGAGACGCCGCCCGGAGCCCGGAGTGGGCCTCGGGCGACGCCGATGAGCTGGAAGGAACGGGCGGCGGGGACGCTCAGTCCTCGCGGAGCTCCTTGATCTTGGCGGCCTTGCCGTGCAGGTTGCGCAGGTAGTACAGCTTGGCGCGGCGCACGTCGCCGCGGGTGACGACCTCGATCCTGTCGATGGAGGGCGTGTGGACCGGGAAGGTGCGCTCGACGCCGATGCCGAAGGAGATCTTGCGGACGGTGAAGGTCTCCGAGACGCCGCCGCCCTGGCGGGCGATGACGACGCCCTGGAAGACCTGGATGCGGGAGCGGGTGCCCTCGACGACCTTGACGTGCACCTTGAGGGTGTCGCCGGGGCGGAAGGCCGGGATGTCGTCGCGCAGCGACGCGGCGTTGATCTCGTCGATCAGGTTGCTCATGAGTTGTCTCCACGCTCGTGCCACTGGTCAGGGGCGCTGGGTAGGCGGCGCCGCGGGCGGGATTTGGACCCGCGCGGGGACACCGGGTTCGGTCGCCCGCGGGTCCTGCGCGTGGAGCGCCCCCCCAGTGGCAGAGGCGTCCCGAGGCCCGAGAGCGGGCCCAGTCTGCCACAGCCCCCGCCCGGCTTGCGAGACGGCGATGTGGGACGTGCGCGACCTCACGCCGGGTCGGGAACCGCCGCGAAGGCCTCGCGCCCCTCGCTCAGTCCGCTCCACCGGGACAGTGGCCACACGATCTGCTTGGCGACCCCGATGACGTCATCGATGGGCACGAAGCCGCCGTGGGCGTCGTCCTGGTGGTAGCGCGAGTCGGAGGAGTTGGAGCGGTTGTCCCCCATGACCCAGACGAAGCCCCGGGGCACGACGACGTCGAAGGCCATCTCGGAGGCGGAGCGGCCCGGTTTGAGATACGTCTCGTTCACGGGGACCCCGTTGACGGTGAGGGAGCCCCGGCCGTCGGCGACGATGTGGTCCCCGGCCACGCCGATGACCCGCTTGATGAGGTGGTGGCCGGGGTTGGCGGGCAGGATCCTCAGGGCGACCAGGGCGTCCTGGATGATCTTGTGCAGGCCGGTCGGCTCGGTGACGGTCAGCCAGTTGTCCGGGTCGTTGAAGACGACGATGTCCCCGCGCCTGATCTCGTCGACGTCGTACATGGTCACGGCCACGCGGTCGCCCTCGGCGAGGGTGTCCTCCATCGAGCTCGACGGGATGACGAAGGTCTGGACGACCGTGCTGCGTATGACGATGACGATGACCAGGACCAGGAGGAAGGCGCCGAGGTTGCCGATCAGCGGGTGCAGGCGCCGGCGGCGAGCGGGCTCCGCGGCGTCGCCGGTCGCGCCCTCGGCGGGCTCGGGGGGCGGGACGGCGCCGTTGTCCGCCCGGTGTCTCGCGGCGGTGCTCCTGCGGGCGTCCGTGGGGGACTCAGTGCTCACCGGCGGCCTCCTGGGGGTTGAGGACCATGACGATATCGCGGCAGGTGCGCCCGCCGACGTCGTAGGTGCGCGATCCCGCCCCGGCGAAGCCGGAGCGCCGGTAGGCCCTCCGGGCGCGGCGGTTGGCGTCGTTCGTGCCCAGCCACAGGGCGGTCACGCCCCGGGCGGCGGCGTCGCGCACGGCCTCGGCCAGCAGGGCGGCGGCCGTGCCGGAGCCGCGCAGGCGCGCGTCGACGTAGACCTTGGACAGTTCGGCGGCCAGTCCGGCCCCGCCGTCGGGGGCGGCCGGGACCCTCACGCCGTCGGGGCGGGGATCCAGGCCGGGGGGCGGCGCACCGCCGTCGCCGGGCTCGATGAGCACGGCGCTGTAGCCGATGAGCTCGCCGGATGCGACCCGTCCGCCCCGGGTCGCGGTGTCCCGGCCGAGCGCGGCGACCGTCAGGACGACGCGGGGGTCGGCCAGCCAGTCGGCGAAGCGCGCGGGGGTCAGGTGGGCGGCCACGTGCTCGGCGATCTGCTCGGCCGTGAGGAGGGGCGGGCAGGCGTCCGGGAAGGTGCGCGCGGCCAGGTCCGCCAGCTCCGCCAGGTCGGCCGCGGCGGCGGGGCGGACCACCAGCTCGACGGGGCCCGCGGCGCCGGCGGGCACGGCCCACCCGCCCCGGGCCAGGGCGGCCCGGTCGGCGGCGTCGAGGTCGTCGGGGCGCAGGCGCGCGATCATGTCGGGGCGGCGCGCGATGGTGCGGGCGATGGCCCGGTCGCGGCGCAGGCGGGCGATGCGGGCGTGGTCGCCGCTGAGCAGCTCCGGCCGGGCGCGGGACACGTCCAGGCCGCGCCAGGCGACGGGGCGCGTGTAGACCTCCTGCTCCAGCAGGCCGGACGCGCCGTGGGACTCCTCGACGACGGAGTCGGGGTTGCCCAGCACGCCCGGGCGCAGGCGCGCGATCGCCTCGATCATGACCAGGGCGGCGGCCTCGCCGCCGCTGAGGACGTAGTCGCCTATGGACAGCTCGGCCACCTCCACGCCGGCGGCCCGGTAGTGCTCGGCGACCCGGGCGTCGATGCCCTCGTAGCGCCCGCAGGCGAAGACGATGTGGTCGGCGCGGGCCAGGTCCTCGGCGGTGCGCTGGGTGAAGACCCCGCCGGAGGGCGTGGGCACGACCAGGACCCGGCGTCCGCGGGCCGCGGCGGATTCGCGGGCGGCGGCCGCGTCGGCGGGCAGGGAGAGAACCTCGTCGAGCGCCTCGCCCCACACGTCCGGCTTCATCACCATGCCGGCGCCCCCGCCCAGCGGGGTGTCGTCGACGGTGCGGTGGCGGTCGCGGGTCCAGCCGCGCAGGTCGTGCACGCGCAGGTCGATGAGCCCCTCCCCCGCCGCCCGGCCGATGAGGGACAGGTCCAGGGCCCGCAGGTAGTCGGGGAAGATGGTGATCACGTCCAGCCGCAGGGGCGCGCCGACGGCGTCGGGGGCGGCGGCGCTCACGGCAGGGCCCCCTCGGCCGCGCCGAGCCCCGGGAAGAGCCCGCCGGGCGGATCGAGGGTGACGGTGCCGGCCTCGACGTCGACCTCGGGGACGAGGGCGGCGACGAAGGGCACGGCCACGTCCCGGCCGGAGCCGGTGCGCACGACGATGCGGTCCTGGGCGACCCCCCGCTCCAGGTCGACCACCTCGCCGAGGGTCTCGGCGGCGCCGTCGGGCAGCCGCCGCACGGCCCGCAGGCCGATGAGCTCATGGGCGTACCAGGCGTCGTCCTCGGCGTCCTCGTCGTCGGTCTCCACCAGCAGGCGAACCCCGCGCAGGGCCTCGGCGGCGGTGCGGTCGCCGGCCTCGGCGAAGACGGCGAACCAGCGGGAGCCGTCGAAGCGCAGGCGGGTCACGGTCAGGGGCCCGGCGTCGGCCGGAGCGGTGGGCAGGGCGGTGCCCGGGGCCAGACGGCCCTCGGGGTCGTCGGTGCGGATATCGAGGCGGACCTCGCCCTTGAGGGCGCGGGCGGAGCCGATGACGGCGACGGTCAGGAGCACGGGCCCAAACCTACCGCGTGGTCGCGCCGTCGCCGGGCCCGGGACGCGTGCGCTGCCCCACCCGGGCCGGTCCTCCTCGGACGCGGCGCCGCCCGACCCCGGGAGGGGCCGGGCGGCGCGGTCCGGTACGGGTTCGTCGGCGGGGCGCGTCAGCGCCGGTCGGTGTCGACGACGTCGACGCGCACCGGCGCGTCGGCCAGGGCCCCGACGACCGTGCGCAGGGCGCGGGCGGTGCGGCCCGAGCGGCCGATGACGCGGCCCAGGTCCTCGGGGTTGACCCGCACCTCCAGCAGGTCGCCGCGGCGCAGCGACCGGGAGGTGACGGTGACGTCGTCGGGGTGGTCGACGATGCCCCGCACGAGGTGCTCGAGCGCGTCGGCCAGCATGTCAGGCCTCCTCGGCGGGGGCCTCGCCGCCCTCGGCGGCCGGGGCCTCGGCGGCCTCGGCGGCCTCCTTGTCCGCCGCGGCCTTGGCGGCGGCGGCCTTGTGCTTCTCGGCGTCGTCGGCGGCGGCCCTGACGGCGGCCTCCTTGAGCGCCGCGGCGGCCTGCTCGTCCTTGACCTTCAGCTTGCCCTCCGGGATCGGCAGCCCCTTGAAGGCGTGGTAGTCGCCGGTGATCTTGAGCAGGTTGAACACGGTGTTGGAGGGCTGGGCGCCGACTCCGAGCCAGTACTGCGCGCGCTCGGAGTCGATGCGGATGAGCGAGGGCTCCTGCATCGGGTCGTACACGCCGATCTCCTCGATGACACGGCCGTCGCGCTTCTTGCGCCCGTCGACGACGACGACGCGGTAGAAGGGCGCGAACTTCTTGCCCATGCGCTTGAGGCGAATCTTGACTGCCACTTGGTTGAACTCCTGGTTCTGGATGGTTTGGCGCGCGCCGGCCCCCGGTGAGGGGCGAAGCAGCGGTTTCCGGCGTGAGCCGAGACGCGGGCGGAGGAGGGAGAGGGGCCTGCCGCCGCCTGAGTACAGCCGGTCATTGTGCCAGAGCCCCGTGCGGGCCCGCCAGCGTTGACGGGGCGCTGCGGCGCCGCGGCGCTGCGAGATCGCCCACAGCCCCGCCCCGCCCTCCCCTCGCCGAGGTCGGCGGAGAAGTCGCGCGGGACCGGCGGGAAGCGCTGCGGATGCGAATGATCCGGGGTCGGCGCCGGAACGGGTCTGGACGCGGCGGGCGGGTCGGGCGGAGGCTAGGAGTGTGAAGCGTCTCTTCCCCGGCATCCGTCCCCCCGGCGCGCCGACCTCCATCCGCCCGCCGACGTCGACCTCCATCCGCCCGCCGAAGCAGGGCTCCTACACGAGTCCGCCTCGGCCGGGGCGCGTACGGCGCTCCGACCGCAGCAGAACTCCCGGCCAGCGCCGCCCCCGCGCGTCCCGCACGCCCCGCACGCCCCGCGGATCGCGCGGCTCGGGCGTCGCCGTGGTCGTCCTGGTCCTGATCGTCGCGGTGCTGGTCGCAGCGCTGCCCGACCTCGTCGAGGACCTGTCGCGCCCCCGGGTCGCCGTCGGCCCGACCTTCCCGGCCCGCACCATCGCGGCCCGGCGCACGCCGTCGCCGTCGCCCACCCCGTCCGATCGGCCCGCGTACGCGGGCTCCTGGCAGGAGGCCTGGAGCCTGGACGACCCGGTCCTGGTCGGCACGAGCACCAGCCGCCGCGAGGCGCTCCTGTACGCCTGGGGCGACTACTTCGTCGTGGCCCACCGGCTCGGCAGCGGCTCCGACTCCCGCGCCAGCGTGACGGGGTACCGGCTCGGGGCCGCCGACCCGGAGCGGGCCTGGACCATCACCATGGACGGATTCACCGAGCATCCCAAGGAGAGCACGCCCTGGGGCTCCAAGCTCATCATGGGAGGGAAGCTGGTCGACGTTGCCACGGGGGAGGCGTCCGACGCGCCCTGGGAGCGGGCCTCCCCGAGGCTCGTCTTCAACAACCTCGCGATCGTGTGCGCCGGCTCGGGCGACTGGTGCGCCGGGTGGGACTGGAACGACGGCGACCCGGTTGAGAGATGGCGGCGGGGATCCATGGAGAGGAACTGGTACTTCCCGACGGCGCGGGTCGTCGGCGACGACGCCACGGGCCACGTCCGGATCGAGGAGCGCCCCAGGAGCAGGAGATCCGGTTCGTCGACATCCGGCCCGTCGGCATCCGGCTTCCTCTCCCTGGCCGACGGCTCCATCCACAATTCCTCCAATTCCTCCTCCTCGAAGACCGATCAGACGACCTACATCCCCGCCGCGGACGGCTGGCTCCGCCGGTCCAAGAACGCATCGGGCTTCGAGATGCTCAGTCCCGACGGCACCCCCGCGGGCGCCGTCAAACCGGCGACGACGGACGACGAGTACCTCGTCCTCCTGTCGCCGACGGGGCCGCCGACCCTGGACGAGTACCGCCGCGCCTACGAGCTGGGCGACACCGGCTGGGCGACGACGGCCCTGACCTCATCGCGCGACGGGAGGTCGAGGCCGCAGCTCCTCAACGGCCGGCCCCTGGCGAACAGGACCCCCTCCACCCCGCGCGTGCCCACCGTCTTCGAGGACAACCGCGCGCTCCTGAGCCCGGACGGGCGCACCCTGCTCGTGACGCGGAGTTCCCCCGACATCCCGGTCGTCGCCGTCGATCTGACGACGAGCACCGCCACCGACCTGCCCCCCGAGGTCACCGACGGCGACCACGTCAGGGTCACCATCCGCGCGGACCTCATCATCGCCGTCGTCGGCACGAGGATCGTGGGCTACGCCCCGACCGGGTGACCGGCGGGCCGGGAGGCGCCTGACACCTGTCATACGGAAGCGGTGACGGGTCTCAGTACCGGGCCTCGGCGGGCGGGCCGATCCTTGAGCCATGAGCACCACAGCACCGGCCCCCCTCCCCGTCAGGGCCCGCCCCGCCAGGACCCCCGCCGTCGAGGTCAGGGGCCTGACCAAGACCTTCGGCCCCGTCACCGCCGTCGACCGCCTCGACCTCACGGTGGCCTCCGGCGAGGTCGTCGCCTTCCTCGGCCCCAACGGGGCCGGCAAGTCCACGACCCTCGACGTCCTCCTCGGCTTCACCCGGCCCGACGCCGGCACCGCCGCCGTCCTGGGCGTCGAGCCCCGGGAGGCGGTGCGGGCCGGGCGCGTGGGCGCGGTCCTCCAGTCCGGGGGGATCCTGCCCTCCTACACGGTCCGCCAGACCCTCGACATCATCGCCTCCCTCCAGCTGCGCGCCCCCGACGTCGAGGCCATCATCGACCAGACCGACCTGCGCGGAATCCTGCGGCGGCGGGTCGCCCGCTGCTCCGGCGGGGAGGTCCAGCGCATCCGCCTGGCGATGGCCCTGATGGCCCAGCCCGAGCTGCTGATCCTGGACGAGCCGACCACCGGCCTGGACCCCAACGCCCGCGCCGCCTTCTGGGCCACCATGCGCGCCCAGACGGCGGCGGGCCGCTCCATCCTCTTCGCCACCCACTACCTGCAGGAGGCCGCCGACTTCGCCGACCGCATCGTCATCATCGACCGCGGCCGCCTGGTCGCCTCCGGCTCGGTGGACGAGGTGCGCGCCATGGGCGAGGGCACCACGGTGAGCGCGACCTGGCCGGGGCTGAGCGGCCAGGCCCGGCTGCGCGCGGCCCTGGCCCCCGTGTCCGACTCCCTGCTGGCGGTGGAGGTCCACGGCGAGCACCTGGAGGTGCGCACCACCGCCCCCGACGACGTCGCCCGCCTCCTGCTGACCACCACCCCGGCCGCCCACCTGGGCATCGCGGCGCTCAGCCTGGAGGAGATCTTCGCCGAGCTCGTCGGCGAGGAGCACGACGGCGCCCCCGCCCGCGCCGCCTGAGCCGGCCGCTCCCCCGGCCGCCCCCCGCCCGCCGGACCGCCGGCCCGGCGCCCCCGTCCACCCGTCACCAGAATCGAGGAACCAGCCATGACCACCGCCGCCTTCGCCGCTCGCGGCAATGCCCGCCCCACCCGGACCGCACGCCCCGCTCCCGCGGCCCGTCCCGCCGGCGACCCCGGGCGCCCCGCTCCCGCGGCCCGCCCCGCCGGCGACCGCAGCCGCACCGCCCCGGCCGGGCGCCGCCCGCGCCCGTGGGTCTACACGCGCATCGACGCCCTGACCACCCTGATCCGCCCCGACATGCTCTTCTTCACCCTCATCATGCCGCTGGGCATGTACTTGTTCTGGGGCGCCATGCAGGACTTCTCCGCCCACGACGCCGGCCGGGGCAACGTCGCCTCCACGATCATGATCAATATGTCGGTCTTCTCCGTGGCCATCGCCGCCACCTGCACGGCCGCCGGCGCCGCCGTCGAGCAGGCCGGCGGGTGGGGCCGCCAGATGGCGCTCACGGCGGGCGGCCTGCGCGCCTACGTCACCACCAAGCTGCTGACCGCCCTCATCGTCTCGGTCTTCCCGGTCACCGTCATCTTCATCGCCGGGGCCCTCACGGGCGCGCAGATGGACGCGCCCTGGGTGTGGGCCACCAGCTACGCCCTGGCCCTGCTGACCGCCGTCCCCTTCGCCTGCTACGGCCTGGCCATGGGGCTGTGGATCCCGGCGCAGGCGGCGGTCGGCATCGCGGGCGCCTCGATCAGCATCTTCGCCTTCCTCGGCAACCTGTTCATGCCGCTGAGCGGGAGCCTGTTCGACTTCGCCCACTTCACCCCCATGTACGGGGTCGGCAACCTGGCCCTGCGCGCCCTCCAGGGCGACGCCGTGGCCACCATGAGCGCCACCGGCGAGAACAGGATCGTCCACGAGGCCCTGTGGCTGCCCCTCACTAGTATCGCCGTGTGGACTCTCATCTTCGTCATCGCGTGCCTGGCCGCCCGGCGCCGGACGACGGCGCGGCACTGACCGGCGGGGAACCCGAGATGGGCATCATCTCCGCAGGACGCACGGCCGTCACCGCCCCGGTGGCGGCCGACGCCCGTCCCGGCCCCTGGTACCGGCGGATCGACTGGGCCGCGTCCTTCTGGATCGTCTTCCTCTTCATCCCCCTGGTCTTCCTGATCAGGACCGACATGCCGGGGCCGCTCAAGGCGCTGGGCATCGTGGGGATCGGCGTCTTCGCCTGCGTCTACATCTGGGCCGTGTCCACCATGGCGATCTGGCTGGAACTGCCGGATGGGGCCGGCGTCCTCGACCAGCTGCGGCCGGTGGCCGGCAGATTCGCGCTGCTGACGGGCGTCACCGCCGCCTCGGCCCCGGGCCTGAACTGGTGGTACGCGCTGACCTACCTGCCCTACTTCTGCGCGATCATCCTGTTCGCGACGAGGCTGCGCACCGGCCTGATCCTCTCCGGCTGCCTCACCGCCCTGACCGACCTCGTCGTCTTCGCTCTCGCCCCGACGACGGACATCAGATGGGCGGCCTTCGGATTCTCCCTGTCCACCGTCATCGTCGCGGTGTCCCGCATCGCGGCCGAGCTCAACGCCCGGCGCGAGGCGGAGAGGCGCAAGCTCGTCGTCGCCGCCGAGCGCGAGGAGATCGCCCGCAACGTCCACGACATCCTGGGCCATTCCCTGACCGTGCTCACCCTCAAGGCGGAGGTCGCCCACCGGCTCGTGCGCCGCGACCCCGGGGCCGCCGAGCGCGAGCTCGCCGAGATCGTCGAGATGTCCCGCTCGGCCCTGGCGGACGTGCGCGCCACCGTCTCCCGCCTGCGCGCCCCGGACCTGGCCGGGCAGATGGAGGCCTCCCGCACGGCCTTCGCCGCCGCCGACGTCGCCGCCGAGTTCTCGGGGCGGGCCTCCGACATCCCCCTGCCCCAGCGCGAACTGCTCGCCTGGGCCCTGCGGGAGGGGACGACGAACATCCTGCGGCACGCCGGGGCCGCCCGCGTCCGCGTGGACCTGACCCCCGGGCGGGTGCGCGTCCAGGACGACGGCGCGGGCGTCGTCGGGCGCCGCCTGGGCAACGGGCTGAGCGGCCTGCGCGAGCGCGTCGAGGCCGTGGGCGGCGCCCTCATCCTGACCAGTCCCGCCCCGGACGGCACCGACGCGCGCCCGGGCACCATCCTGGAGGTCACCCTGTGAGCGCTCCCATCCGCATCCTCATCGCCGACGACCAGGCCCTCGTCCGGGGGGCCCTGGCCACGCTGCTCGGACTGGAGCCGGACATCGACGTCGTCGCCCAGACGGGCAGCGGACGGGCGGTGGCGGCCCTGGCCCGGGAGCACGCCGTCGACGTCGCCCTGCTGGACATCGACATGCCGGACATGGACGGCCTGGCCGCCGCGGCGGCGCTGACCGCCTCGGGCGCGGCCTGCCGCAGCCTCATCGTCACGACCTTCGGGCGCCCCGGCTACCTCTCGCGCGCCCTGGAGGCCGGGGCCTCGGGATTCCTGGTCAAGGACACCCCGCCCCAGGAGCTGGCCGAGGCGATCCGCAAGATCGCGGCGGGGCTGCGCGTCATCGACCCGACCCTCGCCCAGGAGTCGGTGATCGTGGGGCCCAACCCGCTCACGGACCGGGAGAAGGACGTGCTGCGGCTGGCGGCGCGCGGCGCGGACGCCCGCGATATCGCCGACTGCCTGCACCTGGGCGCCGGGACGGTGCGCAACTACCTGTCCAGCGCGATCAGCAAGACGCACGCGCGCAACCGCACCGAGGCGGCCCGCACCGCCGAGACCAACGGCTGGCTGTGAGGCGGGGCGGACGTCAAATCGCACCGGCCCGTGCGAGTGCGGCCAGGAGATCGGCCTCGAACGCGGCGAAGGACGGGCTGCGCCCACGGGCTTGGGCAAGGTCCATAACGGCGGAGAAGCGCGCCTGGTGGAGGGTCTCCCTATACGATTCCGTCATCCGTGTCGCGAGGACTCCCTTGGCATCTCTTGGGCGCTCGGGTTCCCCGTCGAACACCGCGTCGCCACTGACGCCGCCATGCCCTCGAAGCGACTCGATGGCCGCCAAGAACCAAGCCTCGTACTCGCGTACGGCCACCGCGATGACCGTGGTTCCTCCGGCTCCGCGGCCAAGGATGCTCGTGATCTGCGCCTGCATCTCACCAGGATCATCGTCGTCGGCATCGAGAAGAACCAGCACTACACCATTATCACCAACGCGAATGCGCTGCATTCTGACTGCACCAACCAGCCTCCCATTCAGCATCTGGGTCCTGGGAAGGCGATATGGATGCTCCACATGAAGGTCGAACACCTCGTGAGCCTCGCAAATTCTTCGAATGAGGATCGGAAGAGCCCTGACTTCTCCGTGGCCCTCAACTACCGCACCCACTCGGACAGTCATCGGGATACGGCTTCCTCAGGTTCGGGCTGAAACTGATCGGCTCGCAGCAGCTCGCCCGCGGTGAAGAGCGACTCGTCGAATGCGAACCGGACCGCGGCATCGGGATGACCGACCTCGGTCGTCCCCCCGACCGATCGCACAGCGAACAGCTCACCGGGAAGGATCGTAGAAGAATCGAGAAGATCGGGACTGTGAGTCGTCAGCAGCACCTGACGATGCTCACTGGCGTCTCGGATCGCGTCCAGGAGGACGCCCGCGGCCGCCGGATGGAGCGCGATCTCGGGCTCCTCCACGCCGACGGGGCTCAGCGCCTCGCCCGTTCCGGCGAACAGCGCCACGAGCACGCCAAGGGCGCGCAGCGTCCCATCACTGACCGCGGAGGCCGGGAACGACCACGGACCGACCGACCCCGAGACGTCCTGCTGGAACTCCAGAGTCTCCCACCCGGACACCGCCGACGACCTGACCGACCTGATGCCGGGAACGATCGCACGCAGGTACTCCTCGACCCGCCGTTCAGTCTCCGGGCTTGAATGCCGCAACATCTCGAGGACTGAAGCGATATTGGATCCGTCGCGTCGGAGAGGATCTCCGGGGGTCGGCGCCTGAGGACGCCGCATGGCCTCCGGCGAGGGATTGAACACCTCCATGCCCGCGAGTCCGTCGTAGACGGGTCTGAATTCCTCGAGACCCGACAAGGCCACGAGAGCCAGACGGTCCACCGCCGTTCGCGGCAGGCGGCTTTCCGAGCTCCGAACGGCACGACCATTCCTCAACTCGTAGAAGTGGTCCTCGCCATCGGCGCCCTCGGGATCAGAGGAGGATATGCGGCACACCTCTCTCGCCACTCCGATCCCCCCGTCATCGGTCGTCCCGATTCTGACCTCATAAACTCCACTGAATTTCCCGGAAGAGAATTCCAGGGAGATGGTGAAATCGGTGGGGCTTCCGGCAGATCTGCGTCTTACCCCCGCGATGCCGCCCCGCTCGCTCACGGCCCTGGAAATATTCTCCTCGAGCGCCTGGCGGATGAACCTCAAAGAGTCCAGGATATTAGACTTGCCCGCCCCGTTCTGACCGACGAATATCGCCAGGGGCCCGAGCTCCAGATCGCAGGATCCGATACTGCGGTAGTTCTTCAGTCCGAGACGGCGCAGGGAGAAGGTGGCATCGGTCATGGAGCAAGGCTAGACCATGAAAGGAACCGATCCGACCCGCACGCGGCGGAATCCGGGGCGCGCCGGCGCCCCTACAGGCCCAGGTGGCGGCGCAGGTCCTCGGGCAGGGCGTCCACGGCGTCGGCGACCTCGTCCGCGCTCGGCTGCCCGCCGCGCTCCGCCGCGCTTCGCCCCGGCATGATCCCGTAGCCCTGGGAGGCGTCCTGCCCGCCCAGCCCGAAGGCCGCGCCCCGCCCCGGCGCGCCCGCCGGGGCGGACGTCTCGGCGCTGCGCCTGGCGGCGGCCTCCTTGGCCTGGCGCGCGGCCTTGGCGGGGTTGCCGCTGCGACCCTTCCTGCCGCCCCTGCCCCGCTTGCCCTTGGGGGCCTGGCGGGCCCTGGCGCGCTTGCCCGTGCCGGGCAGGGACCCCATGCCGGGCATGGGCCCGCCCTCCCCGAAGCCGCCGGAGGCCATGGCCTCCATCATCTTCTTGGCGGCCTCGAAGCGGTCGACGAGTTCGTTGACGGCCTGGACGGTGGTGCCCGAGCCCCTGGCGATGCGGCTGCGCCGCGAGCCGTTGAGGATGGACAGGTCCGCGCGCTCGGCCGGCGTCATGGAGCACACGATCGCCTCGACGCGGTCGACCTCGCGCTCGTCGAAGTTCTCCAGGGCCTCGCGCATCTGCCCCATGCCGGGCATCATGCCCAGCAGCTTCTTCATGGAGCCCATCCTGCGGATCTGGCGCAGCTGGCCGAGGAAGTCGTCGAGGGTGAAGGTCCCCTTGGCGAGCTTGGCGGCGGCGGCCTCCGCCTCCTGGCGGTCCAGGGTCCGCTCGGCCTGCTCGATGAGGGTGAGCAGGTCGCCCATGTCCAGGATGCGGCCGGCCATGCGGTCGGCGTGGAAGCGCTCGAAGTCGGTCAGGCCCTCGCCGGTGGAGGAGAACAGGACCGGGGCCCCGGTGACGCCGCGCACGGACAGGGCCGCGCCGCCGCGGGCGTCGCCGTCGAGCTTGGACAGGACCACGCCGGTGAAGCCGACGCCGTCGCGGAAGGCCACCGAGGTGTTGACGGCGTCCTGGCCGACCATGGCGTCCAGGACGAAGAGGATCTCGTGGGGGTGGATCGCGTCGCGGATGCGGATGGCCTGGTCCATCATCTCGGCGTCCACGCCCAGGCGCCCGGCGGTGTCCACCACGACGACGTCGTAGCCGTTGGCGCGGGCGCGCTCGACGCCGGAGCGGGCCACCGCCACCGGGTCGCCCACGCCGTTGCCGGGCTCGGGCGCCCACACATGGACCCCGGCGCGGTCGGCGATGACGCTCAGCTGGGTGACGGCGTTGGGGCGCTGGAGGTCGGAGGCGACCAGCAGGACGCGCCTGCCCTGGTCGCGCAGCCAGCGGCCCAGCTTGCCGGCCAGGGTGGTCTTGCCGGCGCCCTGGAGGCCGGCGAGCATGATGATGGTGGGGCCGCGGTCGGCCCAGTTGATCTCGCGGGCCTGCCCGCCCAGGACGTCGATGAGCTCCTCGTTGACGATCTTGATGACCTGCTGGGCGGGGTTGAGGGCCTGGGAGCGGGCGGCGTCCTTGGCCTTCTCGCGCACGGCGGCGGTGAAGGAGCGCACGACGGGCAGGGCGACGTCGGCCTCGAGCAGGGCGCGGCGGATCTCGGTGACGGTGGAGTCGATATCGGCGTCGGTCAGCCGCCCCTTGCCCCGCAGCGAGGCGAAGGCGGCGGTGAGCCGGTCGGAGAGGTTGCCGAACACGCGGTGTCCTTCCTGGGGCGCCGGGGCGCCGTGTGGTTTTCCGCGCCCGACGGCGATGGCGGGTCTCGCACGGGGCCGCGGGCATGACTGGGGCCAGGATAGCGGGAGGACGGGCTCCGCCCCTCCCCCGCGCCCGGACCGGGACTGAGCCCACACCCGGCCGCGCGCGCCGGGGCCGTCCCGACGCGCGCTCCCGGATCCCCCTCGCCGTGCTCCTTGCGCCGGCCCCGACCCCTGAGATTTGTCATGGGAGAGTGATGACCGATGGGCTACGGGCCGGCGCCGGGGCGGCGCGAACCTGGCGCCATGAGCACAGCAACCCTCCCCGCCCCGGGGCGCCCGCTCCACGCGGGCACCGTGGACGCCGTCAGACTGACCGGCCTGCGCAAGTCCTTCGGCGCCGTCGACGCCGTCAACGGCATCGACCTGACCATCCGCCCCGGCGAGGTGGTCGCCCTCCTGGGCCCCAACGGCGCCGGCAAGACCACGACGATCGACATGATCCTGGGGCTGAGCCGCCCCACCGGCGGCGAGGTGAGCACCTTCGGAATGCCGCCGCGCCGGGCGGTCGACCGGGGCCTGGTCTCCGCGGTCATGCAGTCCGGCGGGCTCCTGCCCGACATCACCGTGCGCGAGACGGTGGCCCTGACCGCGAGCCTCTTCGCCCACCGGATCGACGTCGACGAGGCCATGGAGCGGGCGGGCGTCGCCGACTTCGCCTCGCGGACCGTCAGGAAGTGCTCGGGCGGCCAGCAGCAGCGCCTGCGCTTCGCCATGGCGCTGGTGAGCGACCCGGCCCTGCTCATCCTCGACGAGCCGACCACCGGCATGGACGTGGAGGGGCGCCGCAGCTTCTGGCAGGCCATCCACGCCGACGCCGCGGACGGGCGCACGGTGGTCTTCGCCACGCACTACCTGGAAGAGGCCGACGACTTCGCCGACCGCATCGTCCTGGTGCGCCACGGCAGGATCGTCGCCGACGGCACCGCCGCCCAGATCCGCGCCTCCGTGAGCGGGCGCACCCTGCGGGCCACCCTGACCGGCCCGGCCGAGCGGGTCCGCGGCGCGCTGGCGCCGCTGGCGGCCGGCGCCCGGATCGACGACGTCGAGATCCTGGGCAGCGCCCTGAGCCTGACCGCCGCCGACACCGACGCCGTCGCCGCCGTCCTGCTCAACGAGCGCCTGGCCAAGGACCTGGAGATCACCAGCCGCGGTCTGGAGGACGCCTTCGTCGCCCTGACCACCGACACCCCCGCACGCGCCTGAGGACTCGAAGGAGCAGCAGCATGAGCCGTACCACCCGCACCGTCACCCTTCCCCCCGCCGCCGCCCCGGCCGCGGCCCGCCATCTCGACCCCGGCGCCCGCACGACGCCGCCCCTGGGCGGCCTGAACCGGACCCTCCTGGTGCTCGAGGCCCGCAGGCGCCTGCGCAACCGGCGCTCGGTGATCTTCTCCCTCGTCCTTCCCGTGGCCTTCTTCCTCATGTTCGCCTCGGCCGACTACGCCTCGATGCCCTACGGCAGCGGCAACGTCGTCGCCGACATCATGATCGGCATGGCCCTGTACGGAGCCCTCATGACCACCACCGGAGCCGGGGCGGCCGTGAGCACCGAGCGCGCCACGGGCTGGAGCCGCCAGCTGCGCCTGACCCCGCTCAGGCCCGTGGCCTACATCACGGCCAAGGCGATCGTCGGCATGCTCATCAGCGCGGGCGCGGTCGGCGTCGTCTACGCCTGCGGCCCCTTCCGCCACGCCCGCATGCCCGCGGACGCCTGGGCGTCCACGGCGCTCATCGTGTGGCTGGGATCCCTGGTCTTCGTGGCCTTCGGCCTGTTCATCGGCTACGTCCTCCCCTCGGACAACGCCATGCAGGTCGTCGGCCCGCTCATGGCCCTCCTGGCCTTCCTCGGCGGCCTGTTCATGCCCCTGACGCCGGGCTCCGTCATGGACCGCATCGGCAGCTTCACCCCCATGTACGGCCTGCACGAGCTGGCGCTGTGGCCCCTGGGCGGCGAGACCTTCTCCTGGTGGTGGATCGTCAACATCCTGGCCTGGCTGACCGTCTTCCTGGGCGGAGCCGCCTGGAGGATGGGCCGCGACACCGCCCGCGTGTGAGCGCGCAGCGCGCGAAGGTACGATCCTGCACCGTGACCGCCCGCGTTCTGTCCCCCGATGAGGCGCGGGCGCGCCGCACCTACTGGGTGATCGCCGCGTGGGGGCTGGTGTGGGCCTTCGCCACGCTCCCGGTCGTGCGGGCCGGGCTCGCCGGGGGCGGGCGCGGGGCGCTGGGGGCGGCGTGCGCCGTCGTCTCCTGCGTCAGCCTCTTCATCTCCTGCTCCTCCAGCCTCAGGCGGGTGCGCCGGGGGGAGGTGTGGCCCGGCCGGCTGAACCGGGCGATGCTCGCCGTCGGGGCGATCACCGCCGTCGGAGCGATCGTCGGCGTCGGCGCGCAGGGGCTCCAGCTGGTGGTCTTCCTGACCATCGCCCTCGCCTTCGCCCTGCCCTGGCGGGTCTCCTGCGGCGTCATCATCATCCTGTGCGGCCTGCTCCGCCTCGCCCCGGGGGCCGTGCCGTCGTGGGGGCTGAGCGGCCACGAGTGGATCGCGCTGATCGGCGCGGGGGCGGCCTGCGCCTTCGGGCGCTACACCACGGAGCAGCGGCACCTGGCCCGGGTGCTGGAGGAGCGCACCCACGAACTGGAGATCAACGACGAGCGCAACCGCATGGCCCGCGACATGCACGACATCCTGGGTCATTCCCTGACCGTCATCACCCTCAAGAGCGAGCTCGCCGCCAGGCTCGTGGACGCCGCCCCCGACCGGGCCAGAGCGGAGCTGACCGAGGTGCAGTCCCTGGCGCGCTCCGCCCTGGCCGACGTGCGCTCCACCGTCAACAACTACCGGGAGCTGAGCCTGACCGGCGAGCTGGCGCGGGCGGCGAACACGCTCCTGTCCGCGAACGTGCGCGCCGACCTGCCCCTGACGGTCGACGGCGTCGACCCCGAGCTGCGCGAGCTCTTCGCCTGGGCGGTGCGCGAGGGCGTGACGAACGTCGTGCGCCACGCCCGGGCCTCGCACTGCCGCGTGACCCTGTCCGCCACCTCCATCGAGATCGCCGACGACGGCGTCGGCCTCGGTCCGCCCGGCGCCGCCGACGGGCACGGGCTGGAGGGCCTGCGCCGGCGCTGCCAGGACAACGGCGCCGACCTCGCCCTCGAGTCGCCTCCCGGCGGCGGCGCCGTCCTGCGGGTGAGCGCCCATCGTCCTTCCCCTCGGCCGGCGCGCGACGCGACCGGCTGAGCCCCGGGCGCCCCGCCCCGCCCGGACGCCGACGGCGCCCCGGCCCCAGACGAACCCCGAGTACTTACGGAGATGACCGATGATCCGCGTGATGCTGGCCGACGACCAGGCGATGGTGCGCGGGGCGCTGGCCGCCCTGCTCGCCCTGGAGGGCGATATCGAGGTCGTCGCCCAGGTCGGCAGCGGGGACGACGTCCTGCCCGCCGCGCTGGAGCACCGGCCCGACGTCGTGCTCATGGACGTGGACATGCCCGGCGCCGACGGGCTGACCGCCACCGCCGCGCTCCTGGAGCGCCTGCCGAGCGCGCGGGTCCTCATCGTCACCACCTTCGGACGCCCCGGCTTCCTGCGCCGCGCCATCCGGTCCGGGGCCCACGGGTTCGTCGTCAAGGACGCCCCGGCCTCCGACCTGGCCGAGTCGGTGCGCCGGGTCCATGCGGGGCTGCGCGTCGTCGACCCGGCCCTGGCCGCGGACTCGCTCGTCTTCGGGGACTCGCCCCTGACGGCGCGTGAGACCGAGGTGCTCCAGGCCGCGGCCGACGGCGCCACCGTCGCCGAGGTCGCCCGGCGGGTCCACCTGTCGGAGGGCACCACCCGCAACCACCTGTCCCAGGCCATGGCCAAGACCGGTGCGCCCACCCGGGCCGCGGCGGTGCACATCGCCGCCCAGAAGGGCTGGATCATCCAGTAGGCCGGCGGCCTCAGCTCAGCAGGGCGTCGACGAAGCCCTCGGGGTCGAAGGGCGCCAGGTCGTCGGCGCCCTCCCCCAGTCCGACGAGCTTGACGGGCACGCCCAGCTCCTTCTGGACGGTGACGACGATGCCGCCCTTGGCGGTGCCGTCGAGCTTGGTGAGCACAATGCCGGTGATGCCCACGGCCTGGGAGAAGACCTGAGCCTGGCGCATGCCGTTCTGGCCGGTGGTGGCGTCCAGGACCAGGAGGACCTCGCCCACGGGCGCGATCTTCTCCATGACGCGCTTGATCTTGCCCAACTCGTCCATGAGCCCGGCCTTGTTCTGCAGGCGCCCGGCGGTGTCCACCACGACGACGTCGACGCCGGTGCGGGCCGCCTGGCGGACGGCGTCGAAGGCCACGGAGGCGGGGTCGGCGCCCTCCCTCTCGGAGCGCACGACCTCGACCCCGACCCGCTCGCCCCAGGTGGTCAGCTGCTCGGCGGCGGCGGCGCGGAAGGTGTCGGCGGCGCCCATGAGGACGGTGCGGTCCTCGGCCAGGAGCACGCGGGCGAGCTTGCCGCAGGTGGTGGTCTTGCCGGTGCCGTTGACGCCGACCATGAGGACGGCGGCGGCGGGGGCGCCGTCGGCCTCCTCCCAGCCCGCGGCGGGCTCGGGGCGGGTCAGGGTCAGGGAGCGGTCCATGGTCGGGTCCACCAACTCCAGCAGCTGGGCGCGCAGGACGGCGCGAATGGCCGCGGGGTCGGAGGTGTCGAGGACCTTGGCCTGGGTGCGCAGTTCGTCCATGAGGGAGGTGGTGACCTCGATGCCCAGGTCGGAGGTGAGCAGGGTGTCCTCGATCTCCTCCCAGTCGGCCTCGGTCAGGTCCCCGCGGGACAGGACGGCCAGAATGGCCCGGCCGAAGCCGCCCGCCCCCGCCAGGCGCGCGCGCAGGCGCTGCATGCGCCCGGGAATGGACTCGGGCCGCTCGAATTGCGGCTCGGCGGGCGGCGGGGCCTCGATGAGCCCCGGCTCCTGCGCCGCCTCCACCGCCTCCGTCGTCTGCGCCGCCTCCACCTCGGCGGCGGGCGCGGCCGGGGCCTCGATCCGCGGGGGCTCGCGCCGCCGTCGGCGGGCCGAGAGCGCGAACCACAGCCCGCCCACGACGAGGAGGACGGCGATGACTGCTAGAACGACGTACAGGGGTTCCATGGCCCCATCATGCCCGATGGGGGCGCGTCCGGCGGGTGCGGCCGATCACGGGCGGCGTCGACGCCGGTGCGGGCCGCCTGGCGGACGGCGTCGAGGGCCGCGCCGGACCGGCGGGGCGGCGCGCGCCGTCAGCCCTCCGCCGGGGGCGGGAACGCCGGTGGAAGAGGGGCCGCCGAGACCGGGACCCGGACGACCGCCGGGGACGGGGCGACCGGGGCGACGGCGGGGACGGCCTCGGTGACCGGGGCCGGATCGGTCTGGACGAGAGGAGGGGCGGGGGCCGGATCGGTCTGGACGAGAGGAGGGGCGGGGGCCGGATCGGTCTGGACGAGAGGAGG
>NZ_KE386866.1:0-8737 GCF_000429225.1 Actinomyces dentalis DSM 19115
AGGGGAAGAGGGTGCCGTCCACCACGTAGTCGCAGTCCCGGGGCACCTCCTCCGCGGTGAGCAGCAGGACCGCCAGGGTCCGGGAGAGCGCCTCCGTCAGGGCCTTGATGGCCCGCGAAACAGTGGGCTGCGACACGCCCAGGATCTCTCCGATCACCGCCTGCACAATGTTCTGACGCAGGTACATCAAAGTCGCCCGCAAAGACCCGGACAGGCCCAGGATCGGCGGATAACCCTCAACACCCTCCTCGCGCAGCCAGGCGAGCAGCCCGTCGAACTCATCATCGGTCAATCCCGTGGTACACTCCATCATGATGGCCCACTCCTTCCGGGGTCATGGGGATATATCTTTCACGCCCATGATACCCCACGGGAGTGGGCCATCACCATATCGCCCCCCGGAAATGACCTGGGACACACCCAGAATAACCTTCCAGGCTGCTCTTATTCTCGAGGTTGGCTACATCCAGGGCATGACCGCAATCGTCATCGTCCACGCCATGCGTGCCCGTGAGAAGTTTCTGAGGTGATGATGATGCCCCGCACTGTTGACGAGATCCTGGCACATGCCGACGAGCTGGCCGCTCGCTTCGAGGACTACGAGCCGGTCGAGGCCGACGAGATCGACGTGGCCGCATTGACCGCCTTGCGTGATGCGATCGCCGAACAGGCGCAGGCCGAACGACATGTCCTTGACGCCATCAGAGGCGCTCGGGTCGCCGGTATGTCCTGGGCGGCCATTGGGAACATGGTCGGAATCACCGGCGAGGATGCCCGTCAGCGCTACCAGCCCCTCGTTGCCTGAGGAAGATCTTCGGTGTCCACGACCGCCGCCCCCGCCCGCAGGACCAGCCACTCGTTGCCTGGGGAGGATCTGACCACGCCGGCAACCGCTGCGCCACCGAACCGGGTCGAGTTCTCACGGGCTGGTAGCCTCGCGGGAATGAGCGTCCCATCCGAGCCGCAGGCCGACCGACCCGCGCCCGAGAACGTCTTCGACCACCTGCGCCGCGAGGACGGCGAGCACGTGGGCTACATCGAGATGAGCCCCGACGGCCGCTTCATCCCCTACGACCGGTTGTGGGTCCGCCGGGGCGGGGCGATGGACCTCGACGAGGCGGAGGCGACCCTGGACGGGGTCGGTCTGCGGTTCCTGGCGGAGGACTGGCTCCTTCAGGAGGACGAGTCGGCGGGCGGGGCGACCTGGACGCGCGTCAGGATCCGCGAGGTCCACCGGGACCGCGTCGTCGTCGCCAGGGCGATGGAGGACATATCGGCCGACGTCGCCAAGGCCGTGGACCTCGTCGGCGGCATCGAGTTGCCGCTGCCGACGGCGCGACTGCGCCCGGCGCGCTGAGCGCAGCCGCCGGTCAGGGCCGAGCCTCCGCCCGCGTGACCGGCGGGGCCTCGACGGCCGCGTCGGCATCCCCGGCCGCCGGCTCATCGACCTCCAGCAGCGGGCTCTCGATCAACCGCCCGCTCACGCCCCTCAGGCCGTGGGGCACCAGCTCCGCCGCCATGAAGGCCGGGAAATTGTCGCCCTCCGCCGTCGTCACGCCCCACCGGGAGGCCTCCTGGAAGCCGAAGCGGCCGTAGAAGGCCGGGGCGCCGAAGAGGAGGGCCACCCGCTCGCCATCGCGGCGCGCACGATCCATGGTCGCCTCCATGAGCCTGGAGCCGATCCCCCGGCGCTGCTCGCCCGGCACCACCCCGATGGGGCCCACCCCGACGACGGGCGTGCGCGAGAGGCCGTCGGGCGCCTCCACCCACGCGCGCGTGCTCATCGTGCACCCGACGAGCTCACCGCCCCGGTCCGCGACGAGGATCAGGTGGGGAAGCGCATCGGGGTGCCCCGCCATGGCCCTGCGCCAGATGAGGTGCTCAATGCACCCGGGCCGGTAGACGTCCCAGAAGGCCTCCCTGATGAGGGTCTCGCACCGGCGCTGCTCGGGGGCGGTGGGCGGACGGACGACGACGTCGGTATCTGCCATGCGCCCACCCTAAGCGGTGCCGCCCCATCGACGAGCGCGGCGACGGCGGCCGCGGCGATCACCCCGGCTCCGGGCCGGCCCACCCCGCGCCCCCGGCACGGTACCGTAGCCATCGCTGACGTCCATGCGCCCAGCCCGATCCAAGTACCCGAGGTGAGACACCGTGACCCGTCGTTCCCTTGAGGACATCGAGGCGCACGCCGACGAGCTGGCCGACGCCTTCGAGTCCTATGAGCCCGAGCCCGAGGACGAGAACGTCGCCCTTCCCCCACTCATGGCGGCCAGGCTCGCCGCCTGGCGCCGGAGCACCGCCGAGGAAGAACTTGGGCGGGCCATCCGGACGGCCCGCCCGTCATCGGTCACCTCGACGCCCAGGCGGCGAGCGCCCCGGCGACCTCCTTCAGGGAATACCGGCCGTCGGCCACGGCCATGACCAGGGCATGGGCGTCGTCGTCGGGCGCCTCGAGTCGGCGGCCAGGGTCAGAAGATCCTCGACGTCAAGGTGACTCCGTCACCTTCCGAGCCGGTCCAGGACGTCGGCGTACCGGACGCGGGCCCGCGCGGAGGCCTCGCCGACCCTGCGGTCGTGACCTCGCCGAGCCGCCGCCTCGCGAATGGCCCGCACCGTCGCCTCCTGACGGCTGATGCCATCGGCCTCGGCCAGTTCAGCCAGGATGCGCTCGTCCTCGCGAGTCAGTCGTAGTGTCATCGCCACATGGGCACGATACCAAGGTGGTATCACGTGCTCCAGCCGATTCGCGCCGGGCGAGTCCCGGGCGAGCCCCTTGGCGCGGCGGCGATTCCCGCGCGGCCCTCGCCCCGCGGGGCCGCCGAGCCGCCCCACCATCCACAGCCTGTGGATAAGTGTGCGCCCCGTGCGCCGTTCCCGCCGGTCTGGCGTGACTCCTCCGCCGGTCTCGCGAATCGGGGGTCGAGGCGACGCGGAACGAGCGGAACGAGCAGACCGTAGACTCCCGGGCATGAGCGATGCACCTCCCTCGGAGACGCCCGATGCCGTCGCACCCATCCCCGCGACATCGCCGGTCGGGCTCCCCACCGTCGGCATCGCCCCCGCCGTCGTGCGCGCACCGCGCCCGCCGTCGACGATCCGCTCCCACACCCTTCTGGTCGACGCCTCGCCCCGGCGCCTGCGCCGCGTCGAGGACCTGCTCGACCTGGTCCTGTCCACGATCGGCTCCCTGTCCATGCTCATCCTGGCGGTCTACGCCCACCAGACGACCACCGGCGTCACCCAGGACGTGCAGAACATCCTCGCCGTGGTCCTGCGCCAGGTCCTGGTCTTCCCCCTCCAGGCCATCGAGGGCCTGGCCACCTTCATCATCCCCGTGGCCGTCCTGCTGGGACGGATCCTGCGGCGCTCTTGGCGCAGTTCCGTTCAAGCGGCTCTGGGGGCCGTCGGCGGCTGGCTGTTCGGCGTGACGGCCTACATCGCGCTGCGCACCTGGGCCCCGACCTCGCTGCTCGCCGGCCTGACGGTCACCGGCGCCGGTTCGGCCCAGCTGGGCATCTCGGCGACCTACGCGGCCCTGGCCGGTCTGCTCACCGGCGCCGGCGAGCGCCGGTCCGTGCCGGCGGTGCGCTACGGATGGGCGAGCATGTGGGTCATCGTGGGCCTGGCCGTGCTGCGCAGCGCCCTGCCCCTGTCCGGGGCGATCCTGTCGGTCCTGCTCGGACGCGCCGTCGGACTCGTCATGCGCTACATCCTGGGGGTGGAGGACCACCGGGCGCACGGCATCCCGCTGGTGCGGGCGCTGCGCCGCGCCGGTCTCGACGCGGTGTGCGTGGTGCGCATGGACCGCGCCCCGCGCGCCCGGGCCTGGACGGTGACGACGGACGCCCCCCTGGGCTACACCGAGCAGGTGCGGGAGAACCCGCTGGCCGCGCCGGTCACCGGGGACGCGCAGGCCGACGACGCCGAGCCGCCGGCGCTGTCGACCCCCGCACGCGATCCGGAGGCCAATACGATCACGCAGGCCGACGACGTCGACCTGGCCAAGGTCCTGTCCCAGGCGCACAGCACCGCCCTGGCGGAGGGGCGCGCCTCGGTGCACCGCCTGTACGCCGTGTGGGACTCCGGCGGCGTGCGCCGCGACGTCACCGTCCTCGACGCCGACCGTCAGGTCGCCGGCTTCCTGTCCACCCTGTGGGACCGGATCCGGGTCAAGGGCCTGTCCCCCACGCGGGACATGTCGGTGCGCCCCGCCGCCGAGCACGCCGCCCTCATGACCCTGGAGGCCTCCCGCGCCGGGGTGCGCACGCCCCGGCTGCTGGGCATGGCGGAGGCGGCGGAATCGATGCTGCTGGTCACCGAGCACGTCGTGGGCGCCCGCTCCTTCGACTCCCTGGGCGCCGACGTCCCCGAGTCCGTCCTCGACGACCTGTGGGAGCAGATCCGCTGCGCCCACGCCGCAGGCCTGGCGCACCGGGCGATCGACGGCGGCAGCGTCGTCGTGGACGCCGGCGGCCGGGTGTGGCTGCTGGACTGGGACGCCGGGGAGACCATCTCCAACGAGCTGTCGCGCCGCGTGGACCTGGCCCAGACCCTCGCCCTGGTCGCCTCGGGCGCGGGGGCGGAGCGGGCCATCGCCTCCGCCTCCCGGACCCTGAGCGCCTCTCAGCTGGCCTCCATCGCCCCCATGCTCCAGCGCGTCGTCCTGCCCTCCTCCACGCGGGAGGCGATGGGCCGGCGCGGCAGGCTCCTCCAGGAGCTGCGCGACGCCCTGGTCGCCCTGACCCCGACCGCCCACGCCGAGCCGGCCAAGCTGGCCCGTTTCTCCCCGCGCACGGTCATTGTCACCGTCGTCGGCATGGTGGCCCTGTGGACGCTGTTGGCGCGGATGAACTTCGAGCAGATCAGCACCGTCATCGCCCAGGCGAATATCTGGTGGATCCTGGGCGCACTCGCCTTCTCACTGGCCACTTATCTGGGCGCGGGCCTGGCCCTGGTGGCCCTGTCCCCGACGAAACTGAGCATATGGACCTCCACCGAGGTTCATCTGGCCAGTTCGGTCGTCTCCCTCGTGGCGCCCGCGGGGGTGGGCGGTGCCGCCATCAATCTGCGTTTTCTCAACCGCAAAGGCGTTCCGACGCCGGTGGGCGTGGCCACCGTCGCCCTGGTGCAGATCATCCAATTCGTCGTCACCGTCGTCCTCCTCATTGTTCTGGCGGCGACGACCGGCCAGTCCACAGGATTGTCCCTGCCCTCGGGCTGGGTCATGGTGGCGGCCGCCGGCCTTGTGGCCGTTGTGACGGTGGCCCTGGTCATTCCGAGGGTGCGCTCCTTCCTGTGGGCGAAGGCGGAGCCCACCTACCGGCAGGTGTGGCCGCGGCTGATGTGGATCCTGTCCAACCCGGGCCGACTGGCGCTGGGCGCCGCCGGCACGGTCCTGCTGAGCCTGAGCTACGTCCTCTCCTTCGCGGCGAGCCTGTGGGCCTTCGGCTACACCCTGCCCTTCTCGGTGCTGGCCATCACCTACCTGGCCTCCAACACGGTCGGCTCGGTGGTGCCCGCGCCCGGCGGCATCGGACCCGTCGAGATCGCTTTGACGGCGGGCCTGGCGACCGCCGGCGTGCCCGGCGGCGTGGCCCTGTCCGCCGCGATCGTGTACCGTTTGGTCACCTTCTGGATCCCGATCCCCGTGGGGTGGCTCAGCCTGCGGCGACTCCAGAGGACGGGAAGCCTGTAAAGGGTTTGCGACGCCCGGCGCCGTCGATCGCCTCGGCCGATCGACGGAAGGACTCCGCCTTTCAGGGCGCTTCGAGCGCGATTCCGCCGATCGGATCGGCCGATCGGCCCACTGGGGTTTCAGCCGATCGGCTCGGTCGGCCGGCCGATGCGCATGGGCCCCGGTGCGCGTGTACTTAAGCACCCCATCCCAAGGAGATTCCCCATGAGCCTCGAGGCCATGATCGGTGCTGTAAGTACTGTTGCGATCGCAGGAGTCATCGCGATCGTCGCCTTCCGCGTCTCGCGCCAGCACCTGCGCCGCACCATCGCCGTCAGCGCCGAGTTCACCACCGACGCCCAGTTGTCCGAAGATCTGCGCGACCTCATCCAGACCGTGACCGTTGCCGGATCCTGCGCCATGATCGGGGTGTGCCTCATCGCCATCGTGCTCGAGCACTTCACCCTCTCTCAGATCGCGATCGTGACCGGCGTCGTCTTCTTCCTCGACGTCGGACTGGCCCGCCTGACGGGCAAGAGCTGGGCCCTGGCCGAGCTCGCCGCCAGGCGCGACCTCGAGATCCCCTACGGCTGGTGGGGATCCCTCCTGTCCACCGGCCGCATCTGAACGCCGTTCACCGTCATCCGCAACCTCGTCATGCTGGGGCATCCGAACACGATTTGGACAATTCGTCGTGCGGCGCCGTCCCTCCGCGGCCCCATGACGCCCATGACACCGGCCGCCGGGACGGGTTCGGGCACCGCCCGCGAGTTCGCGGGGCGCACCGCCTCCAGCCTTTCGTTGCCTCTTGTTAAGGTTGCTCCCAGCCATTGGTGCTTCGACGGGAGAACAAGGTGAGCGCACTGCACGTGATCCGCGCCTCCCTGGCGGCCAACATCCGGACGGCCCTGACCGGCCCCTCCGGCGGACCGCCGGGGCGGCGCGCCTACATCGCCATCGGGGCGATCGCCGGGATCGCGAACCTCGTAGTTAACATCATGCAGACGGGATCGGCGGTCACGCCGGCCGACCTCACCTGCATGGTGCTCGCCCTCGCCGTGCTCATGGCGACCCCCCTGCGCCCTGCTCCCGGCGCCGCCGCCTACCTGCTGCTGTGGCTCGTGATGCTCGCCCTCCCGAACGCCCACGTCACCAATATGCTGATGACCAAGGCCGCCTTCTTCATCTTCCTGGGCCGGTTTCTGAGGTTCTGGCCCGGCCTGACCATCACCCTGGTGAGCCTGCTGGCCCTGCTGCTGAAGATCGCCGTCCTCGCCGCTCCCATGGACGGCGTGTACTCCTTCCTCTTCTTCGTCTTCATGGCGCTCGCGTTCTTCCCCACCGGGATCCTCCTGCGCGCCACGGAGGCCGCCCGGCTGGCCGACTCCCAGCGCGCCGCCGCCCGGCTGGAGGACATGCGCCTGGAGATCGCCCGGGAGATGCACGACCTCGTCGCCTACTCCATGTCCCAGACCGCCCTGCGCGCCCAGCGGGCCGCCACGGACGCGAGCTACCCCCCGGAGGTCCGCGAGGAGTTCATGGCCCTGGAGTCCACCGCCTCCGACGCCCTCCACGAGCTGCGCCTCCTCCTGCGCACCCTGCGCCAGACCGAACCGGCCCTCGGCCGATCGATTGAGACCTCCACCGGGCTCGGCCATGCGGTCACCGACCTGGGCGAGGCCATCCGGGTCATCAGCGACGACATCACCGCCGCCGGCTTCGAGGTGACCTACCGGTGCCTGGGCGAGGCGCGCCCCAGCCGCCTCCAGGCGACGACCCTCTCGCGCGTGGCCCGGGAGATGAGCGCCAATATCATCCGTCACGGCGACCCGGCCAGCCCCGTCACCGTGACCCTCAGCCTGGGTCCGGAGGTCATCCGGCTCGTCACCACCAACGGCGTGGGCTCGGCGGTGCCGCGCCTGCCCCGCTCGGGCGTCGGGGTGCTCGGCATGCGCGAGCGCCTGGCCGCCATCGACGGCACCCTGACCACCCTGGCCGAGGACAACGCGTGGATCACCACCGCCACCATTCCGCTCCCCACACCCCGAACCCATCCCACACCCCTGGAGAAGACTGCATGATCAACGTCGGACTCGCGGACGACGACGCCCTGGTCCGCCACACCCTGACCGACCTCCTGGCCACCACCGAGGACGTTCGCATCGTCTGGTCGGCCCGCGACGGCGAGGAGGCCCTGGCCGCCCTGCAGGCGCCGGACAACCCCGTCGAGGTCCTCCTCCTCGACATCCAAATGCCCCGGCTCGACGGCATCGCCCTGGCGGAGGCCCTTCACGAGGACCGCCCCGAACTGGCCATTCTCATTCTCACCACCTTCGTCGCCGACGCCATCCTCGATCGCGCCCTGGCCGCCGGGGTGCGCGGCTTCATCGCCAAGGAGGACCCAGTCTCCGCCCTGGCCACCACCATCCGGCACGTCGCGGCCGGAAACATGGTGCTCTCACCCACCTCCTCCGCCATCATCAGCAGACGTCAGACAAATGACGGGGATGTCGCGCCGCACCTGCTGCAACCGGTCGGGGTCGCGCCGAGCAAGCCCTCTCCGAACGCCCTGCCGCCCGGCGTCACGCTCTCCCCGCGCGAGCACGAGGTCCTCACCCTCATGGTGGACGCCCTGTCCAACAAGCAGATCGCCCACCGCCTGGGTCTGAGTGAGGCGACCGTCAAGACGCACGTGTCCACCCTCATCGCCAAGCTGGGCGTGCACGACCGCGTGGGCGCCGTTGTCCACGCTCTGCGCAACCGGCTTGTCTGACCTTCGTCCGGCCGGTTCGGTCAATTGACCGATGAACTAGTTATCACCTCATTGCACGATACGTCTTGTTGAAAGTACCCCCTTCTAAAGGAGCCCATCATGGCCATGTTCAACCCCTTCCCGTGGAATCCGTGGCGTTTCCTGCGTCGTTGGTGATATTCCCCCGTCATCGGCGATGACACTTCCCCATATCAACCGCCGGAGTTCTTCAGCGCGTCCGCCTCGATGAATCCCTGAGGGGCGGCGTCCGGGAACTCCGGCGGTCCTCCCTGAAGCGGGCGGGCCGG
>NZ_KE386866.1:8747-42711 GCF_000429225.1 Actinomyces dentalis DSM 19115
CCCCTCACCGAAACCGGCGGAAACGGCACACGAGACACACACTTATCCACAGGCTGTGGACATCCGGGCAACCGCCTCGACCCGGCCGTTCCGACCGGCGGTGACGGACCAAGGAGCCCGCGCCCGGCGCCGCCGGGGGTCGGCGCCGATCGGGCCCGCCGCGGCGGCGAAAAGGCCGGGGCGGAGGGCGTCGGTCCCAGGGCCGGTCCCCGGATCAGACCCCGGGCCGGGCCCCGGCCAGCCGCCGGAGCATCTCGGCGTGGGCGCTCGGCGTCCCCACCAGCAGCGAGCCGGGCTCGCGCACGTCCAGCTCCTCCCCGTTCAGACGCGTGACAACCGCGCCGGTCTCGGCGCACAGAAGCGCCCCGGCGGCCACGTCCCACGGCTGGAGACCGGTGTGCACGACCGCCCCCGCCCGACCGGCCGCCGCCTCCACCATCTCCAGGGCCGCCGCCCCGTAGCAGCGCAGACCCCGAGTGCCCTCGATGATCCGGACGAGCCGGGGCACCTCCTCAAGACCGTGCAAATGGGCGATGACAATGCCGTCCGCCAGCGGAACGTCGGCGATCCGCGCCAGCTCGGCGCCGGCGTCGGACTCGGCGAAGAGGCGCCTCACGCGCGCGCCGGCCCCGACGACGGCGGTGTAGACCCGGTCGTCCACCGGATCCGCCACGACGCCCGCCACGGGCCGTCCGTCCTCCACCAGCGCCAGCGAAATCGCCCAGTGCCGGTGGACGGCGATGTAATTGAGGGTCCCGTCGATCGGGTCGAGCACCCACACGCGACCGGCCCAGCCGCCGGCCGCATGCCCCTCCTCCCCGACCAACGGGTAGCCTGCGGGGGCCAGGCGCCGCGCCATGAGCGCCTCGACGGCGCGGTCGACCTGCGTGACGACGTCGTTGCGGTTGCGCTTGGTCTCGATCCGCAGGGCCTGCCCGGGATCGAGGGCGAGGCGGGCCCCGGCCCGGACCGCCCCCAGGGCGAGGGCGAGAAGCTCCGTCAGGTCGCTGCTGTCGTACATCATCTGCTCTCCTGAGTCACGAGGATCGGGGCTGCGACGACCGCCCTGTCAACCCTACGACCCGCCGGCCCCCGGCTCCAGCAAGACCGTTCCGATCCCGCCCGGACGCCGGCCCCGCGCGGGCGCGACTCGGGCGGACCGACGACGGCGGCCCGCCCGGGCGCCGGCCCCTGGCGGATCCTCCCGGCGGGGAGTCGGACGGCGGACGCCGGATCGCCCGACCGGCCGCGGGCGGGGCGGGGTGGGCATGGGGACCTCTGCCTACGGATGCAGGGGCCTTCCCCCCGTGGTTCCGTGCCACACTCATCGTGCTCCAGCCCGGAGACGACCCCGTCCCGGGACCGTCCCACTCACCGAAAGCCATCTCATGGGTACGAAGCCTCATAGACGACCAGTCCTGATCGTCACCATCTCCATCGTCGTCGTCGCCCTGGCCGCCGTCGGCATCGCAGCGCTCACCGGCGTCTTCAGGCACGACGACGATGTGCTGACGCCCAAGCAGGACGCCGCGCCCGCCGCGGCGAACACCAGCAGCAACAGCTTCGTCGTCACCTACTCCGACGGATCGCCGGCCGCCTCCGTCATCAAGTCCGCTCAGGCCTACGGCACGAACATCATCGACTCCCTGCCCGAGGAGGACCGGCAGGCCCTGGTCGCCGCCGCCGGCAAATTCTCCGTCACGATCGAGTCCGTCACCGCCCACTCCCTGGGCATGGCGGGCATCTCCCTGAGCGAGAACCTCACCGCCGACCAGGTCAAGGAGTTCATCACCACGCTCGGGGCCGCGGACGGCATCGAAGCCGTCGAGACGGACCTGCACATGACGGCCCTGGGCGACACGGTACCCGAAACCCCCAACGACAAGTACTTCTCCCGCCAGTGGAGCCTCACCTCCGACTCCTACAGCATCAACGCCACCGGGGCCTGGTCGCGGTCCACCGGCCAGGACGTCACGGTCGCCGTCATCGACTCCGGCGTCCTGTCCACCCACCCGGACCTGGAGAACAACCTCCTGCCCGGCTACGACTTCATCTCCGACCCCTGGATCTCCCGCGACGACGACGGCCGCGACGCGGACCCGTCCGACAACGGCGACAGCGCCGACGCCGACATCTGCTACCAGGGCTCCGAGGCCCGACCCTCGTCCTGGCACGGCTCCCACGTCGCCGGCATTATCGCCGCGAGCACGAACAATGAGAGGGGCGTGGCCGGCGTCGCCCCCAACGCCAGAATCCTGCCCGTGCGCGCCCTGGGCCGCTGCGGCGGCACGTCCACCGACATCATCGACGCCCTCACCTGGGCGTCGGGCGGGCACGTCAACGGCGTCCCGGACAACGACAACCCCGCCCAGGTCATCAATATGAGTCTCGGCGGCACGGGCACCTGCCCGGCCTTCTACCAGAAGGCCATTGACGCCGCCGTCGAGCGCGGCTCGATCATCGTCGCCGCCGCCGGCAACGAGGACGTGGACGCGGGCGGCGTGGCCCCCGCGGGATGCCAGAACGTCATCACCGTCGGCGCCACCGGCTCCACGGGCGCCCGGTCCTTCTACTCGAACTACGGCTCCGTCGTCGACGTGTCGGCCCCGGGCGGCGACCCGAACACCGATGACGGCATCGCCTCCACCGTCGACAGGTCCGAGACCACCCCGCAGGAGCCCGCCTACGGCTACATGATGGGCACCAGCCAGGCCGCCCCGCACGTCGCCGGCACGATCGCGCTGCTCCGGGCCATCAAACCGTCGCTCACGACCGAGGAGGCCACCACCCTGCTGCAGAGCACCTCCACGCCCCTGAGCAACTGCGACCGCGACTCCTGCGGCACGGGTATCATCAATGCCACCGCCGCCGTGGACGAGCTGGCCGAGCAGGGCGCGGACCCCGGGCCCGATCCGAACCCCTCCCCGGGCACGGACAGCACGTGGACCAAGCGCCACGGGCCCGGCGTCTGCCGCAGTGGGGACTCCGACTGCCGGTACTGAACGGCGAGCGGACCCCGCAGCAGTGCGAGTCAGCGGAAACGAGCAGAACATGGCCGACGACGAACCGATGAGCAGCACGTCTCCGCGCAGCGGTCGTCGCGGGATCCGGGCCTGGGCATCCCGCCTCTCCGTCCGTCCCGCGGCGGCCGCCCTCGGCGTGCTCGCGACGCTCCTCCTGGCCGTCGCGATCGCAAGCGGCATCATGAAACTTCCCGGGAAGACCGGCGCGGGCGCGACCACCGCACCCGGCCCGGCGACAGCGGCCCCCGCCCCCCGGCCGACGCCCGGAACTCCGACCACGCCTCCGACCGACGCCCCGACCGGTCCTCTGATCAACCCCCCGCCCACGGACCCGGCGGACACCGGGGTCCTCCTCATCCTCGACGAGGAGATGAGCGACCTGCTCACCTACGGCGAGTTCGACACCGTCGTGCAGACGATGACCGGCCCCGTCAATACGGCCGCCAACGCCTGCGGCACCTCCCTGACCGGCATGATCTCCGCGGGCGGCGGACTGGTCGTCCGTCTCGAGGACCCGTCGCTCAACGCGTGCCTCGTCACGGAACTCGCCGGGGCCGAGCACATCGTCAGCGCCGAGGAGGACATGCGCGTGACCGTTCAGGACTGAGATGTTCGGGCCGAGACGCCGGGGCCGGACCCGCAGACGGACGACGTCGGGGTCCGGCCTCGGGGACACGGCCCTTCACAGCGTATCCTCATCGCGTGGATCAGAGCCTTCCCGCCTCGGGTCATAACGCCGTCATCGTCTCCCAGCCCACCGCTCACGCGGCCGCCGCACCGCAGACCTTCACCGCCGCCTTCACGGTCGGCCGGTCCGAGTCCTGCGACGTCGTCGTCTCGCATCCGCGGGTCTCGCGCCATCATCTGATCGTGCGCCCCACGGCCGACGGATGGCGCGCCCAGTGCGCCGAGGGCCGCAGCATGCTCGTCAACGGCCACGCGCAGACCTCGGCGATCCTGACCGGGACCAGCCGCATCCGGCTGATAGACGAGGACGGGCCGCTCCTGGTCATGACCCTCAATCCCGCCGCCGCGCCCGGCGCCGGTGCGCCCGTGCCCGGCGCCCCGCCCGGTCCCTTCTCCGCGCCCGTTCCCGCTCCTCCCGTCTGCGCGCCCGGCCCCGTGTCCGCGCCCGGTGTCGCCGTGCCCGGCCCCGGCGCCGTGTTCAGTCACGGCGCCGGTGCGCCCGTGCCCGGCGCCCCGCCCGCGCCCGGCCCCGGCGACGTGTCCCGTACCGTGCTCGGTCCCGGCGGCGCCGCTGCGCCCGGTCCCCTCACTCCCGCCGCGCCGCGCGTGGTCGAGATATCCCGCACCGGCATGATCGGCCGGGCGCCGGACAACGACTTCGTTCTGTCCGATCCGCTCGTCTCCGCCCACCACGCCCGCATCGAGTGGAATGACGACGGCGTGCTCATCACCGATCTGGGCTCGACCAACGGCACCTTCGTCGGCAACACGAGGATCCACCACTCCCACCTCGTGACCGAGCCGACCACCGTCGGCATCGGCTCGACCTTCATCGTCGTCTCCCCCGCCGACAGCGGTCAGGTCCAGGAGACGACGACGGCCGGCGAGCTGACGATCCGGGATCTGACCTTCTCCGTCGACCACGGCCGGCTCAAGCTCCTGGACGGCATCTCCTTCGCCCTGCCCGGCAACGAGCTCCTGGCCGTCGTCGGCCCCTCCGGAGCCGGCAAGTCCACCCTGCTCAAGGCCCTGACCGGCGAGCAGAAGGCCCAGAAGGGCCAGGTCCTCTTCGACGGGCTCGACGTGTACTCCCATTACGCCGTCATGCGCAACCGGATCGGCGTGGTCCCCCAGAACGACGTCGTCCACGCCGACCTCACCGTGCGCCAGACCCTCCAGTACGCCGCCGAGCTGCGCTTCGCCAAGGACGTGTCCAAGAAGGAGCGGGCCGAGCGCATCGCCGAGGTCCTGGAGGACCTGGACCTGACCGAGCACGTGTCCAAGCGCGTCAAGAAGCTCTCGGGCGGGCAGCGCAAGCGCGTGTCCACCGCCATCGAGCTGCTGACCAAGCCCGGCCTGCTGTTCCTCGACGAGCCCACCTCCGGCCTGGACCCCCAGCTCGACCGCGACGTCATGAAACTGCTGGCCAGGCTCGCCCACGGCACGCGCGGCTCGGACTCGGGGCGCACGGTCATGGTGGTCACCCACAACGAAACCCACATCGACCGGGCCGACAAGGTCCTCATCCTCGCCGCAGGCGGCAGGCCCGTGTACTTCGGGCCGCCGCGCGACGTCATCCCCTACTTCGAGCAGCGCCTGGAGGAGATCCGCCAGGGCGGGCGACTCGTCACCCGGGCGCCCCAGGGCGGCTTCGCCGACCCCACCGAGATCACCGGCTTCGCCGACGTCTACACCCTCATCCGCAACCACACCCCCGAGATGCGGACCCATCTGGAGGCGACCGTGCCCTCCACCCGCCCCGGCGGCTCCACCCGGCCCTCCTCCGACAAGCCCGACCGCATTCCGCGCAAGGCGGCCTCGCAGACCACGCCGCGCCAGGTCTCCATGCTGGTGCGGCGGCATCTGCGCATTATCGCGGCCGACCCCTCCTATCTCCTCTTCATGCTGGTGCTGCCGATCATCATGGGGCTGCTGACCAAGGCGATCAGCGGGGACTACGGATTCACCGTGCCGGACCTGGACCTGACAATGCTGACCCCGGCGGAGGTCCAGGAGAAGCACACGAATCAGGCGCTCCAGCTCCTCGTCGTCCTCATCACGGGCGCGGCCTTCGCGGGCATGTCCGTCACCATTCGCGAACTCGTGGGCGAGCGGGACATATTCCTGCGGGAGAAGGCGGTGGGGCTGCGGCCGGGAGCCTATTTGGCGGCCAAGACGATTGTGCTCGCCCTTGTCGCCACCGTGCAGACGGCGCTCATGATGGGCGTGGCATTCGCGATCAACAAGCCGCCGACCGAGGCCCTGGTACTGAAATCAGCTCCGCTGGAGCTGTCGGTGTGCTGCTGGCTCACTGCCTTCGTCTGCGGGCTGATGGGCCTGATGGTCTCGGCGTTCGTCTCCTCCTCCGCGCAGGTCATGCCGGTGCTCGTGGTCGCCATTATGGGTCAGATCGTCATGGCGGGCGGGCTCATCGACATCTCCGGGAAGGTCGTCTTCGAGCAGCTCGCCTGGCTCATGCCCTCCCGCTGGGGTTATGCCATGGCCGCGAGCACCATCGATATGAACGCGATCGTCACCTACCGCACCGACGACCTGTGGAAGCACACCGCCCACCAGTGGCTGATTGATTTCGGCTGCCTGTCGGCCCTGGCGCTGACGTGCCTGCTGGCCTGCCTCATCGGCCTGGTCCGGCGCGGGCGGCGCTGAGCCGCCGGCGGGGGCGGGGACCCGCGGAACCGGCGGCTCCCGCCCCTGCACAGGAGTCGCCGTCAGCCGCCCTGGTTGATGTCATCGGGATCCGGCACCTTGTCGGAATCGCCCTGGAGCTGGAAGTCGCCGAATCCGACATTCGCGCCCCCGTTCTTCTTATCGGTGCGGGTGATGACGATCTTGAGGCGGAGCCCGTCCTGGACGTCGAAAGAGACGTCCTTGAACTCGCCTGATGCCAGCGTCTCGCTCTGAATGAGCTCCTGGTCGACGTAGAAATCGACGGTGAAGGCGGCGTCGGACTGGCTCGAGTCGTCAGCGATCCCGATGGTGCCGCTCAGCGTATTGAAATACCGACCGAGATTCCACTCGCCCGTCTGCGAGGAATTATAGTAGGAGAAGGACACGCTCATGCCGTGGTCGTAGGTGGTGCCGTTCATATCGACGGCCCCGTCGGAGAAGGATGACGACGAGGAGTTGAGCTCCGTCAGGTAGACGGTCTTCACGGAGCCGACGACGGTGAGGGTCACCGTGTCCGAGACCTTCTCACCCGCGGCGGGGTCGGTGGACAGCACCGTGCCCGCCGCCTCCTCATTGGGGGCGGCCGTCTTGACCACATTGACCTGCACGCCGGGGAGCTCGTCCTTGGCCTGCTCGGCGGTCAGGCCGACGAGGTCCGGCATTGTCGTCACCTCCGACGTCGAACGGTCACCGGCCGCCTCGGTGCCGGAGTGGCTCTTGAACCAGTACTGGGCAACGATGGCGCCCACAATGACGAGGGCGAGGGCGAGGAGGACGACCGTCGTAATGATCAGCACCTGGTCTTTTCTGCTGCCCTTCCCCCCACCGCCGGGCCGCGCACCCCCGGGGGGCCTGACCGGCGCGCTCCGGGTGATCGTTCTGCCGCTCGGCCGTGGCACGGGAGGGAGCGGCCTCATCGCGGCGCCGGACGATGATGCCGACGACGTCGCAATGCCGGGGACCGGCGTTGCCGCAATGCCGGGGACCGGAGTCATGACGGCGCCGGGGGACGGGACCAGCGGCACCGATCCGGTCGAGGCGCTCACGGCCGACGGCGCACTGGGCGCCGAGAACAAGGGGGCGCCCAGAACGGTCCGGGCGACGGCGGAGACGGGGACCGGCGCCGGGGGCGCGCTCAGGCGCGGGGCCGCGGGCAAATCGGCGAGGCTCGGGGCGGCGTCGGTCAGCGCCCGCCCGACCTGGTCGGCCGTGGGCCTGGCGGCGGGATCCTTCGACATCATCCGCCCGATGAGATCCCACAGGACGTCGGGCACGCCCTCGGGGCGCCCCGGGTTCATCACCATGTGCGACTTGAGCAGCGCCGACGGAGAACCCGTGAAGGGCGGCACGCCGCAGCACATCTCATAGAACACGACGCCCAGGGAGTAGATGTCCATGGCGGGTGCCGCCGGCAGGCCATCGGCCACCTCGGGCGCCATGTACAGCGGGGTGCCCGCGCCGCCGGTCGAGCGCGTCGAGACCGCCGAGTCGCAGATCCGGGCCACGCCGAAGTCTGCCACGCGCGGCGTCGCCGGCGTGGAGGCGTCATCCATGAGGATATTGGCCGGTTTGACGTCGCGGTGCACGAGGCCGGCGGCGTGAATGGCGCTCAGCCCCTCAGCGATGGCAGTGCCGTAGGAGACGACCAGTTCTGGCGCGAGCGCCCCCTGCTCCCGGATCACGTCCGCCAGGTCGCCGCCCCCCACGTAATCCATGACCAGCCCGAGGGTCTCGCCCTCGGCGACCATATCCCGCACCCGCACGACGTAGGGGCTGTCCACCCGCTCGAGGGTGTCGCGCTCCTTGAGGAAGGCATTGACGACATTGCGCTCCCGCGCCAGGTCTGAGCGCAGCTTCTTGAAGGCGAGGGGCTCCTCCGACCCCTCCTTGTGCCCCTTCCACACATCGCCCTGCGCACCCGCTCCAATGCGCTCCTCAAGAATGTAGCTCGAACCCAGACGCTCCATGGCAACCTCGGGATGAAAGACGGAAGGGACCCGGGGAGCCCCCGACGCAAGGGCGCTCCCCCATCAGGATTGTGCCATACCCGGGCCGCCGCGAGGCTCCTCGGGCCCCTCCGGCCCGGGGATCACACCCGCCGACGGCGGAAAGGTGACGTCCACCACCACCCTGCGCCTCGGGTCCGGCCCGCGAACCGCGCGAGTCACCGGGCGGCGGGGGCGGGATCGGGCGGTGCGCGGCGGCGGGGTCGAGCGGCGGGGTGGTGGGTTCGAACGGCGCGGGGCGGGAGCCGGTCACCGGCGCCCCGGCGCCGCAAGCGCGGGCCTCCCGCTGAACGCGCTCGGGGAAGGCTGCGCGCGTTCAGCGGGAGGCCCGCGTCCGGGCGAAGACGACGACGCCGTCAGTGCTCCTTATTGAGGTCGTCGAGACTCGGCACCTTGTCGGAATCTCCCTGGAGCTGGAAGTCGCCGAAGCCGACGGACGCTGTGCGGCTCCCCTTATCGGTGCGGGTGATGACGACCTTGAGGCGGAGCTTGTTCTGGACATTGAGGGAGATGTCCTTGAACTCTCCGAATGCGAGCGTCTCGGTCTGGACGAGCTCCTGGTCGAGGTAGAACTCGACCGTGAAGGTGGCACCAGAGTCCTTAGAGTTATCGGTGATGCCAATGGTGCCGCTCATCGTATTGAAGTGCCTACCGAGATTCCATTCCGTCGACCACTGGCTAGCAGAATAGAAAATTTTTGTGAAACCATGGACCTGACTCTTGCCATTCAGATCGAAGACATCCGTGTTGACCTGCTCCGTGGCCTTGATGTCCGCCAGGTAGACGGTCTTCGTCGAACCTGAGGTTGAGCTGGAGGTGGCCGAACCGACGACGGTGAGGGTCACCGTGTCCGAGATCTTCTCGCCCGCGGCGGGGTCGGTGGACAGCACCGTGCCCTCCTTCTCCCCGTGGGGGGCGTTCGCCTTGACCACGTCGACCTTCACATTGTCGGGGAGCTTGGCCTTGGCCTGGTCGGTGGTCAGGCCGACGAGGTCCGGCATCGTCGTCGTCGCGGTGCTCGACGCACTGGCCGTGGCCGTGGCCGACGTCCTCGCACTGGCGTCGGCCGACGCGGAGGGGGTCTCGGAGGGCGGCGCCTCGGACGTGGGGGCGGGCCCGGCCGAGGGCCCCTCAGCGACGGGGCGGCTCCTGGGCAGGTACCGGGCGCCGATGACGACGCCCGCGGCGACGAGGGCGACGGCGAGGATGAGGACCAGCACGACGAGCGGGGCCCGGCTGCGCTTCTTCTTCCCCTTCTTCTTGCCCTTCCCCTCGTCCGACTTCGCGCCGGCGCCGGACCCGCCCGGCGCGCTCCGGTCGACCGCGACGCCGCCGGGCGGAGGGACGGGCCCGCCCGGCCCCGCCACGGGTGCGGCGGGCGGCGGAACCGGGACCGGCGGCAGCGTCGCCGTCGAGGCGCTCACGGCCGACGGCGCACTGAGCGGCGGCGCGCTGGGCGCCGAGACGGGAGTGCCCAGAACGGTCCGGGCGACGGCGGAGGCGGGGACCGGCGGCGGGGGCGCGCTCAGGCGCGGGGCCGCGGGCAGACCGGCGAGGCTCGGGGCGGCGTCGGTCAGCGCCCGCCCGACCTGGTCGGCCGTGGGCCTGGCGGCGGGATCCTTCGACATCATCCGCCCGATGAGATCCCACAGGACGTCGGGCACGCCCTCGGGGCGCCCCGGGTTCATCATCATGTGCGACTTGAGCAGCGCCGACGGGGCGCCCGTGAAGGGCGGCACGCCGCAGCACATCTCGTAGAGCATGGCGCCCAGGGAGTAGACGTCCATGGAGGGCGCCGCCGGCAGGCCGTCGGCCGCCTCGGGCGACATGTACAGCGGAGTGCCCGCGCCGCCGCCGGTCGAGCGCGTCGAGACCGCCGAGTCGCAGATCCGGGCCACGCCGAAGTCTGCCACGCGCGGGGCGGGCGGCGCGGAGGCGTCGTCCATGAGGATATTGGCGGGCTTGACGTCGCGGTGCACGAGGCCGGCGGCGTGAATGGCGCTCAGCCCCGCCGCGATGGCGGCGCCGTAGGAGGCGACCAGCCCCGGAGCCAGGGTCCCCTGCTTCCGGATCACGTCCGCCAGGTCGCCGCCCCCCACGTAATCCATGACCAGGCCGAGGGTCTCGCCCTCGGTGACCATGTCCCGCAGGCGCACGACGTGGGGACTGTCCACCCGCTCGAGGGTGTCGCGCTCCTTGAGGAAGGCATCAACGACATTGCGCTCCCGCGCCAGCTCGGAGCGCAGCTTCTTGAAGGCGAGGGGCTCCTCCGACCCCTCCTTGTGCCCCTTCCACACATCGCCCTGCGCACCCGCTCCAATGCGCTCCTCAAGAATGTAAACCGAGCCCAGACGCTCCATGGCAACCTCAGGATTTAAGAGATGGGGGGCCTGGGAAGCCCCATGACGAAGGGCGCGAGCGCCCGGTCAGGATTGTGCCATACCCGGGCCGCCGCGAGGACCTTCTGGGCCCCTCCGCGCCCGACTCGTCGTGAGGCCCCCCGACCCACTCCGCCCCGGTCTCAGTCCGTGGACCGCACGAGCCACCAGGCGGCGTAGGGCGGGACCGGGACCTGGCCGTCGCCGGCGCCCTCCAGCGTCGTCGACCCGGCGGGGACCGTGTCGGTCAGGACGTCGACGGCGCCGAGCACCCCGTACTCGGCGAACCGCCACGCGGGCACGCTCCGCCACTCGGGCGTCACGTTGTACACGCCCACGAAGGAGCCGCGCGGGTGGTCGCGGAAGGTGACCAGGACGCCCTCGTCGTCGACGGGGGCGACGACGGTGCGCACGTCGGCCCGCAGCTGCGGCAGGGAGGCGCGCACCCTCCCCATGCGGACCAGGTCGGTGAAGACGCGGCCCGCCACGGTGGAGGCGTCGTGGCGGCGCTCGACCGCGGCCTCGTCCAGGACGGGGCGGCCCGCCCACCGGGAGTCGGACTCGTGGCCGGGCTCGGTGTCCCAGTTGGGGTCGTTGAACTGGCCGAGCTCGTCGCCGCTCCAGATGACCGGCACGCCGCCCCAGCCGTAGATGATGGCGTTGGCCAGACGCAGGGCGTTGAAGCGCTCCTCGAGCCAGGCGCGCAGCTCCTCCTCGCGCCACTCCGGCGTGGACTCGTCAATGCCCTCCACCGCCTCGGCGGCGGCCTCCAGCCCGATGAGGGAGGCCGCGGTGCCGGCGATGCGGCGGTCGTTGGTGACCGGGTTGTACTGGAAGACCAGTCCGCGGGCGTCGCTCATGGGGTAGGAGCCGCGGTACCAGTCGGCCAGGAAGACGCGGTGCCAGTAGCCGTTGAGGCCGACGGCGTCGGCGTCGGCGTCGCCGATGGCCCAGCCGATGTCGTCGTGGCAGCGGATGTAGGTGATCCAGGTGGCGGTGGAGGGCTCGACGGGCAGGGCGTCCAGGGCGTGGGCGGCCAGGACGACGTTGCGGGTGGCCAGCATGGACCAGATCTGGACCATGAGGGAGTTGTGGTAGGCCAGGTCGGAGACCTTGCCGGTGTACTTGCCCTGGCCGAGGTACTGGAGGAGCTCGGTGGGGGCGACGATGGCCTCCGCCTTGAGGTCGATGGCGGGGGCGGCGATGCGGGTGATGGCGCGCAGCACCTCGGTGATGGCGTGGACCTCGGGCTGGCCCTGGCAGTCGGTGCCCTTGCGCTTGATGGTGAAGGCGATGGCGTCCAGGCGCAGCACCTCGACGCCCTTGTTGGCGAGGTTGAGGATGATGGAGGCGAACTCCACCATGACGTCCGGGTTGCGCCAGTTGAGGTCCCACTGGAAGGAGTTGAAGGTGGTCCACACCCACCCGTTCATCTCGTCGTTCCAGGTGAAGTTGCCGGGGGCGAAGTCGGGGAAGATCTCGGGGAGGGTCTTCTCGTACTCGTCGGGCTCGGTGCGGTCGGGGTAGACGAAGAAGTAGTCGCGGTAGCGCTGCTCGCCGGCCCGGGCGCGCCGGGCCCACTCGTGCTCGGCGGCGACGTGGTTGAGGACGAGGTCGATGACCAGGCTCATGTTCTGCTTGCGCAGCTCGCCGGTGAGGTGGGCCAGGTCGTCCATGTCGCCCAGGTCCGGGCGAACCGAGCGGTAGTCGGCCACGGCGTAGCCGCCGTCGGAGTCGCCGGGCCGGGGGGTGAGCAGCGGCATGAGGTGGAGGTAGGACACGCCGAGCTCGCGCAGGTAGGGGATGCGCTTCTCCACCCCGCGCAGGTCGCCGGCGAAGCGCTCGGTGTAGCCGGCGTAGCCGATGCGGAAGGGGTCCTGGATCCATGTGGGGTCGAGGGTGCGGGCGAGGTCGAGGTGGCGCAGCTCGGGGTCGCGCTCCACGTAGGCGGCGGCGGCCTCGGTCAGGACCTCGGCGGCGGCGCGGGTGGCGGCGGGCTCGCCGTAGAGGGTGCCCAGGCCGTCGATGAGGTCGGGGTACCAGCGCTCGATGCGGGTGGTGAGGATCTCCCGCTCGGGGCGCGACAGCCCGGAGGGGCCGAGGACGGTGTCGACGGCGTCGCGGACCTCGGCGGGGACGACGGCGTCGTCGGAGCAGGCGGACCAGGTGGAGTCGGAGGCGGGGGGTGCGGACGTGGAGGCGCTCATGCTCCTATGGTGACCGATCGGCTCATCGTTTAACAGGTGTTCGCCGCACCGAGTCGCGCCCGGCGGAGCGACCGCCGCGCCGTCTCGGATGGCGGCCGATGCGGACGCCACTTGGCCGCAGAGCCCCATCGGGGGCACCCTAGGAGTCATGACATCAACTCCCGAACGTCCCGTCCCGCCCGTCGTCCTGGCCATCGCCGGCTCGGAGGCCTCCGGAGGCGCGGGCGCCCAGACCGACCTCAAGACCTTCCACCAGCTCGGCGTCTTCGGCTGCACCGCCCTGACCTGCATCGTGTCCATGGACCCCAAGGCCGGCTTCGACCACCGCTTCGTGCCGGTGGACCCCGAGGTCATCCACGACCAGATCGAGGCCTGCGCGGGCGTGCACACGGCGATCGCCGCCGTCAAGATCGGCATGCTCGGCACCGCCCCCACCATCGACGTCGTCGAGGCCGCCCTGGAGGAGTACCGGTTCCCCACGGTCGTGCTCGACCCGGTGCTCATCTGCAAGGGCCAGGAGTTCGCCTCCGCCCGCGCGGTGGACGACGCGCTGCGCTCCAAGATCCTGCCGCGCGCCACCATGGTCACCCCCAACCTCTTCGAGTCGGCGACCCTGGCCGGCGTGGAGGAGATCACCAGCGTCGAGGCGCTCAAGGACGCCGCCAAGCGCATCCACGACCAGGGCGCGCCCAATGTGCTCGCCAAGGCCGGCCCCTCCCTGGGCACCGGCACGGCCCTGGACGTCTTCTACGACGGCCGGACGCTGGAGGTCCTCGAGGTCCCGGCGGTGGGGACCGAGCGCGTGCACGGCGCCGGCTGCACGCTGGCGGCGGCGGTGACCGCCGAGCTCGCCAAGGGGGCCACGCCCCTGGAGGCCGCGGTGACGGCCAAGGACGTCGTCGCCGCCTCGATCGGCATGCGGGGGAACATCCCCTTCCCCTACGTCTACCAGGGCTGGTATCAAGGCTGAGACCGCAGTCGGCGAACCCCGCCGCCCGACCCGTCCGAAAGGCCCGTGCGAATGGCTTCGTCGTTCCAGAACTCTCTCGCCGTCCTGGCGAAGGCGCGCTTCCCCGTCCTGTACGTGGAGACCTTCGAGGAGCGGCGGGCCCTGGCCGCGATCCGGTCGACCATGGAGGGCGGGATGCTCTCGATGCCCCGGCCCATTCACACGTGGAGCATCACCACCGGCTTCGTGGACCCGGAGGGCAGGGCGAGCCCGGGAACGACGGATCCGTTGCGCGCGCTCGACGCCGCCCTGCGCGTCGACCGGGCCGCCACCTTCGTCTTCTTCGACCTTCACGCCCACCTGGGGGACGGGGCCCGCCCCGCCGACCCGGCGATCGTCCGCAAGCTGCGCGAGCTGGCCGCGGACTTCCAGAACGGGCCCCTGGCGCGCACGCTCATTATCGTGGCGCCGGCCCTGAGGATCCCCCCGGAGCTCGAGAAGGACGTCCACATCCTCGACTTCCCGCTGCCCGACGAGACCGCGATCCGCCGGATCCTCGACAATCTCATCGCCGCCAACGCCGGGAACAGCCGCCTGCGGATCGACCTGACCGAGATCGACAAGGACCGCCTGGTGCGCGCCTCCCTGGGCCTGACCGAGACGGAGGCCGAGGGCGCGCTCGCCCTGGCCATGGCCTCGGACGGCGTCCTGAGCGCCGACGACGTGAACACGGTGCTGCAGGAGAAGAAGCAGGCGGTGCGCAAGAGCGGGCTGCTGGAGTACGTCGACACCAATATCGACCTGACCGGGGTGGGCGGCCTGGACAATCTCAAGCGCTGGTTGCGCCGTCGGGACAACTCCTGGCTGGCGGAGGCCGCGGAGTACGGGATTCCGGCGCCGCGCGGCGTGCTCATCACGGGCGTGCCCGGCTGCGGCAAGTCCCTCACCGCCAAGGCCGTCGCGGCCTCGTGGCGCCTGCCTCTGCTGCGCATGGACATCGGCAAGGTGTTCTCCGGCGTCGTGGGTTCGAGCGAGTCCAACCTGCGCACGGCGATCCGCTCCGCCGAGGCCGCCGCCCCCGCCGTCCTGTGGGTCGACGAGATCGAGAAGGGCTTCTCCGGCGTGGGCGCCACGGGGGATTCGGGCACCGCCTCGCGCGTCTTCGGCAGCTTCCTCACCTGGATGCAGGAGAAGACCGCCCCCGTCTTCGTCATCGCCACGTCGAACAATGTTCAGTCCCTTCCGCCCGAGCTGCTGCGCAAGGGGCGCTTCGACGAGATCTTCTTCGCCGACCTGCCCGCACCCGACGAGCGCGCGCAGATCTGGGAGCTGCACGTGCGCAAGCACATCCATGCGGCCCCGCGCCACGCCGGCTTCGTATTCGACGACGCCCTGCGCGCCGATCTGGTCCTGGCCACGGAGGGGTTCTCGGGGGCGGAGATCGAGCAGGCCGTCATCGCGGGCCTGTTCGACGCCTTCTCCGAGCGCCGCGACATCACCGGGGACGATCTGCGCCTGGCGGTGGAGCGGTCGGTGCCCCTGAGCGTCACCCAGGCGGAGTCCCTGGCCGCTCTGCGCGCCTGGGCGGGCGAGCGGGCCGTATCGGCCAGCGACAACCGTGTGGAGACATCCCCGCACGCGCCCGACCCGATGATGGCCCCCGCGGGGGTAGATTCGAGTCGGGCCCGTTACGCGCCGGCCGGCAGGCGGGTCGAGTTCTGAAGAGGTTGACGAGGAGCGAGCCCATGAGCCTGTCACTGGTTCTGATCCCCCTATCGATCGCCGTGGCCGCGGCGTCCCAGGCCCGCCAGATCCGCCCCTCCGACGTCGAGGCGGGCAACGAGGTGCGCGTCGAGTCCCGGATGCGCGACGAGACGCTGCTCGTCGCGGCCCTCGAGGATCTCGGCGCCGCGGTGAGCCGGACGGGCGACGGCGTGCTCCTGGCCAAGACGCCCGACCGCGCCCTGACCATGAGGCGGGACGCCGCCGGACTGTGGAACGCCTGCTTCGCCGGGACGTGGACGCCCGACGGCGCCCGCGCCTTCGTCGAGGACCTGGACCGCGCCTACGGCCTGCAGGTGCAGCGGGCCGTCATCCGGCGCCTGGAGGAGCGCGCCCCCGAGGCGGGCATGCGCATCACGTCGCAGAGTGTCGACGACGACCGCGTCGTCACCCTCGTCATGGAGGTCGAGCGAGCATGAGCACCGCGCACCCCGACGGACCCGCGAGGCGGGCGCTGAAGGTGTCGGTCGCGCCGGACGGGACCGTCACCGCCGAGACGATCGGATTCACCGGCAGCGCCTGCCTGTCCCAGATCGGCGTGCTCGAGGACCTCCTCGAGGCGACCACCGTCCGCAGCGCGTTCACCGACGAGTACTTCGCCGCGCAGACGCAGACGCGGTCCGAGGCCCGCGTCACGACCCGGGAGGGCATGGACCTTGGCACTTGACAGAATCGACGTTCTCGTCGACCAGAAGCCGTTCACGTGGAAGCTCGTGAATTCCTTGTGGATCGCACCCATCATCATCGGTATGGGATTGTTCTCCCTTATCGGATGGCTGTGGGCCGGAATTCTGGCGAGGTCCCCGAAGGTCTGGCGCATTGTCACTGTTTGGGGGGTCGTCGTCGCCCTGTCATTTATTTCAATCGCCCTGGGCGAGGACAAGGACTCCGCCTGGAAGACCCTGGGCGGGACTCTCTTCATAATCTCCTGGTTCGGCTCCTTCGCCCACGCCCTCATCATACGGGGCACCGTCCTGAGGGAAATCGTGTCCCGCGAGGACGAGCTCGCCCGCCTCCGCGCCCTATACGGCACCCATCAGGTCCCGAGCCGTTCCACGACGGCGCGGGCGCCGGTCGACGATCGCCTATCCCAACGGATCCCATCCCACGACCCGCTGCCCCCCGAGCTCGAGGTCGATACGAGTCAGTACTACGAGCAGTCGCCTCCCCGTACCGCGTGGGCGCCGCCGTCGGCTGCGACGCGGTCCCCGTACGCACCGCCGGCGTCGACCCCCGCCGAGTCGCGGTCCTCGTCCGCGCCGGCGGCGTCGGCACCCGCGCCGTCGTCGGCGATCCCCTCGGAGCCCGCCCTCGTCGACGTGAATACGGCCCCGTCCGCGGTCCTCCTCGCCCTGCCCGCGCTCGACCAGGCCGCCGTCGAGCGGATTGTCGCCGCGCGCGAGGAGCGTGGCGGTTTCCACGACCTCAACGACCTCACCTCGGCGGCGGCGCTCCAGCCCCACCAGCTCGTCGCCCTCCAGGACCGGGTGTCCTTCAGCCGGTTCAGGCGCCCCGGCACTCAGGTGCACGGCCGCATTCTGGATCTGTGACCCGGCAGTCCGTGCGGGTCGCCCGTTTCATCGCCCGGACCGGGGCGGAGGGCCCCGGCACCCGCTCGGCGCTGTGGGTCCAGGGCTGCACCCTCCGCTGCCCCGGCTGCTTCAACCCCCACCTGTGGGGCGTCCGCGGCGGCCGCATGACGGCGCCGGAGCGGATCGCCGCAGATATTCCCCTCGACGTCGAGGGCCTGACCCTTCTGGGCGGCGAGCCCTTCGAGCAGCCCGGCGCCCTCGCCGAGCTGGCGCGGCTCGTCCGGGCCCGCGGGCAGACGGTCATGACCTTCACCGGCTACGAGCTCGACGAGCTCCGCTGCGCCGCCTCGCCCGCCGTCGCCGACCTCCTGAATCACACCGACCTGCTCGTCGACGGGCGCTTCGAGGTCGACCGCCTCGACACCGCCAGGCCATGGGTCGGATCCACCAACCAGCGCTTCCACGCCCTGACCGACCGCTACGCCGAGCTCGTCGATCGACTCACCGCTCTGCCCGACCGCCTCGAGATCCGCGTCGCCCCCGACGGGCGCGTCGACGTCAACGGGTGGAGCGACACGGCCTCGCTCGAGACCCTGCTCGACGGCCTGCGACGACGCCCTCCCCCGGCGGCCCGGCCCCGGTGAGCGCCCGCCCGATCCGCCGCACCGGCTCGGGGCGCGCCACCACCTACCGGCTCGCCGATCCGGAATCATCACGGATCCGCCCGAGCGCCCCAACCGTGTTGAATTAGGAGTAGGCTAAATCAACATTCGGCGAGATCCTGGAGGAGACCATGCGCCCAACCGGTCTGGACCGCCGGGACCAGTTGCGCCGCGACGTCGACGAGATCCTCGCCTCGGAGCGCAACGGCGCCATCACGCGGATCGCCGAGACCTCCTCCATCGACTTCAAGGAGGAGGCCGGACGGCGCAATGGCCCGGACCTCGAACCCGGCAGCGAGCAGAACCCCACGGCCGCCGTGAAACTCGCTGACGAGGTGGCCTGCATGGCGAACTCGCCGGGCGGCGGCGCCCTCATCCTCGGCGTCGAGGACGGAACCGGCGTCGTCCTCGGAACCGAGCTGAACACCGACTGGCTCCGCCGGCGCATTCATCAGGCGATCGACATAGCGCCCGATATCGAGGCCCGTCACGTCGGGGGCCAGCGCATCCTCGTCCTGTACGTGGCCGAGTCGCGCGAACCGGTGCCGGACACCTCGGGCCGCCTGCGGTGGCGCGTGGGCGACTCCTGCGCACCGGTGGATCGCGCCGAGTGGTGGCTCCACCGCGAGCAGGCCCGGGACCACGACTCCATGGCGGATCGCTCCGCCCTCACCGCCCGCGCCGTGACCGCGGGGGCCATGGCCCTGGTGAGGGCCGATCTCCGGGCCGACGACTCCGAGACGGACACGGACATCCTGCGCAGGATCGCGGCGCTGCGCTCCGACGACCACCTCTCGCAGGCGGCTCGCCTGACCCTCACACCGGCGCGGGCGACGCTCATCGACCTCACGGTCCTCGATGTTCCGGGCGGAGCCGTCACCAACCGGGTCGTGGCCGACCCCGCGATGTCCCTCCTCGAGCAGATCGACGTCATCGAGCGCGCCCTGGCCGTGCTCAACACCTACTCGACGCAGTCGGCCGACCGCTTCGCCCTGTCCCCGCAGCGCCTGGTCCCCCAGTCGGCGGTGCGCGAGGCGATTCTCAACGGGGTCATCCACCGCGACTGGAACTCGGGCGAGCCGACCGAGGTCCGCTGGATCTCGTTGGACTCCACGCTCGTGGTGCGCAGTCCGGGCGGGTTCACGGGCGGAATCAACTCTGCGAACGTCCTGAGCAACCGGCACGCGCGCCACCCCGCGCTGGCGGACCTGTTCCGCGCCCTCACGCTGGTCGAGAAGCAGGGGCTCGGGGTCGACCGCATGTACACGGCCATGATCCCCCTCGGGCACCGGCCGCCCACGATCGTGGAGGAACCCGGTCCGCACGTGACGTGCACGCTCATCGGCGGCGACCCCATTGCACCGATTGCAGACCTGTTCAAGCAGATCCGTCCACTGCCCCGCCAGCGCGACACGCGCGTCGTCGTGATCGTCGATCTCCTGCTGCATGCGCCCTTCGTCTCGCTCGACGCCGTCGGCACGGCCCTGCAGACGGACCCGGAGGGAGCCGGGGCGGCGCTGCGGGCCGCCGCGCAGTGCACCGCCCCGGACGCACCGCTCATCGACAGGTACGACGACGCCTGGCTCCTCGGGGCGACGGCGCGAGAGGCGGTCATGCCGGCTCGAAGGGCCCCCTGGTTCGCCGACGTCGTCGCCTATGCGTCGACGCGCTTCGAGGCGTGCCGGAAGACCGTCCGCCTGTGGTGCCAGACGTTCGGGTCGATCAGCACCGGCGACCTCATGCGGCTGGCGGGGGTCTCCCGCGGTACGGCGCAGAAGGCTCTGACGACCATGACCGGGCGGGGAGAGCTCCGCCGCACCGGCTCGGGGCGCGCCACCGCCTACCGGCTCGCCGATCCGGAATCATCACGGATCCGCCCGACCGCCCCAACCATGTTGAATTAGGGGTGGGCTAAATCAACATTCGGCGGGATTCCGGGGATGGTCGGCCGTGCCGCCGCCCGCTGCCGCTGTCCTGCGCCACTGTCCCGCGCCGTCAGCCGAGCTCCCACAGCGCGGCGACCGGCACGGCCCACAGGCGGCCGCCCAGGTGGCGGGAGCGGTCGTCCGTGGTGAGGACGACGCCGGCCGCCAGGCGATCGCCGATCCTCCCCTCCAGCCACCGCAGGTGCCTGGCGTCGGCGGCGGACGCCGAGGAAGCGGCCTTGACCTCGACGGCGATGACCCGGCCGTCGTCGAGCTCCAGGATCAGATCTATCTCCCGCCCGTCCGGGGAGCGGTAGTGACTGATCGTGAACCGCTCCTCGCACCAGGTGCTCTGACGCATGAGCTCGGCGGCGACGAAGGCCTCGAGCAGTCCCCCCAGGGCGCCACCGCGCACCAGGTCCTTGAGGGTGTCGGGCGATGTCCGGGTCAGCCGCATGGCCAGTGCGGAGTCGGTCAGGAGGTACTTGGAGCGCCCGACCTCGCGCTTGAGCAGGTTCGGCGTCCAGGGCGGCAGCCGTTCCACGAGGTGGAGGGCGCGCAGGAGGTCCATGTACGACGTCGTCGTCGAGGCGCTGAGGTTGACCGCGCCGCCCAGACGGGCGACCACGGTCTCGGACCCCTGGGCGGCGGCCAGGCCGGCGAGCAGGGAGCGCAGTCGCCGCGGATCGGACAGGCGCGAGAATTCGCGCAGGTCGCGCCCCAGCAGCCGGGAGACGTAGCTCTCCAGCCAATCGGCCCGATACCGCTGGGGCAGACGACAGGCCTCGGGCATGGATCCGGCGGCCAGCAGGTCGACGTAATCGGCGCGCCCCATGCCGGAGCGGTACTGCGCCTCCAGCGCCCCGCGGAGCACCGCCCGGACGAAGTCGTCCCGCCGCCCGGCCCTCTCGCCCTGACTGAAGCCGAAGACGCGCGTGCCCACGACTCGCCCGGCCAGGCTGTCCCCCGCGGGCCGGGCGGCGGGCATGGTGACGGAGCCCGTCAGAAGGAAGCGCCCGCTGGTGCGGTCGGAGTCGACGACCGTCTTGAGCGCCAGTGCGAGCCCGGGAACGCGCTGGAACTCGTCGATGACGAGAAGGCCCTCCGGCTCCAGAGCCAGGAAACCGCGCGGGTCCGCGGTTGCGGCCTCGCGGGTCTCCGCATCGTCCAGGGTCAGGAGTCGCGCCGGCCGGTCGGCGGCTTCGACGATCATGGCCGCCAGGGTCGACTTGCCCACCTGCCGGGCGCCGATCAGCTCGACGGCGGGGAAGACGTTCAGCAAGTCTTCCACCCGCCCCTGCACATGCCGTGGGAGAAGGTCATCCATGGCGCGAGCCTAGGATGCGTCGTAAAACGGTGGCAAGGTTTGTCGTGAAACGGTGGCGGGGTTCGCCGTGGATCGGTGGCGGGAACGAGCGACGATCATCACTAGTTAGACTATCTAGTAACCAGATATTCTATCTACATGTCCGACTCCACCGCCCGCCTTCTGCGCGGCTTCCTCGAACCCTGTCTCCTCGCCCTCCTCGAGGGCGGCGCCGACTACGGCCTGTCCCTGGCCCGGCGCCTGTCCGCGGCCGGCCTCCGGGAGATCCCCGGCGGCAGCCTCTACCCCGCGCTCACCCGCCTGGAGCGCCGCGGCCTCGTGACGACCGCCATCCGCCCCTCCACCTCCGGTCCGGCCCGCAAGTACTACGAGCTCACCTCCGCCGGGCGCGCCGAGCTCGCCGGCCGCCGCGAGGAGTGGCGCGCCTTCCGCGCCGCCTTCTCCGCCGTCCTGGAGGGCGCGGCGATGAGCGCCGAGGTGAACGCATGAGCCCCGAGGACGTCTGGTACCGCGGTCTGGGCACCGAACTGGCCTCGCGGGGCGTGATCCCCCGGGAGGTCGATCGCGCCGTCGCCGACGCCCGCGCCGAGGCCGCCTGCGCGGGCGTCGCCCCGGCGGACCTGTTCGGCCCCGCCGTCCTGTACGCCCGCGACCTCGCCTCGGCCCTCACGCAGGACGTCACGCAGGACGGCCCCGGCTCCCGCCGGAGGGACCCGGAGCGGACGCTCGGTCCGGTCGTGCTGAGGCTGCGCGGCGTGAGCGTGCGCCGCGGCCGCCGCACCGTGCTCGCCAATCTCGACCTGACGGTGCGGCGAGGCGAGGTGGTCGCCGTCGTCGGCGCCAACGGAGCCGGCAAGTCCACCCTTTTGCAGGTGTGCGCCGGACTGCTGCGGGCCGGCTCCGGCACCGTGGAGCGCACCTCCCGATTCGGCTACGCGCCCCAGCTCGACGCCCTCGCCCCGCTGCTCACGGTCGACGAGCATCTGCGCCTGTTCGGGGCGCTCGACGGCGCGAACCGGAGCCGCGCGGTGTCCACGGGTCACCGGATCCTCCAGCGCCTGGGCTGGAAGCCCGACGGCGACCAGGTCGTGGGCGCCCTGTCCGGGGGCACCCGGCAGAAGATCAACCTCGCCCTGGCCCAGCTCGCCTCCCCGGATCTGCTCCTCCTCGACGAGCCCTACCAGGGCCTGGACGCCCTGGCCTACGAGGACCTGTGGGCGCTCATCTCGGCCTGGCGCTCCTCCGGCGCCGGGGTCCTCCTCGTCACCCATCTGCTGCGGGACATCGACTTCGTCGACCGCGTCGTCGAACTGCCCACCCCGGAGGCCTCCGCCCACCGGGCCGTCGCGGAGCGCGCCGCATGAGCGCCGTCGCCACGACGCGGCCGGCCGACGCCGCCCCCGCCCCGGCGCCCGCGCACCGCCCCCGCCTCCTGCGCACCGCGGGACTGGTCGCCCTGATCACCCTGCGCGAGATCCTTCGACGGCGCGGGGCGCTCGCCCTCGCCCTCCTGCTGCCGCTCACCTTCTACCTGGCGCGCATCGACGTGCACTGGACGGCTCTGCGCCTGCTGTCGATCGGCCTGGGCTGGGCGGCCGCGACCCTGGGCCTGTTCACCGCGGTCTCCTCGCGCCCGGTGGACCGCCGGCTCGCCGCGAGCGGGGCCAGCCCGACGGCGCTCGTGGCGGGCAGGCTCGTCGCGATCCTGACGCTGGGCTGGACGATAGCCGGGCTGTACGCCGTCCTCGTCCAGCTCACCATCGGCGACAAGCTGATCCACCCGGCCGCCGTGGCGCCCATGCTGCTCGTCACCGTGGCCGTGGCGGCGCCCCTCGGGCCGGTGGCCGCCGCCCTCGTCCCCAGGGACCTGGAGGGGGCGCTCCTGCTCCTGGCGGTCATGGCCCTCCAGCTCCTCGTGGATCCGACCGCCGACTGGACGCGGGTGCTGCCCCTGTGGTCGACGCGCGAACTGTCCAGTTACATCGTCGAGGAGCTGGGGTCCGGGGCCGGCGACTACCTGTGTCGCGGGCTGGCCCACGGGGCCGGTTTCGCCGTCGGGCTGACGGCGCTGACCTGGCTGCTGGGCGCGTGGCGGCTGCGGGTGGTGCGTCCGCCCGAGCCGCGCTGACGCGCCCGGAGCCCCGCGGAGCACCCGCCGGCTGCGCGGCTGCCCGGTCTCAGGCCGGGCAGCCGCGCAGCCGCACCGACAGGCAGGTCACGCAGCCCTCGAGCTTCTCGTACTCGGAGATGTCGACCTCGACGACCTCGTAGCCGCGCGACCGGAACAGCGCGGCCGAGCGCGGCGCGTCGGCGGCCATGAGAAGCCGGTCTCCGCCCAGGAGGACGACGTGCGCGCCGCTCTCCTCGGGCACCGCGAGGAAGGAGTCCCACACCGACGGGTCGTCCACCAGCGGCTCGTAGCCGATGACGGTGCCGTCCGGCAGGGCGGTCACGGCGGACTTGAGGTGGAGCACCCTGGTCAGGGGCACGCCGATCGTCTCGGCGCCCTCGGGGGCCAGGTGCTCGCGCAGCTGGCGCAGCCCCTCCTCATTGGTCCGGCCGCCCTGGCCCACCCAGACCCTTCCGCCGTGCTTGAGCACGTCGCCGCCGTCGAGCGTGCCGGGCGCCTCGATGCGCTTGACGTCGTAGCCGAGCGCCGTCACGGCCCGCTCGGCCGCCTCCACCTCGGGCTTGCGCTCATCGGCGCCGGGGCGCGTGACGACGGCGGTGCGCCCGTAGACGACGACGGCGTCCTCGATGAAGACCGAGTCGGGGCAGTCGGGGGCGGGGTCCACCTCGATCGTCTCCCAGCCCTGGGAGCGGAGGGCGTCGACGTAGCCCTGCCACTGACTGCGGGCCAGGTCCAGGTCGATCGCGCTGCGCTCGATATGGGTCACCAGCCCCTGCGCGAGTCGGGGGCTCGGCCTGCGGACGAGTGCCTTGGCGATCTCCGTGGTCTCCATGCGATGGCTCCGGTTCCTGGGAGGCGGTGCGCGACGTGTTCGAGCGCTCTTCGCCCCAACGCTATAGTGAGGCTCCACTCGGCGCGAACCGCCGGCCGCCTCCGGGCGCCTGGAGGGGGGCGGCCGGGAGGCGCGCGACCGACGAGCACACGAGCACACGAGCGAGGCCCCATGGATGCACACCCCGGCGACGCCCATCGCCCCGCGGAGCCATCCGCCGAGATCGCGCAGGCGTCCGCCGGGGCGGCCGGGGCGGCCGGGGAGGGGTCCGCCGCGGGCGGTCTCCGGCGCAACCTCAAGGCGCGGCACGTCAACCTCATCGCCATCGGCGGGGCCATCGGCACGGGGCTGTTCGTGGGCACGGGCGCCTCCATCTCGGGCGCCGGGCCGGGCGGCGCCGTCGTGTCCTACGGGGTCATCGGCATTGCGATCTACTTCATGATGACGGCGCTGGGCGAGATGGTCACCCACCGCCCGGTGGCGGGCGCCTTCGAGACCTACACCGGCGAGTACGTCGAGCCGGCGCTGGGCTTCGCCGTGGGGTGGATGTACTGGTACTCGTGCGCCATGACCATCGCCGTCGAGCTGGTCGCCTCCTCCATCATCATGAAGTACTGGTTCCCCGGCTCCCCCTCCCTGCTGTGGAGCGTCCTGTTCCTCGGGACGATCCTCGCCCTCAACCTGTTCTCCGCCCGCGCCTTCGGGGAGTCCGAGTTCTGGTTCGCGGGGATCAAGGTCGTCACCATCATCGTCTTCCTCGTCCTGGGCACGGCCATGATCGCGGGCCTCATCGGCGGCCACGAGGCGGGCCTGACGAACTGGACGATCGGCGAGGCCCCCTTCGTCAAGGGGTGGTCGGGCACGTTCTCGGTGCTCATGGCCGCCGGGTTCGCCTTCGTCGGCGTGGAGTCCGCGGCGGTGGCCGCCGGCGAGGCGGAGAACCCCCGCCGGACGATGCCCCGCGCCATCAACTCCGTGTTCATCCGGATCATGCTCTTCTACATCGGGGCGATCGCCGTCGTCGCCACTCTCGTGGCCTACACCGACCCCAGCCTCCTGAGCGCCTCGGAGGAGAACATCGCGGCCAGCCCCTTCACGATCGTCTTCGAGCGGGCCGGCCTGGCCATCGCCGCCGCCCTCATGAACGCCGTCGTGCTGACCTCCGTGCTCTCCGCCGGCAATTCCACGCTCTACATCGGCTCGCGCCTGCTGTACTCGATGGCGGGGACCGGGCGCGCGCCACGGCTCTTCGCCCGGACCTCCTCGCACGGCGTGCCCGTATGGGGGGTGCTGGCCACGGTCGCCATCTCCATGCTCGGATTCCTGTCCTCCCTCGTGGGCGACTCGGTGGCCTACACCTGGTTCTACAACGCGACCGGCCTGACCGGCTTCATCGTGTGGACGGGCGTGTGCCTGGCCCACCTGCGGTTCCGCGCCGCCTGGAGGGCCCAGGGGCGCAGCGAGGGGGACCTGCCCTACCGGGCCCGGTTCTTCCCGGCGGGCACGTGGTTCGCGCTCATCGTCTTCGTGGGGGTGATCATCGGGCAGGGGGCCGCCCTGATCATGTCGGACTCCGGCTTCACCTGGTACGGCCTGCTCGCGGCCTACATCGGCCTGCCGATCGCGGTGGCGCTGTGGCTGGGCTACAAGCTGGTGCGCGGCTCGCACCCCACCCCGCCCGCCGAGCTCGACCTGTCCGCCGACGACGTCCGCTGAGCCGGGGCCTGCGAGCCCCGCGCACCGCGAAGGCTATTCAGCGGGTTCATGGCGGCGTCCTTCTTGGAGCACTTGAATGCGGTTGGACCACTCGAATGCCGTTTGACCACCGTCCAACCGTCGTTCTCGAGGGTGAAACGCGCATCTCGACGCCCGGGGCGCGGCGGCGTCGGGCGCCGCGGTCCGCGAGATCGTCGGGTAACCGCCGAGCACGTCACTTAACCCGCGAGCACGTCTGCTAGAGGTACGTGCTCGCGGGTTAAGTGACGTGCTCACGGGTTAAGTGACGATCTCGCGGGTTAAGTGACGTGCTCGCGAGCCGGGGCGCGTCACGACATGCGAGACGCCGTCCCACCATGCGGGATGCGCCGTCGAGGCGAAGCGGGGAGACGCACTCGAACGCCTTCGCAACAACCCTCCGGACGGGGAGGACCCGCCCGAGCAGACCGCCACCACGACCCTCACGTCCCACGTCTTCAAAACCACCCCCGAATCACCTTCCCGTCTCGCCGGTGCCGGGACAGCGCCTTCAGGACCTGTCAGCCACGATCTCGACGAACCCGGCGAAGCGCTCGTAGTAGTCGTCCTGGAGGGACCTGAAGGTCTCCCGCAGGAATCCCGGCTCCTGCTCGTACTCGCTCAATCCCCGGTAGTAGAACGCCTTCTTCGAGTCGAGCACGATGAACGGCATGATACCGTTGTCCAGGCACTGCTGGAACATGAGAATCCGCCCCACTCTGCCATTGCCGTCCTGGAAGGGATGGATGCTCTCGAACCGGTGATGGAAGTCGGCGATGTCGTCGAAGGTCATTCTCGCCGGGGTGCGGGCGATGAGATCCTCCACGGCGAGCGCGACATGCTCCGGCGCCACCGTCTCGCGTCCGCCGACCGCGTTGGGAACGCGCTTGTACTCCCCGACGGCGAACAGCGGCCGTCTCGCATCGGCGGTCCCCCGCTTGAGGATCCGGTGGTAGTCCTTCATCATCTCGGCGGTGATCGGCTCACCGAGGCGGTCGATCATCTCGTCGAACAGCTCGAAGCTGTTGACGGCCTCCACCACGTCGTCGACTGCGACGTTCTCACCCGTGATGGTGCGGGTCTCGTAGATGTAGCGGGTCTGCTCCTCATCGAGCCGGCTGCCCTCGATACGGTTGGAGTTGTACGCCATGAGCACCTGGTTGAGGTGGTACAGGCCGCCCTTCATCCGCGTTCGGCGCTGATCTCGCAGAGTCCGGGCGAAGCTGCGGGGGTCGATGGCGTACTCGTCAGTCATCGCGGCTCCTTCATCCGGGATGAATATATCCCGGCCGCGACCGCCTCGCGCGCTCATTCGCAGGCCGGCCGGCGGCTCACTCGTAGGCGGGCTCGACGTCGCGGGCCATGTTCGCGAAGCGGGCCAGGTGGCCCTGGAATGCCACGGGAATGGTGCGGGTCTGGCCGTTGCGGTGCTTGGCCACGATGATGTCCGCCTCGCCCGAGCGGTCCTCCGGGTTGTAGTACTCCGGGCGGTGCAGCAGCATGATGATGTCGGCGTCCTGCTCCAGGGAGCCGGACTCGCGCAGGTCGGACATCTGGGGCTTGTTGCCGGTGCGCTGCTCGGGTCCGCGGTTGAGCTGGGCGACGGCGACCACGGGCACGTCCAGCTCCTTGGCCAGCAGCTTGAGCGAGCGGGAGAATTCGCTGACCTCCTGCTGGCGCGACTCGACCCGCTTGCCCGAGCTCATGAGCTGGAGGTAGTCGATGACCAGCAGGCCCAAACCGTGCTGCTGCTTGAGCCGCAGCGCCTTGGAGCGGATCTCCGGCATGGTCAGGTGGGGGGAGTCGTCGATGAACATGGGCGCCTCGCTGACCGGGTTGTAGGCGACGGCGACGTCCTTCCAGTCCCGGTCGTTCATCTGCCGCCCCCCGCGCAGCTTGGTCAGCTCCACCCCGGACTCGGCGGCCAGAATGCGCATCATGAGCTCCATGCGCCCCATCTCCAGGGAGAAGTAGCAGCTGGGGATGAGCTTGCCGTCCGCGCCGTGGGAGTGGATCGAGGCGGAGCGGCAGAAGTCGACGGCGAGCGTGGACTTGCCCATGGCGGGGCGCGCGGCCACGATGATCATCTGCCCGGGGTGCAGGCCGCCGGTGAGCTCGTCGAGCTCGACGAACCCGGTGGGCACGCCCGTCATCTGGCCCTGCTCGCGGGACTGGCCGGCCTCGATCTCGAGGTTGACGGCGTTGAGCAGGCCGCCGACGGCCATGTAGTCCTCCTTCTCCCGGTCCCGGTGGGCCACGGAGTAGACCTCCGCCTCCGCCATGGTGACGAGCTCGTCGATGTCGCCGGCGTCGGTGGAGTAGCCCAGCTGGGTGATGCGGGTGCCCGCCTGGACCAGCCCCCGCATGAGGGACTTCTCCTTGACGATGCGCGCGTAGTAGCCGGCGTTGGCGGCCGTGGGCACCTGCGCCATGAGGTCGGCCAGGTAGGGGGCCCCGCCGATGAGCTTGAGCTCGCCGCGCTTGGCGAGCTCGTCGCCCACGAGGAGGGCGTCGGCGGGCTGGGAGCGGTTGTAGACCTCCACAATGGCGTCGAAGATCATCTCATGGGCGGGCTTGTAGAACTCGGGGCCGTGCAGCACCTCGATGACGTCGGTGATGGCCTCCTTGCTCATGAGCATGCCGCCGAGGGTGGCCATCTCGGCGGCGATGTCCTGAGGCGGGACCCGGTCGAAGACGCCGTCGAAGCGGGCCCCGCCCCGGTCGTCGGAGCCCCTGGCGGAGCCGTCCCCCGCGTCCCGGCGCCGGAAGTCCTGAGTCGGTCCGGCGCCGGAGTCGTAGGCGGGCTCGGGAGGGTCGTAGGACGGCTCCGGTCCGGGATCGTTCTCCGCCATGCCTTCCTCCTGCCGTGCGCCGGTGTCGGGCCCCGACGGGGCCGGGGCGGGACAGCCCGGCCTCGCGACCCTAGCGAGCGGAACCACCGCCCGCAAACGGGTGCGACGGGCAACCTGTGGATAACTGGTGCTCGCCTGTGGATGCCCGGGGCCATCGCCCGCGAGACGGCCCGGATGCTGTGGACAACTCCGCGCCCACCGGCCCCTCCCCGCCGTCGGGGATCCATGGCGAACCCTATGAATCGTTGTGCTTCCAACGAAGTATAAACCTTCGACGGACTCAGCCGATCGGCCGAGACGATATGTGGAAAACTCCGTCGGCCTGTGGACAACCCTCAACCTCAGGTTCAGGGTTGCACTCCGGGGCCGCCCGTCCGGACCCCCGGGGCCCGAGTTATCCCCAGGCCGCCCGTGAAAACCGGCCGCCCGCGGGAGCCGGGTCCGCCCGCGGACGGCACCCCCGTGAGCACCGGGGCGTCGTGGCGGGCCTGCGCCTCACCCGCGCTGCGCGCCGGCGCTCCCCGTGAGCACCGGGGCGCCCGTGAGAGACTGTGGGCCCGTCTTCCTCGGAGCGCACGTGTCCTCTCCTTCCACCGCCGGCCTCGACCGGCGCATCCTCTCTCTCGCCGTTCCCGCCCTCGGGGCGCTGGTGGCCGAGCCGCTCTTCGTCCTCATCGACTCGGCGATGGTGGGCCACCTCGGCGCCACCAGCCTCGCCGGCCTGTCCCTGGCCTCCAGCGTCCTGACCACCGTCGTCGGCCTGTTCGTCTTCCTCGCCTACGCCACGACGGCGACGACGGCGCGGCTCTTCGGCGCCGGCGACCGCCGCGGCGGGCTGCGCGCCGGCGTCGACGGCCTGTGGCTGGCCGCCCTGCTGGGGGCGGAGGCGGCCCTCGCCCTGGGCGCCGCCGCCCCCGGCGTGGTGGGCGCGCTCGGGGCCGACGGCGCCGTGGCCCGCGCCGCCGTCGCCTACCTGCGCGCCTCGGCGCCGGGCCTGCCGGGCATGCTCGCGGTCTTCGCCGCCACCGGGACCCTGCGCGGCCTGCTCGACACCCGCACGCCCTTCGTCGTCGCCACCGCCGGCGCCGCCCTCAACGTCGGCCTCAACGCCCTCCTCCTCTACGGCGCGCGGATGGGGATCGCCGGTTCGGGGCTGGGCACGGCGCTGGCGCAGTCGGCGATGGCGGCGGCGCTGGCGACCCCGGTCCTGCGGTCGGCGCGGGACGCGGGCGTCGGCCTGGCGCCCAGCCGCACCGGGCTGCGGGCCTCGCTGGGGTCGGGGGCGCCGCTGCTCGTGCGCACCGTGTCCCTGCGCGCGGCGATCCTGACCACGGTGTGGGCGGCGACGGCGCTGGGGGCGGTGCCGCTGGCCGCGCACCAGGTGGTGGGCTCGCTGTGGAACTTCGCGGCCTTCGCCCTGGACGCGCTGGCCGTGGCGGCGCAGGCCCTGGTGGGAACGGCCCTGGGGCAGGCCGACGCCGCGGGGGCGCGGGCCCCGTCCGGCGGATCAGCCCCGGTTCCGTCCGGCGGGGCCGGGGTCGGGGCCGTGAGCGTCGAGGCGGTCCTGCGCCGCACCCTGGGGTGGGGCGCGGCCACCGGGGCGGTCATCGGCGTCGTCCTGGCGGCGGCGAGCCCGTGGCTGCCGTGGCTGTTCACCTCGGAGGCGGCCGTGGCGTCCGCCGCCCGGCCGGCGCTGCTGGTGGCCGCATCCGCCATGCCGCTGGCGGGCGCCGTCTTCCTCTTCGACGGGATCCTCATGGGCGCGGGCGACGGGCGCTACCTGGCCGGGGCGGGGCTGGTGACCCTCGTGCCCTACGCGCCGCTGGCGGTGGCCGTGGCCCACGGCCTTCCCGCCGCCTCCCCCGCTGGCGGCCTGGCGTGGCTGTGGGCGGCCTTCGCCTGGGTGTTCATGGGCGCGCGGGGGCTGACGACGGGCGCGCGGGCGCGCGGAACGGCCTGGCGGCGGTGAGGACCGGTGGCGACGGGGACCGTCAGCCCGCCCTCACCGCCGCCCCGGCCTCCGCTCACCACGTGGGCGAGTCCCAGTCGACGGCGTCGTCCAGGGGCGAGTCGTCGTGGCTGCTCGACGAGCAGAACGACTCGACCGCGGCTATCACACCCACGGTATTCCCCATGCTGTCGGGTTCGAGATCGTGCTCCCTGAGCAGGCTCCTCAGCTTGCTGGACTTCTCATTGACGTCCAGCTCATTGAATTCCGAACAGGTCATCTTCCCGACCGAGGAGCACCCCGACAGGGGCATGACCAGGCCGACTGCGACCAGCAGGCACACAGCAATGCGGACGGGACGGGATGCGGTTGACATGACGATTTCCTTTCTTCCACCGCGAATCCGATATATGAGATCAATGGCGCGACGCCGTTCACATCGCCTCGGCGATCCCGCCCAGGTGCTTGGCCTTCATTCTCAGGGCGCGCTCCTTGGCGACGAAGGCCGCATTGACGCGGGTGGGGGTGGAGAACCGGGCGATCCAGGAGGTCTTCGGCATGGACTCGACGCAGACGGCGGTCCCCATCCCATCGGGGGCGGGCCGGACCGATACGCGCATGGAGGATCCGTAGTCGCCGTCGAGCACGAAGGCCGAGGGCCGGGCGTCGATGAGGAGCCCGTCCGCGGCGACCCCGTAGACCCGCATGCCCGACGTCGCCTCGGCGGCGCGCCGGTAGGCGTCCAGCACGGCGGCGGGCGCGCCGAGCAGCACGCGCTCGTCGCGGTAGTCGGGGTCCAGCTGGTCCGGCGGGCTGGGCGGCCCGAAGCCCCGGATCGTCAGCCACGCCTGCACCGTGAGGCCGATGCCCGCCAGGACGATGAGGAACCAGAGCACGGTCAGTCCTTGAGGGCGACTTCGGTCACCTGGGCGCCCGGGTCGAGGCGCTGGACCTCGTTGACGAAGGCCCCCAGGCGCATGCGCAGGGTGTAGGCCTTGTTGGGAATCCCGTACTTCTCGGTCCAGCGCAGTACCGTGACCCGCGCCATGTTCCTGCCGCCGTTCTGCTCCACCTCCAGCCCGATCTGCTGGCGGATCCCGGTGAGCAGGGGGCTCTGGGCGATCATCGGGTTGCCGTCGTCGACGATCTTCCAGGTGCTGCCGGCGACCTTCTGCACGAAGACGTTACGGATCTGCTCGATGGGCAGGCCGGTCGCCACGACGCGGGTGGCCATCCCGGACAGGAGGAACTTGGAGTAGAGGGTGACCAGGCCGTAGAGACCCGCGATGACGAGGATGAAGATGACAATACCCGCGACTTCCATGGCCGCGCTCTCCTTTCATTCAGGGGTTGAGCCGCGAATTCGCGCGCCGCGACGCGCGCCCGCCCTCACGGGGGAGGCCGATCGCACCGTGGAGCCTGCTGCCGCTTCATCGCCGCTCGGGAACCGCGAGAGACGCTAGTCGCCCCTCCCCCGGGCCCGCGACCGCCAGTTCTGATGCATCACCCCTGATACACCAGTTCTGGTATCTTGACGACGACACCTCGAATCCTTAGCGCGACCGCCCTCCCCGCGGTAGCATCCCAGCGGGGCCGTCCGCCCCGAGTCATGGTCCGTTCCCGACCCTCCGGGGCCGGACGGTCAACGACCCCGGAGGAGCCTTATGAATACCGATTGCCACATCATTGTCATTGATGATCACGAGATCATCGCCACCGGATGTCAAGGCGAGTTCGCCAAGGCCGGACTGCCCTGGAGCGTCATATGGGCCCGGGGCCTAAGCGACATCGACTGGCCCGAGGGCCGGACCCTGGCCGTTCTCGATCTGCGCCTCAACGACGGGAGCCGGCCGGCCGAGATCATCGCCGAGCTGTCGCGCAGGTCCATCCCCGTCGTCGTCTACACCTCCGGCGAGGATCCCAAGCGGATCCGGGAGGCCATCGCCGCCGGCGTCATGGCGATCGTCAATAAGACGGCCCCGATCGAGGAGCTCATCGAGGCCATCAGGGCCGCGCTCAAAGGCGAGCCGAGCGGCAGCATCGACTGGGCCCGGGCCCTGGACGTGGAGGAGGACTTCGTCAAGCAGCTCACCCACCGCGAGATCGAGGTCATCACGCTGTACGCCAACGGCGTCCAGGCGGACCGGGTGGCCCGCATCCTGGGTCTGTCCAAGAACACCGTCACCCATTACATCGCACAGATCAAGAGCAAATTCCACGCGGCCGGCCTGCTCACCGACGGCGACCGCGTCGACCTGAGCAAGGCGACCGCCAGAATCGGCCTGACCAGCTACTACGAATGACGGCCCCCACGACCCTCCCGCCCGATGCGGACACGGGTGCGGTCGGGCGCGCCCCGTCGCCCGCACCGGGCCCCCACATCCAGCGCATGCGCCGGCTCATCGCCGTATTCGTGGCGATTATCGCTGCCGTGACGGGCATCTTCATCGCCATCACCATCCGCGTCATGGTGAGCGCCACGGGCCGATGGGCGTTCTGGCTCCTCCTGCCGGCCCTCGTGCTGCCGCCCGTCGTCGCCGGCGCCGCCGCCGCCATCGGACTCCTGACATCCATGCGGCGCGCGGATGCGAATGAGGATGAGGAGATGCCGCCGGAGCGCCTGCGCCGGATCGGGGCGGCGGACCGCATCTGGAGGACGGCGCTCCTGGTGCTCCTCGGCGTCCACACGACCCTCGTCCTGCTGGCCGTACCCCTGCCCATCATCCCGTTCTACGACCAGGTCCGGGTCGCGGCTCCCGTCCCCAACATCCTGGTCAACTACTATCTCGTCATTGCGGTCGCCGCCACCGCCGTCCTGTCCCCCCGCGGCCGGTTCCTGTACATCGTGCTCCTCGCGCCGTTCCTCATCGCGGGCTACCCGGCGCAGGACGGCCTGCGCCTGCCGGCGGAGGAGGTCATGATCTACCTGGTCTCCTCCCTGGGGAATATGGCTCTGCTCACCTGGCTGCTGCGCCAGGCTCAGGCCCTGGACGAGGCCGACGCCCGCCGGCGCGCCCTCCTCATCCGCCTGCACACCGACGCCTCCCGCGCACGGGTGCGGCGCCGCGCCGACAATTTCATCCACGACCGCATCCTGTCCGTCCTCAAAGTGATCCCCACCGAGTCGACCGAGACCGCCCAGCTGCGCGCCGGCGCCCGCGAGGCCCTGGCCGACCTCGACACGGCGGCGGCCGAACCGGACGAGTCGTCCGTCCGCTCCTCCGAGCTGCTCACCGCCCTGACCCGCAGACTCCGGGCGATCGGGGGCGACGACGTCGTCATCTCCGACTCGATCACCAAG
>NZ_KE386866.1:42726-68499 GCF_000429225.1 Actinomyces dentalis DSM 19115
CGGCGCTGCGCAGCGACGCCGACGGCGTCACCATCACCGTGTCCGACGACGGCCGCGGCTTCGACCCCGAGCACACCAGGACGAGCCGCTACGGCGTCAGCGGCTCCATCATCGCCCGCATGCGCGACGCCCAGGGCCAGGCCCGCATCGACTCCTCCCCCGGCGCCGGAACCACCGTGACCCTGTCATGGAACCCACGAACCACGACGGCGGAGTCCCCGACCGGGCCTTGCGCGCGAACGGGCCCCGGGGCGGGCCGGGCGCAGGCCGCAGTACCGACCGCGCGGGCGCCCGCGGTCGCGCCGCTCTCCCTGACCTCCTCGATGGAGGCGCGGACGCCCCGAATCATTGTCGTGTGCATCGTCGTTCTCTACGCCCTCGTCACCCTCCTGGAGATGCGGGCCGGCTCCTACCGGCGCCTCGCGCCGGTCATCGCGGGCCTGCTCGCAATAGGTCTGGCCGCACTCGCCCTCATCAAACGGTGGCCCGGTCACCGCATACCCGCCCGGGAGGCCGCCCTGGTCGTCGCGGCCGCGGGAGGGGCCAACGTGCTCGTCCTCTTCCAGATCGACTTCGCGGGCTGGCCCGGTTATGCCGCGTGGTGCCTGGGGGCGGGCGCCGCGGTGTGCTGCGGCCTGATCGCGCGCGAGCGCCCCCGCCAGGCCTGGGCGGGCCTCATCCTCATCATTGTCGTGATCGGCGTGTGGACGCTGGACACCGGCCGCAACCCGATTATTATTCTCACTCTGGGAGCCGGACAATTACTCCCCCTTGTCATCTGGCACCTGACGGCCCGGCTGTCCGTCGATATCACCGCGAGAACGGCCGCCTCCGAGGCCGCCGGCGCCGAGATCGCCGCCCAGCGCCGGGCCCACCGGGAGAGCGAGGCCCTCATGCGCCAGGCCATGGTCTCCGTTCGGCGGCGCGTCGAACCGCTCCTGACCGCCATCGCAGACGGCGCCCCCATCACCGCCGGCATGCGCGCCAGGGCCCGCATGCTCGAGGCCGAGCTGCGCGACGAGCGCCGCGCCCCCTTCTTCACCGGAACCCGCGTCATCGAATCCGCGCGGGCCGCCCGAACCCGCGGCATCGACGTCATCCTCCTCGACGACCGCGGCACGGGCAACGGCCTGACCGACGACGCCCAAAAGACCATCATCAACCAAGCCATCCGAGCACTCGACGACGCCCGCAAAGGACAAGTGGTCATACGACTCCTCCCGCCCCGCCAGCGCCCCGGGCTCCTGTCCATCGTCACCGACAACGACATCCTCACCCTCAATGAGAACGGAGCCTCGGCCGCCTGAGAACGGCACCCGACTGGCCACCCTGACGAAAAGGGCTCTTTGACAACTCGATTGCGATGCCGTACCGTGCACGACGCCGCTTGCGGCGACGCCCCCTACGAGAACCGCCCATGATCCTTTTCCCGCAATCGTCCGCCGCTGCTCGCACGCAGGCGGTCGCCCCCGCGACGCCCCCGGCCGCCGCACCGCCCGCGCCGGGCCCCCACACCCAGCGCATGCGCCGACTCATCGCCGTATTCGCGGCGATCGCCACCATCGTCATGAGCGGCTTCACCACTGCCAGCGTCCGCGTCATGGCGCAGGTCTCGGGGCGGTGGGCGTTCTGGCTCCTCCTGCCGGCCCTCGTGCTGCCGTCCGTCGTCGCCGGCGCCGCCGCCGCGATCGGGCTCCTGAGATTCATGCGGCGCACGGATGCGGGCGGGGAGATTCCGCCGCAGCGCCTGCGCCGGATCGGGGCGGCAGACCGCATCTGGCGGTGGACGCTCCTGGTCCACCTCACCTTTTACACGATCTTCGTCGTGCTGACGGCGCTGCTGCCCATTATCCCGTTCTACAATCAGATTCAGAACCCGGTGCCCGTTCCCAATCTCCTGGTCAACTACTACTACGTCGTTGCGGCCGTCGCCACCGCCGTCCTGTCCCCCCGCGGCCGGTTCCTGTACATCGTGCTCCTCGCGCCATTCCTCATCGCGGGCTACCCGGCGCAGGACGGCCTGCGCCTGCCGGCGGAGGAGGTCATGTTCTATACGTCCTTCGCCTTGACCGATATAGGTCTGCTCACCTGGCTGCTGCGCCAGGCTCAGGCCCTGGACGAGGCCGACGCCCGCCGGCGCGCCCTCCTCATCCGCCTGCGCACCGACGCCTCCCGCGCACGGGCGCGGCGCCGCGCCGACAATTTCATCCACGACCGCATCCTGTCCGTCCTCAAGACGGTCCCCGCCACGCCGGCCGGCGTCGCCCAGCTGCGCGCCGGCGCCCGCGAGGCCCTGGCCGACCTCGACACGGCGGCGGCCGAACCGGACGAGTCGTCCGCCCGCTCCTCCGAGCCGGACGCGCCCGTCCGCTCCTCCGAGCTGCTCGCCGCCCTGACCCGCAGGCTCCGGGCGATCGGGGGCGACGACGTCGTCATCTCCGACTCGATCACCAAGAACCTGAGCCTGCCGCAGGAGACTGCCCAAGCGCTCATCGACGCCGCCGCGGAGGCCCTGCGCAACTCCCTGACCCACGCCGCCGGCCCCGACCGGGGCCCCATCGCGCGCACGGCGGCGCTGCGCAGCGACGCCGACGGCGTCACCATCACCGTGTCCGACGACGGCCGCGGCTTCGACCCCGAACGCGCGCCCATCAGTCGGCACGGCGTGAGCGGCTCCATCATCGCCCGCATGCGCGACGCCCAGGGCCAGGCCCTCATCGACTCCTCCCCCGGCGCCGGAACCACCGTGACCCTGTCATGGAACCCACGAACTACGACGGCGACCACGGGCGCGTCCCCGCTCTCCCTGGCCTCCTGCCTGGAGACGCCGAGGGCGCGGGCCATTGTCGTGTGCGTCTTCGTTCTCTACACCCTCGTCACCCTCCTGGAGATGCGGGTCGACTCCTACCGGCGCCTCGCGCCGGTCATCGCGGGCCTGCTCGCAATAGGTCTGGCCGCACTCGCCCTCCTCAAACGGTGGCCCGCCCATCGCATGCCCGCCCGGGCGGCCGCCCTGGTCGCCGCGATCACGGGAGGGGCCAACGTGCTCGTCCTCTTCCAGATCGACTCCGCGGGCTGGCCCGGTTACACCTCATGGTGCATAGGGGCGGGCACCACGCTGTGCTGCGGCCTGATCGCGCGCGAGCGCCCCCGCCAGGCCTGGGCGGGCCTCATCCTCATCATTGTCGTGATCGGCGTGTGGACACTGAGCACCGGCCACAACCCGGCCAATATCTTCGCCCTGGGATCCGGACAATTCTCCACGCTCCTCATCTGGTACCTGACGGCCCGGATATCGATCGATATCACCGCGAGAACGGCCGCCTCCGAGGCCGCCGGCGCCGAGATCGCCGCCCAGCGCCGGGCCCACCGGGAGAGCGAGGCCCTCATGCGGCAGGCCATGGTCTCCGTTCGGCGGCGCGTCGAACCGCTCCTGACCGCCATCGCCGAGGGCGCCCCCATCACCGCCGGCATGCGCGCCAGGGCCCGCATGCTCGAAGCCGAGCTGCGCGACGAGCGGCGCGCCCCCTTCTTCACCGGAACCCGCGTCATCGAATCCGCGCGGGCCGCCCGGATTCGCGGCATCGACGTCATCCTCCTCGACGACCGAGGCACGAGCGGCGGCCTGACCGACGACGCCCGGGAGGCCATCATCAACCGGGCCGCCCGGGCGCTCGACGACGCCCGCAAAGGACAGGTGGTCATACGACTCCTCCCGCCCCGCCAGCGTCCCAGACTCCTGTCCATCGTCACCGACAACGACATCCTCACCCTGGATGCCGATGGAGCACTCATCCGCTAGTCGATCGCGCGTCCCCGCACGCCCATCCCGTCCCACCGGACTCGTACCTCTGCTCCACCGGCCCCGCCCGAGGCGGGAAATGGCGCCCCGGGAGGATCGTTCCGTCCCGCACCGGCCGCGCGGCCGTCAGACCCGCGCAATCACGCGGAGACCTCCGAGCACATCCGATGCGCCGACCCGAACGATCCTCCCGGAGCGCCAGAACCAGTGGGCGCTCCTCGACTCACCGTTCCCGGCGGGAGGGGATCAGTACCATCGGCCGTACCTCGACTCGCACTGTCCGCCGTAGTCGAGCGAGTAGTTGCGCCCGCCGCAGCTCCTGCCGTAGGACTCGTCGAAGCTTCCGGAGGAGGACGCGTAGTAGAGCCTGTCGCAGGCGGACATGTCCCCGCTGGTGCACTGGCTGTAGTAGTCGGCCGTGGAGTAACCGGAGTAGCTGTCGTAACTGTCGTAGCTGGGACGGTAGGGCGCGCGCCAGTTCACGTCCTGAAGCTGCTCGGCGATGTCGACGCCCACGAGAATCGGCGTGGCGATGGCCACCGACTGGGTAATCGTGTCGGCCAGGTCGTCGGAGTCGTCGGGATCGACTCCCAGGTCCTCCAAGGTGTCGGAGAACTTGTCGAGGGCGCGCTCGGACGGGCGCAGGTTGAAGATATTGACGATCGTCCCGGAGGAGGACACGTGCCAGGTCCCGTCGCTCTTCTCCACGACCACTCCGAGGCGATCGGGGTCTTTGAGCTGACGCGTGAAGTCCACCGACGCCGTATTGTTCTCCGACGCGGGGGTCGTCACCTTCATGGTGTTTCCCTTGAATTCGAAGGTGATCTTCTCGTCCTCGTCGTCCGGGTTCAGGGTGATCTTCGAATTGCCGGGCTGGACGACGGCCTGGCCGCCCCCGATGTCCGTCGAGGTCAGATCCCAGTCGATCTTCACGTTCTCCGAGGCGCGCTCGGAGAACTTCCTGTCGTCGCCGACCATGACGGGGCCGTACACCATGGCCAGTCGGCGCTCCGGCAGGGAGAGCAGGCCGGTCACGTTGTCCTCGAGCATGTCGCTGGGGCGGCGGGCGTCCAGGATCGCCTCGGTCAGGTTCTGGACGGCGGCCTCGGGCGAGTCCGCCCCCTTCACCGAGCTGAAGTCGGCCTCGTAGTTGGGCGCCTCGACGTCGTCGTCCCACTGCGCCCGGTCCCGGTAATTCCATTGCGCGGAGGTCATGAGCGGGGAGATGAACCACCGGCCGTCCTCCTTGATCATGACGATCTCGAGGGGGATGTCGTCGCGGAAGTCATCGGCGACGTCGCCGTCGTAGGAGAGGTCCGAGAAGTCCAAGTCGGAGAAGAACTCCTCCTCGTCATCGGTCAAGGACGATCCCTTGGCCGACTGGTAGCGCGTGCGCAGCGTATCGGCCAGGCTCTGGTCGACTCTGACGTCGAGGTGCCACGAGGAGATGGTGGCGACGGCCAGGTCATCGGACTTCTGATCGACGGTGTAGGTCATATCCGAAGTACTGACGTCGAGCGCCTCCAGGTAGTTGTTGATCGCGTCCTTGGACAGCAGGGCACCGGGGTCGGCCTTCGAACTGCCCTTGCGCGAGTCGGAACCGCCATCGCGGATCGCGTCGGCGGAGTCCGCGACGGTATCGATCTCCGACGGCGAGACCATCTTGAACATGGAGATGATGTCCTTGTCGGCGATCGCCTGCGAGACGGTGCTCATGACCTCGTCGGGGGAGGCGGCCCCGCGCTGGGTGAGGTAGGTGTAGACGGCGAACGTGCCGCCTCCGACGGCGAGCACGACGGCGAGTACGGCGGCGATCGGAACCCACTTCTTGCGACGGCGCTTCCCGCCGGCCCGAGCCGGCGGCGGCGGGGGTGCGCCCATGGCGGCGGTCGGGGCGGAGGGCGGCGGTGGGGGTGCGCCCATGGCGGCGGTCGGGGCGGAGGGCGGTGGCGGGGGCGTGCCCATGGCGGCGGTCGGCGTCTCCTGGGCCGAGTCCGCCTCGGCCCCGTCGGCCTTCACATCCTCAACCTCCGCGGCCGGCGCGTCGTCGGTCGGCGCCTCCTCCGCGGCGACCGGCTCACTCGCATTCTCGGCCGAAACGGCCTCGGCGGTCGGCGTCTCCTGGGCCGAGTCCGCCTCGGCCCCGTCGTCGGCCTTCACATCCTCGACCTCCGCGGCCGGTGCGTCGTCGGTCGGCGCCTCCTCCGCGGCCGGCGCTTCAGCCGGTTCGTCCCCGGCCGGAACCCGTTCGGCGGCCCGCTGCGCCGAGGCGCTCAGGGCCTCCTTGACCGCCGGATCGTCGACCTGGCCGAGCCACTCCCTCAGGTCGGGGTAGAGCGACGGGTTCGCCGCGAGAGACGCCCATAGGTCGGGGCGTTCGGCGGCGATCCGCGCCATGTCCTGCATGCTCGTCCCGGGATCGGCGGCCTGCTCGGGGGAGAACTCCGAGGAATCAGTCATGGTTCACCTCTTCATAAGAAAACATGTGAACTACATCACATGAAGAGGCCCCGTCGTCGGCCCCGTTTCGCGTTCGTCACATGCGCCCGCCAAGGCTACCTCATAGCCTTCGAGCCGGGAACACTACCATTTCTTGTACATTGAGGGCCCTCCGCCGAGTCGGTAGAGTGGCGCGGCTGATCGGGGCCCGCAGAGCGCGCGGCGACCGAACCGGCCCGGCCCGGTGTTTCACGTGAAGCACGGTCGCGGACCGGCGCACACATCGAGGGGTGATGCGCGAAACCAACCTTTAAGGTGCAGTTTCGCGCATCACCCCTCGATGTGTGCGAGCAGAGGCGCGACCGCGCGGCGGACACCGCCCCGACAACCCGCCACCGCCGCTCCGCCCCGGACGCGGGACGAGCGGGCGCTCTCAGCGCCGGCGGGCGACGACGTTGACCTCGATGGGGGCGACGACGTCGGCGTGCAGGCGCACCGTGGCGCTGTGGCGCCCGGTCGACTTGATCGGCGGAATGACCTCGATCTTACGGCGGTCGATGGCGGGGCCGCCGGCTTCCTTGACGGCCCCGGCCAGGTCCGCGGTGGAGACGGCGCCGAAGAGGCGGCCGTTCGCACCGGCGGTGGCGATGACGGTGACGACGTTCTCGATCAGCCAGGCGCGGGCCTCCTGGGCCTGCTCCAGGGACTCGATGGAGCGCTTGCGGCGGGCCTCGGCCATCTGGTCGAGCTGACGCTGCGCGCCCTTGGTCCACGGGGTGGCCAGCTTGCGGGGCAGGAGGTAGTTGCGGGCGTAACCGTCCTTGACCTCGACGACGTCGCCGACCGCGCCGAGGTTGGTCACGTCGTGGGTGAGAATGAGCTTGGTGGTCATGAATCGGCCTCCGATCAGCGAGCAGAGCTCGAGTAGGGCAGCAGGGCCATCTCACGGGCGTTCTTGACGGCCTTGGCGATCTTGCGCTGCTCCTGGACGGAGACGCCGGTGACGCGGCGGGCGCGGATCTTGCCGCGGTCGGAGATGAACTTCCGCAGCGTGGCGGTGTCCTTGTAGTCGATGGTGCCGACCTTGATGGCCTTGACCGGGCCGATCTTCTTCTTCGGCTTACGAAGCTGGGGCTTCGCCATGGTGGTACTCCTTGCTTCGAGCGCTCCGGGCGCTCATACGAGATGGGTTGGCGCGCGGCGCATCCCGCCGCGCGGTGGGAGCGGGTCGATCGCAGTCCGATGGCCGCAGCCGACCGGACGGGCGCCGACCGGCTGGAACGGGCCCGTGATCAGAACGGGGGCTCGTCGCCGAAGGACGTCGTGCCGCCCGTGGCCCACGGGTCGTCCGAGGAGCCGCCGGCGGGGGCGTTGTAGGTGGGCTGCTGCTGGCCGCCGCCCTGGTAGCCCGAGCCGCCGCCCTGCTGGCCGCCGCGGTATCCGCCGCCCTGGCCGCCGCCGGCGTTGTAGCCGCCCTGGCCGCCGCCCTGGTAGCCCGAGCCGCCGCCCTGGCCGCCGGCGTTGTACTGACCGCCGGAGGTGCGGGTGACCTGGGCCTTGGCGCGGCGCAGCGAGGGGCCGATCTCGTCGACCTGCATCTCGACGACGGTGCGCTGCTCGCCCTCGCGGGTGGTGTACGAGCGCTGCTGAAGGCGGCCCTGCGCGATGACGCGCATGCCCTTGGCGAGGGACTCGGCCACGTTCTCGGCCGCCTCGCGCCAGATCGAGCAGCGCATGAAGAGCGTCTCGGCGTCCTTCCACTCATTGGTCTGGCGGTCGAAGATGCGGGGCGTCGAGGCGATCGTGAAGGACGCGACCGCCGCACCCGAGGGGGTGAAGCGCATCTCGGGGTCCGCGGTGAGGTTCCCGATGATCGTGATAACGGTGTCGCCGGCCATGCTTCTCTCCGTTCCGTGGATGCGGTCAGGCCTCGGGGCGCAGCAGCTTGGTGCGCAGGACGGTCTCGTTGAGGCCGAGCTGGCGGTCGAGCTCCTGGGCGATCTCGGGCGTGGTGGTCATATCGACGACGACGTAGAAGCCCTCGGACTTCTTCTTGATGTCGTAGGCGAGACGGCGCTTGCCCCAGATGTCGATCTTGTCGACCGAGCCACCGCTGCTGGGGACGACCTGCAGCAGCTTCTCGAGGGTCGCAGCGATGGTGCGCTCGTCCGTCTCGGGCTCGAGGATGATCATGATCTCGTAGTGACGCATGCTTGGTACCCACCTCCTCTGGTCTGAAGCGGTCACGGTCCTTCCGTGACAGGAGGGTGATGCGTACGGCCGGTCATCGGGCGGATGCCCGACGGCGCAGCCGAATCGTCACCCTACCGGAGCGGGCCGCCGCCCCGGAAGACGACGGGGCGCCGGCCCCGCGTGCGGTGCGCCACGCGGGGCCGGTGCCATGACCGTCCGACGGCGCGGGGGCCGCGGCTGGATCCGACTATCGGATGGTTCGCCCGGCGGCCGCTCTCAGTGGTCCACGTTGTTCTGCTGGTTCTGCTGACCGCCGGCGCCTCCGCCGGCGCCTCCGCCGGCGCCACCGCCACCGCCGCCAGCACCGCCTCCGCCGCCAGCGCCACCGCCACCGGCGCCTCCGCCGCCAGCGCCTCCGCCGCCAGCGCCGCCGCCGCCGCCGGCACCGCCACCGGCGCCTCCGCCGCCAGCGCCACCGCCGCCGGCACCGCCATTGTTGCCGTCGTCGTCGCTGCCGCCGCCGGTGCCGCCGGTACCGCCGGTGCCGCCGGTGCCGCCGGTCGACCCGTCGCCCGGCTGCAGCTCGGACCTCTGGGTCTGCCCCGGCTGGGGCTCGACCGCATCCTGCGTCGGCTCCTCGTAGACCGGCGCCTGCGGCTGGGTCGGCGCCGCCGTCGGCTCCTCGTAGACCGGCGCCGGGGTGCCGTCGAGCCCGCCGGGCCTGGTGGAGCCGGCCGTGCGGTCGGGGAAGTCCTCCTCCGGCAGGTCCGCCAGCGCCGTCTTCATGTACTGGGTGAAGATGTCCGCCGGATAGGTCGACCCCGTGATCTCGTCGTACTCGCCCCACGGGGTGATCGACTCCTCGGAGCCGTCGGCGCCGGACTGGTAGAGGGTCACGGCGGTGACCACCTGCGGGGTGTAGCCGACGAACTGAGCGGACTTGTTGTCCGAGGAGGAGCCCGTCTTGGCGGCGACGGGCCGGTCCAGCTCCAGGGCGGTGGTCCCCGACCCCCTCTGCACCACCTGCGTCATGGCGTAGGTGGCGTCGGCCATGACGCCCTCGTCGAAGACCTTCGTCCCGTCGGTGGGACCGCTGTAGGCCAGCGCGCCCTGCCCGTTCTTCACCGAGGCCACGATGTGGGCGGTGTGCCGGGAGCCCTGGGCGGCGAAGGTGGTGTAGGCGGTGGCGATGTCGATGGTGTGCGGCGAGGCCGACCCCAGGACGTTCTGGACGGTGTCGTCCAGACCGGTCGTGTCCGACGGATATCCCGCGCGCACCGCCACCTCATTGGTCGCATCCGGGCCGATGTCCCGATTGAGCTGCACGTAGGCCGTGTTGACCGAATTGGCGGTCGCATCGACGAGATTGATCCAGCCGTAGGAGACGCCGCCGTAATTGCGGTACTCATTGCCCTCGATGGTCATGGGCGAGGGGGAATTGTAGCCATTGGCCAGGGTGTCGCCCTTCTCCAGGGCCGAGACGAGCGCGAAGGGTTTGAAGGTCGAACCCGCCTGGGCTATGGCCGAGGTGGCGGAATTGACCTGGTTGGTCAGGTAGTCGCTGCCCCCGTAGAGGGCCAGTATCCCCCCGTTGGAGGCGTCGATGGAGACCAGGGCCACGTGGAGGTCGGGGGAGTATCCCTCGGGCAGGGCCTGCACGGAGGCGACGGCGGCCTCCTGATCCGCCTTGTTGATCGTGGTGGTGATGTTGTAGCCGCCGGTGTCGATCTGCTCGCCGCTCAGTCCCGCCTTGTCGATGAGCTCCTGGCGCACCATCTGCAGCAGGTAGCCGTTGGGGCCGGCGTACAGCTCGTTCGACTCCGGGGTGATGGTGGTGGGCATGGAGGCCTCGTCGTACTGGGCCCGGGTGATGTAGCCGTCCTCGAGCATGTAGCCCAGGACGCGCTGGAAGCGGGTCTGCGCCTGGCCCGCGTCGATCGCCGGGTCCCAGGCGCTGGGGGCGGGCAGGATGCCGGCGAGCAGGGCCGCCTCCGAGACCGTCATCTGCGCGGCGGAGTGGCCGAAGTACGCCTGCGAGGCGGCCTCGATGCCGTAGGCGCCGCGCCCGAAGTAGACCGTGTTGAGGTAGGAGCCGAGGATCTGCTTCTTGGACAGCTCCCGGTCGATCTTAATGGCCATGATCGCCTGCTGGAACTTGCCCAGGTAGGAGCTGGTCGTATCGACGTAGTAGTTCTTGATGTACTGCTGGGTCAGGGTGGAGGCGCCCTGGCGGTCGCCCCCGCGCAGATTGTTCCACAGGGCGCGGACGATTCCCTTGGGATCGACGCCGTTATTGGTGTAGAAGGTGCGGTCCTCACTGGCGACGACGGCGTTGCCGATGTAGTCGGGGATCGTCGTGGTGTCGATAATGGTGCGATTGATCTCCGCGAAGGTGCCCATCTCGGTGGTGCCGTCCGCGTAGAACACGGTGGTGGACTGGGCCTGGGCGAACTCGCTGGGCTCGGGGACCTTGATCGTGTTGTAGGCGATGATGAAGGCCGTGGCGACCGCCGCGATGAGGAGGAAGAAGCAGCCGAGGAAGAAGCGCCAGCCGGGGATCCAGCGCATGACGGGGCCCTTGCCGGCCCGCGGGTAGTTGATGATCCGACGACGACGGCGCCCGTCGGCCCTGCCCGGTCCCGTCTTGCCGCCCCGACCGGGTCGGCGGCCGCCGGGTCCCTGCGAGGCGGCGGGACGCGACGAGCCGCCGCGCCCCGATGGCGCCTTGGACTGCTGACTCATGGGCTGCTGACTGCCGGCCCTGGCCGCGGCGGCCAGTTTTCCGCCTCGGCGGCCGACGCCGTCGCGCCTCGCACTGTCTGCCACGCGCTCCTCGATTCTGTCCGCTGTTCAGGAAGGACTCAGACGGCGGGGGCCGCCTCGGGCTGCGGTCCAGTATGGCGGTTCCGGCGTCCGGATAACAGCAGGAGGCGCCTGTGAGGTACCCCGTAGGAGCCTGGACGGCACGGCGCGCGCCGTGAGACGCATCCCACTAGCCTGGCCCCATGAGCACGACCAGCACCGACGCGTCCACCGCCCGCCAACCCTCCGACCCCGGCCGGCGCAGCGCCGACGCGGCGACCATCAACTCCGCCATCGCCCTGCGCCTGGAACTGCTGGGCGTGCCCGCCCCCGCCGGGGTCGGCGACCCGCGGACCGACCGGCTCGTGTCCCCCATCCTGGCGCGCCAGCGCGAGATGACCCGGCGCCTGTCCGGCCGCCTGTGCGCCGCCGACCGGCGCATCCAGGCCTTCCTCGACTCCTACCTCGACGGCGCCGCCGAGCGCCCGCGCCTGCCCGCCGCCACCTTCGTGCTCGACCAGCCGGGCCTGGCCCGCGCCCTGTCCCTGCCCCTGGACGCGACCAGCTTCACCTCCCCCTACGTCGAGAGTTACCGCGTCCTCCAGGGGGTCCTGCACAATCCGCGCAACGACCGGCGCACCACGGCCGGCGTCTTCCACATCGCCGAGGGCGGCCTGCCCATCCCCGACGACAAGAAGGCCGTGCCCCGCGACGTCTTCGCCCGCGTCCTGGCCGCGGCCCTGGACGCCCCCGCGGACCTGCTCACCCTGCCCTGGACCTCCACCCGGCCCGATCCGGCCCGCTGCTTCGTCTCCCTGCTGCTGCGCCCCGTCGTCGTCCCCGAGGTCCCCGGCGTCACCGGCGAGCGCACCATGGAGATCCGCTTCATCGCCCCCGGAGGGCTCGTGTCCAACCTGGACTTCGTCGAGGGCATCTTCGGCAACGGGGGCGACCCCTACCTGCCGGAGAACGACGCCTCCCTGGCGCCGGAGACCTGGACCGGGCACACCGGCTGCGTCATCCTGGCCCCGCACCTGACCGCCCTGACCAAGAAGGAGCTGGGGCTGCCCGCATGGGAGGAGGCCGACGAGCGCCGGCGCCGCGACGGCATGTGCTGGCGCGAGGAGGGCGAGCTCTACAACGACGGCAAGCCCTTCAAGCTCGTGGCCCGCGACGAGCGCGGCGTCATCGTCACCGTCATCGCGGACAACTACTACGGCTACTGCAAGAAGGAGGTCAAGACCCAGATCGGCTACTCGGCCAACCTCTTCGGCTGCGTGGAGGAGGAGCACTCCGGCGGCGCGATCGCCTTCCCGCGCTACGACCTGGGCCGTGAGTTCCGCGACGTCCACACGCCCGCCGACCGCACGCTCGACGACGTCCTGGCCGCCAACCCCGGCCACTTCCGCCGCGAGGCCTCGGGCTGCGCCGTCGACCTGGACGACGAGACGATCGTCCTGGTGCCCGGCGGGGCCTTCTACTCCATGCTCACCCAGACCATCACCTGGACCGGGGCGGACGGCGAGACGGCCCGCATCCCGCTGCTGGCCGGCAGGACCTACGTGACGCCGTCGGGCTACCGCATCCACTGCAAGGCGGCCATCGGCAACCCCAAGCAGTGGCACATGATCGGCACCGCCCCCTGGCACACCCAGCTGCACAAGCCGGCCACCGTCTCCGGGGGCGGCAAGTCGGAGATCTCCAAGTCGATCCTCGACGCCATCGTCTTCGGCGAGGCCTACATCGGGGACGTGGAGGCCGACCTGGACGCCGTCCAGGGCATCCTCGACGGCGACTACGCCGACCGCTTCGTCGACCCGGCCAACAGGAGCGCCCACCACCGCTCCATCCTCTCCGAGCGCCGCTCGCTGGGCAGCGTCATCAAGCTGCTCACGCCGTCGGACATGTACACCCCCGAGTACAACGCCTTCCTGGAGTCCATCCCGCCCCACATCAAGGAGCTCATCTTCACGGTCAAGCGCTACTACCGCCCCGAGTGGGGCGCCGACTGGCGCAGCCACTTCTCCGTGGGCATGATGAACGGCCGCCAGGGCAACTCCCTGCGCCTGGACGGCGACACCGTCAAGATCAATATGCTGCGCGTGGGCTTCGAGCCCGACGGCGCCTGGCGGCTGTTCTCCCTGCGCCCCGACTTCGCGGCCTGCGCGAAGGTCCAGACGGAGGACGACATCACCTCCTCCCTGGTGGCGCCGGCCTCCGCCGACGACCCGGCCTCCGCGCGGGGGCTGAGCCGCAAGTACGTCACCAACTGCGAGCGGCTGCTGTTCCAGCGCCCCGACGACGCCATCGTGCCCGGCTACGACAAGCAGACCGAGTCGGACATGTCGGGGCAGGACCTGTTCATCTCCAACTACGCGCCCCTGACCCCCGCCGACGCGCGGGCCATGGTCGACGACGCGCCCGGGCTGTCGCGCTTCACCGAGCCCATGCAGGGCCTCGTCCGCCGGGCGGCCGCCCTGCCCGAGGCGCCGGAGCCGGCCCGGCGGTCCTACTGGGTCTGCACCGCCAACCCGCGCCTCGTGAACGGCGCCCCCACGCGGAACCCGCGCTACCTCCAGGTGCGCCCGGACGTCGCCCGCCCCGAGGAGGTGCGCCTGGCCGAGGTGGCCACCCACCTGTACTCCCGCGTGCCCCTGGACGAGCCGATCCGCCACAGCGTCGACGTCGTCGCCGCCGGCCGGCGCAACAACCCGCCCGAGCCGGGGGTGCCGGCCCTGTGCGCCTACAACCCGCTGCACTACATGGAGCTGCCCGAGCTGTTCATGGAGTTCATCTCCTCCATGACCGGCAAGTCGCCCTCGACCACGGGCGCCGGCAGCGAGGGGGCGCTGACCAAGTCGCCCTTCAACGCGCTGCCGCCCGTCTACGACCTCAACGCCTCGCTGCTGTCCTACGCCCTGGGCGGCTACGACGGCTGGCTGAGCTCGGCGGGCTTCATCGGGCCCAGGGTCAGGGTCGCCCATGACATCTCGCTGCTCGTGCCGGAGGTGTTCTCGCGCATGACCGAGGCCGAGCGCGACGCCCGCGCCCTCATCGCGGGCGGCTACCTGGAGCGCCTGGAGGACAGGGAGATCGGCGGGCGCACCGTCCAGGCCTCGCGGCTGGGCTACCGCATGAACCAGGCCTTCGCCAACAGCTTCTTCGGGCGCATCTTCCTGCACCCCGACGTCGTGTTCACCGAGGAGATGCTGCGCCCCGAGCTGCAGGATGAGGAGGTCTTCGCCGACTCCGTCGACGTCATCGTCACCACCCACCGGGTGGTCGCCCAGCACTACGTCGACGACGGATCGATCCGGTGGGCCGTGCCGCCGCTGAGGGCGCTGCTGGAGATCATGCACTCGGGGCGCTCCGAGCAGGGGTGGACGCTGGCCAGCCCGCAGTTCCGGGCCCTGTTCGAGCGGGAGAACATCCTGGCCTCCGACTGGTACGCGGCCCGCATCGACGCCAAGGTCGAGCGCGACCGCAAGCAGGCCGAGGCCTCGATCCGGTCGCTGACCCGCTTCACGACGACGCCGGGCAATGAGGGCGTGACCGAGCGCCTCGACGTCGGAGCGCGGCTGGAGGCCGCCCGGGCGCACCTGGCCGAGGCGGCCTCGCCGGCCGCCCGCGAGCGCCTGGTGGGCACGCTCGGCCTCCAGCCCGAGCTGGCCGAGGGCGCGCCGATCGACGTGGCCTGACCGGCGGGCGTCCCCCGCCGCGGAGCCCGACGAGGGGCCGCCCGGCGCGCCCGGGCGGCGCCCGGGGCGGGGGGTGAGTACTCCCCTCCCGCCCTGGGCGAACAGGGATGACGCCCGCGCCGTCGCCCCGATGGGATTGGGCGCATGACACCTCCGACGGCATCCGCCGCCACCGCAGATTCTCCCCCCGCGCCCTTCGCCGAGAGCCCCGAGGCCGTCGCCGCCGCGCACGGCACCGACCTCGCCGAGGGTCTGACCGGGGCGGAGGCCGCCCGCCGCCTGGCCGAGGACGGCCCCAACGAGCTGCCCTCCACCCCGCCGGAGCCGGCCTGGAAGCGCCTCCTGGCCCAGTTCCGCGACCCGCTCGTCTACCTGCTCCTGGGCGCCATCGTCGTCTCGGCGATCACCTGGGCGCTGGAGGGCGCCCACGGGGCGCCGGTCGACGCGCTCATCATCCTGCTGGTCATCACCCTCAACGCCGTGCTCGGCTTCGTCCAGGAGAGCAGGGCGGCCGACGCCGTCGCCGCCCTGTCGGCGATGACGGCCGCCACGAGCACGGTCCTGCGCGACGGGGGCCGCCGGGTCGTGCCGTCCTCGGAGCTGGTCGTGGGCGACCTGCTCGTCCTGGGCGAGGGCGACCAGGTCGGCGCCGACGCCCGCCTGGTCCAGGCGGCGGCCCTGCGCGTCATCGAGTCCTCGCTGACCGGCGAGGCCGACGCCGTGGTCAAGTCCGCCGACGCCGTCGCCCCCGACGCCGACCTGGCCGACCGCTCCTCCATGGTCCACCGCGGCACCTCCGTCGCCCAGGGCACGGGCCGGGCCGTCGTCGTGGCCACCGGCGCCGACACCGAGATGGGCGCCATCGCGCGGATGCTCGACTCGGTCGAGGAGGAGGGCACGCCCCTCCAGCGCGAGATCACCCGGATCTCCAAGATGCTGGGCGCGGTGGTGATCGTCATCGCCGTCGTGGTGGTGGCGACCCTGCTGGCGCTGGCCCCCGAGCGCACCGCCCAGACGGTCACCGACGCCCTCCTGCTGGGCGTGTCCCTGGCCGTGGCCGCCGTGCCCGAGGGGCTGCCCGCGATCCTGTCGGTGGTCCTGGCCCTGGGCGTGCAGCGCATGGCCCTCCACAAGGCGGTGGTCAAGTGGCTCACGAGCGTGGAGACCCTGGGGTCGGCCTCGGTCATCTGCTCGGACAAGACCGGCACCCTGACCCGCTCGGAGATGACGATCCAGGAGATCGTCACCGCCTCGGGCACCACCGTGGTCACCGGCATCGGCTACGCGCCCGACGGCGAGGTGGCCCCCGACGCCGACCGCGACGGGCGGCCCGACCCCGAGCCGCTGACCGGCGCGCTGCGCGACGAGGTGACCGTGGTCCTGTCGGGCGGGGCCATGGCCTCCGACGCCGAGCTCGCCGTCGACGAGGGCGTGTGGAGCGTCGTGGGCGACCCCACCGAGGGCTCCTTCCTCGTGGCCGAGCGCAAGCTGGGCACCGAGGGGGGCCGGGAGGGCCGCTTCGAGCGGGTCGGCGAGATTCCCTTCACCAGCGAGCGCAAGCTCATGAGCGTGCTGTACACCGACGCCAAGCACGGCGCCACGATCCTCATGTCCAAGGGCGCCCCGGACGTGCTCATGGGGCGCTGCACCCGGGTGCGCGAGGGCGATGCGGCGGCCGGCGCCGAGCTCGGGGGCGTTCCCGCCCCGCTGAGGGAGGACGTGCGCGAGCGCTTCGCCGACCACATCGGCGACATGTCCGGCCGGGCCCTGCGCACCCTGGGCGTGGCCTACCGGGTCCTGAGCGAGGACGAGGCCCGCCTCGCGGCGGCCGCCCTCACCGAGGGCGCCGACGCCGAGCTGGCGGAGCTGGAGAGGGACCTCGTGCTGGCCGGCGTCGTCGGCATTATCGACCCGCCGCGCCCCGAGGCCGCCGTCGCCGTGGCCGAGGCGCGCCGGGCCGGCATCCGCGTGCTCATGATCACCGGCGACCACCCGGACACCGCCGGGCGCATCGCCGCCGACCTGGGCATCGCCGAGCGGGGCGCGCGCGTGCTCACCGGCCGCGAGCTGTCCGCCATGGACGACGGCGCCCTGGCCGTCGCCGTGGCCCGCACGAACGTCTACGCGCGCGTCGCCCCGGAGCACAAGATGCGCATCGTCGGCGCCCTGAAGTCGCAGGGGCACACCGTGTCCATGACGGGCGACGGCGTCAACGACGCCCCCGCGCTGCGGGCGGCCGACATCGGCGTGGCCATGGGCGTCACCGGCACGCAGGTGACCAAGGAGGCCGCCGCCATGGTGCTGGCGGACGACAATTTCGCCACCATCGTCGACGCCGTGCGCGAGGGCCGGCGCATCTTCGACAACATCAAGAAGTTCCTGCGCTTCCTGCTGTCGTCCAATATGGGCGAGGTCCTCACCGTCTTCGGCGGGGTGGTGCTGGCCGGGGTCATCGGCCTGAGCGGGCGCAGCTCCTCCGGCGTCGTCCTGCCGCTGCTGGCCACCCAGATCCTGTGGATCAACCTGGTCACCGACTCCGCCCCGGCCCTGGCCATGGGGGTGGACCCCAGCGTCGAGGACGTCATGGGCCGGCCGCCGCGCAAGCCCACCGACCGGGTGATCGACGCCACCATGTGGAGCGGGGTGCTGCTCATCGGCGCGGTCATGGCCGCCTCGACCCTGGCCGTGCTCGACGTCTTCCTGCCCGGCGGCCTCATCGACATCGCGGGGCTGTCCACGGACGAGCTGCCCACGGCCCGCACGGCGGCCTTCTCCACCCTGGTCCTGGCCCAGCTGTTCAACACCCTCAACTCGCGCTCGGAGACGGTCAGCGCCCTGCACCACCTGTTCGTCAACAAGTGGCTGTGGGGGGCGATCGGGCTCGGCGCCGTCCTCCAGGTGGCCGTGGTGGAGGTGCCCGTCCTCCAGGTGGCCTTCTCCACGGAGCCGTTGGACCTGGCCCACTGGGCGGTCGTGGTGGCCATGGCCTCGCTGGTGCTGTGGGTGGACGAGATCCGCAAGGTGGTCCGCCGCGCCCGCGGGCTGTGAGCGGCGGCGGGCCGGCCGGGCCGCTACTGCCAGCGGGCGGTGGCCGGGTCCACGCCGTGGGCGGCGGCGTTGGCGTCGATGATCTCCTTGAGCCAGGCGGCCAGGCCGGGCTCGTACCCGTCGTAGTGGGCGGCGAAGCGGGGGTCGGCGACGTAGCCGCAGGCGATGAGCACCTGCTTGGAGTGGCTCGTGTCGAACCACTGGTCGATGCTGGCGCGGTGCCGCTCGGCCAGGGCGTTGGCGCGCTCGCCGCCGGGTTCGGCGCCCTCGCGCATGGCGGCGGCCAGATCGGCCAGGAGCCGGTCCGACTCCTCCTTGACCCGCTTCCAGTCCGAGGCGCTCATGGCGGCCCGGCGCGCCTCGGACTGGGCCCACTCGTCGGTGTCCCCCCAGCGCCGCTGGGCCTCCTCCTCCCAGGCGGGATCCCAGCCGGTGCCGAGGATCTCGGCGCGCTGCTCGGGCGTGGTGCTCATGCGCGTCTCCTCGTCCATGAGCGCCTCGACCGCGCCGACCATCCGCTGCAGCCTGGTGATGCGGGCCAGCAGGAGCGCGCGCTGGCGCTCGAGGTGCTCCAGTGCGCTCGTGCCGGCCTCGTCCAGGAGCTCGCCGATGCGGGCCAGCGGCATGCCGGTCTCCCGGTAGACGAGGACCTGCTGGAGGCGGGCGACGTCGTCGGGCGAGTAGAGCCGGTAGCCGGACCAGGTACGGCCCGAGGGAACGGCGAGCCCGAGCGCGTCCCAGTGGTGCAGGGTGCGCACGGACACCCCGATCAGACGCGCCGCCTCGCCGACGGTCAGGTCCTCGCGGGCTCCGGGCAGGTCGGGCTCATGCATGCGCCCAGCATCCCAGTGGTGTCCCACGGGCGCGAGCCCGGGGCCCGACGCCGCGCGAGGGCGGCGGTGCCCGCTCACGCGCCCCGCCCGCCCGGCGACGGGCTCACCGTGCGTCGCCGCCCACAACCTGCCGCCACGGCGTGCGCACCGCCTCGGCGGCACTGCGCCCCGATCGCCTCAGGTACTGCGCGACGAGGTCCCGTCCGGCGGCGTAGCCGGCGCCGGTGGGCACGCCCACGGGGTCGAGTCCCAGTCGGCGGGCGCCGGCGTCGCCGAGGATCCAGGGCATGAAGTGCTGCACGCCGCTGATGTCCAGGGCCTGGCGGACCTTGCCGACGACGTCGTGCCCGTGCGACGCGTCATCGACGAAGTGAGTCCACCCGCGCTCCCCGTACAGCTCGGCGGCGAAGGCGTCGGCGAGTCCCTCGGCCACCACCTGCTCACCGAGTTGGACCCTCATCGGATCCCACACGACGCCGCCCGGTCCGTAGCGCACGTTGTGGTGGAGCTCGTGAACCGCGATCGCCTCCAGGCGGTCGAGCACGACGTCGTGGGGCCAGACGGTGATCTCGATGTAGCCGCTCATGCCGCCGAAGGCGGACAGTCCCTGGATCTCGTCCATGAAGTACGCGTCGCCCGGGTCGCCGACGGTCAGGTGGACCGTCAGGTCGGGGACGCTGAGATCCGGCACGGCGGACGTGAGGGCGGCGATGCCCCCGGCCAGCGCCCTCCTGATGCGGCCCCACGCATCCGCATCCTCCAGCCGCGCGAGCGCGTCGAGGACGCGAGCGTCGGACCCCTCGATCGGGTAGCCGTAGGTCCCCCGATGAATCTCGAACTGGTCCGGGCCGCCGGGGATGAAGGGGAACATGCCGTTCAAGGGCGCGCGGACCTGTCGCAGGAGCTCGGCGCGCTCGGACGGGGGCGCCGCCAGGACGCGGCGGGTCGTCGAAGCCGTGTCGATGATGGTGAGGGCTGTGTCATGGGCTGCCATGGAGCCGACACTCCTCCCTCACGCAGCGTGAGGGTCAAGCGGCGCCGCTCGGCCCAGCCCCGGCAGCCCGGTCACCTCGCGGGGCCGGTCGCCCAGCCGGCGCACCGCCCGCCCGTAGGTCAGCGCCACGCACCACACGAAGACCACCAGCGCCGCCTGCGCTCCCCGCGACCAGCCGACGTCGGGCAGGACCAGCACGGCGACGCCGGCGGCCACGCACTCGGCGGTGTTGAACAGGACGTCGTAGAGGGAGAAGGCCCGGCCCCGGTAGGCGTCGGCCGTGTCCGACTGCACGATCGTGTCAACGGCGATCTTGGCCCCCTGCACCCCGATCCCGAAGACGACCAGCCCCGCCGTCATGGCCGCCCGGGCGTGCGTGGCCACGAGCACCAGCTGCCCGGCCGTGCCGCCCACCAGGCACATGACGATCCAGGTCGACGGCGCCACCCGCTCGTGGGCCAGGGGCGTGAGGATCACGGCGATGCCGTGCCCGGCCATCATCGCCCCCATGAGGGCCCCGAACAGCGCCAGCCCCCGGTCCGCCTGGGCCGGGTCGGCCAGGAGGTTGCGGGAGGCCAGGATGATGGTGATGAGCTCCATGCCGTAGACGAAGCGGTGCAGCGCCATGGCGCCCAGCGCCAGGCCGGGGGTGCCGCGGCGCACGAGGTAGCGCACGGCGTCGGCCAGGTCCGCCGCGGTCCGGCCCAGCGCCGCCCCCAGCCCGGCGCCGCCCGGGCGCTCCGGCCCGAGCTGGTCGCGCCCGAGCCGGGTGACGACGACGGCCGCGAGCGCGTACAGCCCGGCCGCGGTGAGCAGGCTCGCGGTGTTCCGGGCGGCGCCGTCGGGCAGCAGCAGGCGCAGCAGGATGCCGATGACCATGCCGAGCGCCGTCGCCGCGCCGCCCAGGGTGGGGACGATGGAGTTGGCCACGAGCAGGCGCTCGCGGTCGATGATCCGGGGCAGGCCGGCCGAGAGCACGGACAGCAGGAAGCGGTTGACGCCCAGGGCGACCAGGACGAGGGTGTAGACGCCGATCCCCACGCCGGCGGTCTGCATGATCAGTGCGGTGGCGACGATGAGGCCGGCGCGCAGGAGGTTGCCCGCCAGGAGGGTCTGGCGCCGTCGCCACCGGTCGATGAAGGGCCCGGTGAAGGGGCCGACGACGCTGAAGGGCAGGAGCATGACGACCAGGGCGGAGGCGACGCCGGGGGCCGTGGTCATGTTCTGGGGGGCGAAGAAGAACACGGTGGCCAGGCCCGCCTGGACCATGCCGTCGCCGGTCTGGGAGACGAGGCGGACCCCCAGCAGGGTGCGGAAGGCCGGGATGCCGGCGAGGTCCTTGAGGTCGGTGGTCAGGCGCATGGGCCCATGGTGCCCGACGGCGGTCCCGGGCCGTCGCTGGCGGGCGCGGCGGGGCGGACCCGCCGTCGACCACGGCGCATCGGCCCGCTCCTCCCCGCCGGGAGCGGGTGTTGACATGGGCGGGGCGGCCCTCTACGATCTACCTACTACTTATTAAGTAGTAACCACATACGGACACCGCCGTTCGATGAAAGGGTCGCACATGCCCCAGACACAGGAGTCCACCGCAGTGGACACCGCCGCCCCGCCCTCCCCCTCCAACCTCGCGCCCGACACCGGCGTCCCACTGAGCCGCTCCACGCTGATCCGCTTCGGCGTCGGCTTCTTCGGCATCTCCCTGCTGTGGGCCATCGGCCTCAACACCGTCGCCTCGGTGCTCCTGCCCCAGCGCCTCAAGGACATCGGAGTCGACAACCCCACCGCCCTCCTGGGCTCGATCAGCGCCGTGACGGCCCTGGTCTCACTGGTCTCCAACCTCGTCTTCGGCAACCTCTCCGACCGCACCCGCTCGCGCTTCGGCAAGCGCAGCCCCTGGGTCGTCTGCGGCGGCGTCCTGGGCGGCCTGTCGCTCTTCGCCATCGGCGTCCTGGCGAACTCCGCGGTGATCACCGTCATTTACTGCGTGTGCATGGTGGGCCTCAATATGATGCTGGCCCCGGCCATCGCGGTCCTGTCCGACCGCGTCCCGGAGTCGATCCGCGGCACCATGTCCACCTTCTGGGGCGTGGGCGCCTCCGTCGGCTACCCGCTCGGCGCCATCGTCGGCGCCCGCTTCATCTCCGAATCCGGCGCCTCGGTGTCCGGGTTCACCCTCGGCGGCGTCCTCATGGGCACCGCGGGCCTGTTCGCCGTGCTGGTCTGGCCGCGCGAGAAATCCGCCGCCGACGAGACCGCCGCGGCCAAGTCGCCGGGCGACGTGCTCCGCTCCTTCATCCCCCCGACCCGGGGCGCGGGCGACTTCTGGAAGGCGTTCTTCGGCCGCTTCACCATGCTCATCTCCTACCAGATGATCAACGCCTACCAGCTCTACATCATCCAGGACTACCTCGGCCTGTCCACCGAGGAGTCCGGCGCCACCGTGACGGTCATGTCCTCCATCACCCTCGTCGTCGGCCTCGTCGGGGGCTTCCTCGGGGGTCCTCTCTCCGACATCCTCAAGCGCCGCAAGGTGCCGGTGGTCATGGCCTCCCTGCTCTTCGCCCTGGGCGTCCTCATGCCCTGGATCATGCCGACGACGACCGGCATCTACCTCTTCGCCCTCATCGCCGGCTTCGGCTACGCCGTCTACAGCTCCGTCGACCAGGCCCTCAACGTCGACGTCCTGCCCGACCCCGAGACCGCCGGGAAGGACCTGGGCATCCTCAACATGTCCACGACGCTCGGCCAGATGTCCGGCCCGGTCATCACCTCCGCGATCGTCACCTGGACCGGCGCCTACACGCTCGTCTTCCCCGTCTCCATCGGCTGCGCCGTCGTCGGCTGCTTCTCGATCCTGGCCATCAGGAGGGTCCGCTGAGCCGCTGAGCCCCGCCGCGAGCGCCCGGCCGGCCCCGGCCCTCCGGGAAGGTCCGCAGGATCCACCGCGGAACTACCGGGAGGTCCTGGTCGCGGCCGTCGCACCGGGTCCGGGCCCTGAGCACAGCAACGGGCAAGATGCCGCGGGTGGACGGGGTTCTGCTCTCCGGAACCTGATTTTGGCGTTCTGGGAGGATCGTTCCGCTCCGCTCCCGGCGGCCGCGGCGAACAAGCCGCGGAATTATGCGGAAAGCGTCAGGCGCCTCCGACGAGCCGGGGCGAACGATCCTCCCAGAACGCCATTTCTGCGGTCACCGTCCTCTGCGAGGCGTCCTCGCCGAGGACGGTGGTGCGGGGACTGAGATCGATGCGGTGGGGACGATCTCCTGCGAGGGCCGGGTTCCCGGTGGGCGTCTTGCCGGAGGGCCGCTCCCGGGCGGGCCGGGTTCTTCCCGCCCCGCTCCATGACGACCATGACCGGTCCCGGGGTTCCGGGGGCCGCGGGAGGCCGCGCCCCAGGGGGCCAGCGGCGCCGTTTGTCCGAATCTGTTGCAAAGGCCCGGATCGTGCCGGAGCGCCGGAAGAGAACCGTTGATATTCTGCGCTTCTTCTCGCGGCTGACCCCGGCCCGGGGCGCCTTTGCAACAGATTCGGACACGATCCCGCCCCAGACCACCCCAGGAGCCCCAAGCGCCCCACGCCATCACGTCGATTCCGGACCGCGGCTCGGCCGCCGGGCAGCACGCCAGCGCCCCGGTCCCAGTCAGCACCCGTTCCGGCCACTGACGCCGCCGTCGGGCTCCGCATGGTCGGCGGCGGTACTCCACTAGGATCGAGGCCATGGCCACCAGTCGCAGTAAGCGCGTCCGCCTGTCCGCGGAGGAGCGGCGCGAGCAGATCGTCGAGGCCGCCACCCGGCTCGTGGCCCACCATGGCTTCAACGGTCTGGCGCTGCAGGAGGTGGCCGACGCCGTCGGCATCACCCAGGCGGGGCTGCTGCACTACATCGGCAATAAGGACGGGCTCGTCGAACTGCTCATGAGCGACCGCTACGACCGCCAGGGCACCCCGCAGGACTTCCTCGACTCCGGCGACCCGGCGGCCGTGCACCCGGAGGGCATGAGCCTGCCCGCCTACTTCCGCTACCTCGTGGCCCACAACGAGGCCCGCCCCCAGCTCATGGGCCTGTACATGACGCTCGGCGTGGAGGCCACCGACCCCGACCACCCCGCCCACGACTACTTCATCCGCCGCCCGGACCAGGTCTGGGAGCACTACTCGCGCTTCACCTGGCGCCTGCCACCGCAGGTCGTCGAGGCCGGCGGCTGGCCGACGATGCGCCCGCTGGTGGAGATGGCGATCGAGGCGATGGACGGGGCGCAGATCCGCTTCTTCCGCGAGCCGCGGGTGTCCCTGGTCGAGGAGTGGGCGCGCTGGGAGTCGGTGCTGTTCCCCTCGCCCGTCTGGGACGACTACCGCTGAGGACGCCCGGGGCGGCCGCCCCTCCACCTGAGTTCCGGCCCCGCACCGCCCCACCCGATTCTGTGAACGCGCAGGTTTCCAGTCGAACGCGCGCCTCCCGCCTGCGCGTTCGACTGGAAACCTGCGCGTTCACGAAAAATGATGGATCGGGCTCCCCCGTTACCTTGTTGGTGGTCCCGGGTGGTCCGGGGCTGGGCCAGCCGCTGCGGGCATGATGTCTTGCCCCTGTACGTAGATGATCCGGGGGGTGTTGTCACCCGCGGCGGCCGGGCGCCGGTGACCGCTGATAAGGGGAACGACCCACTGCGTGTGAGGTCTTCCGTAACGTGGGTGCGGGACCGATCGTCCACCGGCTGGTCCTCACCCACTTAAGCGGGAGGCGGCAGAAAGATGGATATCGAGGACATCGAGGTCTTCGTCGGCATCGACGTCGGCAAGACTCACCACTGGGCCACGGCCCTGACCAAGGGCGGCAAGAAGGTCTTCGACAAGGCCCTGCCAGGCGACGAGGCGCGTCTGCGCGCCCTGTACGAGAAACTGGCCGCCCACGGTCACCTTCTGGTGGTGGTGGACCAGCCCGCCACCATCGGGGCCCTGGCCGTGGCGGTGGCCCGGGACATGGGCATCACCGTGGGCTACCTGCCCGGGCTGACCGATGCGCCGCATCGCCGACCTGACACCGGGCAGCGCCAAGACCGACGCGAAGGACGCGGCCGTGATCGCCGGCGCCGCCCGCACCATGCCCCACACCCTGAGAGCCATCAGCACCTCGGACGAGGACGCCGCGGCGCTGAGCATGCTGACCGGTTTCGACCTGGACCCGGCCAGACAGGTCAACCAGACCGCCAACCGGATCCGGGGCCTGTACACCCAGATCCACCCCGCCCTGGAGAACATCCTGGGACCTCGGCTGAAGCACGACGCCGTCCTGGAGGTCATCGCCGCATGGCCCACCCCCACCGCGTTGAGGAAGGCCGGCAGGGCCCGCATCGACGCCAAGCTCAAGAAGCACGGCGCCCGGCGCCACGCCGCCTGGGCCGGCAAGATCGTATCGGCCCCGGGCCGGCAGACCGTCACCGTCACCGGCACCGAGGCCGCCGGCACGGTGCTGCCCCACCTGGCCCGCCAGCTCATCGCCCTGCACTCCCAGCGGGCCGACGTCGCCGCCCGGGTCGAGACCCTGGTGCGGGCCCACCCTCATGCGCGAGGTCCTGACCACCCGTGCCGGGTGTCGGGGTCCCGGCCGCAGCCGTCTTCCTGGCCGAGACCCTGGGCAAGACCTCCAGGCACCGGCGCCCAGCCGGCCTCCCACATCCGGCCCGGCCCCGGTCACACGCCGCTCAGGCTCATCGATCCGCGGCGAGCGCGTCTGCCGCACCGGCAACAAGAGACTCGAACACGCCATGTTCCTGTCCGCCTTCGCCTCCCTGACAGATCCCGTCTCCCGTACCTACTACCAGCGCAAACGGGACCAGGGCAAGCGCCTTGGGCCAGGCCCTGCTCGCCCTGGCCCACCGCCGCATCCCCACCCTGCACGCCATGACCCGCAACCAGCCACGAAACCACCCGCAGCCGCTTGACACACCACATAGGGGCACCCCCCCC
>NZ_AUBL01000019.1 GCF_000429225.1 Actinomyces dentalis DSM 19115
CCTGACTCATGACACTTTGGTGGGGTCTGGGTTTTGATGCGGGTTTTTCGTTGATATCGTGTGGTGGTCGGGGTGTGCCGGCACACTAAGGGGCCGGTAGGGTCGGGGTGGTGAGCCCGTTTCTGCGCAAGGTCAAGACCGCCTCGGGGGCGACGGCGGTGCAGATCGCGGTCAAGCAGGGACGCCGGGACAAGGTGATCGAGCACCTGGGTTCAGCCCACACCAAGGCCGAGCTGGCTGCCCTGATGGAGATCGGCCGGCACCGCATCGCCCCGGACCAGTTGACTCTGGACCTGCCCTCCGCATCATCAGCACCACCGGCGGCTTCGACAGACACTGCCGGCGTGGTGGCGGTGGTGGAGTCGGCGCGCTCGGCCCTGTTGTGGGAGGTCCTGCACGGGGCCTACACCCGCCTGGGGCTGGGTGGGGCGGTCGGGGGTGATCGGGCCTTTGAGCAGATGGTTCTGGCTCGTGTGATCGAGCCGTCCTCCAAGGCCCAGGTGCCCCGCGTGCTGGGTGACCTGGGCCTGGAGCCGGTCACCGTGCGGACCTTGTTCCGCTCCCTGGCCCGGGCCCAGGAACGGGGATACCGGGAGGCGATCTCCCAGGCCCTGTTCGAACACGTCACCAGCACCGGGGGCCTGACCCTGTGCCTGTACGACGTCACCACCCTGTACTTCGAGACCGAGAGGGAGGACGACCTGCGCAAGGTCGGTTACTCCAAGGAGAGGCGGGTCGACCCCCAGGTCATCGTCGGCCTGCTGGTCGACCGCGGCGGTTTCCCCCTCCAGGTCGGGTGCTGGGAGGGCAACCGGGCCGAGACCACCACGATCATCCCCATGGTGGAGGCCTTCCAGGCCGCCCACGGTATTGAGGAGCTCGTCATCGTGGCTGATGCCGGCATGCTCTCGGCGGCCAACCTCAAGTCCCTGGACGAGGCGCACCTGCGGTTCATCGTCGGGGCCCGCACCACCCGGGCCCCGGGGGACCTTGAGGCGCACTTCCACTGGAAGGGTGACGCGTTCACTGATGGGCAGCTGATTGACACCATCACCCCCAGGAGAGGCTCCAGGAGCGAGCGGGACAAGAGCCTCAGGGCTGAGCCGGTGTGGGACCCGGTCACCCATCCGGGGTCGTGGCGGGCGGTGTGGGCCCACTCCAAGAAGCGCGCGGCCCGGGACAACCGGACCCTGGACGCCCAGGCCAACCGGGCCCGGGCCGTCGTCGCCGGCCAGCGACGTCCTAAGGGCACGCGCTTCGTCACCACCCACAAAGGAGACCAGGTCCTCGATGAGGCGTCCCTGGCCAGAGCCCGCTCCCTGGTGGGACTCAAGGGCTACGTCACCAATATTCCGTCTCGCTTGATGGACGCCGCCGAGGTCGTCTCCTCGTATCACGAGCTGTGGCACGTCGAGGCGTCCTTCCGCATGAGCAAGCACGACCTGTCAGCCCGACCCGTCTTCCACCACACCCGCGACGCCATCGAAGCCCACCTGACCGTCGTCATGGCCGCCCTAGCCGTAGCCCGCCACCTCCAGGACGCCACCGGCATGACCATCAAACGCATCATCCGCACCCTCAAACCCCTCCAGGAGATCACCATCAACCTCAACGGCCACCACCTCACCGCCGCCCCACGTCTGACCGACGCCGCCAACGACATCCTCACCGCCCTGAACACACCACACCCGGCACACTAAGCGTCATGAGTCAGGTCCGACGACCGGACGGGACCCGCGGGGACATCGCCCGGCGATCTCGCGGGCCGCGGCACTGGCCCGCCCGGCCACTCCGGACGCCCCGGCGCCCAGACGTGCACTTCGCACTCGAGCGTGCAGTTCCAGCCGTCGTTCTCGAGAGCGAAATGCACGTCTCGGCGTCGGGGGTCCTCAAGGGGGCCGGGATGAGCCGGGCCCGGCCCGCGAGCACGTCACTTAACCCGCGAGATCGTCACTTAACCCGCGAGCACGTACCTCTAGCAGACGTGCTCGCGGGTTAAGTGACGTGCTCGTGCGTGGGGGCATATTCCCGCAGGCCCGCCCGGCCGATCGGGGCACCTGCTGCGGCCTTCGCCCGACCCGCGGTGACCCTCCCGGGGGACCCGCTGCGGCGCAGGTTGTCCAAATCTGTTGCAAAGGCACGGATCGAGCCGGAGCGCCGAAAGAGAATGGTTGATATTCCGCACCTTTGCTCGCCGCCGATCCCGGTCTGGGGCGCCTTTGCAACAGATTCGGACACGCTCCCGCCCCAGGCCGCCTCAGGAGTCCCACTCGCACCACTCCGCGCCCGTTCTTCCCGCACCGCCGCACCGATCCCCGCCCCCGAGCCGCCGTTTCCGATGAGAAGGGCTCAATGGGTCGGAGGCCGTGCCGCAGTATCGTCCCGGCGGAAATCGACGGGAACTGGAGATGCATGCAGGGGCAAGTGGGAGGCGGGCGACGCGCGAGGGCCGTCCGGGCGCCGTCGGCCCCGCCCGGTTCTTCTATACGACCGTGTAGCCGATCCGGGGCGCCAGGCTTACCAGAAGGGCGTAGATGGTCGAGTCCGTCAGCGGCACCGAATCGCGCGGGCGGGGCGGGATGCTGCTGGCGGCGGGAGTGAAGAGCACAGTCATCCCGCGTCCGGTCATGGTGGATCGCACGGCCAGACCGTCCAGATCCGGCGCCTGCTCGCGCACGGCCCTCGCCCAGGCCCGGCAGGTCGATCGAGGTGCGCTATCCAGAGCCGCGGATGCGCCGTTGCGCAGGGCCCACTGGCCGCTCAGGTCGAGCAGTCTCATCGCGCGGGTGGCCTGCCAGATCTGCAGGACGGGAGTGTCGCACCGGGTGTCGATGATGCGGGTATCGGCGAAGACCTCGGCGACGCAGGTCATGAGGTCCCCCGCCGTGTAGAGAACGCCCTCGCCGGGATGATCCCCGGGCGGCTCCGGGTGAGGGTCCCAGCGGCACCTCGCCACCGGGCCCCAGGAGCGCAATCGCCTCCATGCCAGTGCGAAGGGGCTCGAGGCGAAGGTTATCCGGAACAGTTCGGCGCCATCGACGACGCTGATGTCCTGCGGACCAATGGATAACGGCCCCGGGGGTCTGACCGGGTTCTTGGGCCGTGCGCTCACCGGTGGTCCATCTCGGTCAGGACTCGCGTCACCTCCGTGGGATCGCCACCGCGCGCGAGCCACTCCACGGGGCTGAGGCCGTCGAGGATCTCGGGGTCGGCGCTGGTCATCCGCGCCTCCACGGTCATCGGTGTCAGGCCGTTGCGCAGGGCCGGAACCACAGTCGCCAGTCCCGGCAGCGGACGGCCGTCGTCGAACTGCCAGGTGGGGAAGCGCAGGTTTCGCCCGAGGTGGTAGGCGTACAGGCTCCGCCCCGCGGACCGGGCGATCGCGGCGGGGGACCTTCCCGTCATATCGGCCACTTCGCGGGTGCTCAGCGAGCGGGTCAGGTTGTCGGCGGCTACCAGCGCCCAGTGCCGGGCGGCGATGAGCTCCGCGTACTCGGGATCTTCGAGGATGCGGCTCACCTCGCGGGCGTCATCGTCGTCGAGCCCGGGCAGCGTGGTGCGGGCGAGTAAGTCCGCGGTGGACGCTGACAGAGGAACTGCGCTGGCATTGCTGTGGGCGGGCGTCGGGGTGTCAAGTTCTCCGGCACCATCGCGAAGATTCTGACCTTTCCTGAGACCTGCCTGGTAAGAAATACGTATCGTTTTACGTATGGAATCTTCGAGGATTTCAGTGTAATCGCCTAGCGGGAGCGCTCGGGTGCGAAGGTCAAGCAGAAATTCTTGGAATTCTTGGGTGTGAGAATCGCGCAGAAGCTCCCGGATGGAGTCCAGTGCCCGGTCCGGGTCGGCTGGTGCATTAGTGTCCGGAGCTGCCATAAGTTTCAGGATACCACAGTGGAGGCGCGATCTCCATATTCGGTTTCGTCCGAAGACGCGCCCGACAGAATGCAGGTTCTACGGGGTCGGCCCATCCCCTTGCGCCCCGCCCGGCGCCCGGGCCCCGGCGTCGGGCCGGACCCGCTCAGCGCCCGGCGCGCCCCCGCCGCCCGGGTTCCGTAGGATGGCGGCGCGCGCCGCAGTGGTGCGCCCGAATCCGGCGGTCGCCCGGCCCGCGGGCCCGGCCCGCCCCGACCACCAGGAGGACCACCATGGCCGACGCCGCCCGCGCCCGCAAGGTCGCCGACCGCATCCACGAGACCGTCGCCCGTCTCCTGCAGGGGCGCATCAAGGACCCGCGCCTGGGGTTCGTCACCATCACCGACGTCCGCGTCACCGGCGACCTCCACCAGGCCACCGTCTTCTACACCGTCTACGGCACCGACAAGGACCGCCGCAACAGCGCCGCGGCCCTGAAGTCCGCCACCGGGCTCATCCGCTCCGAGGTCGGCAGGGCCCTGGGCATCCGCCTGACCCCCTCGATCGCCTTCCAGCTCGACGCCCTGCCCGACCAGGCCAAGACCTTCGAGGACGCCCTGGCCCGCGCCCGGGCCCGGGACGAGGAGATCGCCCGCACCTACGCCGGGGCCGCCCCCGCGGGCGACGCCGACCCCTACCGCCGCGCCGATACGGCAGATGAGCCCGACGACGACTCCGAAGGCGAGTTCGGCGATGAGGAGCCCGACGACGACTCCGACGGCGGGGAGTTCGACGGCGAGGGATCCGGTGCGGACGGAAGGTCCGGGACTGCCGCCAAGGCCGCCGCCCGGTCCACTGACGAGGACGACGTCGAGCCCGAGGTCATCGCGTGAGCCGACCGGCCCCGGTCGCTGGCCGTCTGCCCGGCGCCGACGCCGACGGCCCCCGGGACGGCGGTCCTCGGGCCGTCGCCGCCAGCGCAGTCAGCGCCGGCGCTGGCCGCCCGCCCAGCGCTGGCGTCGCCGCCAGCTCCCGCCCGCCCGGCACCGGCGGCAGCCCCCGGACCGCCGCCCCCCGGCTCCGGGCGCCGCGCGGCGCGGTCACCGCCGCCGACGGCCTGCTCCTGGTCGACAAGCCCGCTGGCCCCACCAGCCACGACGTCGTCGCCGCCGTCCGGCGCCTGGCCGCCACCCGCAGGGTCGGCCACGCCGGCACCCTCGACCCCATGGCCACCGGTCTGCTGGTTCTGGGCGTCGGGCGGGCCACCCGGCTGCTGACCCACCTGGTGGGGGCCGACAAGACCTACGAGGCCACGGTGCGCCTGGGCCAGGAGACCCTCACCGAGGACGCCCAGGGCGAGGTCACGGCGTCGGCCGGCTGTCCCGCCCCCGACTCGTGGCCCGGGGGAGGGGCGGGCCTCGCCCGGCGCCTGGACGACGCGCTGCGCGCCCTGACCGGCGAGATCATGCAGGTGCCCAGCGCCGTGTCCGCGATCAAGGTCGACGGCGTGCGCTCCTACGCGCGGGTGCGCGGCGGGCAGGGGGTGGAGCTGCCCGCGCGGGCGGTGAGCATCCACGCCCTGGCGCGGCGGGGCGATCCGCGCCCCGCCCGGGCCGGGGACGGCACGCCCGTCGTCGACCTGGATCTGCACGTGGACTGCTCCTCGGGCACCTACGTGCGCGCCATCGCCAGGGACCTGGGCGCTGCCCTGGGCTGCGGGGCCCACCTGACGGCGCTGCGGCGCACCCGGGTCGGCCCCTTCGACGTCGGTGAGGCCGCCGGTCTCGACGCGCTCTGCGCTCAGGTGGAGGCCGACGCCGCCACCGCCCGGCCCGAGGGGCTGAGCGTGCTGCCCATGGCCGCGGCGGCGCGCCGCTGCTTCGCGTCGGTGGAGCTCACCGCGGACGAGGCCCGCGCCCTCGGCCACGGCCGGATGCTGCCGGCGGATCTCCTGGACCGGGCCCGGGCTCCCGAGCGCCCGGTCGCCTCCAAGGCCGCCGGGCGGGTGGTGGCGGGGCTGGCCCCGGACGGGGCCGTCGTGGCCCTGCTGGTCCGCCAGGGCTCCCGCGCCCGCCCCGTCACGGTCCTCGCCCCGGGGTGAGCGGGCGCCGTCGGCCGTCCGGAGCTGCTGCCGGGCGTCGTCGCCGCTACACGCGGGTGCTGAAAGGTTATTCAGGGGTGGTTTTGAAGACGTGGGGCGTGAAGGTCGTGGTGACGGTCCGGTCGTCGGGACGGTTCCCCGCCCAACCCCGCTCCGCCCCGCCGGTCGTCTTGCATGGTGGGACGACGTCTCGCATGTCGTGACGCGGCCGGCCCGCGAGCACGTCACATAACCCTCGAGCACGTCACTTGACCCGCGAGATCGTCACTTAACCCTCGAGCACGTCACTCTGGCAGACGTGCTCGCGGGTTATGTGACGTGCTCGGCGGTTACCCGACATTCTCGCGGGTTACCCGACGATCTCGCGGGCCGCGGCGCCCGACGCCGCTGCGCCCCGGGCGTCGAGATGCGCACTTCGCCCTCGAGGACGGCGTTTGGACCACCGTGGTCCCGCACATAAGTGGTCCAAGGAGAACGCCGCCATGAGCCCGCTGAATAACCTTCCTGGCCGACATCAACGTGGCGGCCAGAGCGATGAGGCCGGCCAAGGCGATAGCCACGATGGCGCCGCGGGCCAGATCGGCTCGGAGGAGCCGTTTTAGCACGGGGTGGGCCCCCGCGGGCCCGGCCCCGCCCCTATGACGCCCCCTCCGGGGACGCCCCCTGCGCGATGGGCGCCAGGGCGCCGGGCTCGCAGCCCAGCAGCGTCTCCGCGGCGCGCGCGATCCCGGCGGCGCGGCGCGGGATCTCCGCCTCCTCGCCGGTGAAGATCCCCGCGTCCAGGAGCATTCCGGCGCTGGTCAGGAGGATCTCGATCGTCTCGCGGGGGTGCTCGGTGGAGAAGACCCCCTCGGCGACGCCCTGCTCGACGACGCCGGTGAGGATCGGGGTGAGGCGGCGGACCGTCTCGACGATGGTCAGGACGTGGAATTCGGCATTGCCCGGGGCGTGGAGCTCCTCGGCGAGTTCGAGCTCGGGCTCGTCCACGCGGGCGGCGGCCGTAATGGCCAGCAGCTTGGGCACCGCGGGCTGCCGGCCCTCGGCGATGGCCCGGGCCCGGTCGGCGATGCCGTCGGCGGTGCGCGCGATGAGGGCCCGCAGAATCTCCTCCTTGGAGGAGAAGTGGTAGTAGAGGGTGCCCTTGGCGATGCCGACCTCAGTGAGAATGTCCTCCACGGAGGTGGACTGGAAGCCCCGGGTGGTGAACAGGCGCCGGGCGGTGTCGAGGATCTCGGCGCGGCGCTGCGGAGCGGGTTTGGATATGCGCGGCATGTGTGCCTCGTGGTTCTCGTGCGGGTGGGCCGGGCGGACCGGCCCCGGTCCGTCGGCGCCGGACGGATAACTAACAGACCGTCGGTCGGTAATGAGGATAGCCCCGTGGTGAGCGGCGGTCAAGCGCTGCGGCTTCCGGCTCCGGCGCGGACGCCGTCGGGGGCGCAACGACGGCGGTGGCGGCCTCCGCGGAGGGCGGGCCGCGGCGGTGCGGGCCGCCGGGCGGGTCCGGGGCGCCCGGTTCGCGCGGGGCCGGGGCGGGTCCAGGTTATTCGGTTCGCGCGGCACCGGGACGGAGCGAGTCCAGGCCACCCGGTTCGCGCACCGCCGGGCGGACGTGGCAGTGTTTGACCCGCAGGATCGGCGGGCCGTGGCGCCCGCCGGGTGGATCGAGAACAGGATTGTCCGCGGTGGAGGTCTGGTACGGCGCCGAGCAGGTGCCCACGACATTGAGTGCGCCCGGAGGGCCGGGCAGCGTGGTGGCCATCGGCGTCTTCGACGGCGTGCACCGCGGGCACCAGGCGATCCTGGGCCGCGTCGTGGAGCGCGCCCACGAACTCGCCGCCGGCGGGAGGCGCCCCCTGGCGGTGGCGGTCACCTTCGACCCGCATCCGCGCCGCGTCCACCGGCCCGAGGAGGACCTGCCCCTCATCGCCTCCCTGACCGACCGCCTGTCCTCCCTGGAGGGGGTGGGCCTGGACGCCGTGCTCGTCATCGCCTACGACCTGGAATTCGCCGCCCAGGGCCCCCGGGAGTTCGTGCGCACCTGGCTCGAGGGGCTGCTCGGCGTGCGCGCCCTCGTCGTCGGCGGCGACGTGCGCTTCGGGCGCTCCAACTCCGGGGACGCCGCCACCCTGGAGGAGATCGGCGCCGCCGACGGCTTCGAGGTGGAGATCCTCGGCGAGATCCGCTCGGGCGGAGGGCGCCGCTGGTCGTCGACCTGGGTGCGCCAGTGCCTGGGGGACGGGCGGGTGCGCGAGGCCGCCGACGTCCTGGGCCGCCCCCACCGCCTGCGCGGCACCGTGGTCCACGGGCGCCGTCGCGGGCGCGAGCTGGGCTTCCCCACCGCCAACCTGGAGGCCGCCACCGCCGGCGTCGTGCCCCCCGACGGCGTCTACGCCGGGTGGCTGGTGCGCCACCGCCGGGCCGGGGGGGAGGCGGGGGAGGAGCACCTGCCCGCCGCGATCTCCATCGGCACCAACCCCACCTTCGACGACGTGCCCCGGCGCACCGTGGAGGCCCACGTGCTGGGCCGGGCCGACCTCGACCTGTACGGCGAGGAGATCGGCGTCGAGCTCGTCGAGCGCCTGCGCCCCATGCTCGCCTTCGACGGGCTGGAGCCGCTGCTGGCGCAGATGCGCGACGACGTCGCCCGGACCGCCCGGATCCTGAACGTGCCGGTGCCCGGCCCCATCCGCCCCGAGGACGTCACCGCCTGAGGGGCGCGGATCCCCCTCGCCCCGTCCGCGCGGGCCCCGGCCGGTCCGGGGAGGCGCCGGGCGGGCGGCGGCCCGGAGAGGCGGGGCGGCGGACGGGCCCGGGAAGACGACGGCGCCGGCCCGGGCGGGTTGTGCCGGTTCCCACAGGCCCCGGCGGGAGGGGCCGGGCGCCGCGCTGGTAATGTGGGCCCGCCGTCGATCGGCCGCGGATGTGTCATGCCCGGGAGAACCAGCCCCGGCGCTCCGCGCAACGAGGAAAGAGGAGCGACCGTGTCGGTTACCCCCGAGCGCAAGCAGCAGATCATCGCCGAGTACGCCACTCACGAGGGCGACACGGGCTCTCCCGAGGTCCAGATCGCCGTCCTGTCCGAGCGCATCGCCAACCTCACCGAGCACTTCAAGACCCACGCGCACGACCACCACTCGCGCCGCGGCCTCTACCTGCTCATCGGCAAGCGCCGTCGTCTGCTCGACTACCTCATGAAGGAGGACATCGAGCGCTACCGCTCGATCATCTCCCGCCTGGGAATCCGCCGCTGAGCGCCCCGAGCGCAGCGTCCTCCGGCCCCGCCACCGCCCCGGTGGCGGGGCCGGAGTCATTCCGGGGCGGACGTCGTCGGAAGTGCTGAATCTCGGGGAGTACACACCGGCACGGTGCCTTGCGTCCGCGCACGCGAGCGACGACGATGAACCGGACCGGCTCAGCACGCGCTGGCACCCCGACGAGGAGGAGCAAGACCATGGGCATTCTCGATTGGTTCCGCACACTCCGGCGGCCCGCCGGTGCGAACCGGCCCGCGGAGCAGATCCCCGCCGGAGCGTTCGGCCCGACCGCCCTCGAGATCACGCCCACGGCGCCGCGCCGCTCGTTCGTCGACGCCGGGATCCAATTCGACCGCAGCCTGTTCGGGGACGTCTTCTCCGCCTGCCTGGCGCCGTCGACGGTGATCCAGGACGCGTGCGCCGGATTCGTCCTCGACGCCCCCCAGTGGTCCGTCGACTTCGAGACCGGCACCCTGTCCTTCGGGGAGAACTCCTACCCGGTGCAGTTCCTGGGCAGCGAGTCCACGCTCGACGACACGTGGACGTGGGGCTGGAACAACGACTTCCCCCCGCCGGTTCTGGCAATGGCCGAGTGCATGCGGGACATCGGCCGGCAGTGGGGCCTGGAGGAGCTGAGCACCGCCACCTTCCCGCTGGCCCAGGGGCGCAGCGGCCGCGAGCTCGCCATGGTCTCCACCGTGCTGGCCCCCGGATCCTCCTGCTACTACCGGGTGCCGCAGGAGGCCGGGGCCATGCTCCTGGCCTTCTCCGGCCTGCCCGAGAGCGTCTTCGCACCCGTCAACGTGGTCCGCTTCGCCCGCATCCTGTCCGACTGCCTCCAGATCCCCTGCGACCACCGGATCCTCGCCGAGAGCTTCCTGGCGTGGAACGGCACCGCCTACGAGTGGGAGGAGCGGCGGATCGTCGCCCACTTCCCCGCCCGGCTGATCATGGAGTTCGACGAGGTCATGCGCCTGACGAAGATCATGAGCGCCTGAGGCGCGGGCCCCGCCGCCCGCCGGCGACGGGGCCCGACCGCGCTCGCGGCTGGCCCGCGGCTCCCGGCCCCTCCCGGCTCGCCCGCGGTCGCCGGTCACCGGTCACCGGCCCCGGGAGCCGACCTCACAGCAGCGAGCGGTAGAGGGCCTCGATGTCCTCGCGGGTGGCCGGACGCGGGTTGCCCGGGGTGCACACGTCGTTGAAGGCGTCCTCGGTCAGGGCCGCGATGCCGGCCTCGTCCACGCCGATCTGCGAGATCCTCGTGGGGTTGCCCAGGTCGGCCGTCAGCGCGGCGACGGCCTCGACGGCGGCGGCCCGGGCCTCGGCCAGCGGCATGGTCCGGGCCCCCTCCACGCCGAAGGCCTCGGCGATGTCGCGGTACTTCTCCCCGGTGAACTCCGCGTTGTAGGCCATGACCGGGGCGAGCAGGATGCCGTTGGCCAGCCCGTGCGGGGCGCCGTAGCGCCCGCCCAGCGGGTGGGCCATGCCGTGGACCAGGCCCAGCCCGACGTTGGAGTAGGCCATGCCGTTGATGTAGGCGGCCAGGCCCATGGCCTCGACGGCGTCGGCGTCGCCGTCGGCCGCCGCGCGCAGGTTCGCCGCGATCATCTGGATGGACTTCAGGCACAGCGCGTCGCTCAGCTCCCAGGCGCCCGGCGTGATGTAGCCCTCGATGGCGTGGGTGAGCGCGTCCAGGCCGGTGGCGACCTTGAGGGAGCGGGGCATGGCGTCCATGAGGTCGGGGTCGACGACGGCGACCACCGGGATGTCGTGCGGGTCCACGCACACGAACTTGCGCTTGTTCGCGGCGTCGGTGATGACGTAGTTGATCGTGGTCTCCGACGCCGTCCCGGCCGTGGTGGGCACGCCGATGATCGGCACCCCCGGGTTCTTCGTGGGCGACAGGCCCTCCAGGCTCAGCACGTCGGCGAATTCGGGGTTGGCGGCGATGACCGAGATGGCCTTGCAGGTGTCCTGCGGGGAGCCGCCGCCCAGGCCGATGAGGATCTCGGCGCCCGAGGCGCGGAAGGCGGCCAGGCCCGCCTGGACCTTCTCCACGGGCGGGTTGGGGACGACGTCGGAGAAGACCTCCCAGGAGATCCCGGCGCCGTCGAGCAGGTCGGTGATGCGCGCGGCGGTGCCGTTGTCGGCCAGGACGGGGTCGGTGACGACGAAGGCCCGGCTCAGGCCCCGCGCGGTGATCTCGGAGGGGATGGCGGCGATGGCCCCGCGGCCGAAGTGCCCGGTCTGGTTGAAGATCATGCGGTGGGTCATTGCGCTCTCCTCGGAGTCTGCCGTGGTCGGTCGCCGTCGTCGCCCGCGGGTCGAGTGCGGCGGCGCGACGGCGGTGGTGGCTCCACCATGGCATCATCGGCCGCGGTCGGCGAGGAGCGAAGGTCCCCCGAGCCCCGGCCGCGGCGCCGGTGCGCGCGCGTCCCGCCGGCGGCGTCGGCCCGGCGTCGGCGCGCCGTCGGTCCGGCGCCGGCGCGTCCCATCTCACGTCGTCGTGACCACGGGTTCACATCCCCCCACCCGCCCCCACGGTAGGATCGACGAGCCCGCGTGCGCGCAGGTCCGTGACCACCGGTCCGAACGCGCACGGGCGCCGGCGAGGTGCCGGCGCCCCGGCACGCGGGAGCGCGCACGAGGCAGGGCCCCGTGCGCCCAGGCGGCGACCGTCGGTTTTCGGTGGTGGCCTCCGGAGCGCCGCGCCCGCGCGTAGCGGGGGCGAGCCGGTTCCGTGGGCCTCGATCGAAGGCCACGGGAGGCGCCCCCAGATCGACTAGAGAGAGACACATCGCAGATGTTCGTTGATGACCCCGAGGTCACCGCTGCGGAGGCCGTGATCGACAACGGCCCATTCGGCAAGCGCGTCGTCCGCTTCGAGACCGGGCGCCTGGCCAAGCAGGCCGCCGGGAGCGCCATGGCCTACCTCGACGGCGAGACCGTCGTCCTGTCGGCGACCACCGTGGGCAAGCACCCCAAGGACCAGTTCGACTTCTTCCCGCTGACCGTCGACGTCGAGGAGCGCCAGTACGCGGCCGGCCGCATCCCCGGCTCCTTCTTCCGCCGCGAGGGCCGCGCCGGCACCGCCGCCATCCTCGCCTGCCGCCTCATCGACCGCCCGCTGCGCCCCTCCTTCGTCAAGGGCCTGCGCAACGAGGTCCAGGTCGTCGAGACCATCCTGGCCATCCACCCCGACGACGCCTACGACGCCCTGGCGATCAACGCGGCCTCCATGTCCACCCAGATCGCCGGGCTGCCCTTCTCCGGGCCCGTGGCCGGCACCCGCCTGGCCCTCATCGACGGCCAGTGGGTCGCCTTCCCCCGCTACTCCGAGCTCGAGCGCGCCACCTTCCAGATGGTCGTGGCCGGCCGGGTCCTGGAGAGCGGCGACGTCGCCATCATGATGGTCGAGGCCGGCGCCACCGAGAACGCCTGGGACCTCATCGCCGACGGCGCCGCCGCCCCCACCGAGCCGGTCGTGGCCGAGGCCCTGGAGGCCGCCAAGCCGCACATCAAGGCCCTGTGCGAGGCCCAGATGGAGGTCGCCGCCCACACCTCCAAGCCCACCGCCGAGTTCCCGCTCTACCTGGACTACACCGACGAGCAGTACGACGCCGTCGAGAGGGCCGCCCAGGCCCACGACCTGGCCGGCGCCATCGCCACCGAGGGCAAGCAGGCCCGCGACGCGGCCATCGACGCGGTGCGCGAGGCCGTCCTGGCCGACCTCGCCGAGCAGTACGGGACGGAGGAGGACGTCAAGGCCCTCAAGGCCGCCTTCCGCTCCGTGACCAAGAGGATCGTGCGCCACCGCACCCTCACCGAGGGCGTGCGCATGGACGGGCGCGGCCTGAGGGACATCCGCACGCTCGGCGCCGAGGTCGAGGTCCTGCCCCGCGTCCACGGCTCGGCCATCTTCGAGCGCGGCGAGACCCAGATCCTGGGCGTGACCACCCTCAACATGCTGCGCATGGAGCAGCAGATCGACGATCTGTCGCCGGTCACCCACAAGCGCTACATGCACCAGTACGTCTTCCCGCCCTTCTCCACCGGCGAGACCGGGCGCGTGGGCGCCCCCAAGCGCCGCGAGATCGGCCACGGCGCGCTGGCGGAGCGGGCCCTGGTGCCCGTGCTGCCCGACCGCGACGACTTCCCCTACGCCATCCGCCAGGTCTCCGAGGCCCTGGGCTCCAACGGCTCGACCTCCATGGGCTCGGTGTGCGCCTCGACCCTGTCGATGCTCAACGCCGGCGTGCCGCTGCGCGCGCCCGTGGCCGGCATCGCCATGGGCCTCATGCACGAGGAGATCGACGGCGAGACCAAGTGGGCCACGCTCACCGACATCCTCGGAAGCGAGGACGCCTTCGGCGACATGGACTTCAAGGTCGCCGGCACCCGCGACTTCATCACGGCCCTCCAGCTCGACACCAAGCTCGACGGTCTGCCCTCCGAGATCCTGGCCGGCGCCCTCGACCAGGCCCGCGACGCCCGCTTCTACATCCTCGACATCATGGCCCGGGCCATCGACTCCCCCGACGAGATGGCCCCCACGGCCCCGCGCGTCCTGACCGTCCACATCCCCGTGGACAAGATCGGCGAGGTCATCGGCCCCAAGGGCAAGATGATCAACCAGATCCAGGACGACACCGGCGCAGAGCTGACGGTCGAGGACGACGGCACCGTCTACATCGGCGCCTCCGACGGGCCGTCGGCCGAGGCCGCGCGCGACGCCGTCAACGCCATCGCCAACCCGCAGATGCCCGAGATCGGCGAGCGCTTCATCGGCACCGTGGTCAAGACCACGACCTTCGGCGCCTTCGTCTCGCTGACCCCCGGCAAGGACGGGCTGCTGCACATCTCGCAGATCCGCCGGCTGGTGGGCGGCAAGCGCGTGGAGAACGTCGAGGACGTCCTGAGCGTGGGCGACAAGGTCCAGGTCGAACTGGCGGAGATCGACCAGCGCGGCAAGCTGAGCCTGCACGCGGTCCTCAACGAGGAGCAGCTGGCCGCCGAGCAGGAGGCCAAGTCCTCCCGTGAGGCCGAGGAGGGCGGCCGCCGCGAGCGCCGTCCCCGTCGCGAACGCGGAGAGGCGGACGGCGGCGAGCGCCGTGAGCGCCGCCCGCGCCGTCGTCGCACCCGCACCATCGCGGAGTCCTCCGAGGAGGAGTGACGACGCCGGCGCCGCCGCTTCCGGCTCCGTTCCGGTTCCGCGAGCGCGCAGGTTTCCAGTCGAACGCGCGGCTGGGAGGTGCGCGTTCGACTGGAAACCTGCGCGCTCGCGGAATACGGCGCGGCCGGTAGGCTGACCCGGTGACCAGCACGATCGCGACCGACCGCACGGGCCCCCGGGCCCCGACCTCCTTCTCCGAGGTCGCCCTGATCCGCGCCGCCGCCGGGGAGCCCGGCGCCGAGCTGGAGCTGACCGACGACGGCGCCGTGCTGCGCCGCTCGATCCTGCCCGGCGGCGTGCGGGTGATCACCGAGTCCGTGCCGGGTCTGCGCTCGGCGGGCCTGGGCATGTGGTTCGGCGTCGGCTCGCGCGACGAGGCGGCCGGTCAGGAGGGCTCCACCCACTTCCTGGAGCACCTGCTGTTCAAGGGCACCGCCAGGCGCGACGCCCGCGCCATCGCCGAGGCCTTCGACTTCATCGGCGGGGAGTCCAACGCCGCCACCTCCAAGGAGCACACCTCCTACTACGCCCGGGTCCAGGGGCAGGACTGCCTGGAGGCCCTCGACGTGCTCGCCGACATGGTCACCTCCTCCCTCCTGGATCCCAAGGACGTGGAGACCGAGCGCGGCGTCATCATCTCCGAGCTGGCCGACGCGGCCGACGATCCGGTCGACGTCGCCCAGGAGGCCTTCGCCCGCGCCGCCTTCGGCGAGGGCACGCCGCTGGGCCGTCCCATCGGGGGCACGCCGGAGGCGGTGGCCGCCGTCCCGCGCGACGCCGTGTGGGACCACTACCGGCGCACCTACGGCGCCGACTCGCTGGTCGTGGCGGCCGCGGGCGCCGTCGAGCACGAGGAGGTCTGCGAGCGGGTGGCCGCCGATCTGGAGGCGGCCGGGTGGGACACGAGCGCCTCGGCCCGGCCGCGTGAGCGCCGCTTCGAGACCGTCGCCCCGGCGCCGCCGGCGATGACGGACGTCGAGATCGTGCGCGAGTGCGAGCAGTCGCACGTCTACCTCGCCTGCCCGGGCATCGGGGTGCGCGACGAGCGACGCTGGCCCATGAGCGTGCTCACCACGATCCTGGGCGGGGGCATGTCCTCGCGACTGTTCCAGGAGGTGCGCGAGAAGCGCGGTCTGGCCTACTCCACCTATGCCTTCGACGCCCCTTACGCGGGCGCGGGGGCCTTCGGGCTCTACGCGGGCTGCGCGCCGCGCGACGTCGAGGAGGTGTGCGCGGTCATGGTCGGGGAGTTCGAGAGGCTCGCGGCCGACGGCGTGAGCGAGCGCGAGTTGCGGCGCGCCCGCGGCCAGATCCGCGGGGCCATGGTGCTGGGCGGCGAGGACTCCCTGTCGCGCATGGGGCGGCTGGGGCGCGGGGAGGTCGTCACCGGACGGCTGCGCTCCATGGAGGAGAATCTGCGGCTGCTCGACGCCGTGACCGCCGAGCAGGTGCGCGAGCTGGCCGCCTGGTTGGTGGGCCGCGCCCGCGCCCGGGTGCTCGTCGGCCCGAGGGTCTGATCGGACGCGGATCTGAGCCGAGCCGAGAATTGACGGCTTCCGACGACCGACGGGGGCCGACGGCGCACTGCGCGTTGCAGTGCGCCGTCGGCCCCGGTGCTACCGGTTCGCGCGGGCCTTCAGTCAGCGGCGCAGGCCGAAGGCGGCGCCGATGAGGCGGTCGAAGGCGCGGTCGGGCAGGATGCGGCGCGCGGCGATGAGGGGCTTCGCCATGAAGCCCACGGCGTAGCGGGTTCGGGGGTGGCGGGCGGTGACGATCTTTCCGATGGTGCGGGCGATGACCGCGGGCGGGGAGTAGCGCCGCTGGTACGACTCGCTGCGCATGGAGCCGGCCACCGCCTTGACCTGAGTGGCGTAGGCGCTGCCCTCGGCCGTGGCCTCCAGGTGGTCGGCGGCGATCGCGTACCACTCGGTGCGGATCCCGCCGGGCTCGACCACGACGACGTCGATGCCGAAGGGGCGCAGCTCCATGCGCAGGGCGTCGCTGAGGGCCTCGACGGCGTACTTGGTGGCGTGGTACCAGCCGCCCAGCGGCGTGGTCAGTCTCCCTCCCATGGAGGAGATGTTGATGATGGTGCCCGAGCCCTGGGCGCGCATGTGCGGGGCCACCAGCTGGGTGAGGCGGGCCAGACCGAAGACGTTGACCTCGAACTGGCGGCGGGCCTCGTCCATCGGGACGTCCTCGACGGCCCCGAAGGAGCCGTAGCCGGCGTTGTTGACCAGGACGTCGATGCGGCCGGTCTCCTCCAGGATGCGGTTCACGCCGGCGCTCATGGAGGCGTCGTCGGTGACGTCCATGGGCAGCGGGCGGATGCCGTCGGCGGCCAGGGCCCGGAGGCGGTCGGTGCGGCGGGCCGCGCCGTAGACGGTGTATCCCAGCGCTTGGAGCCTGCGGGCGGTGTCCTCGCCGATTCCGGAGGAGGCGCCGGTGACGAGCGCGGTGCGGGTTGCGCCGTGGTCCGCGGAGCTCTCGGGGGAGTTCTCGGCGGAGGTGCCGGGGGCCTGGGCGGGCGCGGTGGTGATCATCGTCCGAGGTGTCCTCTCGCTAACATGAATCGTCGTTCAGGTATTATCATGAACGATAGTTCACCTTTGCGCAAGTGAGATACTCGGCACGGTGCGGAGCAGGACGGGGGGCGCGGGAGCATGACTCGGGTGACGGACGACGCGGTCGGGCGGGGTCACTGCGGCGAGGTCGGGCGGGTCGCGACCGCTGCGACGCAGGCGGCGGCGGAGACGGCGGAAGCGGCGGCGACCGGGACGTCGCCGGGGCCGCCGCCGAGGCGCGCCGACGCGGTGCGCAACCGGGCCTGCATCCTCGAGGCCGCCAGGCGCCTGGTGACCGAGCGGGGGACCGACGTGGCCATGGGGGAGATCGCCCGGGAGGCCGGCGTCGCCGTCGGCACCCTCTACCGGCACTTCCCCAACAAGGCGGATCTGCTCGCCGCCGTCGTCACCCAGTACGTCGAGGCCGTGGCCGAGGATGCTCAGGACGCCTGGGCGCGCGTCGAGGCCGGACGGGCCGACGCCGCCCAGGAGCTCCTGGAGTTCCTGGAGCGGGCCCTGGAGATGATCTCCAGGAGCCATGCCGCCAAGGCCGTCGCCCAGGCGCTGGGCGCGCAGGTGGAGTACTCCGAGCCGGAGACCCGCGCCACCCGGGCGCTGGAGCGCCTCATCGGGGCGGGGCGGGCGAGCGGGCGGCTGCGGGGCGACCTCGCCGTCTCCGACCTCTACATCCTCATGGTCTTCTACCCCGGGGACGGCCCGGTCGAGGTCCGCCGGCGCTGGCTGGAGCTCATCCGCCCCGGCCTGCTGGGAGCGGGCGCGCAGGAAGGGCGCGTCCCCCGGTCGACGTCCGACGGGGTCTGACGGGGCCTGACGGGCGGGCTGCGCCTCACGGCGGGCGGGAGAGTGGCGGCGCACGAGGAGCTCCAGTACCGCTCGCGCTCCGCCCCACGGGGCGGGGGAGTCGTTAGGGTGGGGGCCATGACGATTCGCGTAGCTGTTGTAGGCGCCGCCGGGCGCATGGGATCGACCGTCTGCCAGGCGGTTCAGGACGCCGAGGGTCTGGAGCTCGTCGCCCGCCTCGACGTGGGGGACCGGATCGTGCCCGCCACCCTGGGGGGCGCGCAGGTCGCCGTCGACTTCACCGTTCCGGACGTGACCGAGGCCAATGTCCACGCCCTCATCGAGGCCGGCGTCGACGCCGTCGTGGGCACCACCGGCTGGACCGAGGAGTCCTACGCCCGCGTCGCCGAGCACCTGGCGCGCCCCGAGGCCGCCGGGCGCGCCGTCCTCATCGCCCCGAACTTCGCCCTGTCCGCCGTGCTCGCCATGGGATTCGCGGCCCGGGCGGCCCGCTACTTCGAGTCGGTGGAGGTCATCGAGCTCCACCACCCCGATAAGGTCGACGCCCCCTCGGGCACGGCGGCGGCCACGGCCAGGGCCGTCGCGGCGGCCCGCGCCGAGGCGGGGCTGGGCGTGAGCCCGGACGCCACGCGGACCGACCCGCTCGGCGCGCGGGGCGCGGTCGTCGACGGCGTCCACGTCCACGCCGTGCGGCTGCGCGGGCTCACCGCCCACGAGGAGGTCGTGCTGGGCAACTCCGGCGAGCAGCTCACCATCCGCACGGACTGCTTCGACCGCTCCAGCTTCATGCCCGGCGTCATCCTCGCCGTGCGCGAGGTGGGCGCCCGGCCGGGGCTGACGATCGGCCTGGACCGGCTGCTCGACCTGTGAGTTCGGGCGGCGCCGTCCCCGGCCGGGTGCGGTCGGGGACCGGTGACCGGTGGCCGGGCGAGGTCGGTGGTCGGGGCCGCGGCTCCCGGATCCCCGCCGGATTGCCCCGGAACATCCCATAAGACCCACGAGCCCCATGCGCCTCATCGGGGTCGGGGTCCGAGGGTGCTCGTTCAATCTACCGGAGGGTCGGTTGTCCAAATCTGTTGCAAAGACCCGGATCGGGCCGGAGCGCCGGAAGAGAATCGTTGATATTCCGGGCTTTTATTCTCGGCCGATCCCGGCCCGGGACGCCTTTGCAACAGATTTGGACACGTCCACGCCCCGGACCGTCCCAGGAGCCCCACCCGCACCACCCCGCGCCCGTCAGCAGCCTGCGGGCCGACTCGTCCCCGCGCACGGCTCACACCAGCAGGACGCGGGCGCCGTCGGCGGCCGGATCGAACCGGCTGCGGTAGTCGATCTCCCGCAGGCGGCCCGGGACCTCGCGCTCGGCGTCGGCGTCCGTGGCGGTAGCGGGTGGGCGTAGCGGCGCACCCCGCCTGATCGGCTCCGTCCTGCTCGAACAGCACGAGGAGTGGCAGTACGGCGAACGCCGATATCTTTCCCAGACCTCACTGCAGCGCCTGACCGACATGCTCCACACCGACAACAGCACTGGCGGCGCCGGCAGTCATCCCGCCCCGCCCGCCATCACCACCTGACCGGAAGAACACCACACCAAAAGACTTGACCGAACCCGACCGCGGCCCGTGTCGCCGAGGACCCCGGGCGGCAGAATGACCGGGGAAGCGCTTGTCCCAACTAGACGGAATGGTGCGGTGACACTGCAGGGGATCATCCCACCCGCAGTGTCACCTTCACCAAACCATGCACCGCTGCAAGCCGCGCGGCTGCATCCTCCAGCACCTTGGACGGCGGCGCCTGCTCACCTGGAAACGGGGTGACGATAAGATACCCGTCATCCATTTCCCAGACGCCGGTGATCCGCCCACCCTGGGTCAGGACGGGAGCGATCCAACCCGCAGCCTTGCTCACCCGCGAGCGATGCTTGTTCGCCAGCATGTGAGTGTCCTTAGTCCCAGGACCAAGGACGAACTGGTCGAACGCTCCTAGGAGGTGAGTAGCGCGGCTGGGCCGGGTGGCCGCGAGCTCGTCCTCATGCTCGGCGAGCAGATATCGTGTCTCATCCTTCACCCGCACCTCGACGATTTGCTCGCCAAGACTGGCGAACCAGCTCTTGAGCGTTGACTTCTTGTTGCTGTTGCGAGAAAGCCATGCGTCAAAGGTTTCAGGGGACGCTGGACCATAGGCGGAGAGGTATCGTTTAATGACCGCCGGTGCTGCCTCCGCAGGATCGGGTAGCCCATTCCAGTTCTTCAGAAAACTGGCAGGGTTAGTGAATGTGACCTTCGAAGAACGGCTCGGGCCATAGCACAAGACGCCCTGCCATGCGAGAGGCTTGAGCAGAGCACCCCACCCGGAGCGCAGTTGTTCTTCCATCCCCTTGAACCGTTTGTCCTGAACCAGTTCGCTCACCAGTTCATCGCGAGACAGTACTTGACCGTCGAGGAGGTCAGCGACAGACTCCGTCAGTTGATCGACCTCCTCTGGCGTGGCGCCGAAGTGCCGCGACCAGGTGGGCTTGGTCCACGTACGAGCGCCGGCTAGCAGCGATAGGTACTCCGCTACGTCTGCAGACCGCATCGCGTGCAGCGTTCCGCGCATCGCCCAAGTCTTGACAAGCGAGCGGTCGGAGTACGCACGCTTGACCCCTTCAGGTCGCGGGTTGCGTTGCCGTAAGACGATAGCGGTCTCAGCAGCGGAAGCCACCTGCGCCTGCGCACCGCAGAGCCGTCCGACGATCTCAACAGGACCTGCGTCCGTCAACGGTTCCAGGTACTGCCTGTGCAGCCTCCATGCGAGCACCTGTTCGGCGGAAACCTCGATCAACGTCGTCCCCTCTCGGCGTTACCGTCAGATTCTAAGCATCTTCGGGGATCTTCGCAATTCAGGCTATTCGCAGTCGAGGGTGTGGTCGGGGTCTGAATCCGCCGGTTTCGAGCAGTGATCTGGCGATGCAGTTGGTGACGTTTCTAAATCCGAGTGCTGAGCCGCGCAGGTGTTCGAGTCGGCCGTTGATCGCCTCGGTCGGTCCGTTGGATGCGCCGGACCGGTCGAAGCGGGCCGGCGCGTCGACGGCCCGATTCTTGAGCGTCCTGCCCGGGGCGATGATCTCGGCCGACGACTTGGGCGCTCCGCTGCTGATCGAGTTATCGGCTTGACCATCGATGCGCGTCCCCGGCGGCGATCGGCGTGCCGGTGGGCCGCGATCATCCGCTGGTGGATCGACCATGTCATCTCGACCTCGATGCGGGCGGGGCGGCGAACAGCGCCTCGAGCCGGTTCTGCTGCTTCTCGGTGAGGGGATCTGCACCGGTGCGCAGGGTCCGCCGCGCTCGGTGCGTCTCCGCGCGTGCTCGTCCACGCCGATCGCGGTGACGCCGTCGAGCCGGTCGGGGTGATCGATCAGCGCCCGCTTCCCCTCGGCCAGGACCGCGTCATTCGCCGTATGCCACGCGACCCCGGGGCCCTCGGCTCGGCCGCGCGACCGGCGTCTTGACGCCATGCGCGCCCGCAGCCGGTGCGCCGGTGACGGCGCGGGGCCGCCTCCGGCGCGGCCGGCCGCCACCCGAACGGCTCGTGCGCCGGCCTCCGGATCGCGCTGTCACGCGGCGCGTCCTCACGGCCGCACCGGCGACGCCGCCGGCCGACCCTGCACCCACATGCCGACCCGGTCGGGATTCTGGACCGCCCCGACGATGAAATCTTGAGGCTTACAGCGCTGCGCCCCAGCACTCCTCGGTGACGCCCCGGCCCACGGGCAGCTCGCGGCGCGAGGGCGTGCGCTCCAGTCCCGCGCCCGCCAGCAGCCCGCGGACCGACTCGTCCCCGCGAACGGCCCACACCAGCAGGACGCGGGCGCCGTCGGCGCGGGCGTGGTCGGCGGCCGCCGCGAGCAGGCGCGAGCCGTGCCCGGAGCGCTGACGGGTCGGATCGACGCCGAGGGCCGTGATCTCGACCGCCGATTCCGGCTCGGCGCCGGGATCCCCCTGCGCCAGCCCCTGGGTGGGGGCCAGGCCGAGGAGCCCGACCACCTCGCCGTCCTCGGTCGCCACCAGCACGCGGTGGCGGGGCGAGGGCGGGGCCAGCACCGCCCGCTCCCACCCGGCGGCGAGCACGGGCGCGGCGATCATGGCGACGACGCCGGCGGGCAGGGGCGCGCCGTCGTGGGCGGCGGCGTGGGCGACGCGCAGGGAGGCCAGCATCGACGCGGCGTGCACGCGCCCGATCGCCTCCAGGTCGTCTCCCGTCGCCTCGCGCACGAACCCGCCCGCCCCGGCGGGCGGATCGGCGGGCCGGCCGGCCTCGAAGGCGGCGGGGCGGGCGGGCGCATCGCGGTCTGCCATGGGCGCGAGCCTAACGGCCCGCAGGCCGACGACGTGCGGCGCGATGCGGGGGCGGCGGGCGCGTCTCGTCGGGGCGGGGCCGCCCCGCCGCGGCCCGCAACCGCCCCCGCGGCCCGCAATCGGCCCGCCGTACCCGCCCCGCCGGGCGCGCCGCGCCGGTAGGCTGACCCCATGAGCGCTCTCCCGACACGTCCCTTCGGCTCCGTCGGAGTCGCCATGGTCACCCCCTTCACCCCCGACGGCGCCATCGACGTCGAGGCCGCCCAGTCCCTGGCGGTCACCCTCGTCGACGACGGGGCGGACATGATCCTGCTGGCCGGCACCACCGGCGAGGCCCCCACCACCCACCTGCCGGAGAAGCAGACGCTCCTGCGGGAGGTCGGCGACGCCATCGGCGGGCGCGCCATGCTCGTGGCCGGCGCCGGCTCCAACGACACCGCCCACGCCGTGCGCATCGGGGTGGGCTCCCAGCAGGCCGGGGCGCAGGGCCTGCTCATCAACGCCCCCTACTACAACCGCCCCAGCGCCGAGGGCGTCTACCGCCACATCATGGCGGTCGTCGAGGCCACCGACCTGCCCGTCATGGTCTACGACATCCCCGGGCGCACCGGCGTGAGGATCACCGACGACACCCTCGCCCGCCTGGCCGAGCACGAGCGGGTCCTGGCGGTCAAGGACGCCACCGGCGACGTCGAGCAGGCCTTCCGGCGCATGGAGGCCACCGGCCTGGCGTACTACTCGGGCGATGACGGCCTCAACTTCGCCTTCCTGGCGCACGGGGCCAGCGGCGTCGTGTCCGTGGTCGCCCACGCCGACGCCCACTCCTGGCGGGAGATGATCACCGAGGTCGACGCCGGCGACCTGCCCGGCGCCCGGGCCGTGGCCCGGCGCATGCGACCCCTGGTGGCCGCCATGATGGGCGGCGGGCAGGGGGCCGTCATGGCCAAGGAGGCGCTGCTGCTCCAGGGGCGCATCCCCGGCGCCGACGTGCGCCTGCCGCTCGTGCGCGCCGAGGCCGACGAGGTGGCGGCCCTGCGCGGGGTCCTGGCCGAGCTCGGCCTGCTGTGAGACGGGCGGCGGCCCCGCCCCGCTGGTCCGGCGCGCCGCGAGCGCGGGGAGCGGCTCAGCGCCCCTCCAGCATCTCGCGCACCTGGCGGCGCATCACCTTGCCGATCACCGAGCGCGGCATCTCGTCGATGATCTCCAGGCGCCGCGGCAGGGCGTAGTGCGGCAGGGTCCGCTCGGCGTGGGCGCGCACCGACTCCAGGGTGATGGCCCCGGGCGCCGCCCCCTGCGCCGGCACGACGGCGGCCACGACCGTCTCCCCGCGGGCGCCGGCGTCCATGCCGACGACGGCGACGTCGGCCACCCCGTCCATGTCCCGGATGGCCGCCTCCACCTGGGAGGGGTAGACGTTGAAGCCGCCGGTGAGGATGAGCTCGCGCCTGCGGTCGGCCATCCACAGGAAGGACTCCTCGCGGCGCACCATGTCCCCGGTGCGCAGCCACCCGCCCGGCAGCATCGCGGCCGCCGTCGCCTCGGGGTCGCCCCAGTACCCGGCGAAGACCTGCGGCCCGCGCACGAGCAGCTCGCCGGGCTCGCCGTCGGGTACCTCGACGTCCACGTCCACCGGCGCGCCCGCGCCCAGGGCGGCCTCCAGCGCCTCAGGATCGACGACGCGCACGTCCGTGGACGGGAAGGGCAGCCCCAGCGCCCCCAGGCGGCGCGTGGGCCCCATGGGGGTGCCGGCCACGATCGGGCTCGTCTCGGTCATCCCGTAGCCCTCGACGAAGAAGCCGCCCGTGACCCGCTCCCACTCGGCCCCCACCGCCGGGGGCATGGGCGCCGCCCCGCACACCCCGAAGCGCAGGGAGCGCAGGTCCGTCCCCGCCTCCTGGGCCGCCCGCAGGATCCGCTCGAACATGACCGGCACGCCCACGAAGAAGGTCAGCGGCCGGCGCGCCTGGGCGCGCAGGACCTCGGCGACGTCGAACTTGGGCATCATCACCTGGGTGGCGGCCTTCTGCACCGCGCAGAACAGGTTGAAGGTCAGTCCGAAGGCGTGGAAGAAGGGCAGCAGGGACAGGAAGTTCTCCCCGCCCTCGTGCAGCATGGGCACCCAGGCGATGGCCTGGTTGGCGTTGGCGCGCAGATTGGTGTGGGTGAGCATGGCGGCCTTGGGCGCCCCGGTGGTCCCCCCGGTGTGCAGCAGCACCGCCACGTCCCGCCCGCCCGGGCGGGGCCAGGAGGCCGGGATGGGCTCGGCGCGCGCCGCCTCCCGGTCCCACGAGCGCACGCCGGCGGGCAGGCGCGGGGCCCGCATGGAGTCCCGGGCCTCCCGGGCCCTCGCCACGGGCAGGCGCAGGGCGGCGCGCAGGCGCGCGGGCAGGGCGGCCGACAGGTCCACCGAGAAGACCGTGCGCCCGCCCAGCGGGTCGACCGAGTCCGCCTCGGGGCCCGCGGCGCCCGCCTCGCGCGAGCGCGGGTCGACGATCAGGTCCACGCCCTTCTCCCAGGCGACGACGACGCGGCCCCCGTGGCGCTCGAGCTGGGCGCGCAGCTCCTCGGCGGGCGCCAGGGGGTTGTGCTCGGCCACGATCGCCCCCAGGCGCAGCGCGCCGTAGACGGCGACCACGTGCTGCGGGCAGTTGGGCATGATGAGGGCGACCCGGTCCCCGCGCCTGACCCCGGCGTCGTGCAGCAGCCTGGCCGCCCGCTCGGAGGCCTCCAGCAGTTCGCGGTAGGTGGTGGTCGCCCCCAGGAAGTCGATGGCGACGCGGTCGGGGTAGAAGTGCGCGGCCGTCTCCAGCAGTTCGCCCAGCCCGGCGTCGGGCGCCTCGATGACGGCGGGGATGCCCGCCTGGTAGCGGGGGCGGTGGAACAGGGCGCAGTCCTCCACGTCCGGGGCGCTCATGAGCGGTCCTCCGACTCCTCCGGTTCCTCCGGCTCCGCAGACTTCGCGGGATCGGTCGGCTTCTCCGATTCGACTGACTCATCCGGATCCGCCGGGCCGTCCGGATCCGCCGGTCCGGGGCGCCCGGTCGACGGCGTCGGCCCCGCCGGTCCGTCCGATTCCGCCCCTGCGGCGCCCGGGTCGGCGCCGGCCCGGCCGCCCCGGCGGCCCGAGGCCTCGCCGAGCCGCTCGACGAGGGCCGTGGCCGCCGCCGTCGACGCCGCAGCGGCCGCGCCGGCGGCGTCCGAGGCGGCCGCGCGCGCGGCCAGGAGCTCCTCGCGCACCGCGCGGCGCAGCACCTTGCCGATCACCGAGCGCGGCATCTCGCTCAGAATGGCGATCTGACGCGGCAGGGCGTAGTGGGACAGGGTCTTCTCCGCCCAGGCGCGCACCTGCTCCAGGGTGACGGTCTGGCCCTCCTTGGGCAGGATGGCGGCGACGACGTTCTCATTGCCCGAGTCGCCGGGCAGGCCCACGACGGCCACGTCCTCGACCTGGGGCATGGAGCGCACGGCCGCCTCGACCTCGGTGGGGTAGACGTTGAAGCCGCCCGAGATGATGAGCTCCTTGCGGCGGTCGGCGATGACGTAGAAACCGTCGTCCTCCTGGCGCACCAGGTCCCCGGTGCGCAGCCAGCCGCCGGGCAGCAGGGTCGCCTCGGTCTCCTCCGGGTCGCCCCAGTAGCCGGGGAAGATCTGGGGGCCGCGGGCCAGCAGCTCGCCGACCCGCCCGGGCTCGACCTGCACGTCGGGGTTGTCGGGGTCGACCAGGCGCACGTCGGTGGACGGGTAGGGGACCCCCAGGGCGCCGGGCCGGCGCTCGGGGGAGATGGGGTTGCCCAGGATGATGGGGGAGGCCTCGGTCATGCCGTAGCCCTCGATGATGACGCCGCCGGTGGCCTCCTCCCAGGCCCGGGCCACGGCGAGGGGGGTGGCGGCGGCGCCGCACACGGCGATCTTGCAGCTCGACAGGTCGGCGCCGGTGGCCGCGGCCCGGGTGACGATCCGGTCGAACATGACGGGCACGCCCGGGAAGAAGGTGGCGGGCCGGCGCCTCCAGGCGGCCAGCACCATGTCGGCGCCGAACTTGGGCAGGATCACCTGGGTGGCGGCCAGGCCCACGGCGCACAGGAGCGACAGGCTCAGCCCGAAGGCGTGGAAGAAGGGCAGGACGGCGTAGAAGGTCTCCTCGCCGGCCTCGCACACCTGCGAGGCCCACGCCAGGCTCATCTGCGCGTTCGAGCGCAGGTTGGCGTGGGTCAGGCGCACGGCCTTGGGGGTGCCGGTGGTGCCGCCCGTGTAGAGCAGCACGGCGGTGTCGTCCACGCCGGGCAGGGGGTGGCCCGCGGGCAGCGGGGCGGAGGCGGCGACGGCGTCGTCCCACGAGCGCACGCCGGCGGGGACCCTGCCGCGCAGCTCGGAGCGCCGGGAGCGGGCCGCGGCCACGGGCAGGCGCAGCGCCAGGCGGGAGGTCCACGGCAGGCCGCGGGACAGGTCGACGGCCAGGACCCGGTGGTGCTCGCCCAGGCCGGCGGCGGCCAGGGAGCCGGTCGCCCGGGTGAGGCGGTCCAGCGACTTCTCCCAGGCGATCATGACGCGCCCGCCGTGGATCTCGATCTGCTCGCGGATCTGGGCGGCCGGGGCCAGCGGGTTGTGCTCGGCCACGATCGCCCCGATGCGCCAGGCGGCGTAGGCGATGACCACGTGCTGGGGGCAGTTGGGCAGGATGACGCCGACGACGTCGCCGCGCCCCACCCCCAGGCGCCGCAGGGTCTCGGCGGCCCGGGCGACCTGCTGCGACAGCCGGGCGTAGGTGGTGCTCGCCCCCAGGAAGTCGATGGCGACGCGGTCGGGGAAGCGGCGGGCGGCGTCGTCGAGCATGCGCGGGAGCGGCTCGGTGACGGGCGCAATGACCCCGGGCACGCCGGGCGCGTAGTGCGGGCGCTGGTAGCGCGCGGAGTTGTCGGTACTGGTCTCGGTCATCAAGGCTTCCTTCTCATCAAGGCTTCCTTCTCGGGCCGCGGGTCCTGCGGGCGCGGGCGGGCGGCGGTGCGCTCACGGTCCGGCGCAACCGTAACCTACGGTTCCGTAACCACGAAGCGCGCCGCGGCGCGGCGGGCGCCGCTCCGGCGCGTCACGCCCGCCGGCCGCGGCGCAGGGGCTCGGGCAGGGGCAGGCGCGAGACGACGACCAGGCGCCGGGTCGGGCGGGTCATGGCCACGTACAGGTCGCCCGGGCTGCGCCGGCCGATCGCCGCGGGATCCACGAGCACGACGGCGTCGAACTCCAGCCCCTTGCTCATGACCGGCCCCATGACCGCCAGGCGCGCGCGCAGCACGTCCCCGCCCGGGGCCCGCATGGCCGCGGCCAGGGCCGGGTCCGCGCCCAGGTGGCGCGCCGCGGCGGCGGCGTCGGGGGCGATGACGGCGATGCGCCCGCCGCCGGCGCCCACCGCCCGGTCCAGGGCCGCCGACTCCCGCGCCACGGTGCGGCGCAGCAGGGCCGCCCAGGCGTCCTCGTCGCACGCCTCGGGGGCCTCGGAGACGTCGACGCACTCCAGGCAGTCGGGCAGGTCGCGCACCGAGCGCACCGGGTAGACCGGGGGGCGGCCCAGGGCGGCGGCCACCTCGTCGGCGACCCGCATAATGGTCGACGGCGTGCGGTAGCACACCGTGAGGACCTCCTCGTTCAGCGGCGCCCCGCCGGCTCCGCGGCCGCGCGCCCCGCGCGATCCGCGGGCCCGACTCCCCGGCCCGCTCCCGCCGCGCCCGTCCCGGCTGGCCGCCCCGTCCGCCCCGGATGTCCCGGCCGTCCCGGATGTCCCGGCCGCCTCCGCCGGCCGCGCCCCCAGGGCGGCCAGCGCCTCGCCCCACGAGGCGGGCGCGCGGGGCCCGGAGTACTGCGCCAGGTCCCCGACCACCGTGAAGGAGCGCACCGGGCAGCGCCTGGCCAGCGCCCGCCACGCCATCGCCCCGAGCTCCTGCGCCTCGTCGACCACGACGTGCCCGTAGGTCCACGTCCGGTCCGCCCGGGCCCGCTCCGCCAGGGTCAGCGCCGGACCCGAGTCCTCCATGCGGTCGGCGAGCATCTCGGCGCTGACCATGCCCCCGCCCAGCTCCTGGGACTCGATCGCCTGGGCGGCGTAGGACACCAGCTCGGCCCGCCGCCGCGCCTCCAGCCGCGCCCGGCGGGCCTGCGCGTCCTCGCTGGGGCCCAGCAGCTCGGCCAGCTCGTCGATGAGCGGGACGTCGGCGGGGGTCGGCTCGCCCCCGGCCGGGCGGGCCAGCAGGGCCCGCTCGTCCCCGGTCAGCTCGGGGGCCAGCTCCGCCAGGAGGGCCGGGCGGGCCCACAGGCGCTCCAGCAGGCCCGCCGGCGTCGTCGGCATCCAGCACAGGTTGATCTCCCGGCGCGCGTCCCGGGCGGTGCGGATGTCCTCGCGGATCCAGGCGCGGGTGTCGGGGTCCGAGGCGTCCTGGCCCGTGGCCGCGGCGAACTGGTCCGTCAGGCGCTCCAGCAGCCATAGGACGAAGGTCTCGCGCGCCAGGTTGTGGGGCCGGCCCGACCGGCGCGCCCGGTTCACCGCCTCGCGCACGTCCGCGGGCCGCAGCTCCAGGGCGGTGCCCTCCACGACGATCGGGCGGGGCCCGTCCGGCACGCGCTGGAGGCCGCGCACCGCCCGGCGCAGCACCTCGGCCCACAGCGCCCGGCCCTTGATCTCGTGGACCCGAGGGTCCTCGACGCCGCGGGCGCGCACCCCGGGGACCAGATCCGCGATCGTGGTGGACACCACGCCCGTCTCGCCCAGGGAGGGCAGCACCTGCTCCACGTAGCGCAGGAAGGTCCGCGAGGGGCCCACCAGCAGCACGCCCGAGCGCTCCAGGCGGGTTCGCTCGGAGTAGAACAGGTAGGCGACCCGGTGCAGGGCCACGGCCGTCTTGCCCGTGCCGGGGCCGCCCTGGACGACGAGCACGCCCCTGGTGCCGGAGGTGACGACGCGGTCCTGCTCGGCCTGGATGGTGGCGACGATATCGCCCATGCGCCCGTGGCGGGCCGCGCTCATGGCGGCGATGAGGGCGCCCTCGCCCTGGAGTCCCTCGGCCGCCGCGCGGGCCCCGGCGGGCCCGCCCTCGCGCAGGGACCGCACGTCGACGACCTCGTCCTCGAGCCCGATGACGCGGCGGCGGCGGGTGTCGATGTGACGACGGCGCACCAGCCCCATCGGGTTCGAGGCGGTCGCCTGGTAGAAGGCCCGCGCCAGGGGGGCCCGCCAGTCCAGGACGACCTCCCGGCGGCGCGAGTCCTGCAGCCCGGCGCGCCCCACGTAGTGGCGCCCTCCGGCCCCGGCGGCGTCGGGGGCCAGGTCCATGCGCCCGAAGACGAGCCGGTCCTCGACCCCCTCCAGGGAGGCGACGAGCCCGGCGTAGTGGGCGGCGTAGGCGTCCCGCTCGCCGCGGGACTGGTGGGTGCCGCCGGTCGGGCTCGCCTGCGTGGCGGCCAGGGAGGCGCGCGCCGACTCCAGCCGGCGGTCGAGCTCGCGGTAGGCCCGGTCGACCACCTCCTGCTCGGCGGATATCTCTCGCTCCCGCGCCGAGGCGGCGCGGGAGCCCGTGGACGCGCCCTGCTCGGCGGCGGGGGGGTGCTTCGGATGGGTCACTGGGTCTCGCTAGTCTGGGAAGGGACTCGACGTCCGGCGCGCTGCGCGGGAGAAGTCCATTATTCTCCTCGCACAAGGCGCGCAGGGACGCCGACGGCGACGCGCAGGGACGCCGACGGCGAACAGCCCCGGCTCCCCGGCCGCCGTCGGCGCCCCGGCCCGCGCCGACGCGCCCCGGGCGGGAACACGACGGCCGCCCGCCGCGTTGCACCGGGCGCACCGGTCCCGTTGCGCGCCGGGCTCGCCGGGCGCGCAAGAAGGCGGAAGAAGAAGGAGGAAGAGATGCCGGCCCTGTACAGCGTCGAGCACCCGATCGGCGAACCCGTGGCGCCGCGCGTTCTCCTGTACCACTTCGACGGCGCCATGGACGCCGGGCACGCGGGCTCGCTGGCCGTCGAGCAGCTGCTCATGACCCTGCCCTCCGACCGCCTGGCGACCTTCGACACGGACGCGCTCATCGACTACCGCGCCCGCAGGCCCATGCTGACCTTCTCCTCGCACAGCTACCTGAGCGCGCAGATGCCCGAGCTGGTCCTGGACCTCCTCCAGGACGACGAGGGCGAGGACGTCCTGCTCCTGCACGGGGCCGAGCCCGACTACCGCTGGCAGGAGTTCATCGGCGCGGTCACCCACCTGGCGGTGTCGATGGGGGTGTCCCAGGCGGTGGCCATGGCCGGCATGCCCCTGGCGGTGCCGCACACCCGGCCCACCTACGTCCATCACCACGGCAGCCGCCCCGAGCTGCTGCCCGAGCAGCCGGACTTCTTCGGCCACATCGAGTTCCCCGGCTCCATGTCGGGACTGCTCGAGCTGAGGCTGGGGCAGGCGGGCCTGGACTCGCGGGGGCTGACGGCGGGCGTGCCCCACTACGTCGCGCGCGACGACTACCCGGCCGGGGCGGCCGCCCTCCTGGCCTCCGTGGCCGAGGTCACCGGGTTGGCGCTGCCCCTGGGCGACCTGGAGGCCGCCGCCGCCGTCAACCGGGCGGAGATCGACGCCCAGACCGCCGAGCAGCCCGAGGTCCGCGCCGTCGTCAACGCCCTGGAGGCCCAGTACGACGCCGTCACGCCCGTGCGCTCCGACGCCGAGGAGCTCTCCCGGCTCATGGACATGCCCACGGCCGACGAGATCGGGGCCCGCCTGGAGGCCTTCCTCGAGGCCAACGAGGCCGCCGGGGACGACGGCCCCGCCCTCGGCCTGGGCACCGGCGGCGAGGGCTGAGTCGACGGCGGAGTATCCGCCGCGCGCGCCGGCCCGCCGCCCCGCCCGCGCGGCTCGGGGGCCGGCGGATCACCGGCGCCGTCGGCGTTGCCCGGTCCCGCCCCGCCTCAGGCCCGCGGCAGCGCCGGATCGTCGACCGACCAGGCGCGCGCCGGCAGCGGCAGGCGCCGCACGGCGCGGTCGACCTCCTCGCGCTGCCGGGGCGTGAAGGGCTCGGCGCCCGCCACGACGACGAGGTTGCCCGGCCGCCTGCCCCTGGCCGAGGCCGCATCCGCGATGACGAGCGCGCCCCCGCCGAAGACCCGCCTGACCGCCGCCAGGTCGGCGCCCGCCTCGGCGCGGGGCAGGCAGGCCGCGTTGGCCAGGTACACCCCGCCCGGCGCCAGCGCGCGGCGGCAGGCCCCCGTGAAGGCCTCGTCGCAGCAGGAGGCCGGCACCCGCCCCCGCGCGAAGACGTCGCGGACCACCACGTCCCACCCGCCGGGGCGCAGGCCCGGCGCGGCCCGGGCGGCGTCGGCCACCCGGATCCGCAGACGCGGGGAGCGGGGCAGGTCGAACCACTGGCGGACCCTGAGGGCCAGCACCTCGTCGATCTCCACGGCGAGCTGGGTCGAACCCGGCCGCAGGGCGTCCCAGGCCCGGGCCAGGGCGCAGGCGGCGCCCCCCAGGTGCACCGCCCGCAGCGGCGCCGGGGCCGGCCGCAGGACGTCGACGACGGCATTCATCTGCTGCTGGTACTCGAAGTCCAGGTGCGCGGGGTCGCGCAGGTCGATCCACGACGACTCCGTCCCGTCCAGACGCAGCAGGATCCCCGTGTCCCGCACTTCGAGTTCGGCCGTGGCCAGGGAGGTGGGCACCGGCCCCGTGGGCAGGTCCGCTCGGCGCCGGCCGGCCGCCCCGCCGCGCCCTCCCGATCGTCCGCCGGCGCGTCTGCTGCTCACGGGGACAGGCTAGCCTGGGGGCGCGCAGCGGGAGAGGAGGAGCCGCCATGAGCCGAGCGCCCCGATCCGCCGCCGCCCGCCGCTCCTGGGGCGAGGACGACTCCGGCACCAATATCCTCCACGTCGACATGGACGCCTTCTTCGCCTCCGTCGAGCTGCTGGAGCGCCCCGAGCTGGCGGGCCGCCCCGTCATCGTGGGCGGCCGGGACGGGCGCGGGGTCGTCTCGGCCGCTACCTACGAGGCCCGCGTCTACGGGGTGAGCTCGGCCATGCCCATGGCCCGGGCCCTGCGGCTGTGCCCCCGCGCCGTCGTCCTGCCCGTGCGCCACGACGTCTACTCCCGGGTCTCCCGCCGGGTCATGGAGATCCTGGGCGAGGTCACGCCCGTGCTGGAGAGGGTCAGCGTCGACGAGGCCTTCCTCGACGTGACCGGCGCCCGGCGGCGCATGGGCCCGCCCGTGAGCATCGGCCGGTGGATCCGCCGCGAGCTGCGGGGCAGGCTCGGCCTGCCCGCCTCCGTGGGCATCGCCTCCACCAAGTTCGTCGCCAAACTCGCCTCCTCCCACGCCAAGCCGGACGGCCTCCTGCTCGTCCCGGCCGACTCCACCCGGGACTTCCTCGACGTCCTGCCCGTGGGGGCCCTGTGGGGGGTGGGGGACAAGAGCGCCCGCGCCCTGGCCCGCTGGGGGATCGACGACGTGCGCGCCCTGGCCGCCGCCGACGTGCACCTCCTAGTCAAGATCCTGGGAGAGGCGGGCGGGCGCCACCTGCACGACCTGGCCCGCGGCATCGACCCCAGGCCCGTGAGCCCGGGACGGGAGGAGAAGTCGGTCGGGACCGAGCAGACCTTTTTCGACACCGTCTCCGACCGCGACCACGCCCGCCGCGTCCTGCTCGACCAGGCCCACCAGTGCGCCGCCCGGCTGCGCGCCGCCGGGCTGCGGGCCCGGGTCGTCGTCCTCAAGGCGCGCGGGGCCGACTTCACCACGCTCACGCGCTCGCGGACCCTGGCCGACCCCACGGACCTGGCCCGCGACGTCTTCGCCGTCGTCGAACGGCTCTTCGCGGCCCTGCCCACGCCCCCCGGCGGGTTCCGGCTCCTGGGCGTGCGCGTGGAGGGCCTGGCCCGCGCCGACGAGGGCGTCCAGCTCCTCCTGGACGAGGATCCGCGCCGCGGGGCGCCCGAGCGCGCCGCCGACGCCGTCCGCCGGCGCTGGGGCCCGGGGGCCCTCGCCCCGGCCAGCCTGCTCGCGCCCCCGGGCGCCGGCCGGTCCCGGCGCGCCCCGGGTCCCGGTCGGGAGGGCGGGCGGGGCGCGACCGGGTGAGACGGTTTCCGTTCGACGGCGTCCAGCGATTATCCTGGCGGGGTTCGAACGTCGTTCCCGCGGTCAACGCCGACCCCCGGCACGCGCCGGAGTGTCCGGGTCACCGCGGGGCCACGGCGCGCGGCCCGGCACAGGAAAGCGAGGGGAGCCATGGCCCTGTCGGAGAGAGAGCAGCAGGTGCTGCGCGACCTCGAGAAGCAGCTCCACGCGGACGACCCCTCCCTGGCGGGCTCGATGCGGCCCGCCGGCGGCGAGCGCCGCCCCTCGCCACGCCATATAGGCGCCGGGGTGGCACTGCTCCTGGTGGGTCTGTCCGTGGTCATCGGGGGGGTGGCGGTGGGCCACGGCGGCATCGTCTCCATCCTCGTGGGACTGGGCGGGTTCGCCCTGGCCGTGTGGGGCGTGAGCCTCATGCTCACCACCGTGGAGCAGGACGGGGCGGACGGGCGCGCCGCACCGGGGTCGGGCCGGGGCTCATCGTGGGGGCGCTTCATGGATCGCAACGCCGAGCGCTGGGATCGCCGTCGGGACGGCCGCGACTGAGAGCCGGCCCGCGGCTGAGCCCGCCGCCGGCGCCCCTTCGCCGAGGCCGACGAAGTGCGCTTTTAAGCCGCGACAGGGCCGAACGCCCCGGGCCACCTTCGCCGGGACCGGCGGGAAAGTCACGCGGGACCGGCGGATGATGCGCATCCTGTGGATGACTCGGCGCGGTCGGCCGGCCCCGTCCCGCCGCCCTTCCGCGAGCGCGCAGGTTTCCAGTCGAACGCGCGCCTCCCGCCTGCGCGTTCGACTGGAAACCTGCGCGCTCGCGGGAATCAGGGTAATCGGGGTGTCCCGGAGTGGCTCGACGGGGAGGCGCCGCCGGTCGGCCCCCGGCGGCGGCCCCCTCATGTCCGACGGCGGTGGCCGGGCCGGGCGGCACGCGCGGGCGCACCACCGTCCTCACATCTCTTCAAACGTTGGTATTGGAGCGTTTCGAGATGAGACTGTGACGCACGCGGGCCGGTTGCGTGGGTGGAAGGGGAGGGATGTGGAGTAATGTGGAGGCCGCTGGATCGTTGAGGGAAGGAGTACTCCCGATGTTCCTGGGAACCCACGCTCCGCGCCTCGACGAGAAGGGCAGGCTCATCCTGCCTGCCAGGTTCCGCGAGGAGCTGGCAGGCGGTGTGATCCTCACCAGGGGGCAGGAGCGCTGCCTGTACGTCTTCACGACGGCCGAGTTCGAGCGCATGTACGCCCAGCTGCGCGAGGCCCCCCTCGCGCAGAGGCAGGCGCGCGACTACGTGCGCGTCATGCTCTCGGGCGCCGACCCGCAGATCCCGGACAGGCAGGGGCGCATCACACTCCCCGCGCCGCTGCGGGCCTACGCCGGACTGGACCGGGACCTGGCCGTCATCGGCGCCGGGACCCGGGTCGAGATCTGGGACGCGGGGGCCTGGCAGGCCTACCTGGCCGCCCAGGAGCAGGTCTTCGCCGAGACCGCCGAGGAGATCATCCCCGGCTTCTTCTAGGCCCGGGGCCGCGCCGCCCGGCGCGCCCGCGGGTGCACAACTGCATGAGGGACCGAGCCCCGAGCCCGGCACCGCGGGCCCGTCCCGCGAGGTCTCCGCCCGCCGCAGCGTCCGACGCCACTTCCCCGGCGCCGGAACCCGCGGGAGGAGTCCTGGCGGAGCGGACCCGGGCCCCGGCCCGCGGCGCGCCCCGCGAACCATTGGGAGGCACGCACCAGGAAGGAGGAGAACGTGGACCTGGCCGTCCTCGACGCCGGCGCCGCCGCGCCGCGCCCGGACGTCGCGCCGCGCCCGCAGCGCCCGGCTTGCGCCGCGCGCCCGGCCGCCGCCGCGGCGCACACCCCCGTTCTCCTGGAGCGCTGCCTCGACCTGCTCGCCGGCGCCCTGGAGGGCCCCGGCGCGCCGGCGCGCCCCGTCATGATCGACTGCACCCTGGGCGCGGGCGGCCACGCCGAGGGGGCCCTGCGCCGCTTCCCGGCCCTGAGCGTCGTGGGCATCGACCGCGACCCCGAGGCCATCGCCCTGGCGGGCGAGCGCCTGGCCCCCTTCGGGCGGCGCTTCCGCGCGGTGCGGACCACCTACGACCGGGTCGACGCCGTCGCCCGAGAGGCCTCCGTCCGCCCCGACGGGACCGTCGACGCCGTGCTCATGGACCTGGGGGTCTCCTCCCTCCAGCTCGACGACGCCGGGCGCGGCTTCTCCTACGCCCGTCCGGCGCCGCTGGACATGCGCATGGACCAGTCGGGCGGGACGACGGCGCAGCAGATCCTCGACACCGCCGACGAGCGCGAGCTGACCCGCATCCTGTGCGCCTACGGCGAGGAGCGCTTCGCCCCGCGCATCGCCGCGGCCATCGTGCGCCGCCGCCGGAACGGCGACCCGGTCGCCTCCACCGGGGACCTGGCCGGGCTCGTGCGCGAGTGCATCCCCGCGCCCGCCCGGCGCACCGGGGGCAACCCCGCCAAGCGGACCTTCCAGGCCCTGCGCGTGGCGGTCAACGCCGAGCTCGACGTCCTGGAGCGGGCCGTGCCGCGGGCGCTCAACGCCCTGCGCGTGGGCGGGCGCCTGGTCGTCGAGTCCTACCAGAGCCTGGAGGACCGCATTGTCAAGCGGGCCCTCGCCGCGGGCACCGCCGAGGCCGTCCCCGCGGGCCTGCCCGTCGTCCCCGCCGACGCCTCCCCCTACCTGCGCGCCGTCACCCGCGGCGCGGAGAAGGCCGATCCGGCCGAGATCGCCTCCAACCCCCGCAGCGCCTCCGTGCGCCTGCGCGCCGTCACCCGCACCCGACCCGCGAGCGAGGCCCCCTCGCCGCAGCCCCGACCCCGTCCCATCCCGACCCGCAAGCGCCCCACACACAACCGAGACCGTGGAAGGAGAAGCCGATGAGCACCGCAACCGCAGCCCGTTCAGGCCTCGACACCCTCCGTGAGGACTCGCGCAGCTGGTCCGTCGATGGATCCGCCGCGCGGGTGCGCCAGACCCGACCCCGCCCCGAGGAGGACGGGGGGGCCCGGCCCTCGCTGCACGTCGTGCGGGGGCAGGCCCCGGCGCGGGCCACCCTGCCGTTCCTGCTCCTGGTGGTCCTCATCCTCGCCGGAGCGCTGGTCGCCTCGATGGTGCTCAACGCCCGGATGGCGGAGACCGCCTTCAGGATGCAGGGCACCCAGGCCGAGCTCAACGTCGTCAACGACCACATCGACACGGTCCGCTCCCAGGTCGAGGACGCCGCCGCGCCCGACCACCTGGCCCGGCGCGCGGGCGAGCTCGGCATGGTCCCGGCGGGCGTCCCGGGCGTCATCGACCTGACCGACTCCAGCCTCTCCGGGGGCAGGGCCGCCGACGGAAAGTAGCCCATCGGTGAACCCCAGCCGTCGTCGGGCCCTCCAGCTGCTCGGCATGGTCGGCTTCGCGGTGGTTGCGGGCAAGACCGTCAAGATCCAGGTGGTCGACGGCCCCGCCCTCGCGCTCAAGGCGAAGGCCGAGCGCACCGTCACGTGGGTCAATCGGGCGCCGCGCGGCCCGATCCTCGGACGCGACGGGACGGTCCTGGCCTCCTCGGCCGTCTCCTACGACATCGGCGCCAACCAGCGCCTGATCTCCCAGTACGAGCGCATCGAGGAGCAGGAGGATCCCGCCACCGGCCGGACCACCGAGGTGGTCACCGGGCACGGGGCGGCCGCGGCCGCCGAGCTCATCGCCCCCGTCCTGGGTGTCGACGCCCAGGAGCTGGGGGCGAAGATGGTGGGCGACTCGACCTACGTCGTCATCGCCCAGGCCGTCACCCCCGACACCTGGCGCAGGGTCAACGCCCTGGCCATCCACGGGATCGAGCCGGACCAGCGCACCCGGCGCTCCTACCCCGCCGGGACCGTGGCGGGCAATGTCGTGGGCTACACCTATGAGAACGACGTCCGCGAGCTCGTGGGCAACGCCGGCATCGAGATGAGCCAGAACGAGGTCCTCACCGGCACCAACGGCGAGGGCTCGGTCGAGATCGGCAAGACCGGCGCGATCATCCCCACCGGGGAGCACGAAGAGGTCCCCGCCAGGCCCGGGGCGACGGTGCGCCTGACCCTCGACCCGAACCTGCAGACCATCGCCCAGGACGCCATCGATAAGGTCGTCGTCGCCCAGGGCGCCGACTGGGGGGCCGCCGTCGTCATGGAGCCCGCCACCGGCAAGGTCCTCGTCCTGGCCGACTCGCGCTCCGTCGACCCGGGCGACCCGGGCGCCTCCGCCGAGGCGGACCGCACCGCGCGGTCCGTGGAGGCGGTCTTCGAGCCCGGCAGCGTGGGGAAGGTCATCACCTTCGCGGCGGCCCTGGAGGAGGGGGTGCTGCGCCCCGAGGACCCCTTCACCGTGCCCTACACCTGGACCGCGCCCAACGGCGAGGTCTTCCGCGACTCCCACGAGCACCCCGTGGAGTCCCTGACCGCGGCCCAGGTCCTGGCCGAGTCCTCCAACGTCGGCACCGTCCAGATCGGGGACCTGATGCCCGACGACGTGCGCCACGGCTACATCGAGCGCTTCGGATTCGGCCGCGTCACCGGCATCGAGATGCCCGCCGAGTCCCCCGGCATCCTCACCCCGGCCTCCGACTGGGACGATCGCACCCGCTACACCACCATGTTCGGCCAGGGCATCGCCGGCACCACCCTCCAGGCCGTGCAGGTGCTGGCCGCCGTGGCGAACAAGGGCGTCCTGGTGCCCCCGCGCGTCATCGACGCCTGGATCGACGCCGACGGCGAGGAGCGGGCGCAGAAGACGCCGGCCGGCCGGCGGGTGATGAGCGAGGAGCACGCCGCGACCCTGACGGAGATGCTCATCGGCGTCACCCAGGAGGGGGGCACCGCCGAGGCCGCCTCGATCGACGGCTACCTGGTGGCCGGCAAGACCGGGACGACGGAGATCCTCACCGAGTCGGGGACCGTCGCCTCCTTCGTCGGCTTCACCCCGGCCCGCGACCCGGCCATCGCCGTCGCCGTCGTCGTCTACCGCCCCGGGGACACCTACGGGGGCACCGTGTCCGCCCCGGTGTTCCGCGCCATCGCCCTGGCCGCCATGCACTCGCTGGGGATCGCCCCCGATCCGGCCGTCATCGCCGCCCAGGCCGCCGACGAGGCCGACGCCCGGGCCGGGGTCGACGCGGACGGGTCGGACGGGGACGGCGCCGCGCCCGCGCCGGGCGGCGGCTCGCCCGCCCCGGGCGGCGACGGGGCCTCGCCCGTCCCGAACGGCGGCTGAGCCGGACGCGTCCGGTGTGTCCAGACCCATAGCGCGGGCGGGGGCCACTGCGCCCTCCGCCCCAGACCCGCCCCCGAGTGTCGCGCTAGATTGAGGGACATGAGCAACCACGCCTACGAGTCGGCTGCCGCGCTGCGCCCGCAGCGCTGCACCCCGACCGCGCTCAACGACCTGGCCGAATGCTTCGCCCTGGATGCGAGCCGGATCGATCCCTCCCGCCTGCCCGAGATCCTCGTCACCGGTGTGAGCGTCGACTCCGGCGACGTCGCCGCCGGAGAGCTCTTCACGGCCCTGCCCGGCTTCAAGCGGCACGGCGCCCTCTTCGCCGCCGAGGCGGCGGACTCCGGCGCCGTCGCCGTCCTGACCGACGAGGCCGGGGCCGAGATCGTGCGCCGCGAGGCGCCGGATCTGCCGGTCCTGACCCACCCCGACCCGCGCGCCGTCGTCGGCCCACTGGCGGCGCGGATCTACCACCACCCGGCCCGCCGCCTGACCACCACCGCGGTGACCGGCACCAACGGCAAGACCACCACCTCCTACTTCCTCGACGCGATCCTGGCCGCGCACCTGGGCGGCTGCATGGTCGCCGGAACCGTGGAGCTGCGCGTGGGCGGCCTGTCCGTGGAGTCCCCGCGCACCACCGTCGAGGCCCCCGTCCTGCAGCGGATGATGGCCCTGGCCGTCGAGGAGGGCGTGGGGGCCGCGAGCCTGGAGGCCTCCAGCCACGCCATCGTCCTGCACCGCCTGGACGGCTTCGCGGTCGACGTCGCCGGCTTCACCAACCTCCAGCGCGACCACCTCGACTTCCACAAGACCATGCAGGGCTACCTCGACGCCAAGGCCCGCCTGTTCACCCCCGAGCACGCCCGCCGCGGCGTCGTGTGCGTCGACGACGAGTGGGGCGCCCGGCTGGCCGAGCGCATCGCCGGGGCGGGCCTCATCGGCCTCGACCGGGTGCGCGCCTACCCGGTCGAGGGCGACCCCGCCCGGGGGACCGACTGGTGGGTGAGCGACGCCGCCGTGTCCATGACCGACGCCGCCACCACCTTCACCCTCCACGGCCCCGACGCCGAGCGCATCGAGGCCTCCTGCCCCCTGCCCGGCCTGGTCAACGTCCAGAACGCCGCCCTGGCCCTGGTCATGGCCCTGCGCGCCGGGGTCCCGGCCGGCACCGCCGTGACCGCCCTGGCCGGCGCCCACAACATCCCCGGGCGCATGCAGCGCATCAGCCGGCGCGACGGCGTGCGCGGCACCTGCATCGTCGACTTCGCCCACACCCCCGACGCCATGGAGCTCGCCCTCAAGGCCGTGCGCCAGATCACGCCGGGGCGCCTCATCGTCGTCTTCGGCTCCGACGGCGACCGCGACCGGGGCAAGCGGCCCATGCTCGGCGCCATCGCCGCGCGCCTGGCCGACGTCCTGGTCGTCACCGATGAGAACCCGCGCAGCGAGGACCCCCAGACGATCCGCGACGCCGTTCTGGCCGGCGTGCGCTCCGTGCGCCCCGATATGAGGGACGTGGAGGAGATCACCACCTGGCGCGGCGACGCCGTGCGCCGCGGCGTCGAGCTGTGCGGCCCGCAGGACACCGTCATCGTCACCGGCAAGGGGCACGAGCCCTTCCTGGAGATCGCAGACGAATTCATCCGTTACAACGACGCCCCCGTCATGCGGGAGGCGGTGGAGGCCAAATGGCCCGCTGAGGAGGAGCCAGCATGATGACCCGCAACCTGCTCGAGATCGTCGCCATGTGCGGCGGCGTGCTTCACGCGGCGCAGGGCACCGCGGACTCGGTGCGAGCCACCACCGTGACCGGCGTCTTCACCGACTCCAGGAAGGTGGCCCCGGGCGGCCTCTTCGTGGCCATCGCGGGCGAGCACGACGACGGGCACCAGTTCGTGCCGGCCGCCGCGCGCGCCGGGGCCGTGGCCGCCCTCGTGCACGACCTCGACGGCGTGCGCTCCGCCCTGGCCGACGCCGGGCTCGCCCCGGGCTCGCTCAACCTCATCACGGTGTCCGACACCGTCGAGGCGCTCGGGCGCCTGGCCCGCGCCCACCTGGCCGACCTGCGCGAGCGCGCCGCCGAGCACGGCCGCGCGCTGACCGTCGCGGCCATGACCGGCAGCGTGGGCAAGACCACCACCAAGGACCTGACCCGCCAGATCCTGGCGGCCCAGGCCCCCACGATCGCCCCGGCCGCCAGCTTCAACAACGAGATCGGCCTGCCCCTGACCGTCCTGAGGGCCGACGAGACCACCCGCTTCCTCATCCTGGAGATGGGGGCCTCCGCGCCCGGGCACATCGCCTACCTCACCTCCATCGCCCCGCCGGACGCGGCCGCCGTCCTCGTGGTCGGCCACGCCCACATGGACGGCTTCGGCTCCCTCGACGGCGTCGCCCGCGCCAAGGCGGAGATCATCGAGGGCCTGCTGCCCACCGGCACCGCCGTGGTCAACCTCGACGACGAGCGCGCCGCCGCCATGGGCGAGCTCGCGCCGGGGCCGGTCCTGACCTTCTCCGCCACCGGCGACGCCCGGGCGGACCTGCGCGCCGACCTCGTCGAGCTCGACGACGGCGCCCACCCGGTGATCGACCTGCACCTGCCCGGGCTGTCCGCGCCCGCCCGGGTCCGCCTGGGCCTGCCGGGCGTCCACAATGTGACCAACGCCCTGGGCGCCGCCGGGCTCGCCCTGGCCGCCGGGGTCAGGCCCGAGGCCGTCGCCGCGGCTCTGGGGCGGGCCGTCAGCGAGAGCCCGCACCGCATGGACGTGCGCGAGCTGGAGCTGGCCGGGCTCAACGGCCACAGCCTGGGGATCCTCCTCATCGACGACTCCTACAACGCCAACATCGACTCCATGACCGCCGCCCTGGACGCCCTGCCTGCGCTGGCCGGCGAGCGCCGGCGGGTCGTGATCGTCTCGGAGATGCTGGAGCTGGGGGACTCCTCCGCCGCCGACCACGCCCGCACCGGCGAGCTCGCCGTGCAGGCGGGGGCTGCCCTGCTGCTGACGATCGGTCGCGGCGCCGCGCCCGCGGCCCAGGCGGCCCGCGCCGCCGGCATCAAGACCCTCCAGGTCGCCGACGCCGATGCCGCCCTGGACCTGCTGGGCTCGGAGCACTCCCCGCTGCGCGACGGCGACGCGGTCCTGGTCAAGGGGTCGCACGACTCGGGGGCGTGGCGGCTGGCGGACTTCCTCGTCGAGCGGTCCGAGGAGGGCGCCCAGCGATGACCGCCATCCTCGTCGCGGCCGCCGTCGGGCTCCTGCTGGCCCTCCTGGGCACGCCGCTGCTCATCCGCTTCCTTCACCGGCGCGAGTACGGCCAGTTCATCCGGCAGGACGGCCCCCAGGGGCACTTCACCAAGCGCGGCACCCCCACCATGGGCGGGCTGGTCATCATCCTGGCCACCGTGCTCGGCTACGGGGCCGCCAACCTCATCGAGCTGCGCACCCCCCGGGCGAGCGGGATCCTGCTGCTCTTCCTCATCGTGGGCCTGGGGCTGATCGGCTTCCTCGACGACTTCGAGAAGATCTCCAAGCAGCGCTCCCTGGGGCTGCGGGCCTGGCAGAAGATCGCCGGGCAGGCCCTGATCGGGATCACCTTCTCGGTGACCGCCCTGCGCTTCGCCGACCGCAACGGCCTGACCCCCGCCTCCACCCGCGTCTCCTTCGCCAGCGACACGAACATCGACCTGGCCTTCGCCGGGGCGGGGGCGGGCCTGGTCCTGTTCGTCCTGTGGGCGAACTTCCTCATCACCGCCTGGTCCAACGCCGTCAACCTCACCGACGGCCTCGACGGCCTGGCCGCGGGGAGCTCGGCGATGGTCTTCGGCGCCTACACCCTCATCGGCGTGTGGCAGACGAACCAGTCGTGCACCTACCGCCACTTCGACGTCGTGGCCAGGCTGTGCTACCAGACCCGCGACCCGCGCGACATGGCCATGATCGCAGCCGCCCTCATGGGGGCCTGCTTCGGCTTCCTGTGGTGGAACGCCTCCCCGGCCAAGATCTTCATGGGGGACACGGGCTCGCTGGCCCTGGGCGGGGCGCTGGCGGGCCTGTCGATTCTCACGCGCACGCAGTTCCTCGCCGTCGTCCTGGGCGGGCTCTTCCTGGCCGAGGTCATGAGCGACGTCATCCAGGTCGCCTCCTTCAAGTCCACCGGCAGGCGGGTCTTCCGCATGGCGCCCCTCCACCACCACTTCGAGCTGGGCGGGTGGACGGAGGTCAACGTCGTCATCCGCTTCTGGATCATCGCCGGCGTGTGCGTCGTGGCGGGCCTGGGCCTGTTCTACGCCGAGTACCTGGTGTCCTGACCGCCCGGCCCGTCCGCGGCCGGGTGCGGGTCCGGGCGCGGCGCGTCTGCCGCGCGCCCGCGCCCGGCCCGTCTACGGTCGGGTGCGGGTCCGGGCGCCGGACCCGCACCCGACCGGCCGGGCGCTTCCAGCCGCAGCAGTGAGCAGCAGTGAGGGGAACGTGAGCAGCATCGACGTCGTGGCCGACCTGGCCGGGGCCCGCGTGGGCGTGGTGGGGCTGGGTCGCACCGGCCTGGCCGTCGTCGACGTCCTGGGCGCCTACGGGGCCCGGATCGCCGTCTTCGACACGCGGGAGGAGGCCCTGGACGACGTGCGGGTCGGGCCCGGCGGGCCGGTCGTGTCCGCCGTCGCCGGATCCGACGAGGCCGTGGCGGCGGCCGTGGGCGAGGCGGGCCTGGACCTGCTCATCGTCTCCCCGGGGGTCCCCGCCACCGGGCCCGTGCTGCGCCGGGCCGGGCGGGCGGGCCTGGAGACCTGGAGCGAGATCGAGCTGGCCTGGCGCCTCCAGCGCGCCACCCGCCCCGAGGTGCCCTGGCTGACCGTCACCGGCACGGACGGCAAGACCACCACCGTGGGGATGCTCTCGGCCATGCTGGGCGCGGCGGGCCTGAGGGCCCCGGCCGTGGGCAATATCGGGGTCCCCACCGTCGCCGTCGTCGCCGAGGGCCGGGCCGACGCGCTGGCCGTGGAGCTGTCCAGCTTCCAGCTGCACACCACCCGCACGCTCAGCCCCCTGGCGGCCGCCTGCCTCAACGTGGCCGCCGACCACCTCGACTGGCACGGCGGGATGGAGGCCTACGCGGCCGACAAGGCCCGCGTCTACGCCCGCGCCCGGCGCGCCGCCGTCTACAACGTCGCCGACGCGGCGACCCTGGCCATGGTGGAGGGGGCCGACGTCGCCGAGGGCTGCCGGGCCATCGGCTTCACGCTGGGCGCGCCGACCCCGGGCCGGCTCGGCCTGGTCGCCGACGCGCTCGTCGACCGGGCCTGGTGCGCCGACCGCCGCCGCGCCGGGCGCGAGCTGGCCTCCCTGGCCGACCTGGCGCACCTGGCGCCGGGCGGGCGGGTCGACCGCCTGCCGGCGCACCTGGTCGCCGACGCGCTGGCCGCCGCGGCCCTGGCCCTGGCCCACGGGGCGCTCGCCGACCACCCCGGCGCCGTGGCCGAGGGGCTGCGGGCCTTCGCGCCGGGCGCCCACCGGATCGCCACCGTCGCCCGGGGCGGGGGCGTGACCTGGGTCGACGACTCCAAGGCCACCAACGCCCACTCCGCCCGGGCGGCCCTGTCCGGCCTGCCCGAGGGCGGCTGCGTGTGGATCGTCGGGGGGGACACCAAGGGCGCCGACCTGCGCCCGCTCGTCGCCGCCGTGCGCACCCGGCTGCGGGCGGCCGTCGTCGTCGGCGCCGAGCCGGACCGGGTCCTGGCCGCCCTGGAGGAGGAGGCCCCCGGCGTGAGCGTCGTGCGGGTGCCCGACGGCGCCCCGGAGGAGGTCATGGAGGGCGCGGTGCGCGCGGCCGGGCGCCTCGCCCGGCCGGGGGACACCGTCATGCTCGCGCCGGCCGCGGCCTCCTGGGACCAGTTCCGCTCCTACGCGCAGCGGGGCGACCTGTTCGCCGCCGCCGCGGCGCGCCTGGTCGAAGCCGCGGGGGCGTGAGCGTGGCGCCGCGCCGGGACGACGACCCGCCGGAGCCCTCCGGCGGGCGGCCGGCCGGGCCGGTCCGCCGGGGCCGGTCCCGGCTGTGGGCGCGCCTGATCGGCCCCGACGGGCCGGTCGGCCAGGCCCACGCCGCCCTGAGCTACTACGCGCTGCTCATCTCCACGCTCTTCCTGCTCACCTTCGGCCTCATCATGGTCTTCTCCGTCCAGTCGGTGACCATCGCCGCCGGCGGGGGCAGCGCCTTCACCGCCTTCCTGCGCTACCTGGTCATCGCCGGGGTGGGGCTGGCGGCGATGGTGGCGACCTCCCGCATCGACCGCGTCTGGCTCCAGCGCCTGGCCGTGCCGGCGCTCCTGCTGGCCGCGGTGCTCCAGAGCCTGGTCCTGGTGCCCTCCCTGGCCACCTGCGCCGGGGGCAACTGCAACTGGGTGCGCCTGCCGGTCGTCGGCCAGGCCCAGCCCTCGGAATTCATCAAGCTGGCCCTGGCCCTGTACATCGGCTGGGTCGCCGCCCGCCACAAGGAGCGGCTGCGCGGGGGGTGGAGCGTCGTCCTGTTCGTCTTCGCGCCCGCGGGGGCGGCGATCGGGCTGGTCATGCGCGGCGGCGACCTGGGCACGGTCGTCATCCTGGCCCTGCTCATGGCCGGCGCCCTGTGGATGGGCGGCCTGGGCAAGACGTGGTTCGTCGGGCTCTTCGCCGCGGGGCTGGTCGCCTTCGGCGGGGCGACCATGCTGTCGGCGAACCGGCGCGCGCGCATCATGGCCTGGCTCCACCCGGAGGCCGCCGACCCCCTCGACGTGGGCTACCAGCCCCTCCACGGCCGCTACGCCCTGGGCACGGGCGGCTGGGCCGGCGTGGGGCCCGGCTCGTCGCGCCAGAAGTGGGGCTATCTCACGCAGGCGGACTCCGACTACGTCTTCGCCGTCCTGGGCGAGGAGTTCGGGCTCGTGGGCACCATCCTGGTCATCGGGCTGTTCGCCGTCGTCGGCTGGTGCTGCCTGCGCATCATGCGCCGCTCGCAGGACCTGTACGTGGGCGTGGTCACCGGCGGCATCATGTGCTGGATCATCGGGCAGGCCCTGGTCAATATCGGGGTCGTCGTGGGGATCCTCCCGGTCCTGGGCGTGCCCCTGCCCCTCATCAGCGCCGGCGGCTCCTCGCTCGTGTTCGTCCTGACCGCCATCGGGGTGCTGCTGTCATTCGCCCGCCACGAGCCGGGGGCGGAGCGCGCCTTCGCCACCCACGGCGGAGCCGTACGCCGTACCCTGGCCGTGATCTCGACCCGCAGGAGGAATCGTGCCTGAGACCCCACCACCCGGGGCGGAGCCCCTCGACCCCGTCCCGGCCCCGCGCGTGCTCCTGGCCGGGGGCGGCACCGCGGGCCACGTCAACCCGCTGCTGGCCACCGCCGCCGCCCTGCGCGACCCGGCCCTGGGCGGCCGGGAGGAGACCGGGATCCTCGTCCTGGGCACCGCCGAGGGCCTGGAGGCGGACCTGGTGCCCGAGGCAGGCTTCGACATGGCCGTGGTCCCGCGCGTGCCCATGCCCCGCAGGCCCACCGGCGACCTGTTCATGCTGCCGCGCCGGCTGAGCCGGGCGGTGGGGGCCGCCGGCGAGGCCATCGAGGCGGTGGACGCCCAGGTCGTCGTCGGCTTCGGCGGCTACGTGTCCACCCCGGCCTACCTGGCGGCCCGCCGGGCCGGGGTCCCCGTCGTCATCCACGAGCAGAACGCCCGCCCGGGACTGGCCAACCGCCTGGGCGCCTCCTGGGCGGCCGCCGTCGCCCTGACCTTCGCCTCCACGCCCCTGCGCTCCTCCAAGGGCCGCACCGAGGTCACCGGCCTGCCCCTGCGGCCCGCGATCGGCGAGCTGGTCGCCCGCCTGGCCGAGCCCGACGGCGCCGCGGCCGCCCGCCGCTCCGGCGCCGCCGCGCTCGGCCTGGATCCGCGGGCCCCCACCGTGCTCATCACCGGCGGCTCGCTGGGGGCCCAGCGCCTCAACGAGGTGCTCGCCGCCGCCCTGCCGTCCCTGAGCCCGGACCTGCAGGTCCTGCACCTGACGGGGCGCGACAAGGACGGCCCGGTGCGCGCCGCCGTCGAGGCCGCCGTGGCCGACGGCGCCGACCCCGGCCTGGCCGAGCGCTACCACGTGCTCGACTACCTGGTGGCCATGGAGCAGGCCTACGCCTGCGCCGACGGGGTCATCTGCCGCTCCGGCGCCGGCACGGTCGCCGAGCTGACCGCCCTGGGCCTGCCGGCCCTCTACGTGCCGCTGCCCATCGGCAACGGCGAGCAGCGCCTCAACGCCGCCGACGTCGTCGCCGCCGGGGGAGGCCGCCTGGTGGCCGACGCCAGGCTCACCGCCGCGGACGTCGTGGACTTCACCGCCCTGCTCACGCGGCCCGCCGAGCGCGGGGCCATGGCCGCCGCCGCCGCCTCCACGGGCGTGCGCGACGGCGCCCGCCGCCTGGCCGACCTCATCCGCACCGTGGCCCGCGAGGGCTCCCCGTCCCCCAGGAGGAAGGCATGAGCGCCGCCCCCGTCCCGTCGCAGGCCCCGCTGAGCGGCCGGAGCTTCCACCTCATCGGGGTCGGCGGCGCCGGCATGAGCGTGGTCGCCCAACTGCTCGCCGAGGAGGGGGCGGCGGTCACCGGCTCGGACAGCCACGACGGGCCCGCCCTGGACCGGCTGCGCCGCATCGGCGTGGGCGTGAGCGTCGGCCACGACGCCGCGCACGTGCCCGCCGGGGCGGTCGTGGTCGTCTCGACGGCCATCAAGGAGACCAACCCCGAGCTGGCGGCGGCCCGGGCGCGGGGCCAGGAGGTCGTCCACCGCTCCCAGGCCCTGGCCCTGGCGGCGCGGGGGCGCGACTTCGTGGCGGTGGCGGGCGCGCACGGCAAGACCACGACCTCCGGGATGCTCGCCGAGGCCCTGACCGTCGCCGGGAGGGACCCCTCCTTCGCCATCGGCGGGGTGGTGCGGGCCCTGGGCACGGGCGCGCACGTGGGGGCGGGGCGCGCCTTCATCGCCGAGGCCGACGAGTCCGACCGCTCCTTCCTCAACTACGAGCCGCTCATCGAGGTCGTCACCAATGTCGAGCCCGACCACCTCGACAACTACGGCACCCCCGAGGCCTTCGAGCGGGCCTTCCTGGACTTCGCGCGCAACTGCCTGCGGCCCGGCGGGCGCCTCATCGTGTGCGCCGACGACCCCGGCGGGGCGCGCCTGGCGCGGGCGGCGGCCGAGTGGGGCGTGAGCGTGACGACCTACGGCGTGCGCGGCCCCGGCGAGGGCGGGGACGGGCGGCTCGTCGACGACGCCCACGTGCGCGTGCAGATCACCGAGCGCCGCGCCGACGGCACCAGCGCGACCCTGACCCTGTGGAGCGACGAGACGACGGGCGGGGGGCCCGGCCCGGTGCGCCCCGAGGACTGCGCGGTCACCGGCCCGATCCCCCTGGAGCTGAACGTGCCCGGGGACCACGTGGCCCTCGACGCCGCCGGCGCCTGGGCCGCCGGGATCGAGCTCGGGGTGGATCCGGCGCTCATGGCGCGCTCGCTGGGCGCCTTCGGCGGGACCGGGCGGCGCTTCGAGGACCGCGGCGAGGCCGACGGCGTGCGCGTCGTCGACGACTACGCCCACCACCCCACGGAGATCGAGGCCCTCCTGCGCACCGCCCGCCGGGTCGCCGGCGAGCGCGGCGGGCGGGTCCTGGTCCTCTTCCAGCCCCACCTGTTCTCCCGCACCGAGGCCTTCGCCCCCCGCTTCGGCGCCGCCCTGGGCCTGGCCGACGAGGTGGTCGTGGCCCCCGTCTACCCGGCGCGCGAGACCCAGGAGGACTTCCCGCACGTCACCGGCGCGACCGTGGCCGACCGGGTCCCCGGCGGGGCCCGCTACCTCGCGGACGGGCGGGCGGCCGCCCGGCTGATCGCCGACGAGGCCCGCCCCGGCGACCTGGTGCTCACGGTCGGGGCCGGCGACGTGACCGAGCTGGCCGGCGTCGTCCTGGAGCGCCTGGCCGCCCGCGCGCCCCGGGAGGGGGCGTGAGGAAGCCGAACGCGCCGCGCCCCGAGGTCCCCGTCCCGTCGGGGGAGTGGAACCGCCCGACCCGCCGGGCGGCGGGGACGCCGGACGAGGGGGCGCAGGCGGCCCCGCAGGGCCTGGAGCCGCGGCGCTCGTCGGCCGACTCCCCGCAGACCGGGGCCCTGGCGCTGTTCGGGCGGCGCGACGTCGAGCCCGCGGCGCGCCAGAGCGGCCGCGGACGGGACCGGGTCGTGTCCTCGGGCCTGACCGAGCGGCTGTCCGAGCGCCGCCGGGCCCTGCGCACGCTGCGGCTGCACCGCCTGGGGACGGCGCTGGGGCTGCTGGGCGCGGCGGCCGTCCTGGTGTGGGCCGCGGCCTTCTCGCCCCTGCTGGCGCTGCGGTCCGGGGACGTGACCGTCACCGGCTCCGACGGGACGGTCCAGGCCGCCGACGTGCAGCGGGTCGTCGCGGCCCACGAGGGGATCTCGCTCGTGCGCCTGGACCCGGCCGCCGTGGGGCGGGAGGTGGCCGACTCCCTGGTGCGGGTGCGCACGGCGCGGGTCACCCGCTCCTGGCCGCACGGCGTGAGGGTCGACCTGACCATGCGCCGGCCCATCGCCGTCCACGAGGTCGAGCAGGGCTACGAGGTGCTCGACTCCGAGGCCGTCGTGCTGGAGACGGTCCCCGCCCCGCCCTCCGGCCTGGTGATGATCGCCGGTCAGGACGGCGCCGAGCCGGACGCCCGGGCGGTGTCCGCGGTCACCGGCGTGGTCGGCAGCCTGGACGCGGAGACCCTCGCGCGGGTCGCCCGGGGCAGCGCCGGGGCGACCGGCCAGGTCACCCTCGTGCTCTCCGACGGCGCCCGGGTGCGGTGGGGGGACGCCTCCGAGTCGGCCCTCAAGGCCCGGGTGCTCAAGGTCCTGCTGTCCCAGCGGGCCTCCGTCTACGACGTCTCCAGCCCGCATGCGCCCACGACGTCCTGACGACATCCCGATCGGGGGGAACACGCCGCACCCAAATCCGTGCGCCGGGCCCCGCGGGCCCCTAGCGTTGGGTTCGTCATCGCGTGAATGACATAAGTATGAACCTTAACTTGAGGTTAAGGGTTGAGGGGAGCCCACGGGCTCGGACTACGGCGGAGGCAACAGTGGCGGAATCCCAGCACTACCAGGCAGTCATCAAGGTGGTGGGTGTCGGCGGTGGCGGCGTCAATGCGGTCAACCGCATGATTGAGGCCGGTCTGCGCGGCGTCGAATTCATCGCCGTCAACACCGACGCCCAGGCGCTGCTCATGTCCGACGCCGACACCAAGCTCGACGTCGGCCGGGACCTCACGCGGGGCCTGGGCGCCGGCGCCGACCCCTCCATCGGGCGCAAGGCCGCCGAGGACCACGAGGACGACATCCGCGAGGCCCTGGAGGGCGCGGACATGGTCTTCGTCACCGCCGGCGAGGGCGGCGGCACTGGCACGGGCGCCGCCCCCGTCGTCGCCCGGGTCGCCCGCGAGCTGGGCGCCCTGACCATCGGCGTGGTCACCCGCCCCTTCGCCTTCGAGGGCCGCCGCCGCGCCACCCAGGCCGAGGACGGCGTGCACAACCTCAGGGAGGAGGTCGACACCCTCATCGTCATCCCCAACGACCGCCTCCTGCAGATCGCCGACCGCAATATCAGCGTCGTCGACGCCTTCAAGCAGGCCGACCAGGTCCTCCTCCAAGGTGTTCAGGGCATCACCGAGCTCATCACCACCCCCGGCCTGATCAACGTCGACTTCAACGACGTCAAATCCGTCATGCAGGACGCCGGCAGCGCCCTCATGGGCATCGGCTCGGCCGCCGGCGACGGCCGAGCCCTGGCCGCCACCGAGCAGGCCATCGCCTCCCCGCTGCTGGAGTCCTCCATCGACGGCGCCCACGGCGTGCTGCTCTTCTTCCAGGGCGGCTCCGACCTGGGCCTGTTCGAGATCTCCGAGGCCGCCAACCTCGTGCGCGAGGCGGTCCACCCCGAGGCCAACATCATCTTCGGCAACGTCGTCGACGGCGCCCTGGGCGACGAGGTGCGCGTGACGGTCATCGCGGCCGGCTTCGACGAGGAGCCCGTGTCCACCGCCAATCTCCGGGACGTGTCGGCCCCCCGCCACAGCGCCGCCCCGGACCGCAAGCCGGACGGGGTCCTGGGCGGACCCTCCCCCCGCCACAGCGCCGCCTCGCCCGCCCCGGCCCCCAGCCGCGGCGGAGCGCACGCCGCCGCCAACCCCGTGACCCGCCCGGTGCCCCGGCCGGTCGTCACCCCACTGCCGCCCGCGGCCGCGCCCCGGGAGGCGCCCAGGACCAGCGAGGTCCCCGCCTACGTCGACGAGGCCACCACCCAGGCCGCCCCCGAGCTCGAGGTGCCGCGCGTCATCGGCATCGAGCCGCAGCAGAACGACGAGATCGACCTGCCGGACTTCCTGCGCTGAGACGCCCCGTGAGCACCACCGGCCGGCACGACGAGACCCCCGAGGGGACCGCCGTCGAGCTGCTGGCCGCCGCACTGGGCCCCCGCGCCCGCGGATGCTTCACCACCCGCGGCGCGGGGGCCCCGCCCGTGAGCGCCCAGGACCCCTACGCCGGACTCAACCTGGCCCTGCACGTGGGCGACGACGCGGCGCGGGTCGGCCGCGCCCGCCGCCGGCTGGAGGAGGCCCTCGGCCTGGGGCCGGGGCGCCGGGCCGGAGCCGGACCGCGGCCGCCGGGCCTGGCCTGGATGAACCAGATCCACTCCGCCGTCGTCGCCCGCGCCCGCCTCCAGACGCGCCCCGACGACGCCCCCGCGGCGGACGCGCTCGTGCTCTCCTCGCGCGCCTCCCCGGCCGCCCGGCGCCCGGCCGGCGCGGCCGTCATGGTCGCCGACTGCGTGCCCCTGCTCCTGGCCGCCGACGACGGGACCATCGTGGCGGCCGTCCACGCCGGGCGGCGCGGCATGCTCGACGGCGTGGTGACGGCCGCCGTCGAGGCCATGGCCGGGCTCGGGGCCGACCCGGCCGGGCTGTGGGCCGCCATCGGGCCGGCCATCTGCGGCTCCTGCTACGAGGTCCCCGAGCGCATGCTCCAGGAGGCGGCCGCCCGCGAGCCCGCCTGCGCGGCCCTCACCCGGTGGGGCACGCCGGGCCTCGACATCGCCGCCGGCGTCGTGGCCCAACTGCGCCGGGCCGGGGTGCGGCGGATCGACCGGCCGGGCTGGTGCACCTACGAGGACCGGCGCTTCTACTCCCACCGGCGCGACGGAACCACGGGGCGCATCGTCGGCGCGGCGCTCGCGGCGCCGACGGACGGGGTGGGACAGTGATCGCTTTGTGCCCTTCCACCCGGGACACGCCGTCGCCAATCGTCCCGGTGACGACGCCGCCCCGCTAGCGTCGTTGGCATGCCCGGACCGAGAGGGACCGGCAGGACACAGGAGCGAGAGACCATGAGCGCGCTGCGCAAGATGACGAGCTTCCTCGGCTACGCCGAGCCCACCGGGGACGACGACGGTTACGAGGACACCTACCACCACACCGCGGATGAGACCTACGCCGAGGAATTCGCCGACGGCGAGAGCGAGCAGCTCGACGACTACGACTCCTACGAGGAGCCCGACGCCGCGGCCCCGGTCGCCGTGCCCGACCTGCGCCGCATCGTCACGGTCCACCCCTCCACCTACAACGAGGCCCGCGTCATCGGCGAGTCCTTCCGCGACGGCGTCCCCGTCATTGTGAATCTCACCAATATGAACGAGTCCGACGCCCGCCGCATGGTGGACTTCTCCGCCGGGCTGGTCTTCGGCCTCCACGGGGCCATCGAGCGGGTCACGCCCCGCGTGTTCCTCCTGACGCCCGCCAGCGTCGAGATCGACGGCGGGGACGTCGCCGCCCAGGCGCGCGGCCGCTTCGCCAACCAGGGCTGAGCGGCGGCGATTCGTGAGCGTCATCACGTACATCGTCGTCATCCTTCAGAGCGTGCTCAATCTGTACCTGCTCGTCCTGCTGTGGCGGGTGGTACTGGACTGGGTCGGGATCTTCGCCCGCCGGTGGCGCCCCAAGGGGGTCGTCCTGCTGGCGGGCAATGTCGTCTACGCGCTGACGGACCCGCCCCTGAACCGGCTGCGCCGCCTCGTCCCGGGCCTGCGGCTGGGCGGGGTGGGGATCGACCTGAGCTTCCTCGCCCTGTACGCCGCGATCATCGTGATCCAGTACCTGCTGGGCGCCCTGGTCCGCTTCGCCTGACCCATCAGGCTACTCCCGTCCGTGGCATCCCGGCGAGCGGCGTCCTCGCTCCAACGCCCCTTGCGTGGCATGACGCACGGCACTCTTGCTTCATCAATCACTCCTGAACCTCGAGTTTCAGGTACTCTGTCCGCATGAGTACCTGGCGACCTGGTGCTCGTGACAGCTTCCGTAACGACACCGAGGTGACGAGAATGACGCTTCTGACGGCAGACGACGTCCTCAACAAGAAATTCCAGGCGACCAAGTTCCGCGAGGGCTACGAGCAGGATGAGGTCGACGAGTTCCTCGACGAGGTCGTTGAGGCCATGCGTCAGCTTGAGGCTGAGAACGCTGACCTCAAGGCCAAGCTCGAGGCCGCCAACCAGCGGGTCGCCGAGCTCGGCGAGACCGGCAGGGCCTCCGCCGTCGCCGCGCAGGAGACCGTGGTCGTCGACCGCGTCGACTCCGCTCCGATCCCGGCCATCCAGCCCGGCGGGCCGCAGGAGCCCGCCGCCGCCTCCGGCATGCTCGAACTGGCCCAGCGCCTGCACAACGAGCACGTGGCCAACGGCAAGGCGGAGGGCGAGCGCATCATCGCCGAGGCCCGCTCCACCGGCGAGCAGATCGTCCGCGAGGCCGAGGACCAGCGCAACCGCACCCTGGCCCAGCTCGAGAAGGAGCGCTCCGGCCTGGAGCACAAGATCGACGAGCTGCGCCGCTTCGAGGCGGACTACCGCACCCGCCTCAAGAGCTACCTGCACAACCTCCTCAACACCGTCGAGGACGCCTCGGAGAGCCAGGCTCCGGCTCTCTGAGCGGGTCCCGGAGCGGTCCGGAGCTCGCCGCGCCCGTTCGCGGTATCCCCCGTTGAGCATCGCGAGGGCGGCGACCCCAGCAGGGGCGCCGCCCTCGTCGTCCCCCGCTGGAAGGATCCATGCCACCCTCATCCGAGACCCACCCGCCCGCGCCGGCGGCGCCCCGCGGCCGGCGCGCCGCCGGACTCGCCCGGATCCGCCCCGGGCGCCCGAGCCTGCACATGAGCGTCCTGTGGATCGTCGCCCTGGCCGTCGTCGTCGTCGACCAGGCCGCCAAGGCCTGGGCGACGGGCGCCCTGGCCGACGGGCGCAGGATCGACGTCATGGGCGGCGCCCTCGGCTTCGTCCTGGTGCGCAACCCCGGCGCCGCCTTCTCCTTCGCCACGGGTCAGACGTGGATCTTCTCCATCGTCGCCATCGTCGTGACCGCGATCGTGGTGCGCGTGTCCAAGCGCCTGGGCTCGATGTGGTGGGCCGTGACGCTCGGGCTGGTGCTGGGCGGCGCCGTCGGCAACCTCATCGACCGGCTCGCGCGCGCGCCCGGGATCTTCCGCGGCCACGTCGTCGACTTCATCGACTACGGCGGCCTCTTCGTCGGCAATATCGCCGATATCGCGATCGTGGGCGCCGCGGTGGCCATCGTGGGCCTGTCCCTCATCGGGCTCGAGGTCGACGGCAGCCGGGCGGCCGGGGACGCCGAGGGCAGGGCGGCCGCGCGGGCGGTGCTCGACGGGCCGCCGGACCGGGGAGAACTGCCCGCGGCGCCCGGGCCCGCGGCGGCGGCCGAGCCCGCGGGGTCGCCCGGGCCCGCGGCGGCGGCCGATGGTCCCGACGACCCCGGCGGCGCCGGGCGGGCGGCGCACTGCGCGGAGGATCCCGCACCGCCCCCGGCGTCCGGCCGGACGCCCGGTTCGGCGCCCGACGAGCCCGACGGGCCGGAGCGGTGTGCATGAGCCCGAGGCTCCTGCCGGTGCCCGACGGGCTCGTCGGCGAGCGGGTCGATGTGGCCCTGGCCCGCATGACGGGCCTGTCGCGCTCCCGGGTGGGCGAGCTGTGCGGGCGCGGCGACGTCCGGCTGGGCGGCGCCGCCCTGAGCAAGTCCGAGCGCCTGCCCGAGGGGGCGGTGCTCGAGGTCGAGCTGCCGGGCCCGCGTCCGGTGCGGCCCGCGCCGACCCCGGTGGAGGGCATAGGCGTCCTGTTCGAGGACGAGGACATGATCGTCGTGGACAAGCCAGCCGGGGTGGCCGCCCACCCCTCCATGGGCTGGAACGGGCCCGACGTGCTGGGGGCCCTGGCCGCCATGCGGGTGCGGGTGGCGACCTCCGGCGCCGCGGAGCGCCAGGGCATCGTCTCGCGCCTGGACGTGGGCACCTCCGGCGCCATGGTTGTGGCCAAGGGGGAGCGGGCCTACTCGGTGCTCAAGCGGGCCTTCCGCGAGCGCGCCGTGGACAAGGTCTACCACGCCGTCGTGCAGGGGCACCTCGACCCGGCCTCGGGGACCATCGACGCCCCCATCGGCCGCCACCCGGGACGGGAGTGGAGGATGGCGGTCGTCGACGGCGGGCGCGAGTCCGTCACCCACTACGACGTCGTCGAGTCCATGCCCCTGGCCGACCTCGTGCGGGTCCGCCCCGAGACCGGCCGCACCCACCAGATCCGCGTGCACATGGCCGCCGTGGGCCATCCCTGCGCGGGGGACGGGACCTACGGGGCGGACGCGGCGCTGAGCGCGCGCACGGGCCTGGGGCGCCAGTGGCTGCACGCCCGCGAACTGGCCCTGGCCCACCCGATCACGGGGGAGTGGATGGTCTTCCGCTCCGACTACCCCGCCGATCTCGTCCGGGCCCTGGAGGTCCTGCGCACCACCCACCCCTGACGCGCGCGCCGACGCCCGAGGAGCCCCATGACCGCCCGACCCGGATTGCCCGACCTCGACATCACCCCGGCGAGGGCCGTCGTCGCGCCCGTGGGATTCGTCACCGCGCGGGGCGACGACGCCGATCCCGCGCTCGATGGGGTGCGCCGGGGGATCGCCGACGTGCGCCTGGAGGTCTTCGTCGGCGAGCAGGCGGTCCCCTTCGTCCAGGAGATCGACGCCCGCGACTTCCTGGCCACGACGATCCACGTCCTGGCCGCGGGCGCCGACGGCGCTGCGCTGGGGGCGGGCCGCCTGCTCCGCGATCCCGCCCGCCCCGACCGGGTCCACCTGGGGCGGCTCGCCGTGCGCCGGATCGCCCGCGGGACCGGGCTGGGGGCGCGGCTGGTCGCCGCCCTCGAGGACGCCGCGCTGAGGGGCGCCGACTCGGCCGCGCCCGCCCCGGGTGGCGCCGGGCTCACGGTGGTGCTGTCCGCCCAGGAGCGGGCCATGGGCTTCTACGAGCGCTGCGGCTACCGGGCGGCGGGCGGCGGGCGCTATCTCGACGCCGGCATCTGGCACCGGGACATGGCGCGGACCCTGCCCGGCGGCGTCGGCGCCCCGTAGGGCCCCGCCGCGCGCGCCGACTCCGCCCGGGAGACCCGCCGCAGTCGGCGCCCCGCAGGGCCCCGCCGTCGACCGGCCGTCCCGCGCCGCCGGAGCCGACCGGCGTCGGGCCCGACCGGCCGGGCGGCGTCGGCCCACTAGGATGGGCCCATGGCGCAGACGACCGGTCAGGAAGACGCAGCCCCGAGGGACGACTTCGTCCACCTCCACGTCCACACCGACTACTCCATGCTCGACGGCGCCGGCAAGATCAAGGACTACATCGCCGAGGCCAAGCGCCTGGGGCAGAGCGCCCTGGCCATCACCGACCACGGCTACATGTTCGGCGCCTACGAGTTCTACGCCGCCGCCACCGCCGCCGGGATCAAGCCGATCATCGGGGTGGAGGCCTACATGACGCCGGGCACCTCCCGCTTCGACAGGACCCGCGTGTTCTGGGGGGAGGAGTCCCAGAGGAGCGACGACGTCTCCGCCCGCGGCTCCTACACGCACATGACGCTGCTGTCGCGCAACGACGAGGGCCTGCACAACCTCATGCGCATGGACTCCTGGGCCTCCCTGGAGGGCCAGTGGGGCAAGGCCCCGCGCATCGACCGCGAGCTGCTCTCGCGCTACTCGGCCGGCCTCATCGGCTCCACCGGCTGCCCCTCCAGCGAGGTCCAGACGCGCCTGCGCCTGGGCCAGTGGGAGGAGGCCCGGCGCGCCGCGGGAGAGCTCCAGGACATCTTCGGGCGCGAGTTCTTCTACGTCGAGCTCATGGACCACGGCCTGGAGATCGAGCGGCGCGTCACCAGGGACCTGCTGCGCCTGGCCGACGAGCTGGGCGCGCCCCTGCTGGCCACCAACGACTCCCACTACGTGCGCCCCGAGGACCGCACCGTCCAGGACGCGATGCTGTGCATCAACTCCGGCTCGGTGCTCACCGACCCCGACCGCTTCAAGTTCGACGGCGACACCTACTACCTGCGCCCCGGCCGCGAGATGCGCGAGCTCTTCCGCGAGATGCCGGGCGCCTGCGACAACACCCTGCTCGTGGCCGAGCAGTGCGACGTCCACTTCCGCACCGTCGACGAGGGCGCCTCCTTCATGCCCGCCTTCCCCGTGCCCGAGGGCGAGACCATGGAGTCGTGGTTCGTCAGCGAGTGCTGGAGGGGCATGGAGCGGCGCTTCAACGGCGACATCCCCGCCGAGTGCCGGGCGCAGGCCGAGTACGAGATCGGCGTCATCACCCAGATGGGCTTCCCCGGCTACTTCCTGGTGGTGGCCGACTACATCAACTGGGCCAAGTCCCGCGGCATCCGCGTGGGGCCGGGCCGCGGCTCGGGCGCCGGGTCCATGGTGGCCTACGCCATGGGCATCACCGAGCTCAACCCGCTGCGCCACGGGCTCATCTTCGAGCGCTTCCTCAACCCCGAGCGCATCTCCATGCCCGATATCGACGTCGACTTCGACGAGCGCCGGCGCGACGAGGTCATCGAGTACGTGCGCCAGAAGTACGGCTCGGACAAGATCAGCCAGGTCGTCACCTACGGGGTCATCAAGGCCAAGCAGTCCCTGAAGGACTCCAGCCGCGTCATGGGCTACCCCTACGCGGTGGGCGACCGCCTCACCAAGGCCATGCCGCCCACCGTCCAGGGCAAGGACATCACCATCAAGGGCATGTTCGACCCCGCCGACAAGCGCTACGGCGAGGCCCAGGAGTTCCGCGCCCTGCACGCCGAGGACCCCGACGCGCAGAAGATCGTCGAGCTCGCCAAGGGGCTGGAGGGCATGACCCGCCAGTGGGGCGTGCACGCCTGCGCCGTCATCATGTCCAGCGCGCCCCTGATCGACATCATCCCCATGATGCAGCGCCTCCAGGACGGGGCCGTCATCACCCAGTTCGACTACCCCACCTGCGAGCACCTGGGCCTGCTCAAGATGGACTTCCTGGGGCTGCGCAACCTCACCGTCATCTCCGACGCCCTGGAGAACATCGTCGCCAACGGCAAGGAGCCGCTGGACATCGACCACGTCGAGCTGGACGACCGGGCCACCTACGAGCTGCTCTCCCGGGGGGAGACCCTGGGCGTCTTCCAGCTCGACGGCGGCGGCATGCGCACCCTGCTGCGGCTGATGAAGCCCGACAACTTCGAGGACATCTCCGCCGTCAGCGCCCTGTACCGGCCCGGGCCCATGGGCGCGGAGTCCCACACCAACTACGCCCTGCGCAAGAACGGGCTCCAGGAGATCGTCCCCATCCACCCCGAGCTCAAGGAGGCCCTCGAGCCGATCCTGGGGGCCACCTACGGCCTGATCGTCTACCAGGAGCAGGTCATGAAGATCGCCACCGACCTGGCGGGCTTCACCATGGGCAAGGCCGACGCCCTGCGCAAGGCCATGGGCAAGAAGAAGATGGACATCCTGGCCAGGATGTTCGTCGAGTTCGAGGCCGGCATGGTGGCGGGCGGCTTCTCCAAGGAGAGCGTCAAGACCCTGTGGGACGTCGTCGTCCCCTTCGCCAAGTACGCCTTCAACAAGGCCCACTCGGCGGCCTACGGCGTCGTGTCCTACTGGACGGCCTACCTCAAGACCCACTACCCGACCGAGTACATGGCGGCCCTGCTGACCTCCACCAAGGACAACAAGGACCGGCTCGCCGTCTACCTGGGCGAGTGCCGCCACATGGGCATCCGGGTCCTGCCCCCCGACGTCAACGCCTCGCGCGCCCAGTTCTCCGCCGACGGGGAGGACATCCGCTTCGGCCTGGCCGCCGTGCGCAACGTGGGGGCCAATGTCGTCGACGCCATCGTGGGGGCCCGCGAGGCCAAGGGCGCCTTCGCCAGCTTCGAGGACTTCCTCGACAAGGTGCCCGCCGTCGTGTGCAACAAGCGCACCATCGACTCCCTCATCAAGGCCGGGGCCTTCGACACCCTGGGCAAGTCGCGGCGCGCCCTGCAGGCCTGCCACGAGGACTTCGTCGACGAGATCATCGGGGTCAAGCGCAACGAGGCGGCCGGCCAGTTCGACCTGTTCGCCTCCCTCATGGACGGGGCGGGCGGTGCGGGCGGGGCCAGCGCCGACTCCCCGTTCGGCTCCGGCCCGGTCTTCTCCTCCGAGGTGCCCGACCTGCCCGAGTGGGACAAGAAGGACAAGCTCGCCTACGAGCGCGACATGCTGGGCCTGTACGTCTCCGACCACCCGCTGCTGGGGCTGGAGGGGGTGCTCGGCCGGCTCGCCGACGTCGAGATCGCCGACCTGCTCGACGACGAGGAGCGGCCCGACGGCGCCACGGTCACCGTCGCCGGCCTCATCACCTCGCTCACGCGCAAGACCACCAAGCAGGGCAACCTGTGGGCCATCGCCCAGATCGAGGACCTGGGCGGGAGCATCGAGGCCCTGTTCTTCCCGGCGACCTACCAGACGGTCTCGACGATGCTGGCCCCCGACACGGTGGTGACGGTGCGCGGGCGCCTCAACCGCCGCGACGGACAGGTGGCGCTGTACGCCCAGGAGATGACGATCCCGGACGTCTCCGGCGCCGCGCACGAGGCGGTGACCATCACCCTGCCGACCAACCGGTGCACGGGGCCGCTCGTCGAGCGGTTCAAGTCGGTGCTGGAGAAGCACCCGGGGATGAGCGCGGTGCGCCTGACCCTGACCAGTCCGGGGCGCGAGGTGCGCACCCAGCTGTCGGGCAGCCTGAGCGTGGAGGCCTCACCGGCCTTCTACTCCGACATCAAGGCCCTGCTCGGGCCGGGGTGCCTGAGGCGCTGAGGCCGGGCGTCTCCTCACCCCGGCCCCATTCCCCAGCCCCGCTCATTCCCGCCCGTCCCCCATTCCCGCGCCCCCCCCGCGCCCGCTCCTTTCGCGAACGCGCAGGTTTCCAGTCGAACGCGCGGCTGGGAGATGCGCGTTCGACTGGAAACCTGCGCGTTCGCGAACTGGGTGGGGAGTCGCGCTCTCGGGAACGGGCGGAGGGACCCGGTCTGGATGGGCGGCGAGATCAAAGCAGGTGGCGCACGCGCTGATCGCGCGCAGCGCTGTCCGGGGGGAAGAGCCCCAGCAGGCGGCTGATCAGGAGATCGGGCTGTCGCAGGTCCTTCCAGACGAGCCGGAACACCGTCCATCCCCCTCGGCGCAGGCGCAGCTCCCTCCGCTTCTCCGCTCTCAGGTCCTCGGGCGACACGTACTTCATGAAGCCGTCGAATTCGATTGCGATCCGCAACTGCGGCCACGCGAGGTCGATGTAGTACCGCCGACCCTCCTCCCGGTCCTCGTACCGGTACTGGGTGACGGGCGCGGGCAGCCCGGATGCGCGGACGACGAGTCTTGCGACGCTCTCGCCCGGAGACTCCGAGAACGGGTCGGCGATGCCGATCACGGCCCGGGCGCGTTTGACTCCGCGTCGTCGGCCCTGGCGGGCGAGCGCGCGGAGCAGTTCGGCCCGGAGCTCCTCCGGGTCTCGGGCGCGGCAGCGTCCGGTGAAGCGGTCGGGGGCGCAGAGGACCCGGAATACGGCGTCGACGACGCAGATCGACTCCGCGGGAGGAAGATCGCAGGCGCAGTCAATGGCCGTGCGCTCCAGCGTGGTGACGGGAAGACCGTTGACATGGCACACCTCGTCGTCGTGCAGGGCGATGGTGTGGCGGTGGGCGGTCGGCGCCCGACCCCGTCGTCGTCGCGCGCCGTCGCAGTAGGTGACAGCGGGCATGCGGAGGTTGGGGGCGCTGGGGCGGTTGGGCATGGCTACGGCGAGATCCGGTTCCCAGGGGCGGGTCCACAGTCCGTGAACCGCTGCCGCGGCCTCATGGGTGAGCGCGCGGGCCGAGGGCGAGATCTCGAGAAGAGCGGCGCACCGCGCGAGTGTGATCTCTCGGCGCTGCTCCAACGGGTTGTCCGAGGCGGAGGGAGCGAGGTAGACGCCGCGGGCGACTTTGACGAGTCCGTCCGTGCGGTTGCACGGGCAGGTGTCGTCGCGCGAGGCGAGTCGGAGTCTGGGGAGCGGCGGAGGGCTAAGTGCGAGGGCCATGGAGCGAGGATGCGCCGTCGGGCTCCGTGTCCGCCGGACTGGATTCGAGCCCTGTGGATGGGGTGTGCGGGACGGGCCCCTGTGGAGTCCGGCCGCCGTCGCGAACGCGCAGGTTTCCAGTCGAACGCGCGGCTGGGAGATGTGCGTTCGACTGGAAACCTGCGCGTTCGCGACCGGGGCGGGTCGGGATGGGGCCGGGCGCGACCGGGGCGGGTCGGGATGGGGCCGGGAGGTGCCGGGCGGGCGGGGTCAGGCCCCGTCGTCGACGGCGACCGCGGCGCCGGCCGCGCCGTGGGGCAGGTCCACCACGACGACGTCGCCGTCGGCCAGGCGGTGACCCCGCCGGGTCTCGACCCGGCCGTTGACGGTCACGTCCCCGGCCTGGACGGCGATGCGGGCCTGGCCGCCGTCCTCCACGAGGCCGGCGAACTTGAGGAACTGGCCGAGCTTGATCGCCCCGCGGACGCGGACCGGGCGCAGTGAGGAGGACGATGTCATGTGCGGATTGTCTCAGGTTCCATCCGACGTGCAGAATTGGCCGCAACGCGCCCGCGGGCGCGGATCGCCCCGCGGATGCGCCAGCCGCGGAGGGGCTCGCGCGCGAAGGAGGATAACGTTATGGTAACGATGAGTCCACTGCCTCCCATGGAAGGGATCATCGTGCGTCGTTCCGCCGCTCTCGTCACCGCGGCCCTCGCCCTTCTCCTGACCATTGTCGGCGGGGCGGCGGCCCTGGCCGCGCCCGCCGACGGCGTCATCCACGTGTCGGCCTCCGCCGCCTCCGGCGGGAACGGCTCGGCCGCATCCCCCTACAGCACCATTGCGCAGGCGGTCGCGGCCGCCGGCAACGGCGCCACCATCGAGGTGGCCGACGGCACCTACCGCGAGGGCGAGGTGATGGTCAACAAGAGCGTCACCATCCGGGCGGCCGCCGGCGCCAAGCCCGTGCTCTCCGGGGCCGAGGTCCCCGCGAACTGGACCGCGGGGGCGGACGGCACCTGGTCGACGTCGTCGGACATGGTGCGCTTCTGCACCGTGTGCACCACCAACCCCGACCCCTCCGTCGAGGGCATGGCCGCCCACCCCGAGCAGGTCTTCGTCGACGGCGCGCCCCTGACGCAGGTGGGCTCGCGCGCCGAGGTGGGGGCCGGCACCTTCTACGTCGAGGACCCGGACCCGGTGACGCTCGTGTCCGCGGGCAACAACCGCGCCGGCTACAACGCCAAGCCGCACCGGGGCGCCGGCTACGTCATCGGAGTCGACCCGGGCCAGCACACCGTCGAGGTCGTCCAGCACTCCCGGGCGCTGACCCTCATCGGGGACTCCACCACCCTGGACGGGCTGACGGTCGAGAAGTACTCCCCGGTCCAGCAGTGGGACTACAGCGACCCGGAGATCGGCACCAGCACCGGGGGCGTCATGGTCTTCGCCTCGGGCAAGGGCCTGCAGATCACCAACAGCACCTTCCGCTACTCCTCGGCCGGCACGGCCCTGGGCGTGTCCGACGCCACCAACGCGACCGTCTCCGGCAACCGCTTCACCGACAACGGCGGCGTGGGCACGGGGATCAACAAGTCCTCCTCGGTCGCCGTCGAGCGCAACTACTGGTCGGGCAACAACAGCGAGGGCTTCAACACGGCCAGCTGCGGCGGGTACTGCACCATCGCGGACATGAAGGTCACCCACTCCGAGGCCGTGCGCTACGCCTACAACACCGTCGACTACTCCGCCTCCGCCACCGACCACGCCACCCCGGCGTCCTGGCAGACCAACCGGCAGTCCGGCATCTGGTTCGACGAGGGCGTCATCAACTCCCAGATCCTGGCCTCCCAGTTCATCAACGTGCCCACGGCGATCTTCAACGAGGTGTCCAGCTCCAACATGATCGCCTCCAACGTCGTCCAGGGGGCCGGGACCGGCATCCTGGTGGCCGGCTCGGACCACACGCAGGTGTGGAACAACACCATCAGCCACGCGCTCACCAGCATCCGCGTCTACGAGGACACCCGCTCCAACGGCTGCAACTCGCGCTCCGCCGACGGCACCTGCGCCGTCACGGAGAACTGGTCCAAGGGCAAGGGGCTGTCCTGGGACACGGTGGACACCACCATCTACAACAACATCCTCTCCTCGGAGGAGATGCCCTCCGACGGCGACCTGTGGCGCTACTCCGCCATGCTCCAGATCACCGGCGACGCCAACACCGACGGCTCGAGCGCCCTGTACGCCAACGAGATGGTGACGGGGATCGACTACAACGTCTACTACCGCCAGCCCACCTCCAACCCCTCCACCACCGTGCTGTGGCAGTACGGCTCCGACCGGGCGACCCAGAGCGTCAACGCCTCCTCGCTGAGCGACTTCACCTCCAGCCCCAATGTGACCGTGACCGGCAGGGACGCCAACGGCCTCGACCTGCAGGGCGCCCGGGACTCCAACCCGATCGTCGTCAGGGAGCCCGCCGACCCCACCGCCTGGGGCGACTACGACCTGCGCGCCGCCGACGGCGGGCCCGCGGACGGGACGGGGGCGCCCCTGCCGCAGGACGTCGCCGACGCCCTCGGGCTGAGCGCCGGCACCGCCGTGGACCGCGGCGCCCTGGTCAATGTCGCCTGGAGCGGTGGACAGGCAGCCGCCCCCGCCGCCCCCGCCGGTGCGCAGGCCGCGGCGACGAGCAGCGCCGCTCCCGCGGCGACCGGGCAGGCCGGCGCCGCGCCGGCCACCACCGCCGCGGCGGGTGCCGTCGAACCCGCCGCCCCCGCCGCGACGGCGCCCGCCGCCGACTCCGTGGTGGCCGCTCCCGCGCCCGCGGCGGCGCAGCCCGCGGTTGCGGGGGAGCCCCGCCCCGCGGTGCAGGTCGCGGCGGCGCCGCAGCCCGAGTCCAAGACCTCGGCCACGATGCCCGCCAAGGTGGTGCGCACCGCCGCCGGCACCGGGACTGCGGCGACCATAGTGAGCCTGATCCTGGCGTTCTTCCGTGGCAGGTTCTGGGTCTGACGCGCGGCGGCGCGAGGGCCTCGTCCTCGTCGAGGGCATGCGCTACCCGGTGGGGCGGCGCATGCACACGCTCACGCCCCGCCTGGCGGAGGCGACGGCGCGCTCGCGCGCGGTCCTCATCGACGCGGCCGCCCACCGGGAGGTCGTCACCTACGGGGAGCTGTCCGAACTGATCGGCGGCCTCGTCCTTCCCCGCCACATGGGTCCGCTGCTGCACATGGTGAGCCACGACTGCGCCGCGCGCGGGGAGCCGGACCTGCCCGCCCTGGTCGTGTCCGCCTCCACCGGCGAGGTCGGCACGCCCGACGGCTCCTGGGCGCCCCCGCAGCGCCTGGCCTGCTGGGAGCGCTGGGGGCGCCGGGGCTGAGGGCGTCGGCGAACTGGGAGAAGACCTCCACCCAGGCGTTGAGGTCGGAGGTGCAGTTGTTGGCGTGGGCCATGGCCACCGGCGCGCCCGACGGGGTGGCCACCAGGTCGATCTCCTCGATGAGGCTGCGCAGCGGCGCCTCCAGCACGATCATGGCGAAGGCGGAGGTGCCGGCGGAGACGTTGCCGGTGCGCGGGCGCACCGAGTCGGTGGCGACCATGCCGGTGCCGGTGTCGCCCTCGGGCGGGCGCAGCGGGATGCCGGGCCGCAGGGCGCCCGTCGGGTCGAGCGGGGCCGCGCCGGACTCGGTCAGGCGCCCGTGGTCATCAGTTCGACGCCGTGGGCGGCGCGCAGGTCCTTCGCCAGGGCGGCGTGGGCAGCGCCGATCAACGGGGTCCGCCGGCGGCGCCGATCGGCGGGCCGCCGGCCCCGACGGCGGCGGTGGTCCCCGGGGCGGGCGGCTGCGCGCTCGAAACCCATGGCAGTGAAGCGGAGGGGTGTTTGTGAACGCTCACTACGCGACTTGCGGCAACTCGCCCCTCCCGCACTGCGCCCCGGCTACCCTCGGAGGATCGCCGACCCGCCGGACCCGGCGGGCGCCGTCGTCCATTCATCACCTGACAGAGAGGTCAGCCATGGCACTGCACGAGGTCCCCTTCGCCTCCGCCAACGGCCGCGACGAGATCCAGGCCTGGATCCACGTCCCCGCCGCCGCCCCGCGCGGCGCCGTCCAGATCATCCACGGCCTGGGGGAGCACTCCCGCCGCTACATCCACCTCATCACGGCCCTGCTCGACGCCGGATTCGTCGTCGCCGCCGACGACCACGCCGGCCACGGCCGCACCGCCATGAGGAGCGGGGTGTGGCAGGACGCCGGCGAGGACGGGGCGCGCGTCGTCGTCCAGGACGAGCAGACCCTGCGCGAGACGGTCGCCGAGCGCTTCCCGGGCCTGCCCCACATCGTCTTCGGCCACTCCTGGGGCTCCATGATCGCCCGGGTCCTGACTCGCTCCCACCCCGACGGACTCGCAGGCCTGGCCCTGTGCGGGGTGGCGGCGCGGATGAAGGGCCTGGAGAACCCCGCCCTGGCCCGGGCCCTGGACGGGGCCATCGCCGAGCGCGGCGGCGAGGCCCTCGACGACACCGGCATCTCCGCCGCCATGTTCGACGGCGCCCTGGACCGCTACGACGACGTGCGCGGGCCCACCGACTGGGTCGCCCTGGAGCGGGCCGTCGTCGCCGACCACGCGGCCGACCCCTTCAACAACTTCGGCGCCCCCATGAGCCTGCGCTTCGCCCGGAGCTTCTGCGAGCTCTACGATCTGGCCAACGCCGAGGACTGGATGGCGCCCCTGCCCGCGGACCTGCCCGTGCTCATCCTCGCCGGGGACCAGGACCCGGTCGCTGGCTTCGGCGAGGGCGCCTACCGCGTGGCCAACGGCCTGTGGGACGCCGGCCTGCGCGACATCCGCACCCGCGTGTACACCGGCGTGCGCCACGAGGTCCACAACGAGCCCGCCACCCGCGCCGACGTCGAGGCCGAGATCATCGCCTTCGCCGCCCACTGCGCCGGGGCCGGGCGCGGCTGACGGGCGTGTGACGGGCGGGGCCGGCCGCGGCCGAGGGGCGGGGCCGGCCTCTTCCTCGTCGAGACGTGCATTTCGCACTCGAGAACGACGGTTGGAACTGCACTTTCGAATGCGAAGTGCACGTCTCGACGTCAGGGGCGCCGGGGATGTCGGCACCGCGGTCCGCGAGATCGCCGGGTAACCCGCGAGCACGTCACTTAATCCGCGAGCACGTACCTCTAGCAGACGTTCTCGCGGGTTAACCTCGATCTTTCATCGTCTGGTTGGGTGGGGTTGGGCGGCGTCGTTGCCGGTGCTGCGGGGTTGATTGTGGCATGGGGGTGCGGTGGTTCGCCGCGCGTGGTGGGGCGCGGTGGTCGGTGGTGCTCGGGGGCGGGGCGGCCGGCCTCCGGGGGGCAGGGGGCGTCCTCAGGGGCGGGGGCCGGGGTCAGGGTGCGGGCAGGGTCTGGAGGCGTTCGATGCCTTGGAGGAGGAGATGGGTCCAGGGGTGGTCGGCCCTGTAGCGGATGAGGGTGCGGCGGGCGTGGCGGGCGATGGTGGCGGGGATGTGCATCAGT
>NZ_AUBL01000020.1 GCF_000429225.1 Actinomyces dentalis DSM 19115
CCGATCACGGCGGCGGCCTCGGCGTCGACCAGATCCTGCAGCCCGGCCTGGAGCAGGCGGCGGAAGACGTCATCGTGAGCCAGATCCGGGTCGGCAAGGACTTCCCGGATCAGCGTGGACACGGCAGACTGGTTCGTGGCGGGCATCGTGGGTGCACTCCTTGTGAATCTGGCTGAGGAACAGGGCTCCCACGATGCCCGCCGCCCGTGCCGACGACCCCGGGCGGAAGCCCCGCGGGAATTGCCACCACACTAAGAGACGCACCCAGTGAGCGGGGTGCTTTGGACTCGGAAGGAAGTTATTCCCGTGATAGCGAGGGGCGAATTCATGACGAGAACCTATTGCCCCGATGAGTCGGGTGAGCGGATCGTTCACGAGAACCCCCGTTGATCTCCGGTCGGCAGAAGGGTCTTGTTTATCTGGCGGGCGTCCTGCCCTCCGACGACGGGCGCAGTGGACTGCAGGGCTTCGGCGAAAACGCAAGAAAAGGTTACGAGGAAGGATATGGCAGTGTTTACGATCCGAGGTCCGGCCAAGAAAAAAACTGACCTCACCCCCCGACACGGCGGAGTTCGTCGGCGGACGGCGGCGGGCGCCGCCACAATGGCTGTGGCGGTGGCGCTGACGGGTTGCGCGGTCCCGGCCGAGGGCCCTCGGCTCGTGCCCATCGCCGCCGCCCCCGCCTCCGTGGATCCCGCCACCGCCACCTTCACCTGCCCGGGCGTGCCCGAGGCCTCGGTGCAGGCGATAATCGGCTACGTGATCCTGTTCCCGGACACGAGCACCGACCCGCAGGACGGCTCCATCAGACATCTGGAGTGCAGAGGGAAGATGTACACCGACAACGCCTGGGGCACATTGGTGTTCTACTCCCAATTCGGCCGGGAACTCCATGGCTACCACCCCTGGCAGCTCTCACGGCTGCCCCATGGCAGACGCTCCGAGGCCTTCGACGTGCCGGGGGTCGAGGGCGCCACCGGAGAATTCCGCATCCCGGACGAAGAAGGAGGCCCCAGCGCCCTGATCACCTGCGGGGACTCCTTCGTACTGCTCGCGTTCTCCAACCAGACGCCCCTGAACGGCGACGTGAAGGCCGGCATCATCAATCTGGCGGTGTCCATGACCCCCTGGGCCTGCAACGGCCGGCCCATCCCCGGCCGGGACGTCCCCCTCGCCCCCGCCCCGCCCGAGAGCACCCCGACCCCCGCGCAGACCCCGTAAGACCCACGCAGAGCGAGGATGCGGCGGAGGCGCAGCCGACTCCGTACCGGCGCGTACCCGGCGGCGCGGGGCCGAACCCGGCGCGGGCCGGGCCCGGCTTGCGCAATGCGAGCTCAGCGCGACGCAGTCCATCCCATCTCGCGCCGTGCGAGCCCAGCGCGACACAATCCGCCTGAGCTCGATTCTCGCGAGCCCACCTCGCGCAATGCGAGCCCAGGTGACATCACCAAAACGACTCCCCCGGGGGGGACTCGCGGACGGCGCGCCGGGTCCCGGGCCGCACCCGGCTCCCCCGAGGAGGGGCGCGCGGGGGACGGCGCGACCGGCACGACCGCGGACGATCGGGTCCGAACCCGCCCCGTCCCCGGCGGAGACCCGTCCGTCGGCGCCGTCCGGGACCCCGACGACGGCGCGTGCGGGGTCCGTGTCCGGAGCGGATGGACCTTGGACGAAGAGAACCGCAACCGGAGCCGAGCCCCGCACGCGCTCCCATTGTGCCCCGCCGGCGCCCTCGAATCCACCATTCGCGGCCGGGTCGGTTGACGCCCGGGGCTCGACCGGGTCGGCTGACGGCCCGGAGCTCGCCCGCGGGCGAGCTCCGCGGTGGTCAGGACGCCCGGGGCGCCGCCGGTCCCGTGCTCACGCACCCGGCGACTTCGGCAGCGGGCGCGGAGGCATCAGCCACCGCGCCCGCCGTCGAGGTCGCCGCCTCCGCGCCGGGCGCATACAGCGGCGCGCTCACCGGTGAGGGCGACGACCCGCTACTCGAGCAGACCGCCGGACCTCGCGGACCAGCGCCGGCACCGCCGACACGCCGACCCCGGAGCGGACACGCCGCCGCACGCCGCGCCACGATAATCCAGACGACGACGGCAGAGCGGGGAACCGCAACACAGGACATTCCTCCCGCAGGGACCGGACGCACGTCACACTACCAGTCGCGGTCGAGCCGCGGAAGAGCGCCGGCGCAATCACTTCACCCAATCCTCCCACGGCTGACACCCACCCCGACCGGGTCATCCTGTTCCAAGGGGCACGCCGCCAACGCCCTGTACACCCCCTTCGCCGCGGCTGGCCTGCTGGGGGCGGCCGAGTTGGACACCTTCGTCCAGCCCGATTCCCGCCTCAACGGCCACCCTGTCCGCACCAGGGTGCCCGGGGTGGAGGCCAGCACCGGCCCGCTCGGGCACGGCCTGCCCATCGCCGTCGGCGACGCCCTGGCCGCCAAGATCGACGGCTCCCCGCGGCGGGTCCTCGTCCTGACCGGCGACGGCGAGCTCCAGGAGGGCTCGAACTGGGAGGCCCTCATGGCCGCCGCCCAGTTCGAGCTCGACAACCTCATCGTGGTCGCCGACCGCAACCACATCCAGCAGGGCGCCACCACCGAGGACGCCAACGACCTGTCCCCTGGACGGCAAAGTCCGGGCCTTCGGCGCCCACGTCGTCGACGTCGACGCCCACGACCACGAGGCGCTCCTCGACGCCTTCGGGGCTGCGCCGGTCGAGCCCGGCGGGCCGACCTTCATCGTCGCCCACTCCCACAAGGGACACCCCATCTCCTTCATGAGCGACAGCGCGCCCTGGCACCACAAGCTGCCCGACGAGGCGCAGACCTCCCGCGCCCGCGAGCCCCTGGCCTGACCCCGCCCCCTTCGCCGCCAGATTCCGCGAACGCGCAGGTTTCCAGTCGAACGCGCAGACGGGAGATGCGCGTTCGACTGGAAACCTGCGCGTTCGCGGAAGAGCGGTGGGCCGGGGCAGGTCGACTGTCCCGAGTCATCCACAGGGTGCGCACTTTGCGCCGGTCTCGCGGGTCACTGCCACCGTTCACAACACCGCATCACCCGCAAAGGTGCTCGAGGACACGACCATCCGACCTGTTAGGCAAGGCAATCCTTCACTATTGTCGACAGGGCCCTGCCGCCGACGATAGAGAGCGCATCGTGACCGTCCACCGGACCGTCTCCCGCAAGATCTTTCTCCTCGCCCCCGCCCTGGCCGCCCTCGGCCTGAGCGCAGCCGCCTGCGGCAGAGCCGACTCGGGCTCCTCCGGCCCGAGCGGCGGCGAGACGATCACCGTCAAGCATGCCTTCGGCTCCACCGAGGTCCCTGTCGGTGTCACGCGCATCGCAAGCGTCTCCTGGGCCAACCAGGACGTCCCCCTCGCCATGGACATCCTGCCCGTCGGGTTCGCCAAGCAGACCTGGGGCGTCGACGACGGCTCGGGCATGCTCGCCTGGACCAAGAAGAAGGTCGACGAGCTCGTCGCGGCCGGCGGCGCGCAGCCCGCCCTGTTCGACGAGACCGACAGCATCGACTTCGCGGCCGTATCCGACACCGCCCCCGAAGTGATCCTCGCGGCCTGCTCCGGCCTGACCCAGAAGGACTACGACACCCTGAGCAAGATCGCCCCCACGATCGCCTACCCGACCGTCGCGTGGGGCACCCCCTGGCGCGACATGATCACCATGGACGCCACCGCCATCGGCAAGGCCGACGAGGCCGCCGCCCTTATCGCCGACCTGGAGAAGCAGGTGGCCGACGCCGTCGCCCCCCATCCCGAGATCGCCGGGAAGAAAGCCGCCTTCTTCTACGCCGTCCCCTCGGACATGTCCACCTTCGGCTACTACACGACCCTCGACCCGCGCACCGCCTTCATGGAGGACCTGGGGATGACGATCCCCGACTCCGTGGCCAAGGCCTCCCAGGCCGACCCGGACAACTTCTACCTCGAGTTCGCCTCCGAGAACGCCGACCAGGTCTCCGACGTCGAGCTCATGGTCATGTACGGCGAGGCCTCCGAGCTGGCCGGCATCCAGGCGCACCCACTGCTGGGCACCATCCCGGCGATCAAGAACGGCGCCGTCGCCTTCGTGGGCAACGGCACCCCGCTGTCCGCCGCGACCAACCCCGGGCCGCTGTCGATCCCGTGGGGCATCAAGGACTACGTGGACCTCATCGCGGCCGCCGCCGGCAAGGTCCAGTGAGCGCCCCGAGCACCGCCCGGCAGCCGTCGGGCCGGGACCGACGACGCGCCCCGAGCACCGCCCGAGGAACGGGCCCGGTCCTGATCCTGCTGGCGGGGCTGGTCGTCGTCGCCGCGCTGTGCTCGATCGCCTTCGGCGCCAGGGTCGTGGGCCTGGAGGAGATCCTGCACGGGCTGACCGGGTCGGGCGGCGACCTGGGCGCCGCGGCGGTCGCCGAGCGGTTGCCCCGCACCGCCGCCGCCCTCGCCGCGGGGGCCGCGCTGGCGGTCTCCGGCGCGCTCATGCAGGCCGTGACCCGCAACCCGATCGCCGACCCGGGGATCCTGGGCATCAACACCGGCTCCTCCCTGGCGATCGTGGCGTCCATCGCCTTCCTCCACATCTCCTCCACCTTCGAGTACCTGTGGATATCCATGCTCGGGGCGGGGGTGACCGCCGTCTTCGTCTACGCCGTCGGCTCGACCGGGCCGGGCGGGGCCACGCCCGTCAAGCTCGCCCTGGCCGGAGTGGCGACCAGCGCCGCCATGAGCTCGCTCATCAGCGCGATCATGCTGCCGCGCGCCCAGGGCCTGAACGACTTCCGCGTCTGGCAGGTCGGCTCCGTGGGCCGCGGCACGTGGGAGTCGCTGGCGGCGGGGGCGCCCTTCCTCGTCGCGGCCGGCGTGCTCGCCGTCGTCGTCGCGCGGCCGCTCAACTCCCTGGCGCTGGGCGACGAGATGGCGACCGGGCTGGGCGTCAACGTCATGCGCACGCGCCTGCTGGCCTCCGCGGCCGGCGTCATCGCCTGCGCGACGACGACGGCGCTGGTCGGCCCGATCGGCTTCGTCGGGCTCATGGTCCCCCACGCGGTGCGCATGCTCACCGGCCCCGACAACCGGCGGCTGCTGGTGCTGTCCGCCCTCGGCGGGGCGGCGCTGCTGACGCTGGCCGACGTCGTCGGACGGGTCGTCGCCCGTCCGAGCGGTCTGAGCGCCGGCATCGTCACCGCCTTCGTGGGGGCGCCCGTCCTCATCGCGATCGTCCGGGGAGCGAAGGCGCGCGAACTGTGAGCACGAGCCCCGCATCGAGTCCGGGCCCCACGCCCGCCGCCGCCGTCTCCCCCGATCCGGGCTTCACCACCGCGGGCAGACGGCGCCGCGCCCGCCGCTACCTGATGGTCACCACCTGCCTGGTGCTCCTGGTGGCCGCCCTGTGGTGGGCCACCGTCCTGACCGGCGAGCACTGGTACACCCCCGACCAGGCCGTCGCGGTCATGCTGGGGCGGCGGGTGCCGGGGGCCTCCTTCGTCATCGGCGAGCTCACGCTGCCGCGCGCGATCCTGGGGCTGCTGGCGGGCCTCGCCTTCGGCATGTCCGGCACGACCTCGCAGACCATGCTCCGCAACCAGCTCGCCAGCCCCGACGTCATCGGCATCACCTCCGGCGCCTCGGCCGCGGCCGTCTTCGCGATCCTCGTCCTGGACTGGTCGGGGATGCGCGTCAATCTCATCGCCCTCGGGTTCGGCCTGGCCACGGCGGCCGTCATCCACCTGCTGTCCGGCTCCGGGAGCGCGCAGGGCGGGCGCCTCATCCTCATCGGCATCGGCGTGTCCTCCATGCTGTCCTCCGTCATCGCCTACCTCCAGCTCAAGGCCTCCGTCTATGACGTCGTCGACGCCATGCGCTGGCTCAGCGGCTCCCTGTCGGGCGCGAGCTGGGACCAGGTGCCCCTGCTGGGCGGGAGCGTGCTCGTCCTGAGCGCCGTCCTCCTGGGCCTGGGGAGGGACCTGCGGGTCCTGCCGCTGGGCGAGGAGGCCGCCGTCGGACTCGGCGTGCCCGTGCAGCGCACTCGCCTGGCCCTCCTGCTCACCATGGTGGCGCTGGCCTCCTTCGCGACCGCGGTCACCGGCCCGATCGCCTTCGTGGCCTTTCTGGCCGGGCCGATCGCGGCACGGCTGATCGGGCGGACCGACCGCACGCTGCTGGTGCCGGCCGCCCTGACCGGCGCCGCCATCGTCCTGGGCGGCGACCTGGCGGGCCAGCACCTGTTCCCCACGACGCTGCCCGTGGGGGTCGTCACGGGGATCGTCGGCGCGCCCTACCTCGTCCTCCAACTGATCCGCCTCAACCGTCAGGGGGCCTCCGCATGAGCTCACCCGCACCCGCCGTCCCCCGCACCCTGAGCACCGAGGCGCTGCGCTCGGGCTACGGCGGGCGCGTCGTCGTCGACGGCGTCGACCTGCTGATCCCCAGCGCCCGGATCACCGTCATCGTGGGCGCCAACGCCTGCGGGAAGTCGACGCTGCTCAAGACGATGTCGCGGATCCTGATGCCGGTCGGCGGATCGGTTCTGCTCGACGGCGAGTCCCTGGGCTCCATCCCGACCCGGCGGCTGGCCCGGCGGCTCGGCCTGCTCCCCCAGCAGCCCATCGCCCCGGAGGGCATCACGGTCGCCGACCTGGTGGGGCGCGGGCGCCATCCCCATCAGCGGGCCTTCCGCTTGTGGACGGCGCGCGACCGCGAGATCGTCGAGGAGGCGCTGGTGGCCACGCGCACCGCCGCCCTGGCCGATCGCAGCGTCGACGAGCTGTCCGGCGGTCAGCGCCAGCGCGTGTGGATCGCCATGGCCCTGGCCCAGCGCACCGACGTCCTCCTGCTGGACGAGCCGACGACCTTCCTCGATCTGGCCCACCAGGTGGAGGTCCTCGACCTGCTCACCGACCTCAACCGGGGCCGGGGCGCGACGATCGTCATGGTGCTCCACGACATCAACCTGGCGGCCCGCTACGCCGACCACATGATCGCCATGAAGGACGGGCGCGTCGCCGCCGTCGGCGCCCCCGGCGAGGTGGTCGACGCCGCCCTCGTGAAGGAGGTCTTCGGCCTGGACGCCGATGTCATCACCGATCCCGTCTCCGGCACGCCGCTGGTGGTGCCCGTGGGCCGCCACCATGCCGGGGAGGCCGGGCGGCGGCCGGTCGGGGAGCGCACCGAGGGCGGGGAGCGCCCCGGGGAGGCTGGGCGGTGAGCCGGGGAGACCGGGGAGTGAGCCGGGGAACGCCCCGGGAGGGCCGGGGAAGCCGGGCGGCGAACCGGGCGGCGGGAGCCGGGCGCTTCGGCTTCTTCCACGTCGACGTCGTCGCCATCGCGGACCTGACCCCCTCGATGCGGCGCTTCACCTTCGTCGGTCCCGGCCTGGACGACTTCGCCGACCCGGGCCGGGACCAGCGCATCAAGCTCATCCTGCCCGCCCCGTCGGGCGGCTACGAGCATCTGCCCGACGGCGAGGACTGGTACGAGCGATGGCGGGTGCTGCCGGAGGAGCGGCGAAATCCGATCCGCACCTACACCACCCGCCGCGTCCGACCCGCTGGCACTACCGGCGCCGTCGATACCGCCGGGGCCGGTGCCGGCGCCGGCGGCCCGACGCGGGTCGACGTCGACATGGTGGTGCACGAGCCGCTGGGGCCCGCCTCGCGGTGGATCCGCGACGCCGCCGTCGGCAGCCGGGCGGTGCTCCTGGGGCCGCGCCGGTCCTGGCTGCGGGGCCGACCGCCCGGGGCGGCCCTCTCCGGCGGCGTCGACTTCGTCCCGCCGGCCGTCACCGAGCGCTTCCTTCTGGGCGGCGATGAGACGGCGGCGCCCGCCATAGCCCGAATTCTTCAGGACCTCCCGACCACGGCCCGCGGTATCGCCGTCGTCGAGATGCCCACTCGTGCCGACGCCGCCTATCTGCCGGACCATCCCGGTTTCGAGGTGCGGGTGACGGGGCGGGAGGGGAGGGCGCACGGCGAGGCCCTCGTGGAGGGCGTGCGCCGCGCCGCGGGCGAGCTGTGCCCGGTGGGGACGGCGCAGGAGGTCGAGGAGATCGACGTCGACCACGACCTGCTGTGGGAGGTGCCGCGCACCGCCCGGGGCGGGGCCGCGCTCAGGCGCACGAGCCTGTACGCCTGGTTGGCCGGGGAGGCCGCGGCGGTGCGCGCTCTGCGCCGTCATCTTGTGGCCGAGCGAGGCGTCGACCGCCGTTCAGTGGCCTTCATGGGCTACTGGCGGCTCGGGCGAGCCGAGAACTGAACCACTGCGCCCCCTCCCCTTCGCGAGACCGGCGGAAAGGGGAGCGGCGGCGGGGCGCTACTTGGCCAGGGCCGCCTGCTCCAGGACGGTGGCGCGCACGTAGTCGGCGGACCTGTAACCGCCGATGTAGGCGTCGTTCACAATGGAGAACGGGGTCCCCTTGATGCCCAGGCTGTAGGCGTGCTGATTGGCGTCGGTCACGGCCTTCACGGTGGCCGCATCGGTCATGTCCGCCCGGAAGCGCTCCAGGTCGGGCACTCCGGCCTTCTCGGCGAAGTCGACGAGCGAGTCCTCGGTGTACTCGGGGTGGCCCTGCGGGTCGGCGGCCCCGTAGACGGCGTCGTGGAACTCCCAGAACTTGCCCTGCTTGCCCGCGGCGATGCCCGCCTGGGCCGCCAGCGGCGAGGTCTGGGTGACCTGGGCCAGGTCGCGCCACTCGATGCGCAGGGTGCCGTTCTCGATGAGGTCGTCCAGCCGGGGCTCGACCTCCTGGGCGAACTTCGTGCAGAAGGGGCAGGCGAAGTCGGAGTAGATGACCATGACGACGGGCGCGTTGACGTCGCCCTTGGCGCGGGGGTCGTTCGGGTCTCGGGTGACCTCGCCGTGCATGGCCGTCAGGGTCGTCGGATCGGTGACGGAGGCCGCGGATGTCGGCTCGACCGTCGGGGTGGGGCCGGGCGCGCCCGACGTCGTCGCGGGCCCGCTCGCGGTCCGCGAGCCGCGGGTGTACAGGAGCGCCGCGAAGACGACCGCCGCAACGACGACGACCACGATGAGTCCCGCCAGCAGCAGAACCATCCGCGAGCGCGAGCCGTTCGGGGGCTGCGGGCTCTGAAGGCCCCGGGGCGCCTGCGGGTACTGGGGTTTCGGACTGGAGAGCGGACTCGTCATGACCGCAGTGTCTCAGAAACCGGCGCCGCCGCGCAGTCGTGTGCCGCACGACGGCGGGTCGTGCGGCACACGAGGAGTATGCGGCGCCGGGCGCGGCGCGGGCCCGCCCCCGGTCGGACGGCGCAGGCCCGCCCCCGGTCGGACGGCGCGGGTCCGCCCCGGGGCGGACGCGCCGGTCCGACGGCGGCGGCGCGGCGCGACTCGGCCCGCGCCCGCCGCCGTCGGACCCCGTTCAGCTCCGCGACTTGCCGCCCTTGGCGTTCATGAACTGGCTGAGCATCTCGGTCAGTCCCGTGCCGGTCAGGGAGCGCATGACGGCGTCGAGCTGCTCGACGTTGCCGGCCACCGCCTTGGGCAGCGCGGAGGCGCCGTCGGTGGAGATGATCGACATGTCCTTGACGCTTCCCAGCGGCTCGGCCAGGGCGCGGGCGATCTCCGGGGCCTTGTCCAGCACCATCTGCTGGGTGGCGGCCTCGCCGTACTTGGCCAGGGCGTCCGCCTTGTCGCTCATGGCCCTGGCCTCGGCCTCGCCGGCGGCCTGGATCGCGGCGGCCTCCGCCTGACCGCGGGCGGCGATCGCCTCGGCCTCCGCCTTGGCGCGGGCAGCGGTGGCGCGGGCCTCGGCCTCGGCGCGGGCGACGGTCGCCTGGGCCTGGGCCTGGGCGTCCAGGCGCGTGCGCTCGGCCTCGGCCTCCGCCCGGCGGATGGCCTCGACCTTGGCGGCCTCGGCCTCCTGCTCGCGCTGGTAGCGGGCGGCGTCGGCGGGCTTGCGCACCGTGGAGTCGAGCTCGCGCTCGGTCAGGGCGGCCTTGGCCTGGGCGGCCTCCTGCTCGATGATGGCGATCTCCCGCTCCTTGGCGGCGCGGGCCAGCGGGCCGGAGGAGTCGGCCTCGGCCTGGGCCCGGTCCGTCTCCGCCTTGAGCTGGGCCTGGCGCAGGGCCAGGTCGCGCTCGCGCTCGGCGATCTGCTGGCGCGAGGTGACCTCGGCGTCCTTGGCCTCGCGCTCGGCGTGGGCGCGGGCGATGCGGGCGTCCTTCTCCACGCGCTGCTGCTCGGGCACGCCCAGGGATTCGATGTAGCCGCCGGCGTCGGTGATCTCGGAGATCTGGAGGACGTCGATCTCCAGGCCCATGTTCGCCATGACGGACTTGGCGTCGTCGAAGACGTTCTGCTGGAGGGCGTCGCGGTCCGAGATGAGGTCCGTGATGGTCATGTGGCCGATGATCGAGCGCAGCGATCCGATGAGGGCGTTGCGGGCGGAGTCGGCGATCGCCTGGTCCGTGTTGGGCTTGCCCAGGAAGCGCTTGGCGGCGGCGCGCACCTGCTCGTCGGAGTCGCCGACCTTGACGGCGGCCACGGCCGAGACGTTGACGTTGATCTTGTTCTCGTCCTCGGCGGTGACCTGGAAGCCGATCGTGTTCTGCGTGAAGGGCAGGTACTGGATCGACTGGATGATGGGCAGCACGAAGTCGCGCCCGCCGGGCCGGATGATCTTGATCTCGCCGTTGCGGGTGGATCCGGCGACCAGGCCGGTCAGGTTCGAGGGCACGACGACCACTCGGGAGAGCATGTACAGGAAGATGAGCACCACCAGCACGACGGCGGCGATGATCGCGTAGAGCATCCGTTCTCCTAGGGGTAGACGAAGGTGATGGGCAGGGGATCAGGACTCGAGGAGCAGCGAGGTGACCACGAGGGTGCCCTCGTCGGCCTCCAGGACGACGGCGTCGGCCCCGGTGCGCAGCGGCTCCTCGGAGCGGGCCGGCAGGGTCGCCTGGTGGCCGCGGGCCAGGGCGACGACCTCGCCGCGCCCGTCCTTCCACCACAGGACCCGAACCCGCGAGCCGACGAGCTCCCCCGGAGTCATCGGCACGGCGTTGCGCGGCATGGCGCGGCGGAACCGCACCCACACCGCCCGGGTCCCGGTGCCGGCCGCCAGTCCCGCCGCCACCGGCACGCCGATGAGGACGGCCGCGGCCACGTGCTCGCCGGCCATGGCCTGCACCGCGGCGCCCGCGGCGCCGAAGACGCCGACCGCGGTGGACAGGACCGGCAGGGCCCCGTCGAAGCCGATGTCGTCCAGGCCCAGGCCGTCGAACAGCCCGTCCAGGACGATGGAGAGCAGAAGGACTCCGCAGCCCGCCACCGCGCACCACAGGAAGGGGGTCATGTCCGCCTCTCAAGTTCGGTCCGTCAGCGCCATGCCCCAGTCTTCCACGTTCGGGGCGGCTGCGACATGGGGATCGGAACCCCGGCCGGGACCTTGACCGCGCCGGCGGGCAGCGGCGGGCCGCGACGGGGCCCGGGGCCTCCGCCCGCGGGCCCCGCGCCGGCGGCGGTCCCGCCCCGGCGGGCCGCGACCCGGACCTGCGAGTAGGCTGCCCGGCGTCCGTCCACCCCGAGGAGGGCCCATGGCCGAGCAGATCGCTCAGGACCACCAATTGCAGCGCCGTCTCACCAACCGGCACGTCCAGCTCATCGCCATCGGAGGGGCCATCGGCACCGGGCTCTTCATGGGCTCCGGCAAGGCCATCTCGGCGGCCGGCCCCGGGGTGCTCCTGGTCTACGCGGTCATCGGCGGCGTCCTGTTCCTCGTCATGCGGGCCCTGGGCGAGGTCCTCCTGTCCGACCTGGACTACAAGTCCTTCGCCGACGTCGCCCACGACCTCATCGGCCCCTGGGCCGGGTTCTTCGTCGGCTGGACCTACTACGTGTGCTGGCTGGTGACGGCCGTCGCCGAGGTCGTCGCCATCACCGGCTACGCCCGCTTCTGGTGGCCGGGCCTGCCGCTGTGGGTGGCGCCGGTGATCACCGTGGCGGTGCTGCTGGGGCTCAACCTCACCACCGTGCGGGCCTTCGGCGAGATCGAGTTCTGGTTCTCCATCATCAAGATCGTGGCCATTATCGCCCTGGTGGTCGTGGGCGTCGCGCTGGTGGCGATCGGGTTCACCTCGCCGGGCGGCGCGCGGGCGGACCCGGCGAACCTGTGGCGCGACGGGGGCCTGTTCCCCAGGGGCTTCCACGGGTTCGCCGAGGCCTTCCAGATCGCCGTGTTCTCCTTCGTGGGCACCGAGCTCATCGGCACCACCGCCGCGGAGGCCCGCGACCCCGAGGTCACCCTGCCCAGGGCGATCAACGCGATCCCGGTGCGCATCGTCATCTTCTACCTGGGGGCGCTGGCGGCCATCATGGCGGTCACGCCGTGGCGGGGGGTGTCGCCGGAGGCGAGCCCGTTCGTGGCCATGTTCTCGCTGGCCGGGCTGGGCGCGGCCGCGGGCGCGGTCAACTTCGTGGTGCTCACGGCGGCGGCCTCCAGCGCCAACTCCGGCATCTACTCCACGTCCAGGATGCTGTACGGGCTGTCGTGGGCCGGACACGCCCCACGGGCCTTCCGCGCCCTGACGGCGCGCAGCGTGCCCGGCCCGGCGCTGCTGGTGACCTGCGCGGCCCTGCTGACCTCGATCCCGCTGATGTACGTGTCCGACTCGATCATGACGGCCTTCGTCGCCGTGACGACGGTGGCCAGCGTCCTGTTCATCCTCGTGTGGTGCGTCATCGTCGTGTCGTACATGCGCTTCCGCGTCCTGCGCCCCGAGCTGCACGCGGCCAGCGCCTTCCGCTTGCCCGGCGGCTGGGCGGCGGCGTGGGGGTCCCTGGCCTTCTTCGCCTTCGTGACCTGGACGCTGACGCTGGAGCGGGAGACGTGGCTGGCCGTGAGGGTCTCGCCGCTGTGGCTGGCGGCCCTCGGCGCCGCCTGGTGGGCGCGCTCGCGCCGCGCCGCATCGCGCTGAGGCCCGACGGCGCGGCCCGTCGCGGTACGGGATCGGCGCCGTCGGGGGCGAGCGGCGCCGTCGGGCGCGGCCCGCACGCGCCGTCCCCGCGAGGCTCCCCGCCGTCGGGCGCGCCGGCCCGTCACACCGGCGCCCCGCCGATCCACAGCCCGGCGGCCGCGGCCGCCAGCGTGCCCGCCGTCATGGCCACCAGGTGCACGAGGGCCGCGACCGGCCCGGTCCCGGCGTCGTCCAGGAGCAGGCGCGCCGTCTCCACGCAGGCGGTGGAGAAGGTGGAGTATCCGCCGAGGAAGCCGGTCCCGAGCACGCCCGGCGCCCACGCCGGCGCCCGCCCCGCCCAGCCGGTGAGGAGCCCCAGGGCGAAGCAGGCCGTGAGGTTGACGACGATCGTCCCCACCGGCATCGCCCCCAGGGGCGAGCGGCCGCCCGCGGCGGCCCGGCGGGAGCGGCGTCGGGCGACGGCGGCCGTGACCCGCCCGTCCACCAGGTAGCGGCAGACGGCGCCCGCCCCGCCCGCCAGGGCCATGACGGCCCAGGCCGCCGGGCTCACGGCGTCCGCCCGGCGCGGTCCAGCCGGGCCCCGACGGCCAGGCCCAGGGCCGCCAGCGCAATGCCGGCCGTCGCCGAGACGAGCAGGTAGCCGGCCCCCGCGGCGGTGTGACCGCCCCGCAGCAGGCGGGCGGCCTGGACCATGAGGGTCGAGTGGGTGGTCAGCGCGCCCATGACGCCCGTGCCCAGGGCCAGGCGCAGCACGCGGGGGCGCCCGGCGGCCGCCTCCCGCCGGGCGAACAGTCCCAGGAGCAGCCCCAGGACCAGGGCGCCGACGAGGTTGACGGCGAGGGTGGTCGCCGGCAGGCGCCCCGCGGCCTCGGGCCGCAGCGCCCCCGCCCCGGCCCGCAGGAGGGTGCCGACGACGCCGCCGGCGCCGATGGCCGCCAGCGCCGTCGTCCGCGACGGTCCCCGCTCAGCGGACACGCTTGGCCACCTGGTAGCCGCCGGTGTCCAGGACGAGCTCGTAGACGGCGCCCGTCTCGGACTGCCCGGTGGCCCAGGCGGCGGCGTCGCGGGGCGGGTTGCCGCCCCAGAAGTAGGAGTCGATGATGACGTAGTCGGTGTCCGCCGAGGAGGTGCCCACCCAGTAGACGGTCGTCTTGGGCACGAGGTAGGCGAGCAGCCCGAGGTCGGTCTTCACGGTGGTGCCCGCCTCGACGGTGTCGATGACCTGCTGGGCGGCGGCGGCGCGCGAGGCGCCGGTGCGCCAGATCGGCTCCGAGGTCCTGAGCAGCGGCAGGTCGTCGGCCGTCCTCACCGCCAGGACGAGGGGCACGGCGACGCCGATGATGGCGATCCCGCGGGCGAGGACCGGGGTGTCCGGCCATGTGAGCGTCTTGCCCTCCCGGTCGGTTCTCAGACGGGTGAGCACGTCGAGCAGCGCGCCGACGGCGATGGGCATGAGGATGGCGTTGTAGTGCCAGTTCGCCCAGTCCCAGTAGAACTCCTTGGCGGACAAGAAGCGCCAGGCCAGGGTGGGCAGCACCAGCGCCATCCACGGGGAGGCCAGGCCGATGAGGCCGGCGGTGCACGCCAGCACCCCCAGCGTGATGAGCTTGATCTGCGGGGAGAACAGGCGGGCGAGCAGGCCGGCGGACTGGGCGGTGGCGGTGCCGTCCCCGGCGTTGCCGCCGATGCCGTACTCCCAGGCGCCCGACGGGGAGAGCGCCGGCAGGATGAGCAGGACCGTGATGAGGAAGACGAACAGGCCGTACAGCGTCAGGCCCAGGCCCAGGAGCGTCGTCGGGGCGGCCCGGTCCTCGCGCCGCTCCTGCAGGCCGCGCAGTGCGATGGCCAGGCCCGCCATGAGTATGGTCAGCCCCAGGTCCTCCTTGACCAGCACCAGCGGCGCGCACCACAGGGCGCAGGCCCGCCAGCGCCGCTCCACGAAGGCGGCCGAGGCCCAGGCCAGCATGGGCACGGCGAAGGCGATCTCGTGGAACTGGGCCGACACCGCCCCCTGGAAGCCCCAGGACAGGACGTAGAACAGGCCCAGGGCGCCGCCCGCCCAGGAGGTGAGGGTGCGCATGGCCAGGCGGGTGATCGGCCAGGCCGAGACCGCCAGGAGGACGTCCTGGACGACGAGCAGGGCCAGCGGGGTGGGGAAGAGGCGCCAGACGGGGCCCAGGAGGACGAGGATCGGGTGGAAGTGGTCGCCCAGCAGGTTGAAGCCCTCCCCCTTGATCGGCACGATCGGCGCCTGGAAGTGGGCGTAATCCTTGGCGAGCTCGGAGAAGATGGCCAGGTCCCAGCTGGGCACCTGCATGGAGCGCCACTGGTTGACCGAGTAGGCGATGAGCGTGGCGGCGCCCACGAGGACGACGGCGGCAGGGACGATGACGGGGACGGCGGCGCGGATGGCGGTGCGGGCTGAGGGTCTCATCGCGTCGAGCCTAGCGCCATGGCCGGCGCGCGGGCCCGGCGCGCGCGATGCGGGCGGCGGCGCGTGGACGGCCACGGCCCGGCTCGCCAAGGACAAGGACCTCCTCGATCGTGTCGTGCCCGCACGGCCACGGCCCTCAGCCCGGCCGCACCCGCGGCTCCCGCGGGCCCGGGCACCTGCTCCGGGGAGTCCGGAACGCGGCCCGGGACCCGGCGCGTCCCCGCCCCGGAGGATCCGGGCGCCAGCCCCGGGGGAGTCGAATTGGTGATGTCACCTGGGCTCGCATTGTGCGAGGCGGGCTCGCAAGAATCGAGCGCAGGCGGATTGTGTCGCGCTGGGCTCGCACGGCGCGAGGCGGGATGGACTGCGTCGCGCTGGGCTCGCATTACGCAAGCCGGGTCCGACCCGCACCGGCCCCGGCCCGTCCCGGGATCGGCCTGCGCTGCCCGAAAGTCGGCGGGGTTCTGGTCGTGGCGGCGGGGAAGATTATTCGGGGGTGGTTTTGAAGACGTGGAGCGTGAAGGTTGTGGTGACGGTCCGCTCGGGCGGGTCCTCCTCGTCCGGAGGGTTGTTGCGAGGGCGTCCGAGTGCGTCTCCCGAGTGCGTCTCCCGAGTGCGTCTCCCGAGTGCGTCTCCCGGGTGTGACGAGAGTGGGCATTGAGGGCGGTGGGGTGCGGGGGTCGGCCGTGATGGCCCGCTCGGGTCGTCTCCAGGCGCGTTGGGGGAGTCGGGCGCGTCGGGATCGGCGGGTCGGGTGCCGGGGGCGGCCCGGGAGGCGTCGGGGGCGGTTCCGGCGCCCCGTCCCCGCTTCGCCCCGATAGCGCATCTCGCATGGTGGGACGGCGTCTCGCATGCCGTGACGCGCCCCGGCTCGCGAGATCGTCACTCAACCCGCGAGATCGTACCTCAACCCGTGAGCACGTACCTCTGGCAGACGTGCTCGCGGGTTAAGTGACGTGCTCGGCGATTACCCGACGATCTCGCGGACCGCGGCGCCCGGCGCCGCCGCGCCCCGGACGCCGAGACACGCGTTTCACCCTCGAGAACGAGGGTCGGACCACCGTGGTCCAACCGCACATGAATGATCTGAACAGGAGAGCGCCACCATGAGCCCGCTGAATAACCTTCGGGGGCTTGGTCGTGATGACGTAAATCGGGTGCGCGTTGTCAAGGCCGAAGTCTCGTCGCCGCGCCCGTGCGGGCTCCCGGGCCGGTGTCGATGAGCTCGTTCGCGTTGGTCTTGCTGGCGGCCAGGACGGACCCCGCCGCGACCCTCGTCCGCGCCGCCGCACCGGGCGCGCCGCCCGGGTCGCGAGATCGTCACCCGACCCGCGAGATCGTATCCCCGGCAGACGTTCTCGCGGGTCGGGTGACGATCTCGCGAGTCAAGACACGTTCTCGCGGAGCCGGCCGAGACGGGATGGGGCGGGGATCTGGCTGGCGCGGGTCGTCGGGTCCGAGGCGGTGCGTGCTGAGTCCGGCGCGGGCCAGTTCCCGGATTGCGTAATGCGAGCCCAGCGCGACGCAGTCCATCCCGCCTCGCGCCGTGCGAGCCCAGCGCGACACAATCCGCCTGCGCTCGATTCTTGCGAGCCCGCCTCGCACAATGCGAGCCCAGGTGACATCACCAATTCGACTCCCCCGGGGCTGGCGCCCGGATCCTCCGGGGCGGGGACGCACCGGGTCCCGGGCCGCGTTCCCGATCCCCCGGGGGCGGAGACACGCACATCCTCATCGCGACCGTTAATGAGAGCCGACGCAATTCCCCCAGTAGGCGGGGATGCTCAGCCGACCCACGGCCCCGGGGTCAGTGGGGGTCGCAATTCCCCCAGTAGGCGGGGATGCTCAGAGGGTCGGACTCGGTGGGCGCCGAAGCACTTCTCATCAGGAACCCCGACTCGAAAGCCCATGACCATTCCGGTGAGAAAGGCTCATTGGGTCGCTGAAATTCCGTTGGGCCACATTCCGTGAGCCAGTTCCAACGGGGCATAAGTGGCCCAAGCGGAGGGGTGTCGCCATGAGTCCGCCAGTGCCCCGCGACCTGTGCCCGCACCACCGCCCGCTGAATAACCTTCTTAGGTGCTGTGCGGATGCTCCCAGGGATTGATTGTCGGAACCCCCATGGGGGTGAAGTCTGCGATATTGCGCGTCACCACTGTCAACCCGTGCGCGATGGCGGTGGCAGCGATGAGGGCATCGCGTTCGGGGCGCGGATCGGGTACGTGCAGATGTGCGCAGCACATCGCCACGGCGTCATCCACGGGTAGGATTCTATCGTGGAAGGAGGGGATGACGTGGCGGCTCATCCAGGTGCGCAGAAGCTCTCCCTGTAAAAAGTCGCGCCGCTCGATTCGCGTCACACCTAATTCCAGTTCCATGAGCGTGATTGCGGACAGATAGAGGTCTGCCTGGTCAATTTCCGAAAAGAAGGCCACGACGCGGGGGTCGGCTCTACCATCTCCCACTTTGCGCAGTTCGGAGACGACATTGGTATCCAGCAGCATCAGTTCAACTCTGCGGCTCGGGGCAGATCGTGCGCCGGCTCTACGTCGAAGTCGATCTCAGACAGGCCGGGCAGCGAGAGGGCCTCGACCAGGGTCTTGGAACCGGTGGTCAGTCTGCGGTAGTCCTTGATCGACAACAGCACATGCGATGGAACGCCGCGGTCGGTGATGAGGACGGGTCCGCGGCTGGAGACCCGTTTAGCCAGCGAAACGTTCTGGTTGAACTCGCGGCTCGACATGGTGATAGTAGTCATCGTCGCGCTCCTCACAAGACTGAATATAGTTATGTTACTACATAAGCGATCGACTGGCTCGCAGTCCCGCGGGCTCAGACTCCGCGGTGTGCGGGCGGTGCGCGGAGGCGGGATCGGCGCGGCATGATTCGGCCATGACCGCCAGAACGCTCGCCGGCGCCCCCGCCGACGCCCTGGACCGCGACACCGCCGCGCGGCCCGCGGCCCCGGACACCCCCGTCGCGCGGCCCGCGACTCCGGCCGACCCCGCCGACGCACCCGCCGCTCTCCTGGCCGGGCAGATCGCCGCCGCCTCCGCCGCCCGGCCGCTCAGCGTCTTCGACCTGCTGCGCATCGGCATCGGACCCTCCTCCTCCCACACGGTCGGCCCCATGCGCGCCGGGCGCGCCTTCGCCGTCGAACTCGCCGAGGCCCTCGCCGACGGGACTGTCCCGCGGGTCGGGTCGGTCGGGGCCGCCGGTCCGGGCGGACGCGCCGCCGGCGCGGGAGTCGGGGCGGAAGCGGGTGCGACCGGGGTCGACTGGCGCACCGCCGGCGCCGCCCGGTGCGCCGGTCCCGTCGCCCGCGTGAGAGTCGAGCTCTACGGCTCGCTCGGCGCCACCGGGCGCGGACACGCCACCGACCGCGCCGTCGTCATGGGCCTGGCCGGGTACGAGCCCGAGACCGTTCCCGCCGGGATCTGCCGGGACCACATGGAGGCCGTCGAGACCGCCGGCGTCCTGGAGGTCCACGGCGTCGGCCCCGTCCCCTTCAGCCCCGCCGCCGACATCCGCTTCCTGCCCGGCCGCGTCCTGCCCTACCACGTCAACGGCATGACGCTGACCGCCCACCGCGCCGGCGGCGGCGAGGCGCTGCGCCGCACCTTCTACTCCGTGGGCGGGGGCTTCGTCATGGAGGACGCCGGGGAGCCCGGCGCCCCCTCCATCCGGGCCCTGGCCGCGCCCGACGCCGCCCGGGCCCGCGCCGCCCCCGCCCCCCACCCCTTCTCCTCCTCCGCCGAGCTGCTGGAGATCTGCCGGCGCGAGGGTCTGGCCGTCTCCGACGTCGTCATGGCCAACGAGGCCTCCGCCCGGCCGCGCGAGGAGGTGATCGCCCACCTGGACCGGCTGCGCGGGGCCATGAGCGCCTGCATCGAGGCCGGCATGGTCGCGGACGGCGTCCTGCCCGGCGGGCTCGGGGTGCGCCGGCGCGCCAGAGCCCTGCACGAGCGGCTGCTGGCCCGGTCCGCCGGGCCCGCCGCCGCCCTCACCATGGCCGACCCCCTGCGCGGCATGGACTGGGTGAACCTGTTCGCGCTCGCGGTCAGCGAGGAGAACGCCGCCGGGCGGCGCGTGGTCACCGCCCCCACCAACGGGGCGGCCGGTATCGTGCCGGCGGTCCTGGCCTACTACGAGCGCTTCATCCCGGGGGCCGACGACGACGGCGCGCGCCGCTTCCTGCTGGCCGCCACCGCCGTCGGCGGCCTCATCAAGACCAACGCCTCCATCGCCGGGGCCGAGGTGGGCTGCCAGGGGGAGGTGGGATCAGCGTCGTCGATGGCGGCGGCCGGATTGGCCGAGGCCCTGGGCGGGACGCCCGCGCAGGTGGAGAACGCCGCGGAGATCGCCATGGAGCACAACCTGGGGCTCACCTGCGACCCAGTGGGCGGGCTCGTGCAGATCCCCTGCATCGAGCGCAACGCGGTGGGGGCCGTCAAGGCGATCAACGCCGCCCGCATGGCGCTGTGGGGGGAGGGGCGCCACGCCGTCAGCCTCGACACGGTCATCGAGACCATGCGCCAGACCGGCGAGGACATGCTCTCCAAGTACAAGGAGACGTCCCTGGGAGGGCTGGCCGTCAACGTCGTGGAGTGCTGAGCGCGGGGCGGCGGGGGCGGGGCGCGGGCGGCGGTCTTCCTGGGCGGCCGGCGCCCGGCGGGGGATGATGGGCGCTGGCCCGGACCCCGCAGCGGGGCCGGACCGGCCGGTGCCCGGCGAGGGGGATGATGACGGCGGGTCCGCACCTCAGTACTGTTCGCCGGAGGGCTCGCGGTTGAGGTGCTCGCGGTTGAGATCGGCGGGAGGCGCGCATCGTGATCGAGGCGGTCCATGAGGTTCTCCTGCACGACGAGCGCATCGGCTCGATCCGGCGCCGTGGTGATTTCACCAAGTTCGTCTTCGACCGCGACTACTGGGGCCGTCCCCGCCGCGCGGTCCTCGGCGAGTGGTTCGAGGGCCATCCGCGCAGGCGGCCGCATGCCGTGAACCGGGTGCCCGCCTGGTTCTCCAACCTCCTGCCCGAGGGGCGTCTGCGAGACATGGTCGTTGAGGCGCGGGGCGGGGGCGGTCGTGAGATCGACCTGCTGCTCCGGGCCGGCCGGGACCTTCCCGGTGCGGTGAAGGTCGTGACCGGCGGGGCGGGGGCGGCGGGCTGCGCCGGGGGGGCCGTGCGCGCATCCGCGCTCGGCGGGGCGGGCGGTCGCCCCCGGACGGCTGGGATTCGCCTTGGCGGGCATGACGCTGAAGTTCTCCATGAGCCGTCGGGGCGACCGGCTCGTCGTCCCCGCCCGCGGGCGGGACGGGGACTGGATCCTCAAGACTCCCGACCGGTCGTACCCGGATCTGCCCGCCAACGAGCTCGCCGTCATGCGGCTCGCGGGGTCGGTCGGGATCGACGTGCCCGAGGCGCGGCTGTGGTCCCGGGACGACATCGACGACCTCGGCCCCGGAGCCTGGGCGTCGGAGGAGACCCGCGCCTACGCCGTCCGGCGCTTCGACCGCTCGCCCGGCGGGCGCGTCCACATCGAGGACTTCGCCCAGGTGCTCGGGCGCTTCGGGGCCGGGGAGGGGAAGTACCGCTCCAACGTGGAGACGGTGGCCGGCCTGGCGCACCGGGGCCGGGACCGCGACTCCCTGCGGGAGGCGGTGCGGCGCACCGCCTTCAACCTGCTCGTCGGCAACGGGGACGCCCACCTGAAGAACTGGTCGCTCATCTACCCCGACCGCAGGCGGGCCCGGCTCTCGCCCGCCTACGACCTCGTGTGCACGGCCGTGCACCTGCCCGACCCCGGCAACCCCTTGCTCGGCCTGCCCTTCCTCGGCGCGACCCGGCTCGCCGACGTCGGCCGCGGGCACTTCGCGCGGCTGCGCGATCGGCTGGGCGTGGGGGATGAGGACGTCCTCGACGTCGTCGATGAGACCTGCGAGCGCTTCCACGGCCTTTGGGCCGACGGCGCGGCGGACCGCATGCCGCCGCCGGTGGCCGGGTGGATCGGGGCGCACCTGGAGGACACGCTCAGCAGGCTGCGCGGCGAGTCCTGAGCACGGGACTGCGCGGCGAGTCCTGGGCGCTGTCCGGCGGGGCGCCGCCGGGCGCGGGGAGGAGTCGGTTGATGCGCTTGAGGATCCTGCGGTCCTGGGCCTGCCATCGCAGGTGCTCCTCCCAAGCATCGTTGTCCCAGGCGATCCCCATGTCAGTCATCCTCGATGAGATCGTGGTAGGTGTCGAGTCCGGCCTCGGAGCGGGTGATCGCGTTGATGAGACGCCGGGCGTTGGCCGGATTGCATGGTCACGGGCGGTCTGCGCGGTCCCGGACCTTGCCGCGCGCAGGGCGTCTCCTCCGGGCGCGCTCGGACGTTCCGCGCGGCTCCGGAGTTGGCTGCTCGTCGGCGACAGAGGCGAGGACGCTCTTGTCGCCGACGGCGCGGCCCACCGAGTCGTCACCGCAGGGTCCGGAGTCGGTTCCTCGCCACCGGGAATGGGCGGGCCCGGGCGGTGCTGCACATTCGACCGGAGCAGGCTGTCAGAGAATCCGCGGAATCATGCGGAAACATCTCGACGCTCAACGCCGGTGAAATCCTCCCATGTGCAGAGCGGTCCCTTCTGCACATGGGAGCCTATCTACTAAAAACCGACGTTCTAGAAAGATTCCCGGAATCATGCGGAAAACCCGGAATCCGCTCGCGCGGGCGCCGCTCTCCAATGTGTAATCCGCTCCCGCAGCCGGTCCGAGTCGCCGGATGTGCATCATCCGCCGGTTCCGCGTGTCGTTTCCGCCGGTTTCGGTGAAGGGGCGGGAGGGCTCTGCGGTGGGCACTGATGTGACGGATCTGGCAGGATGCGCCCGTGACTCCCAGCTCCCGGCCCGGCGCCCCCGCCGATTCCGTCGCACCCGTTCCGGCCCCGACCGCCGCCGCGCCCTCCCGCCGCGCCGGCGTCCCCGAGCGGCCGTGGTGGAAGGACGCCGTCGTCTACCAGATCTATCCGCGCTCCTTCGCCGACCGCGACGGCAACGGCATCGGCGACCTGGCCGGCATCACCTCCCGCGTCCCCTACCTGGCGGCCCTGGGCGTGGACGCCGTCTGGCTCTCCCCCTTCTACCCCTCCGCCCTGGCCGACGGCGGCTACGACGTCGACGACTACCGCGACGTCGCCCCCGAGATCGGCACCCTGACCGACTTCGACCGCATGGTCGCCGCCCTGCACGCCGCCGGCATCCGCGTCATGGTCGACCTCGTCCCCAACCACTCCTCCGACCGCCACGAATGGTTCCGCGCCGCCCTGGCCGGCGGCCCCGACGCCCCCGAGCGGGCCCTCTACCACTTCCGCGACGGCGCGGGCCCGGACGGGGCCGAGCCCCCCAACGACTGGCGCTCCATGTTCGGCGGCTCCGCCTGGGAGCCCGTCGACGACGTCGGCCCCGACGGCGAGCCCCTGACCGGCCCGGGCGCGCCCCGCCCCCGGCAGTGGTACCTGCACGTCTTCACCCCCCAGCAGCCCGACCTCAACTGGGACAACCCGGCCGTCCACGAGGACTTCCTGACCACCCTGCGCTTCTGGTGCGACCGCGGCGCGGACGGCTTCCGCATCGACGTGGCCGCCGGCATGGTCAAGGACCTGTCCGCCCCCTACCGGCCGGCCGCGCAGATCCCGTGGTGGCCGCTGCCCGAGGACGGATCCCACCCACTGTTCGACCGCGACGGGGTCCACGCCGTCTACCGCCGGTGGCGCGCCCTCCTGGACTCCTACGACCCGCCGCGCTTCGCGGTGGCCGAGGCCGGCGTCACCGCCTCGCGCCGCCCCGCCTACGCCGCCAGCCTGGGCCAGGCCTTCAACTTCCAGATGCAGGACGCCGACTGGAGCGCCCACTCCTTCGGCTGGGCCATCGACGCGGGCCTGGCCGACGAGGCCGCCTGCGGCTCGACCACCTGGGTCCTGGGCTGCCACGACTCCCCGCGCGCGGCCACCCGCTACGGCTTCGACCTGGCCGACGACGTCCCGCCGCCGGGCGAGCCCGACCCCGACTACCCCGCCGCCGTCGCCCAGCGCATGGCGCGCCGGTGGATCAGCGCCGACGGCGCCGCCCCCGCGGTCGACGCCGCCCTGGGCGAGCGGCGGGCGCGGGCCGCGGCCATGATCGTCATGGCCCTGCCCGGGTCCGTGTACCTCTACCAGGGCGACGAGCTCGGCCTGCCCGAGGTCCCCGACATCCCCGAGGACCGCCTCCAGGACCCGATCGCCCGGCGCATGCGGGAGGAGGAGAAGGGCCGCGACGGCTGCCGCGTGCCGCTGCCGTGGACGGCGTCGGGCAGCTCCTTCGGGTTCGGGCCCGACGGCGGCGCCGAGCCGCACCTGCCCCAGCCGGCGGGCTGGGGCGGGCGCGCCGTCGAGGCCGAGGAGGCCGATGCGGCCTCGACGCTGCGCCTGTACCGCGACGGGCTGCGGCTGCGGCGCCGGTTCTGGGGCGCGGCGAACGCCGAGCCGCTGGAGTGGGTGCGGCGCGACGAGCACGTGCTGGCCTTCGCGCGCGGGCGGGTGCAGTGCTGGACGGCCTTCGACGCCGACGTCGAGCTGCCCGACGGCGAGGTGCTGCTGGCCAGCGCGCCGCTGGGCCTGGTCGAGTCGAGCGCCGACGGCGGGGCGGTCGGCCGCACTGTCAACGTCCTGCCCTCCGACGCCACCGCCTGGCTGCTCGCCCCCGCCCCGCTCAGCGCCGCTGCTCGAACCAGCGCCCGCAGGCGGGCAGCGCGACGAGCCCGGACATGAGCAGCAGCACCGGCGCGGCGGGCGTCAGCGCCGTCAGCGGCGAGAATCCGAACCCGGAGTCGTTGAGGGCCGCCGACGAGGTCGGGAGCAGCCCCGCGAGGACGATCGTGACGACCGCGGCGGCCAGGGAGCCGGCGAGCAGCCTGATCCGCGAGCGCGCGCCGCGCGCCGACCAGAACCCCGTCAGCCCGACCGCCGCCGCGACTGCGGCGACCGCCGTGAGCAGCGGGATGAGGCCGGGGGGCACGTCGATGAGGCCCAGGAACGTGGCGTTGTCCCACTGCCGGGCGCTCAGCAGGAGCGCGGCGTCGGCGTCGAGCATCTGGTAGAGCCGGTGGGCGAGGTCGATCGCGGATCGGGTCAGCACCCCCGCGCACACCCCGCCGGCCAGGGTCACCGGGATCGGCCGCCCGTCCAGGGACCGGTTGGCGAGGGCGCCGGCGGCGGCGCCAGCGACGGCCAGGGCCAGGCTCAGGTAGACGGGGACGAATGGCGCCAGGTTGCCGGTGGGCGGCGTGACGGTGCCGAGGAACGGCGCGTATCTGGCGTCGTCGAGGAGCATGACGAGGGCGAGCGCCGTGCTCAGGGTCGTCGGGCGGCGCCGGAGCGCGAGCATGAGGGCGCCGACGGGCAGCCAGATCGACCTGTTGAGAACGATGCTGTTGAGTATGAGCGGGACGGGGGACGGCTGGCTCGGCAGCATCTGGGCGAGCGTCTGAATCGGCCCCATGAGCGCCGTGCCCAGCAGAATGCTGACGAGGACGAGGTGCGCGAGCTCGGCGCCCGAGCGGGGCGGCCGCGGTTGTCGGGGGCGCGGCGAGGGCGCGGCGGGGTCGGTCCCGGGCGCGGCCCCGCCGAGCGCTCCGGGTCTGGACGCGGGTGCGGTGGGGCCGGATGCTCCGGAGCCGGGCGCGGCCCCGGCCCCCGGCCCCGGACTGTCGGAGGGCTCCGGATCGGGGGCCTGGGGCGCGCGGGCGCTCGGAGTCGGACTCTGCCCGGGTCCCGGGCGGTCGTCTGGGGAGGACATGGCGTCATCGTGCTCCCCCGGCCGGGACGAGTCCAGGGCGGGGGGCGGCCCCCGTCGCCGGCGCTGAAACGGGCGGGCGGGCGTCCGCTACGCCTCTTTCCCTCTGCTACGCCCCTTGACCCTTCACTGTACGGGGAAAGGGCGCGTAGCGGAGGGTGAGGAGGCGTAGCAGAGGGAAAGAGGCGTAGTAAACGAGCAGGACGGCGCGGGGATGGCCGGAAGGTTATTCGGGGGGTGGCTTTGAAGGCGTGGGGCGTGAAGGTTGCGGTGGCGGTCTGCTCGGGCGGGTCCTTCTCGTCCGGAGGGTTGTTGCTGAGGCATTCGAGTGCGTCTCCCCGCTTCGCCTCGATAGCGCATCCCGCATGGTGGGACGGCGTCTCGCATGTCGTGACGCGGCCGGCTCGCGAGATCGTCACCCAACCCGCGAGCACGTCACTTAACCCGCGAGATCGTCACTTAACCCGCGAGCACGTCTGCCAGAGTGACGTGCTCGCGGGTTAAGTGACGTGCTCGGCGGTCACCCGACGATCTCGCGGACCGCGGCACCCGACGCCGCCGCGCCCCGGACGCCGAGATGCGCACTCCGCCCCCGGAACGACGGTTGGACCACCGTGGTCCAACTGCACATAAGTGGTCCAAGGAGAACGCCGCCATGAGCCTGCCGAATAACCTTCCCGGTCCCCCGGGCGAGTTCCGCGGGAACCACCGCCGCGCCAAGGGCGGTTCACCCGGACTCGCCCGCGAAAAGGTGGCCGGCGCGGATCTTTCACCCTTCGCCCCGCGCCCCTCCCGTCCCGAAGTGGCGCAATGACGCCATTCCTCATAAGCGCAGGAGCCGCCGCACACCTGAAAGTCACGCGCCGTCCACCTTTTCCGTGCCGCCGACGCGCCCGGGCCGATGCTCCGGGCCGCGGCGGGGTCACTGGCCGGAGGCGGCGCCGGTCGCCCGGGTCCCGTCGGGGGCCTGGCCGGGCCCGCCCTGGCCGCCGGGCGCCTGGCCCGCGCCGCCCGGTCCGCCCGGGCCGGGCCCGCCGCCCGCGCCGCCCACGCCCGAGCTCAGCGCCGACGCCGTATTGGTGGCCGAGCCGCCCGACGTCGTCGACACCGTGTACTGCGTCCCCTCGGTCAGCCCCAGCACGGTGGTGTAGTCGGTGCTCACGGTGGAGGCCAGCTGCCAGCTCGTCCCATCGGCGGAGGTCACGGTGACCGTGTCGCCCTCCGCCACGCCCGGCGAGCCCGTCACCCCCACGAGCGTCGACTCGCCGTTGGCGTCCACCGCGCCGTCCATCGCCCCGGCCTGGCCGCCGATGAGCACCTGGCCGCCGGTGACGAAGGCCGAGCCGTTGGAGTCGATGCCGTCGGAGCCGGCGTAGTCGAGCTGGACCTGGCCGCCGCTGATGGTGAGCACGGAGCCGTCGTCGGACTCGGAATCGGCCGACTCGTAGCCCTCGATCGTGTGGTCGCCGTTGGAGGCGTTGATGGCGTCGTCGCCGCTGTCCACGGTCAGCACCCCGCCGCCGACGTTGACGAAGGCCGCCTGCACGCCCTCGTCCGCGGCGTCGATCCTCACCGTCCCGGAGTCCTGCGTGTAGCTGACCCCGGCGTCGATGCCCTTGGGCTTGGCGGTGGTGTCGTCCGACGACGAGGCGGAGTCGGCCGGGGACTGCCCGCTCGCGCCGCCCTGACCGGAGCCAGCCTGGCCGGAGCCGGCCTGGTCGGGGGGCGCCTGCCCCTGGCCCGCACCGGCCTGGCCCGGCCCCGGCTGCGTCTGGACGGTCGCGTTGGCCTGGCCGCCGCCCGCCGCAATGGTCAGGTCCGTGTCCTCGACCGTGACGTCCGTGGTGGCCGCGACGCCGTCGTCGCCGGCGGTGACGGAGACGGCGGCCCCGCCCAGCGCCACGAAGCCCTTCGTCTCGTCGTCGTCCTCGCTGGACTTGAGCCCGTCGCCCCCGGCGGTGACGGTGAGCGTCCCGCCGTCGATCAGCAGCCAGTCCTTGCCGCGCAGCCCGTCGTCGGCCGCATTCACCGTGATCGTCGGGCTCCCGGTGACGGCCAGGCCGTTCTTCGACGAGATGCCGTCCTCGTGGGCGCCGGTCACGGTCAGCGAGCCGGTGCCGGTGAGGGTGAGGGTGTCGGAGGAGAACAGGGCGGCGGTGGGCGCGTCCTCGCCCGTGTCGGCGTAGGCGGCGCCGTCGGCCAGGGCGTTGTCGCTGCCCCTGGCCAGGACGAGCACGGCGCTGCCGGCGTCCCGGACGTCGATGGCGGGCCCGTCGGCGTTCGTGATGGAGGCGCCGTTGAGGACCAGGTGCACGTCGGCATCGTCGGCGGCGACGACGATCTCGCCGTCGGTCAGGGCGCCGGAGACCACGTAGGTGCCGCCCGCGGTGATGGTGATCGTGGAGCCGTCCACGCTCACGGCGGCGGCGCTGCGACCCGACGCCGTCGCCGAGTCGCCGTTCAGGGCGACGGCGGTGGCGCCCGACTCGTCCCAGCCGCCGGAGGCCTCGGTCTGGCTCGCGGCGCCGACGGCCCCGGAGGTGTCGGCGTTGGCGGCCAGGATCTGGGCGGCGGTGGCGCCGGTCGAGGCCTGGCGCACGGAGGAGGAGATGGTGGTCCACGTCGTTGCGGACGAGGCCTGCGAACTCGAATCGGCGGAGGCGGAGGCCGCCCCGGTGGTGGAGCAGGCGGCGACGAGGGCGCTGGCGGCCAGGGCGGCCAGGGCGCCGGCGGCCCGGAAGCGGAATCGGCGGCGGCGTGCGCCCGACGGGTCGGTCGGGTGCGCGGGGGGCGTGGTCATGAGGTCTCCTTGTGTCGGGGCCCGCGCGGGGCCGGATTGGTTGCGGGTGGACGGTGAGGCGCCCGGGCGGTGCGGTGATGACGACGGCGCCCGGGCCGGTTCGCACAGCCGCCGGCTCAGGCGGCGGCGAGCTCGCGGGTGAGGATGCGGTGCCACTTGTTGGCGGGCAGCTCCGGGTGGAGCAGCGCCATCCCCGTGGCGTACTTCGAGACGGCGGCGGGCCGGTGCCCGGCGGCCCACAGCCACCGGTCGGCCGCCGAGGGCGCGGCCGGGGTCTTCGTCTCGACGACGGCCAGCGCACCCGCCGCGCGCACCGGGACGTGGCGGCCTCCGGCGCCGGCGCCCCCGGCCCGCCCGTCGGCATCCCCGGAGTCCCCGGCCCGCCCGCCCCGTCCGTCGGCGCTCCCGGTCCGTCCGACGGCGGGCGCGCCGCGGGGCGGCAGGCCGATCCAGGCCAGGCGGGTGTCGAGGGTCAGGCGAGCGGACTCCTCCGGCAGGTGGAGGGTGGTGCGCTCGTAGCGGGTGATCAGGACGGGCTCCAGGGCCTGGGCCAGGCGCCGCGCCCGCTCCGGCGGGGCGACGTCGTCGGCCAGGCGGGAGGCGATGAAGTCGCGGCCCGACGCGGTGAGGCGGCCGGCGTCGAGCGGCGGGCACTGGACGCGGCGCTTGACGGTGGCCCCGCGCGGCCCGCGGGTCTTGACCTCCAGGAAGCAGGAGCCGGAGTCGAGGTAGCTGCGGGTGCGGATCTTGAAGCGGCGCCGGCGCTTGCGGGCGGCGAGCATGTAGGAGTCCAGGTCGGGGGTGTCGAAGTAGGTGGAGGCGTAGCTGAAGCCGCGGCGGCCCTCGATCTGCAGGACGCGGGCGGCGCCGGCCAGGGCGTCGACGAGTCCCTGGGCTGCGGTCAGGGGCACGAGATACTTGCGGTCGATCCGGACGAGCAGGCCCGCGGCCGCGTTGAGCTCGGCGAGTCCGGTGGGGGCCAGGCGGCGCGTGTCCAGGCCGGCGGGGCGAGTGATCATAATGGCTGTTCTCCTGCGCGGATGCGGCCGGATGGGCTCAGCGGCTCGCGGCGCCGGCGTGGCGCGCCGCCGTCGGACGGTTCAGCGGCGCCCAGTTGTCCGCGGGGGAGGCGACGAAGGGGAGGTCGTCGCGGGCGGCGTCCTGCGCCAGCGGGGCGCGGCGCGCGAGCAGCCGGTAGCGCACGTCGACGAGGGTGGTGTCGTTGACCAGGTCGAGCCTGTGGACCTCCAGGGCGCGCACGCGGGCGCCCAGCAGCTCCTCCAGGTGGGCGGTCAGGGCGGCCTCGTCGGCGATGGCGCGGTCGAGCTGGATGACCTGGTGGCGGTTGCGGGCGGCCAGGCGGGGGCTGTCGCCGATCCACAGGGAGGCCACGACCAGGGCCATGAGGGCGGCGACCAGGGCCAGCGGGGCCGTCTGGATGCCGCCGAGCAGGCCCAGGGCCAGGGAGGCGAAGAAGTAGGCGATCTCGCCCTGGGAGATCTCGGTGGAGCGCAGGCGGATGATGGACAGGACGCCGAACAGGCCCAGCCCCAGTCCGGCGCCGACGCTCGCGGTGGACAGCAGGAGCGTGACGGCCAGGACGCCGATGTTGACTCCGATGTAGGCGGCCGTGAGATCCCTGCGGCCGTGGCGCGGCAGGTAGAGGGCGCCGACGAGAAGGGCGAGGGCCGCCAGATCGGTCCCGATATAGGCGAGGGTGGTCGGACTCATGGGCGTGCTCCTTGGGTGAGGCCTTGCTGACGGCCTTGAGTCAAGGGGCCGGGCCCATGAGGGGCCTGTGAGGGGGGTGGGTCCGGCGCATGTCTTGTGGAGACCGGGCCGGGCCCCGCCCGCGGCGACTCGGGGGCCGGGCCGGATGGGGGCGCGCCGGCGTCGGGCGCTCGCGGACGGGCGGGGCCGTCGTCCCCTCAGTACTCCTCGCGCAGGAAGCCCAGCTCGTCCAGGCGGCGTCCGACGGCGTCGAGGACCTCCTCGCTGTCCGCCTCGACGGTGTGGGTGTGCCAGCCGTTGGTCAGCTCGGCCAGGGAGGAGGACTCGGGGAGCCTGGCCAGGAACTGGGCGAGGTCGGCGCGGTCGCGCAGAATGAGGTCGACGGTGATCTGCCCGTAGAGCCGGTGCTCGATCGAGGTGTCCAGCACCGTGCCGCCCTCCTGGAGGATCGCCTCCAGCTCGGCGGCGATCTCGTCGCGGGTGTGCTGGACGGGGAAGGAGCGGCGCGGGCGGGCGGTGGGCCGGCTGAGCAGGTAGCCGCGGTTGGTGGCGCGCACCGGGTGCCCGGCGGCGCGCAGGAGGGCGACGTCGCCGACGACGATCTGCCGCGAGACGCCCAGCTCCGCCCCGAGGGCCGCGGCCGGGATGGGGGCGGAGGCGGCGCCCAGGCGCTCGAGGATCTTCTTCCGCCGTCGGGCCGCGTCCATGAGACCTCCTTGGACTCGCGTCTGTACGGCGACCGTAGCACGGACCCGGCGCCCCGGGGCGCGTCGGGGGACACGCCGACGTGATCAAGTTGTGAGAGGGGAATTTTCAGGGAGTTGTCCCCAGGCTGGGGACAACGGGCCGTCGGGTCGGCGGCGGGGCTGTGGATTGTCGGGGCGGGTGCGCGTCGGCGGGTGCGGGGCCGTGTTCGCGCGGATCCGACGGCGTGTCGCCGACCCGGTCCGCCCGGCCGCCGCCGGTCCCCGGCGGGAGTCGTCCACAGGCTCCGGGCGAGTCGTCCACAGGGAGGGGCGATTCGTGCACAGCGGGGGGTCGAACACATCATCTTGTGGTGCTGGCGCGCTCCGACCCCTAGGGGTAGTGTTGTCGCCCGTTGGTGAGGCGATGCCCTCCATCACACACATCCGTGCTCCGGCCACCGGTGCGAGCCCGCCGCGGGGCGCCCGGCCGGGGCGCGGGACAGACCATCCGTACACGATCGGGGAGACCGACATGGCGATCACCGTCTACAGCAAGCCCAACTGCGTCCAGTGCAGCGCCACCTACCGCGCCCTGGACAGGGCCGGCCTGTCCTACAGCACGGTGGACATCTCGGCGGACGCCGAGGCCCTGGCGCGGGTCAAGTCCCTGGGCTACGCGCAGGCCCCGGTCGTCATGGTCGGCGCCGACCACTGGTCCGGCTTCCGCCCGGACAAGATCAAGGCGGCCGCGCTCGCCGTCGAGGCCATCGCGATCTGAAGCGGGGCGGACGGCCCCGTGACGCCCCCCGCGACGACGCCGGCGCCCGACGGCCCGCTGCTCGTCTACTTCTCCTCCGCCTCGCAGAACACGCACCGGTTCGTCGGCAGGCTCAGCCGCCGCAGCGCCCGGATCCCGCTGCGCCCCGGCGAGGGGCCCCTGAGGGTGGACGAGGAGTACGTCCTCATCGTGCCGACCTACGGCGGCGGCAGCATCAGGGGCGCCGTCCCCAAGCAGGTCATCAAGTTCCTCAACGACCCGCACAACCGCTCCCTGTGCCGGGGCGTCATCTCCTCGGGGAACACCAATTTCGGCGAGGCCTACGGAATCGCCGGCGATATCATCGCCGCCAAGCTCAAGGTGCCCCTCCTCTACCGCTACGAGCTGCTCGGCACCCCCACCGACGTCGCGCGCGTCGAAGAAGGATTGGACAGGTTTTGGCAGACACGCTGACGCAGACGCCGTCGGGCGCCGGCTCCGGGGCGACCGCGGCCCCGGACCTCGATTATCACGCCCTCAACGCCCGGCTCAACCTCTACGACGCGAACGGCGCGATCCAATTCGACGCCGACCGCGAGGCGGCCCGCCAGTACTTCCTCCAGCACGTGAACCCGAATACCGTCCGCTTCCGCGACCTGGGGGAGAAGCTGGATCACCTGGTCGCCGAGGGATATTACGAGAAACGGGTCCTGGACCGCTACTCCCCGGAATTCATCGCCTCCGCGTTCGAGGCCGCCCACGCCCACGACTTCCGTTTCGAGACCTTCCTGGGGGCGTTCAAGTACTACACCTCCTACACGCTCAAGACCTTCGACGGCGGGCGATACCTGGAGCGGTTCGAGGACCGGGTCGCCATGGTGGCCCTGGCCCTGGCCGACGGCGACGAGGCGCTGGCCCTGGACCTCATCGAGGAGATGATGACCGGCCGATTCCAGCCCGCCACACCCACCTTCCTCAACGAGGGGAAGGCGCAGCGCGGCGAGCCCGTCTCCTGCTTCCTGGTGCGTATCGAGGACAATATGGAGTCGATCGCCCGCGGCATCAACTCCGCCCTCCAGCTGTCCAAGCGCGGCGGCGGCGTGGCCCTGCTGCTGAGCAACCTGCGCGAGATGGGGGCGCCGATCAAGCGCATTGAGAACCAGTCCAGCGGCGTCATCCCCGTCATGAAGCTGCTGGAGGACTCCTTCTCCTACGCCAACCAGCTGGGGGCCCGTCAGGGCGCCGGCGCCGTGTACCTGCACGCCCACCACCCCGACATCATGCGGTTCCTGGACACCAAGCGCGAGAACGCGGACGAGAAGATCCGCATCAAGACCCTCTCGCTGGGCGTCGTCATCCCCGACATCACCTTCGAGCTGGCCAAGAACAATGAGGACATGTGCCTGTTCAGCCCCTACGACGTCGAGCGCGTCCACGGGGTTCCGTTCGCGGACATCGACGTGACGGGGAAGTACCGCGAGATGGTCGACGACGAGCGCATCAAGAAGACCAGGATCAATGCCCGCCAGTTCTTCCAGACCCTCGCCGAGATCCAGTTCGAGTCCGGTTACCCCTACGTCGTCTTCGAGGACACGGTCAACCGGGCCAACCCCATCAAGGGGAAGGTGGTCATGTCCAACCTGTGCTCGGAGATCCTCCAGGTCTCCGAGCCCAGCCGGCTCAACGAGGACCTGTCCTACGCGCACGTGGGCAAGGACATCTCCTGCAATCTGGGCAGCCTCAATATCGCCAGGACGATGGACTCCCCGGACTTCGCCCGCACCATTCGCACGGCGGTGCGGGGGCTGACCGCCGTGTCCGACCAGACGCGTCTGCCGTCCGTGCCCTCCATCGACCGCGGCAACCGCGAGTCCCACGCCATCGGGCTGGGGCAGATGAATCTGCACGGTTTCCTGGCGCGCGAGCGGATCCTCTACGGCAGCGAGGAGGCCCTGGACTTCACCAACGTCTACTTCGCCTGCGTGCTGTACCAGGCCCTGACCGCCTCGCACGAGCTGGCGGTCGAGCGGGGCGAGTCCTTCGTGGGATTCGAGGACTCTGCCTATGCCGGCGGCGAGTTCTTCGACAAGTACACGAGTCGGGATTTCGTGCCCGTCACCGAGCGCGTGCGCGAGATCTTCGACGCCTCCAGCGTGCACGTGCCCACGCGTGCCGACTGGGCGGAGCTGGCCGGGGCCATCCGGCGCGACGGCATCTACAACCGCAATCTCCAGGCGGTCCCGCCCACCGGCTCGATCTCCTACATCAACGGCTCCACCTCCTCGATCCATCCGATCGTGGCCAAGATCGAGATCCGCAAGGAGGGCAAGATCGGGCGCGTCTACTACCCGGCGCCCTATATGACGAACGACAACCTGGAGTACTACCAGGACGCCTACGAGATCGGCCCGGAGAAGATCATCGACACCTACGCCGCGGCCACCCAGCACGTGGACCAGGGGCTGAGCCTGACCCTCTTCTTCCCCGACACCGCCACCACCCGCGACGTCAACCGGGCCCAGATCTACGCCTGGCGCAAGGGCATCAAGACCCTCTACTACATCCGCCTGCGCCAGGCCGCGCTCACCGGCACCGAGGTGGAGGGCTGCGTGTCGTGCATGCTGTGATCCGACGCCGGAGCCGGGCGGAAGGCGGCGAGGATGAGCCGTATCGCTTATGGGGATGAGAGTATTCGTCGTACCGGGGTGCCGGAGCCGATGTATTTACTTGGCGTGTATATCGCCGACGATGAGCAGCCGGATCTTGCCGATGCACTGTCTGTGTATGTGAGGCATGCTGGTAAACTTCACTGGCGTGATCACCTGCCTCAGACGAAGTTGGCCGTTTGTAGAACCATAAGCGGCTATGATGCATCTCATCTCGTTGTCGTGGCGTCTCCTCTTATTCTCGACGGCGGAGAGGAGCGTGCAAGACAACAGGCGCTCTTCTGCTTGGCCGTGCACCTCGAGGATAAGTTCAACGTGCACGCACTCGTTCTTGAGCGCCGACAGCGTTCCCAGGATAATAAGGATGAGAACACAATCGATGTGGCCCGACGGTCTCGGGTGCTGACACAAGAGTTCCGTCTGACTCATAAGTTCGGACGTGATGATAAGCGACTGTGGGTGCCGGATCAGGTTGTCGGAGCCCTGGGTGATTATGCTGCCGGCCAGGACACCGGATGGCGGATGATCGCTGATCGTGTACTGGTGGAGAAAATCGACCCCCGTAGGTAGCGCAAGCGCCGGGCCCACATGACGACACGGGTGCACCGGCGCTGACTTCCACTCCGCACCGTAGTACGGCGGCGCACATGAGTATGACAGTCATGCGCATCTCACGTCAAGGCGTCGGCGAACAGGTGGCCCCTCGGACGCGGGGCTCGCCGCCCGGCGTCGTCGCCGGTGGGGGCGGCGACCGGGGCCTCCTCGGACGCGGGGCTCGCGCGGCGGCTCCCGGCCCGGTTCATCGCCCTGGTACTCGCCACCGGGCGCATCCCCCGTCGTTCCCCGGTGAGGAGACCACCGCGCCCCTTCCCGCCGCATGACGGGAAGGGGCGCAGCATTCATTGCCGGCGCTCGGAGGCGCCGGCGCCGCTCAGCGGTTCCTGGTCGTCCCCTCGGACGAGCCGTTGGTGTCGATGTACTTGGCGAAGCAGTGCTCGCCGTCCAGGCCCTGGGAGTCGCACCAGGCGTTGGCCTCCTCCGCCGTGGTGAAGGGGATCCCCACAATGGTCACCCACCAGCTGCCTCCGGCGTCGAAGACGGGCCAGTCGTCGCTGAAGAGCAGAAGAGCCTGCGGGAACTGCTGGCGCAGCGAGAAGAACTCCTGCACGATGTCGGGGCTGCCCCAGGTCATGCCCTCGGCGTACAGGCCCGGCCGCTTCGAGGACACCTGGGGGACCCAGTACCCGGAGACGCTGCTCACGACGGTCGGCCGGTCGTGGTCGGCCTGCCAGCGGAGGTTGCCGGCGGCGTCGGCCTCCGCCACCTGCCCGTCGCCGGTGCCGGAGGCCACGATCGCCGTCGTGCTCGCGTCGCTGCCGACCACCACCGCGGTCGACGCGCCGCTGCGGTCGATGTCACCGGAGATCGTGGTGGAGCCGGCGCTGATGTCGCTCGCGGAGCGGAAGAAGTATCCGGCGGCGAACCGCAGGACGAGCGTCCTGCCGCCCGAGGGGATGACGACGGGGGAACCCGAGAAGTCGAAATCGGCGTAGGCGACGACCATGTCGGCGGCCCCCGAGCCCGTGGTCGACGACGGCGCGTAGAGCGCGATGGAATTCGCGGCGCCCGTCAGCACATCCCCCTCGGAGCAGGAGGGGGTGACCTCGGTCGTGACCTCGAGTTCGCCGCCCTGGTCGCTGACGGAGCGCACCGCGAACTGCGGCGCCCGCGCGCAGGGCGTGACGTAGTCGGCCGAGCCCGCCCCGTTCGAGCCGCTCGCCCCGGAACCGGAACCGGAGTCCGGCTCGCTCGACTCCACCGGGGCCGGCGGCGAGTCGCGGTCCGGCTCCTCCTCGGCCGGCGTCGGCTCGTCGCGGTCGGTCTCCCGGTCCTTCGCGGAGTCCTTGTCGTCCTTGTCCCCGTCCTTGTTCTTCTCGCGGTCCTTCTTGTGCGAGGCCGACGACGCGCGGTCGGAGCCGTGCCCGCCCGCGGCGGTCGACGGCGTGCGATCGTCATCCCCGCCGAAGAGCCCCAGACGCCACGTGCCGATCCCGCCGATGACGAGCAGGATGATGACGGCGGCCGCGATCAGGGGCACCGGCGACCAGCGGGAGGATCGCTCCGCGACGGCGACGCCCTGCGGCGGGGTGCCGTCGGCCACCCACGCCCAGGCGGCCGGCGCCTGCGCCGCCCCGTCCGTCCCCGACGGGTGCTGCTGGCCGTTCAAAACGGCCAGGACGGCGTCGTCCTGCAGCTGGTACAGCCAATTGACCAGTTCCGGGTAGAGCATCGGGTTGGAGGCGAGCGCCGCCCAGAGATCGGGGCGGTTCTGCGCGAGCGCCGCCTGAATCTCCTGATCCGGCGTCGTGGAGGCGAGCCGCGCATCGGCCTGCCCCACTATTTCTGTGAGCTGCGTGGGATCCATATCGGGACTGTTTTTCTCCGTAGGGGCCTCCGACCGCCGGACCCGCCCCGGGCGGATCCGCGGAACTTCCACGATGATTATCGGTGCGGGCGAGGCGGCGAGTCAAGCACGGGGCCCGGCGGCCCGTCTCCCGGCCGGGACCCCGGCCCGCAGGACTGCGATGGCTGTGGCCCGCGGCATCGCCCGACCCTCCGCCGGGACCCCGGCCCGCAGGACTGCGACGCCGACGGGCCGCCCGCGCTCCCGGGCCCGTACGACGGCGCGCCGCGTCATCCACGAGGTCGCCCGCCGCTTCCAGCATCGACGACGTCCGCCTGCACGGACTCGGCCGGGAGCGAGCCGCCCGGGTGCTATGCTGCCTGGCGCGCGGGTCCGCATCCCGCGGATTCACGCGCTTAAGCATCCCACGGCCGTCCCGTCCCACCGAATAGGTCACCATGAGTCCAGGTTCACCCCGACGCCGCATCATCGTGTCCGGCACGGAGGTCTCGCACGCCCCGATGCCCGAGCCGACCACCGGGCCCGCCCGCCCCACCGGGCCCGCCTCACCGGTCGCGCCCCCGGCGCCGACGGCCCCGGCACCGGCCGCGCCCTCCATGGACCCGGCCCAGCTGCACCGGCTCAGGGAGCAGGCCACCGCGCAGACCGCCCGGATCCTCTCCCGGGCCACCGCCATCCGGGAGCGGATCGGCGCCGCCCGCAAGAGCGACCTGGCCGACCTGGACGCGGCCGCCGCGGCGCTGCACGAGGGGATCGAGGAGCAGCGCCGCCTGCGCCGGGAGCGCGCCGTCGCCGGCGCCGAGCGGGAGCGCGCCGAGGCCCGGGCCGCACTCGAGCGGACCGTGAGCGAGCTCGCCCCGGGCGCGGCGGGCTCCGACTTGAGAACGATCGACGCCGACGCCGTCGGGCGCCCGTCCCGCTGGACGCGGATCGGCGCGTTCCGCGCCCCCGACGAGCTCGGGGGCGCCCCCGCCCTCGCCCCGCTGATCTGCGCGTCGCACTGGCGGGTGGAGGGCTCCACCCGCCGTGCCCAGGACCTGGTGCTCGCCACCCTGGCGCGGCTCGTGACGCAGATCCCGCTGCCCCACCTGCGCCTGCTCGTCTTCGACCCCCGCGTCACCGGCGTCCTCGGGGCCTTCGCGCCGCTGCGCGAGACGGTCGGCTCCGCCTTCCCGCCGCCCTTCTCCGAGGCGGGCTCCTTCGCCGACGCCGTGCGCACCGCCATGGCGGACGCCGCCTCCAACGCCGAGCGCATCGCCGTGGGCGGCGCGCGCGACCTGCTCGACCTGTGGCGGCGCGACGGCGAGCCCACCGGGTCGCTGACCGTCGTCGTCGTCCTCGACCACCCCTACGGCGTCGACGAGCAGCTCGGCCGCCTCCTCGACCGGGTCGCCGACATGAGCCCCGGCACCGGGATCCACCTCATGATCCAGCACGACCCCGCGCTGGGCGGGGCGCCCGGCGCCCGGCGCGGAACCCTGGTCCTGCGCCACGACGCCGGAACATGGGCCGTGCCGAACCTGCCCGCGGGCGCCGTCGTGGAGCCCGACGACCCGCCGTCCCTGGCGGTGCTCGACGCCGCGGTCCGCGCCGCCCGGCAGGCGGCGACGAAGACCACCGGCCCCGTCATCCCGCTGGCCGACCTCATCGGGGAGGACCTGGGCTCCCCGTGGAGCGGGTCGTCGATCGAGTCCCTGGACGCCGCCATCGGCCGGGCCGGGCGCGACCCGCTCACGCTGTCGCTGCGCAGCGAGAACCCCCCGCACCCCAACGTGCTCATCGGCGGCGCCGTCGGCCAGGGCAAGTCCAACCTCCTGCTCGACATCATCTACTCCCTGGCCGCCCGCTACTCGCCCGACGAGCTGAGCATGCTGCTGCTCGACTACAAGCAGGGCCTGGAGTTCCACCGCTTCGCCCCCGACGCCGAGGGGCGGGGCTGGCTCCCCCACGTCAAGGTCCTCTCCCTGGAGTCGGACCAGGAGTTCGGCGTCGCCGTCCTGCGGCACGTCACCGAGGAGCTCGAGCGCAGGTCCCGGCTGTTCAAGGAGGCCGGCGCCCCCTCCATCGGGGCCTACCGCCGGGCGACCGGCCTGGCCGTGCCGCGCATGCTGGTCATCATCGACGAGTTCCACGCCCTGTTCGAGGGCGACGACGATCTGGTCGACCAGGCGGTGGCCCTCCTCGAGGCCATTGCGAAGCAGGGCCGGGCCTACGGCATCCACCTCCTGCTCGCCTCCCAGACCATCTCCGGCATCTCGGGGCTGCGGGCCAAGGGGGACTCGATCTTCGCCCAGTTCCCCCTGCGCATGTCGCTGAAGAACACCGCCCAGGAGTCCGAGGCGATCCTCTCCCCGCACAACCGCGCGGCCGCCGAGCTGACCTACCGGGGCGAGGTCATCCTCAACCGCAACTACGGCCTGGACCCCGCCGCCGCGAACGTCCGCGGCGTCGCCGCCTGGGCCGAGCCCCAGACCCTCGACGAGCTGCAGCGGCGGCTGTTCGACCTCGGCCACACCGACCCCCCGATGGTCTTCATCGGCGCGAACCGCGCCGCGTGGCCGGAGCACGGGCCCGACCGCGCCGACGACGGCGAGGGGCCCGCCATGTGGCTGGGCCGTCCGGTGAGGGTGACCCAGACCCCGGTGTCCCTGACCCTGGACGCGGACGTCGACCAGGGGGTTGTGCTCGTGGGCTCCGGGGACGACCTGGCCGACGGGGCGCTGAGTTCGATGACCCTGACGGCGCTGCGGACCATGGACCCCGCCTGCGAACTGGTCGTCCTCAACGGCATGAAGGAGCTCCCGCCCGGGCTGGCCCGCGTGGTCGGGGCGCGGAGCCGGTCCGGCCGCGCCGCGCGCGTCGTGCCCCGCGAGGAGGTCGCCGCCTTCCTGGTGCGGGACGTGACCGCCGCGCTCGACGACGGCGCCGAGCACCCGATGCTCCTCGTCGGGGTCGGGCTCCAGCGCGTCGTCGGAATGGACCGCCCGCTCCCGGACGACGCGGCTCCCGCGCCCGGCGCGGAGCCGGCGGACGACGACCTCGGCTTCTCCGACCTGCTGTCCGCGGGCCCCGCGCAGACCACCCCGGCGCAGGTCCTGCAGCGGGTCTTCGAGCGCGGGGCGCTCCAGGGCGTCTTCGCCGTCGGCTGGTGGAGCTCCCGGCGGGCGATGGAACGGGACCTGGGCTCCTACAACCTGCCGGGGGTCCGCGCCCTGGTCCTGCTCAAGCTCGGGCTGGTCGACCTGCGGGACCTGGCGGGGCCGCACACCAAGCCCTTCGGCCGCGGGCCGCGCATCGGCCTGCTCGACCACACCGACGACGCCGGGCTCCGGGTCCTGGTCCCCTTCGAGATCCCCGACGACGACGTTCTGGAGGAGACATGGTGAACGACGCGCGCACCACCGCCGGCGCGGACTACCTCGCCGCCGTGGAGGCCCTGTGCTCCCTGGGCGAGCGCACCGAGCGGGAGCTGGCCGGCGCCGCCGACTACGGCCGCGGCGAGCTGCGCGAGGCGGCGAGCCGGCGGCGCTCGCGGGAGCAGGAGTGGGAGCGCCTGGAGCGGCGGGCCGCCCAGGCGGAGCGGACCGCCCGCTCACTCGCCCACGCCCACGACGTCGGCATCGACGCCGACGCCCCGGTGCCGGACGCCCCCGCCGGCGCGGCCGACACGGGCCGCGAGTTGAGCCGGGTGGAGGCGGACCTGCGCACGGTGCAGCAGGAGTGGGCGCGCATCGACTCCGCCGCGGCCGAGCGGCCCGCGCCGGTCGAGCCCGTGCCCGCCGCACCGGCCCCGCCGGCCCCGGCCGCGCCGGTCGAGCCCGCCCCCGCGGCTCCGGAGCCCTCCGCCCCGTCGCCGCGCTTCGGAAAAGTACAACAATTGGTACTCGCGATCGTCGTTCTGGCCGTCATCGCGTGTGCCATCATCGTGTACGCCCTGTGAGCGCAGGCTCGCCGGCGCCCCCAGATCCCTACAACCGAGGTCGGTTCCCGTGCAGCACCAACGACGTCGTGTCCTGAGCAGCGCAGCCGTGGCGCGGCAGGGCCCCGCCGCCAACACGGTGCCCTCCTCCCAGACGGTGCCCGCCCAGTCGCTCGCGCCCGCCACGATCACTCCCTACGAGCGGTCCCGCCGATCGCTGCCCCGCTCGGCGCAGATCATGGAGGCCGTCCGCAACCTCGACATGACTCAGGACACCGCCTACCGGGCCGAGCTCATCGCCTGGATCGAGCGGGCCTACGCCGACCGCATGGGCGGGATCCTCGTCGGGCTCTTCGCGAGGTGCTACCTCGGCGAGCCCTACATCGACCACAGGATGAGCATCGACGGCGCCATCATCGAGCACTACACGCCCTCCGACCCCGTCCCCGAGCCCTACCGGCAGGCCCGCGCCCTCGCCCGCTCGCCCGCCTACGCCTACATCGAGGTCTACTCCGACGGCGAGCTCGTGCCCGTGCGGGAGGACGGGACCGGCTGACTCCTGGCCCCGTCCCGCCCCTCCCACCATCCGCCGGACGATCTTCATTCGTCCTTGCCCTGAAAGGATCACAATGTCTTCAGGAACCTTGAACCTGGCGCCGATCACGCGTCAACTCGACGAGATCCAGAGCGCCATGGCGACGAGGAGCGACGTCGACCAGGTCAGCTCCATGGTCACGGAGGTCTCCGGCACGCTCCGGTCGACCCAGGACCAATTGGCCGAGCTGCAGCGGCAGTTCGCCGAGTACGTCCAGCAGGCGCGGCGGACCGCCGCCGTGCAGCGCGCCGAGACCAAGCTGGGCACCCTCAAGGCCGACCTGGAGCGCGAGTACGGGCACTACAAGGTGGTGCGCCGCTCCAGCATCGGGCTGCTTCAGGCCTTCGACATCGGCAACGTCTCGGAGTCCACCGCCGGCCAGGTCAGCGAAGAGCTCATGATCCAGACCCCCCGGTACTGGCTCGCGCCGGCGCTGGTGGCGCTGGCCGCGTGGTCGCGCGACGACGAGGACGTGGCCAAGCGGTCCGTCGCCGAGGCCTACGGGCGCAATCAGGCCAAGACGGCCCTGTTCTTCGCCCTCGTCCTGCGGCGCGAGCACCGGGACGCCGAGTCCGTGCGGTGGCTGCGCCACTACTTCGCCTCCTGCGATCCGCACAATCTCACCCGGGAGTTCGCCGTCATCCTCGAGGCGGCCTCCCAGGGGCAGTTCGGCCCCCCGGGCACGGACCTGGTCCGCACCCAGCTCCACACCTGGACCAAGGAGCTGCGCACCAGTCAGGACCTGGTCAAGGAGCAGGTCAACAAGTGGGTCCAGGAGCTCACCGTCGCCCGCGAGGTGCTCGACAACCAGGAGGCGCAGATGCTGCGCCGGCTCACCCCGCCCGCCTCCTTCGCCGCGGTCAAGGCGCAGACGGAGGCGGCCACCGCGCTGGGGCGCTGCGCGGAGAAGTACGAGGCGGTCAAGGACTCCGACTTCACCTCCGCGGGCATGATCTCCTCCCTCCTGGACGACCTCCTCATCCAGCTCGTGACCGAGTACGACGACGAGGAGCTCCCGCTGCGCCGCGAGGTGACCTACCAGGAGGCGATCATCGACTCCGACGGGGACGCCGACCGCGCCCGCGCCAAGGCCGATCAGCTCATTGCGATCCTGGGCGAGCGCACCGACGCCGTCACGCTCCAGACCAATGCCGCCATCGCCCCGGACAGCCTCGGCGTGTCCGTGCGCACCCAGCAGGTCGCCATCGGCGCGGGACGGGAGGACTTCCGCACCGCCGTCACCGTCTACACCAGGAATTACCGCAGGCTCCACGTCGACAACGTGCCGTTGAACCTGGGCTCCGACCACCACGGCCTGGCGTCCTCCCTGGGCTTCGTCGGGCTGTCGACCAGCACCTCCGAGGACGAGGAGACGATGGCGGCCCGGCTGCGATCGGCGTGGGACCAGACCTGCGCCGCGAGAATCGCGCAGGTGTCCTTCAAGAACCAGCAGATGGTCCTGCCCATCTTCATCGCGGCGGTCGTCTCCCTCCTCGGCTTCGCGCTGCTCAAGGCGCTGGGCGTTCTCGTCGCCCTGGCGGCCGGCGGGATCGCGTACTACGTCATCAGCCAGAAGAAGAAAACCGCCGACGCCGAGGTGGCCAATGTCATTCAGGCGAAGGAGAGGGCCTATAACGAGTCGTTCCAGATGCTCGTCGACGCCCGCGCGGAGTTCGACGACCTCGAGTTCTTCTACGAGGAGCACGACGCCGATGAGGCAGAGCTCCTCCGTGTCATCGACGTGTGGCCGGTGGGCAGCACCACCAGCGAGGAGAAGTGACCATGACCGACGCCGCCCAGTCGGGCGCCAGTGCCGACGCCGTCAAGGACGAGAGGGCCGCCGCCGGGAACGGGGTGATCGTCCCCGAGCAGGTTCCCGCGGCCACGGCGGCCGCACCGGCCATGCCGCCCGTTCCGCCGCCGCCCGCGGCTCCGGCCATGCCGCCGGTGCCGCCTCCGCCCGCCGCGGCACCGGTTCCGCCGCCCAGCGCCCCTTCCGCGCAGGCCCCGGCGGCCATGCCGCCCGTCCCCCCGCCCGCCGCGGCACCGGTTCCGCCGCCCAGCGCCCCTTCCGCGCAGGCTCCGGCGGCCGCACCGGCCATGCCGCCGGTCCCCCCGCCCGCCGCGGTGCCGGTTCCGCCGCCCAGCGCTCCTTCCGCGCAGGCCCCGGCGGCCATGCCGCCCGTCCCCCCGCCCGCCGCGGCGCCGGTTCCGGCCGCGCCCGCGAGGCCCATGGCGCAGGCCCCGGGATCCCCGCCGCCGACCATCGTCCGCCGTCGTCCCCGCAGGACGCCCTCCTTCTCCCCCGCCCCGCCCGGTCGGGGAACCGTCGTCGACCGCAAGGATCTCCTGGTCCGCACCAGGGACACGACGGGCGCGCCGAAGCTGTCCAGCGACCGGCCCATTGCGGGGAACCTGCCCGCGTGGAGCCCGCTGCCGCCCAATGAGACGATCGTGCGCCGTCGTCCCGCGCCGAGCACCGCATCATGAGCACGTCATTGCCGGGAGCCGCGACGACGGGCTCGAGCGTGTACAAGACCTGGGCCACCACGCTGCGGACGTGGAGCCGTGCCCCGTCGACCAGTCTGGACGGGCTGCCGCCGCTGACCGCCGAGAGCTTCAGCCCGCGGACCTTCAGCAGGCTGGTGGATCACCTCGTGACCGCCGTCAGCACCATGATGGACGGCTGGAACGAGTCCTTCGCCAGGTCGTGGGAGCACGCCCTGGCCTCGGGGGACGTCCACACCATCGAGTCGGCCCTCGTCGACGCGCGGCGCCTGCTGCTGCCGCGGCTGCGCCTGTCCACCCACCCCTCGCTTCCGCAGGAGCTGCGCGAGAACCTCATGACCTCGATGCGCAAGGACGTGGAGTCCCTGCAGCACCAGCTGGAGGAGGCGGTGTCGAGCACCCGGGCGGGTCGCGTCGTCTCGGACCCGACCGGAGACGACCGCCTCGTCCGGGTCGTGCGCGAGAACTCGCTCATGCGGGTCTTCGACACGGGCTACGTGGACGGCTCGGCGATCATCGGGCTGGCCGACCGGGCCTCGGCCCCGGGGCCCGTCGGCGGGACGCCGGCGACCCGGACCGACGAGCCCCCGCCGCCCCGCGAGCGCAGGGGTCCGGGACTGTTCAGGCGCATGACCAGAAGGAGGAAGTGATGGACTACCGCCAGACGACCGATGAGGTGCGCAGATTCCTCAAAGCCAGGGTGCCGGTCATCATCGTCAGGACCGTGGAGCCCATGCGGGCCTCGGAGATCGTCTCCCAGCTCGCGGCCGAGTTCCGGCAGATGCCGTTCTTCTCCTACACGCGCACCGAGGGGCTGCGCGAGGTCCTCACCGGCTCGGCGGTCACCGACGACTACTCCCTCGTTGCCGCCCTCGACCAGGCCCAGCAGACCTTCCGCGCCCGGGCGAACGTCAACTTCGTCTTCTCCGACCTCGACGACCTCGAGGGCGATACCGCGACGTCCCGTCACCTCTCCCAGCTCATCCGGCTCGCGGAGAGGAACAACGGCGCCATCATCCTCATCACGGACCGGCCCGTGTGGTCCGGGCTGAGCCGGCTCGGCATGACCACGACCCTGGACGTGCCCACCGTCGACGAGCTCCACGAGACCATCTCCTCGACGATCAGCCCCTACCGCGGGTCGAACATCTTCATCGAGTGGCAGGACGCCGAGGTCCGCCGCGCCGCCGAGATCCTGTCCGGGGTGACGGAGGGCGAGGCGATCAACGTCGTGGCGACCCTCATCGCCAAGGAGGAGGTCCGCAACGAGGACCTCGCCGAGCTGTCCCAGTTCAAGGACCGGATCTTCGGCGATCTCGCCGGCCTCGAACGGGTCCGCCTCCAGGACGACTACCAGGTGGGCGGGCTGGAGAACCTCAAGGAGTGGTTGGCGGGCAAGCAGCGCCTCATGACGGGGGACCTGACCGGGTGGGGCGTCAAGCCGCCCAAGGGCGTCCTCCTGTGCGGCGTGCCGGGGTGCGGCAAGTCCCTGTCCGCCAAGGCCATCGCCCAGCAGTGGGAGCTGCCGCTCTATCGGCTCGACATGGCCGCGGTCATGGGCATGTACGTCGGGGAGTCCGAGTCCCGTCTGCGCGATGCGCTGGCGACCGCCGACCGGGCCGCCCCGTGCATCCTGTGGATCGACGAGATCGAGAAGGGGCTCGCCTCCAATTCCAGCGACAACTCGGTGACGCGCCGCCTCATCGGGCAGTTCCTCTTCTGGATGCAGGAGTCCACCTCCAAGGTGTTCCTCGTGGCCACCTCCAACGACGTGTCCACTCTGCCGCCCGAGCTGCTGCGCAAGGGCCGCTTCGACGCCGTGTTCTTCGTGGACCTGCCGACCCCGGAGGAGCGCGAGGAGATCATCCGCCTGTGCTTCCGCAAGTACACGCATTCGGAGCCCGCCTTCGACCTCATGAACGATCTGGTGCCCCTGACCGAGGGCTTCGCCGGCTCCGATATCGACGCCGTCGTCAACGAGATCGCCGAGGTCATGTACAACCGGCAGTCGCGGGCCCTCCCCGACGAGACCACGATCTACGACCACTTCCGCACCGTGGTCCCGTTCTCCCGCTCGAATCCCGACGACGTCGCCGACATCCGCGCCTGGGGGCAGTCGCGCGCCCTGCCCGCGGGGCGCACCGAGGCCGTCGCCCCGGGACCGGGCGGGGCCCCGGGCCGCCGCGTCGTGGTCCAGGGCCCCGACGGCCACCCGTACGGCCCCGGGTCCTCCCCGGGCCAGTTCGGCTGAGGAGGGGCGGGGCGCCGGGCCGGTGGCCGGGCGGGGACGCTACGCCGTTTCCGCCGGGCCGCCCCCGGCCCCGCCGATGAGGCGGGACGCGAAGCCGCGGGCCTCCGGGGCGAAGGCGCTCAGCTCCCGGCCCGCCCGGGCGAGTTCCCGGCGGCACGCGAGGAGGGCCGACAGCGCCTGACCGCGCTCCGGCACATCGGGCATCGCCGAGATGACGCCGGCCGCGCCGTCGATCCGCGCACTGACCGCGTCCACCGTCCTGGCGGGCCCCCGGCTCTGGTCGCCGAGGACGGTCACGGCCCGGGCGAGCTGCTGCAGCCTGGAGCTCATCGGGTCGCCTGCTGCCTGCGCGCGGCCTCCCGCTCCCGGTCGGCCTCCTCCTGAGCGAGGGCGTGCAATCGGCGCGCCAGCGCCTGCGTGCGCGCGACGGCGTCGTGCCCGCTGCTCGTGGCCCGGCCCAGCGCCGTGCTGAAGCCGGTCAGATTGCCCTGCAGCCGCACGTCGACGCCGGAGGCGCTGGCGCCGACCACCTGGGACGTCGCCGTCGAGAGCTTCGCGGCGCCGGCGGCCAGGCGCTCCATGGCCTGGATCTGCGACATCAGCGCCCTCGCCTCAGCGGCGGCCTCGTCCGCGAACCGCTCCAGTTGCACGGAGTCCACGTCGAAGCGCCCGTCACAGGGAGGCGGAGTACTGGTCGGCCGTCCGCGTGACGCGCGCCAACGAGGCCGCGGCGGCGTGGACCTTGCGCTTGGCGTCCTCGATCGCGGCCACCATCTCCCGGTCCTTGTTCTGCGCGGACCCGCCGATGACCGCCTCGACCTGCGCGGCCTGCTGGGAGAAGGACCGGTCGAACTGCGCCAGCCCCTGCGCCGTCCGCCTGGCGGACCGGCCGATGTCGGTGACCTGCTGCTTGAGTTGCTGAAGCTGGGACATGACGCCTCTTGAGTTCTGGGACGGACGGGTGCGGGGGCCGACGGGCCGGGAGCGCCGACGACGCACCCAGCCTAGCCGAACGGCGGCGCGCCCCGGGCCGCTCGGCGACTTCCGGTTCCCCCGGCCGCCCGGCGGCCCCGGTGCGGCGCGGGCGAGTCTCGTGACAGACTTCGGCCATGCCGGCACACGCACACGACAGCGGCGGCGAGCAGGCGCCGCCGCGGGGGGACGCGAGCCCGGGCCGCCGCGGATCGGGCCGCCGCGAACCGGGGGGACTGGCGGCGCACGGCCCCGTCGACGACCCGGTGGTCACCGCCCGCGCCCTGACCAAGGTCTTCGGCCGGGGCGAGAGCGCCGTCACCGCGCTCGACGCCGTCGACGTGCACCTCGCGCGCGGGCGCTTCACCGCCGTCATGGGCCCCTCCGGCTCGGGCAAGTCCACCCTCATGCACTGCCTGGCGGGCCTGGAGTCGCCCACCTCCGGGACGATCACGCTCGACGGGGTGGAGATCTCGTCCATGAGCCGGCGCCGCCTCACCCGGCTGCGCCGCGAGAACATCGGCTTCGTCTTCCAGGCCTTCAACCTGGTGCCCTCCCTGAGCGCGGAGGAGAACATCACCCTGCCCCTGGACATCGCCCGCAGGAGGGTCGACCGCGACCACTTCGACCGGGTCATCGACGCCGTCGGCCTGCGCGACCGCCTGAACCACCGCCCCGCCGAGTTGTCCGGCGGGCAGGCCCAGCGCGTGGCCTGCGCCCGCGCCCTGGTCGGGCGGCCCGCCGTCGTCTTCGCCGACGAGCCCACCGGCAACCTCGACTCCCGGTCCACCCGCCGGGTGCTGGACATCCTGCGCTCCAGCGTCGACGAATTCGGCCAGAGCATCGTCATGGTCACCCACGAGGCGGAGGCCGCCGCCCGGGCGGACATCGTCCTGTTCCTGCGCGACGGGCGCGTCGTCGCCGAGATGGACCGGCCGGACCCGGACCGCGTCCTCGACGCGCTGCGCGACCTCGCCGCCGAGGACGACGAACGGGCCGGCGCCCCCGGCGGACCCGGCGGACCCGCCGGCCCCGGCCCCCGGGGGCGGGGGCGCCGATGATCCGGGTCGCCCTGCGCTCGGTGCGCACCCACCTGGGGCAGTTCCTCCTCACCGCCCTGGCGGTCGTCCTGGGCGTCGCCTTCCTCTCGGGGACCCTCGCCCTGCGGGGTGTGCTCTCGGACGCCTTCTCCGCCCTGACCTCCTCGACCCTGACGGCCGACCTCTACATCATCGGCGAGCGGGCCGGCAGCGGCGACTCCGCCGTCCGCGCGCCGACGAACAAGATCGACGCCTCCCTGGCCGGGCCCGTCTCCGACGTCGACGGCGTCGCCGCGGCCCGCCCGTCCAGCTCGGTCAACGCCACCCTCGTGGGCGCCGACTCCGCCCCCGTCACCGCCATGGGCGCCCCCTCCCTGGCCCTGCCGCTCTACGCCGACGACCGCGGCCAGACCCTGGTCGCGGGTTCGCCCCCGTGCGGCCGCGACCAGATCGCCCTGGAGTCCGACGCCCTGGCCCGCTCCGGTCTGAGGATCGGCCAGAGCACGCACATCGTGGTGAACGGCGAGCCCGTGGAGGTGAGCGTCGTCGGCGAATTCACCTACGGCGCCTCCATGGCGGGGGCCACGATCATCGGCCTGGACCCCGACTGGCTCATGGAGCTCGCCGCCCCGGACGGCAAGGTCACCTCCATCGCCGTGCGCCTGGCCGACGGCGCCGACGCGCAGGCGGTGCGCGGCGACATCGCCGCCCTGCTGCCCGGCGACGTGCGCCTGCTCACCCGCGCCGAGCTCATCGACGAGCAGAACGAGTACGTCGAGAGGATCCTGGGCTACGTCGAGACCCTCCTGCTGGTCTTCGTGGTCCTGGCCATGTTCGTGGGCTCCTTCATCATTATGAACACCTTCGCCATGAGCGTGCGCCGGCGCCAGAGGGAGTTCGCCCTCCTGCGCGCCATCGGCGCCTCGCCGACGTCGGTGTTCGCCACCGTGCTCCTCCAGGCCCTGGTCATCGGGATCCTCGGCTCGGTCCTGGGCGTCCTGGCCGGGGCGTGCCTGATCCGCGGGCTCGTGGCGGGCCTGGGGGCCTGCGGCATGCCCCTGCCCGACGGCGGGGCGCCCATGACCCGGCGGGTCGTGGCCGTGTCGATCGGCGTGGGCGTGCTCGTCACCGTCGTCGGCGCCCTCCTGCCCTCCCGCGACGCCGCCCTCACCCCGCCGGTCGAGGCGATGCGCGACGCCTCCGGCGCGAAGGAGAGGCCCCTGCGGGCGCGCACCGGCGCGGGCGCGGCCCTGCTCGGCCCCGGCCTGGCCGGGATCCTGGCCGCCTGGCACGACGCGGACCTGCCCTGGCGCGGCGCCGTCCTGGGGGCCGGCGCCGGCGCGCTCCTGCTGGGCCTGCTCCTGGTCTCCCCCGCCGTCTCGCGCCCGGTCATCACCGCGCTCGGCGCGCCGGTGCGCCTGATCCGCCCGGGCGGGCGACTCGCCGTGCGCCTGCTCGCCGCCTCCCCCAGGCGCACCGCGGCCACCTCCGCCGCCCTGGTCATCGGCATGGCGCTGGTGTGCGCGGGGGCGACCATCACCGCCTCCATGCGGGCCTCGGTGTCCTCCATCGTCAACGACTCCATGCACGCCGACCTCTACGTGCGCCAGGCGACGTTCTCGACCCGCCTCATCCCCATCCCCCCGCAGATGACCGCCGCCATCGGGCGGCTCGACGGCGTCGCCTCGACGGCGGCCTACGCCGCCAACCTCGCCTCGGTGACCGGGCCGGACGGGAAGACCTCCACCGGCTACGTCGTCGCCGTCGACCCCCGGGCCTACGCGGCCGCCTACGACCCCAACGTCACCGCGGGCTCCCTCGACGGCCTCGACGCCACCCACGTGGCCGCCTTCGCCTCCTCCGGGCTGGCGCTGGGCGACCGGGTCACCATCACCGGCCCCGCCGGCTCGGTGACCGCCACGGTCAGCGCCGTCGCCGACACCACGGGCGTGGTCGGCGCCCTCTACGTCACCCCCGAGGTCGCGGCCGCCACCGGCTCCCTCACCACGGCGGCGCCCACCGACCCCGAGCAGGTGCTCGCCTCCCCCAACGGACTGTTCATCACCCTGGACGAGGGCGCCGACCCGGGGGCGGTGCGCGCCTCCATCCGGCAGATCCTGGCCCCCGCCTACGTCTTCAAGGTCTTCGACCCCGACGAGCTCTCCGACCAGGTCGGCTCGCAGGCCGACCGGATGCTCGCCGTCCTCTACGGCCTGCTGGGGCTGTCGATCGTCATCGCGATCCTGGGCATCGTCAACACCCTCGTCCTGTCCGTGTCCGAACGGGTCCGCGAGATCGGGCTCATGCGGGCCGTGGGCCTGGGGCGGGCCCAGCTCGCCGGGCAGATCGTCTGCGAGTCGGTCCTCACCGCCGTCTACGGCACCGTCCTGGGCGCGGGCGCGGGCGTGCTCCTGGCCGGGGCCCTGCGCGCCCTCCTGGCCGACCGGGGCCTGACCGAGCTCGTCATCCCGTGGGCCCGGCTCGGCGCCGTGCTGGGCGTGTCCGTCGTCGTCGGGGTGCTGGCCGCGCTGTGGCCGGCGGCGCGCGCGACCCGCCTGCCCGTCCTGGAGGCGATCGCCGCCGAGTGAGGCGCGGGGCCGGCGCTGTCCGCGCCCCGCCCGCCCGCGCCGTCGGCGCCCCGCGAGCGCCCGCGCCGTAACTCACGTTCCGTCTGCGAGTGCCCCCGCCCGCCGTCCGTTTACCATTCCGTCACCGGATCAAGGAGAACGCATGACCATCGACCTCGCACAATTCAAGAACGCCGAGGCCTGGGAGTACGGGGACGCCTGCCGCCAGGCCTACTGGAGCCGCTTCGGGACGACCACGGACGCGGCCTTCTTCGGGCCGACCAACGGCGCGCTCTCCCCCTGGCCCGGCCACGCCGAGAACTTCTGCCCCGTCTTCCTGCCCGACTCCACCATCATCGCCACCAGCGGCATGTCCTCGCCGTGGGACCCGGACGGCTGGGACGAGGACGGCGGCGACACCGGGGAGGGGCTGGAGTACTACCTCGACTCCCCCCGCCTGGCCGGCGCCGGCATGGAGGAGATCCGTCAGAGCTGGGAGCTCGCCCTGATCATGTCGATCGTCTCCCACTTCGCGGGTCAGAACTACCGGCCGACCTTCGACTTCTACGACTGCCTCACCCTGCGCACCCGTCCCGTCGAGGCGCTGGAGGACTGGGCCGATGACGAGGGGATGCTGTGCCTGCTGCTGGGCGCGGCGTCGGGCGTGCGCGAGGACCGCATCGAGATGTTCGGCGACCCCGAGGCGGTCCGGCTCATCGCCCTGACCCCCATCCATCCCGACGAGATGGAGTGGGCGAGGCGCAACGACGACCGCGGCGCCCTGGGCCGCGTCCTGACCGCATCCCCCTACCGCAACCAGATCCGTCCGGACCGGCCCAGCCTGCTCCCGGAGCTGGAGGCCTCGGTCTCATGAGCGCTCCGAAGCCCCTGCGCGGGCGCGCCCTGGCCCGGCGCCCGCTGCTCGTCGGGGCCCTCGTCACCGGCCTGGCCGCCTGCAGTTCGAGTCGTCCGGCCCCGGGCGACTCCGCGCCCTCCGCCGAAGCGGGCGCCGCGTCCGCCGCCCCGCCCGCGACCGGCCCGACGTCGTCCTCCCCGGCCTCGGCGGCCGCAACGACCCCGACGGCCCCGACGGCCCCGGCGACGGGCCCCCTGGCCGGCTGGAGCCTGGAGCAGAGGGTCGGCCAGCTCCTCATGATGGGCGTCGACGCCGCCGAGGCCCCGGCCAGTGCGCGCAGGGCCATCACCTCCCTGCACCTGGGCGGCGTCTTCCTGTCGGGGCGCTCCCAGGGCGGCACCGCGGCCACGCGCGCCGTCGTGGACTCCCTGACCGGGCTCGTCGGCCCCGAGTCCACCGGGGGCGCCCCGCTGCTGGTGTCCACCGACCAGGAGGGCGGGGATGTGCAGGTCCTCCGGGGCCAGGGCTTCTCCACCATCCCCTCGGCGCTCAAGCAGTCGGAGCAGTCGGCGGCCGACCTGGAGACGGCGGCCGCGGGCTGGGGCGGCGAGTTGGCGCAGGCGGGGGTCACCATGAACCTCGCGCCCGTGGCCGACCTCGTCGACATCGCCGACCCCGACTCCAACGAGCCCATCGGGGCCTGGGGGCGCCAGTACGGCAACGACAAGGAGACCGTGATCGAGCGGGCCGGCGCCTTCGCCCGCGGCATGGAGTCCGCCGGCGTCGTGGCGACCTTCAAGCACTTCCCCGGCCTGGGCCGGGTGGCCGGCAACACGGACACCTCGGCCTCCGTGACGGACTCGGTCACCGCGCGCACCGGCGACGCCGCCGTGGAGGTCTTCTCCCGTCTCATCGCCGACGGCGCCCGCGTCGTCATGGTCTCCTCCGCGGTCTACACCCTCATCGACGCCGGCTCCCCGGCGGTCTTCTCCTCCGTCGTCGTCACGGACATGCTGCGCGGGGACCTCGGCTTCACCGGGGTCGTCATCACCGACGACGTCTCCGCGGCCGCCCAGGTGAGCACCTGGGGCCCGGCCGAGCGGGCCGTGCTCGCGGTGCGGGCGGGCTGCGACATCGTCCTGGCTTCCGGGGACCCGGGGGTCGTGGAGGAGATGGCCCAGGGGCTGGTCGACCGGGCCCGCACCGATCCGGCCTTCGCGGCGCGGGTGGACGAGTCGGCGCTGCGGGTGCTGGCGCTCAAGGGCGTCCAGTCCTGACCCGATCCTCGCGCCCCGCCGCTCCTCCTGCCCCGCCGCTCCTCACCGGAACCGGCGGAAGAGTCGCGCGAGGCCGGCGGATAATGCACGTCCTGCGGATAACTCGGGAGTCCTGGGTCGTCTTCGGAGGCCACTGGCGCATCACGAGGCGCGACAGGGACGCCGGGCGAACCCCCGGCCTCCACGAGCGCGCAGGTTTCCAAAGGAGGGCAGAGCGTCGACGCGGGTGCGCAGGCCGACATCCACGAGCGCGCAGGTTTCCAGTCGAACGCGCGCCTCCCGCCTGCGCGCTCGCCACGGCGGCCGGGTGCCCGGGGCGGGCCCCTTGGCGGGGTGGTACGGGTGGGGCTCCTGAGGCGGTCCGGGCCGGGCAGTTGTCCAAATCTGTTGCAAAGGCGCCTCGCGGCGGGATCGTCCGCGAGAAGAAGCGCGGAATATCAACGATTCTCCTCCGGCTCTCCGGTGCGATGGGGGCCTTTGCAACAGATTTGGACAAACGGCGCCGCCGCGGGCCCCGGGAGGGGCGCCCCGGGCCGGACGGCGACCGCCTCGAGTGCAAAATGCACGTCTCGGCGTCCGGGGCGCGGCGGCGTCGGGCGCCGTGGTCCGCGAGATCGTCGGGTGACCGCCGAGCACGTCACTTGACCCGCGAGCACGTCTGCCAGAGTGACGTGCTCGCGGGTCAAGTGACGATCTCGCGAGCCGGGGCGCGTCACGGCATGCGAGACGCCGTCCCACCATGCGAGATGCGCTATCGGGGCGAAGCGGGGACGGGGCGCCGGAACCGCCCCCGACGCGAGGTATCGCTCACCGGGCCGAGGCCATCCCCATGAGGACGACGCCGGCCAGCGCGGCCGCGATCCCGGCGAGGACGACGGCGATCTCCCTGCGGGTCCTGGGCTCCTTGAGCAGGAAGATGGACCCGAGGGTGGCGATGACGAACCCCAGCTGGCTGAAGGTGAAGCCGGCCGCCACGCCCACGATCGACGTCGAGCGCAGCAGGGCGATGTTCCCCAGCGCCCACACGACGCCGGACAGCAGCGCCGGGACCATGCCCCCTCCTCGCAGGGGGCCGTTGCGCGGCAGCACGCGGGAGGCGACGACGGCGCCGACGAGCAGGCCGATGCCCATCGGGCCCACCGCGTCAGCCGAGGAGACGCGCGCCAGGCGCAGCATGCCGGGGTAGACGGCCAGGAACACCGCCGAGCAGACGGTCGCCAGGGCGCCGATCCGGCGCGCTCCCGGGCCGGGGCCGGCGCCGTCGCCCTCCTGCCACGCGCCCGCCGCGCCGCCGGCGATGACGAGCACGATCGCGCCCAGTCCCAGCCCCATCGCCCCCGGCGCCCGCCACTCCCCGAGCAGCACGACGCCGATGAGCCCGTTGAGGGCGAGCTGGAGGGCGGTGGTCAGCGGCATGGTGCGGGAGGCGCCCCAGGTCTGGAAACCCTTGATGACGAGTACGATGCCGATGCTCCACAGCAGGCCGCTGAGCGAGCCCCACACCAGGGAGCGCGGCGACCAGGCGGCCCCGGCCAGCGGGGAGGTCAGCAGGCTCGCCGCGCCGCCGCCGGCGATGACGAAGGTGTTCTGGCGGCGCGGGTCCGTGGGGAAGGCGGCGTTGAGCAGCGCCATCGTCCCCCACAGGAGGGAGGGGAGGAGAGCGATGAGAATGTGCATGGATGACCTGCCAGGATGCGGGCGGGCGGATCGATCGGTGATCGTCGGCGATCACGGGACCCGGTATCGTCGTCGGCCGAGCCTATGGCGGGCGGAGCGGTCCTGGCAAGGGGACCCGCGCCGGTCCCGCGCGGCTTTCTCCGCCGGTCCCGGCGTTCCGGGGGAGGGGCGGTGCGATACTGGCGGCCATGCCAGCTGACGCCCACCGGTCCCCCGCACCGCCCCCCGCGCCCGACGGCCCACTCATCGTCCAGTCCGACAAGTCGGTCCTCCTGGAGGTCGCCCGCCCCGGCGCCGATGAGGCCCGCCGCGCCATCGCCCCCTTCGCCGAGCTGGAGCGGGCCCCGGAGCACGTCCACACCTACCGGATCACCCCGCTGGCCCTGTGGAACGCCCGGGCCGCCGGGCTGGACGCCGAGACCGTGGTCCACACCCTCATCACCCACTCGCGCTTCCCGGTGCCCCACGCGCTGCTCACCGAGATCGCCGAGACCATGGGCCGCTACGGCCGCCTCCAGCTGGTCGCCGACCCGGCCCACGGCCTGGTCCTGCACGCCGCGGACGCGCCGGTCCTGGAGGAGGTCATGCGCTCCCGGCGCACCAGGGGCCTGCTGGGCGCGCGCCTGTCGGCCGCCGACGTCGTCGTCCACCCCTCCGAGCGCGGTCACCTCAAGCAGGTCCTCATCAAGCTGGGCTGGCCGGCGGAGGACCTGGCCGGCTACGTCGACGGCGAGGCCCACCCCATCGCCCTGCGCGAGGACCCGGCCGGGGCCCGGGCGCACCGGCCCGGGGCCTTCGCGCTGCGCCCCTACCAGCGCGAGGCGGTGGAGGGCTTCTGGGCGGGCGGGTCCGGCGTCGTCGTCCTGCCCTGCGGGGCCGGCAAGACCCTGGTGGGGGCGGCGGTCATGGCGAGGAGCTCGACGACGGCGCTCGTCCTGGTCGCCAACGCCGTCGCCGCCCGCCAGTGGAAGGAGGAGCTCATGCGCTTCACCACCCTGACCGCGGACGAGATCGGCGAGTACTCGGGGTCGCGCAAGGAGGTCCGTCCCGTGACCATCGCCACCTACCAGGTGCTCACCACCAGGCGCAAGGGCGTCCACCCGCACCTGGATCTGCTGGACTCCCACGACTGGGGGCTCATCGTCTACGACGAGGTCCACCTCCTGCCCGCCCCCGTCTTCCGCATGACCGCGGACCTGCAGGCGCGCCGCCGCCTGGGCCTGACCGCCACCCTCGTGCGCGAGGACGGCCGGGAGGACGAGGTCTTCTCCCTCATCGGCCCCAAGCGCTACGACGCCCCCTGGAAGGACCTGGAGAACCAGGGCTGGATCGCCCCGGCGATCTGCACGGAGGTGCGCCTGAGCCTCGACGCCGGGCAGCGGATGGCCTACGCGACGGCGGAGGCGCCCGACCGCTACCGCCTGGCCGCCTGCGCCCCGGCCAAGGTCGGGATCGTGGACCGGCTGCTGGCCCGCCACGAGGGCGAATCGGCGCTGGTCATCGGCCAGTACGTCGATCAGCTCACCGAGATCGCCGAGCACCTGGGCGCCCCGCTCATCACGGGGGCGACGACGGTGCGCGAGCGCCGGCGCCTCTACGGCGCCTTCCGCTCCGGCGAGATCCGCACCCTCGTGGTCTCCAAGGTGGCGAACTTCTCCATCGACCTGCCCGGGGCGAGCGTGGCCGTTCAGGTGTCGGGGACCTTCGGGTCCCGGCAGGAGGAGGCCCAGCGCCTGGGCCGGATCGTGCGGCCCAAGGAGGACGGGCGCCAGGCGCACTTCTACACGGTCGTGGTCCGCGACACGGTCGACCAGGAGTTCGCGGCGCACCGCCAGCGCTTCCTGGCCGAGCAGGGCTACGCCTACGACATCGTCGACGCCGAGGCGGTGTAGGCCGAGGAGCCGCGGGGTCGACGACGGCCCTGCCCGGTCCGATGCCGACGGCGCGCGCCGGCCCCGTCCGGGCCGTTGACCGGGCCTGGCGCGCCCCGGCCCGCTCCGCCCGCTCAGAACCGTGCGAGCAGCTCCGCGCCGGCCCGGCGGGCGCGGGCGCGGCGGACCAGGACGCGCGCCAGGGCGCGGCCGAAGGCCTGGATGACCGGTTCGGCCCGCTCCGCCTCGGCCCGCGCGCGCCGCCCCTCCGCCACGGCCCCGGCGGGCAGGGCGGAGGCGGGCAGGGCCTCGGCCTCCTCCTCGCCGCGCACGACGCCCATGGCGCGGGCGGCGGACCGCGCCCGCCAGTACTCGATGCGGGCCGGGGTGGACTCGGGGTGGTGCTGGAGGGCCAGGAGCCCGCCGGCCCGCCAGGCCTGGACCGGGGCCCCGGCGGAGGAGGCGAGCAGGACGGCCCCCTCGGGCAGGCGGACGACGACGTCGTCGTGGGAGACGATGACCGGCAGGCGCGTCCCGCCCCGGGTGGGCACGCCGGCGCGCACGGCCGCCCGCACCGCCTCGTCGACGATCTCGGAGAAGACCGGGTCCTCGCGGGCGGCCCGCGTCAGCTCCAGGTCGACGACGCCGCCCTCGCCGCCGTGCGGGGAGGGGCAGGCGGTGGCGCCGCCCAGGGCCTCGGCCGCGACCTGGGCGCCCAGGCAGATGGCGACGGCGGGCAGGCGCTGCTCGACGGCCCCGCGCAGCAGGGAGCGCACGTCGGCCAGCCACGGGTGGCGGGCGTCGTCGTGCGCGCTCATGGCCCCGCCCAGGACCACCAGGCCGTCGCCGGCGCCGGCGGGGCCCGGGATCGCCTCCCCCGCCCAGGGGCGCACCACGCGCAGCGAGGCGCCCTCGGCGAAGAGCCACTGCCCCAGGCGCCCCAGCGGCGCGAAGGCCTCGGGCTCGATCACGGTGATGACCGGGGCGGGGGCGGGGTCGGGGAGTGCCGGGAGGATGTCAGTCATGGGGTCATTGACGGTCATGACGGCCCCGGGCGCAAACCGCGCCCGCGGGACGTGCGCGCTCTCACGGCGCGGCGCGCGCCGGTGGCGGGGGCGCCGGCCGTCGGAGGCGGGCGCCGGCGCGTCCGCGGAGCGGTCCCGGATGCGCCCGCGGAGCGGTGCCGGCGGCGAAATGAGTTGCCTGACGCGCCCCGGGCGGGGGACGATGGGCCCGCCAACCCGCTCGTCCGAGGAGCCCGACGTGTTCTGGAACCGCAAGCGCGACACACCCATCGCACCCCCGCCGGGGTCCACCGCGGATCTGAACGCCCGGGCGGGCGCCGCCCTGGTGCGGGCCGACGACGCCGTGCGGGCGGCCGCCGAGGAGCTGTCCTACGCCCAGGCCCAGTTCGGGCTGTCCGCCACGGACGCCTTCACCGAGGCCCTGAGGATCGCCCGCGGCCACCTCGCGCGCTCCTTCGAGCTGCGCAAGCTGCTCGACGACGACATCCCGGAGACCGAGCCCCAGCAGCGCCAGATGTGCGGGGAGATCCTCCAGCGCTGCTCCGAGGCCGTGGTCGTCCTGAGGCGGCAGGAGGAGGCCTTCAACGCCCGCCGCGGTCTGGAGGCGAACCTGCCGACCTCCATCGCCGAGACCGCCCAGCGCGCCGACGAGACCGAGCAGGCCATCACCATGGCCAACACGCTGCTCGTCACGCTGCACGCCACCTACCCGGCGAGCTCCCTGACCTCCGTCTCCCAGGCCCCCGAGCGCGCGGGCAAGCTGCTGGCCGCGGGGCGCACCGCCCTCGACCAGGCGCGCGCCAGCGCCGAGGAGGGGCAGCAGGCCACCGCCGTCGAGCAGGTGCGCATCGCCCAGGGCGCCATCGCCCAGGCCGGCGAGATCGCCTCCCAGGTCCGCGGCGCCCGCGAGCGCCTGAACCGCGCCGCCGCCGACCTGGCCGCCGCCATCACCTCCATCTCCTCCGACCTGGTCGACGCGCGGCGCCTGTCCTCCCGGGTGCCCGACGCCTCCCTGAGCCCCCTCGTGGCCGACGCCGAGGCCGCCGTCGCCGCCGGTCGCGCCGCCTCCGGGCCGGGGGCGAGCGGGGATCCCCTGGCCGCCCTGGATCACCTGTCGCGGGCCGAGGCCGCCCTGGACGCCGCGCTGGCCCCGGCGCGGGCGAAGGAGGACAACGACGCGCGCGCCCGCGCCTCGCTGGGTTCGCGCCTGGCGCGCCTGAACTCCCAGATCGCGGCGGTCACCTCCTACATCACCACCCATCGCGGGGCGGTGGGCCCCTCCGCGCGCACGGCCCTGTCGGAGGCCTCGCGCCACGCGGGCGCCGCCACCACCATGCAGAACACCGACGCGGCCGCGGCCCTGTCGGAGGTGGCGGCCGGGGAGCCGCTGGTCGCCCAGGCCCAGGCGCTGGCGGAGGCGGATGTGCGCAATTCGGGCGCCTGGGGCCAGTGGGGCGGCGGGGAGCCGGGCTGGCAGTACGGCGGCTGGGGCCGGCGGGGGTGGAGCCAGGGCCCGCCTCCGCGGCGGGGCGGTGGCATCGACGTCGGCTCCCTCATTCTGGGCGGCCTGATCATGAGCGGCCTGGACGACATCTTCGACTGAGGGCCGCCGGGCCGCCGGGCGCGCCGTCGGGTCGCCGGCCCCGGGCGCGTTCCCGGGCCGCCGGGCGCGCCGTCGGGTCGCCGGCCCCGACTCGCCCTGAGCGATACGGCAACCGCCGTCTGGCCGCGCGGAGCCGATCCGTGGGAACCTGACCCCCAATCCGACGACCGCCGACGGCGGAGCCCGCCCCGGGCGCCCCGGCGCCGTCGGCGGGAACGAGAATGAGAAAGGCACCAACCCCATGGCTGAGAAGCAGTCGATCCTGGGCCGCATCGCCCAGCTCACCCGCGCCAATATCAACGCGCTCCTCGACCGGGCCGAGGACCCTCAGAAGATGCTGGACCAGCTCGTGCGGGACTACACCGCCTCCATCGGCGAGGCCCGCGACGCCGTCGCTCAGACCATTGGCAACCTGCGCCTGGCCGAGAAGGATCACGCCGCCGATCTTGCCCAGGCCCGCGATTGGGGCAATAAGGCCCTGGCCGCCTCCCGGAAGGCGGACCAGATGCGCGCCGCCGGCGACGGGGCGGGCGCGGACAAGTGGGACTCGCTGGCCAAGATCGCCCTGACCAAGCAGATCAACGCCGAGAACGAGGCCAAGGCCGCCGAGCCGATGATCGCCTCGCAGCGCCAGGTCGTCGAGCAGCTCAAGACCGGCCTGCAGCAGATGGAGGTCAAGCTCGGGGAGCTGAAGTCGCGGCGCGACCAGCTCGTGGCCCGCAAGAAGTCCGCCGAGGCGCAGGTGAGGGTGCAGGGCGCGATCCGTTCGATCAACGTCCTGGATCCCACCAGCGAGCTGTCCCGCTACGAGGACCAGGTACGTCGGATCGAGGCGCAGGCGGCCGGTCAGACCGAGCTGGCGGGGTCCTCGCTGGAGGCGCAGTTCGCCGAGCTGGAGGCCTCCTCCGCCCAGACCGAGGCCGAGGCCCGGCTGGCTGCCCTCAAGGCCGGGGGCAACCGGACCCTGCCGGAGGCGGCGAGCCCCGCGCAGATCACCGACGGCCAGATCGACGCCGCCTTCGCCGCGCTCAAGAACGAGAACGCCGCCCAGTCCGCCGAGGAGCGCTCCTCCTACTGAGTCCTCTGACTCTCTTCCGCCGGCCCCCGGCCACGGGCGCCGTGGGCCCCGACAGGCCTCCGGCCGCGGGCGCCCCGGCGCCGAGATCGCCGTCACTTCGGCCGGTCTCGGCGCCGTTCCCCTGTCCGCCCGGGACCCGCGATTAGCATGAGGACATGAGTGCACCGACCTACCTCCTCGTCGACGGGGAGAATATCGACGCGACCCTGGGCATGAGCGTCCTGGGGCGCCGTCCGGAGCCCGAGGAGCGGCCCCGCTGGGATCGCGTCCTGTCATTCTGCGACCGCTTGTCCGACGTCGAGGCCGCCGACCCGAGCAGGAACACCCGCGCCCTGTTCTTCCTCAACGCCACGTCCGGCCACATGCCCATGAGCTTCGTCCAGGCCCTGCTGGCCATGGACTACCGCCCCCTGCCCCTGGCCGGCTCGGGGGACCCGGAGGAGAAGGTCGTCGACATCGGCATTCAGCGCACTCTCGACGCCCTGGCCGAGCGCGCCCTGGCCGGTCAGAGCCACCACGTCCTGCTGGGTTCGCACGACGGCGACTACATCCCCCAGATCGAGCGCCTGCTCGACGCCGGGGCCAGGGTGGGCGTGCTGTGCTTCCGCGAGTTCCTCAACGCCCAGCTGGCCGCCCTGGAATCGCGGGGGCTGACCATTTACGATCTTGAAACCGATGTCAACGCCTTCACCAGCGCCCTGCCGCGCGTGCGCATCATCCCGCTGACCGAGTTCGATCCGGCGAAGTTCATCTGACCAGCGCCCCCGGTGCCCCGTCGCCGGTCCCACACGCCGTTCAGGAAACGTCCAGCCCGCGCGGGCACAGTGATCCTCATGGACCGTTATCAGGACAAGCGCACGTCGCCCGAGGCCCACCTTCTCGTGGTCGACGACGAGCCCAATATTCGCGATCTGCTCGCATCCTCCCTCCGGTTCGCGGGCTTCGAGGTCTCCACCGCCGCCGACGGCAACGGGGCCCTGCGCGGGGCCGAGGCCGAGCCCGACCTCATCGTCCTGGACGTCATGCTTCCGGACATGGACGGCTTCACGGTCGCCCGCCGCCTGCGCGAGCGGGACGTGACCACCCCCATCCTGTTCCTGACCGCCCGCGACGACATGGCGGACAAGATCCAGGGCCTGACCGTCGGCGGGGACGACTACGTCACCAAGCCCTTCGGCCTGGAGGAGGTCGTGGCCCGCATCCGCGCCATTCTGCGGCGCACCCACGCCGTCGAGGGCGAGGACGACGGCATTGTGCGGGTCGCGGACCTCATTCTGGATGAGGACGCCCACGAGGTCTACCGCGCCGGCGTCGAGGTGGACCTGTCCCCCACCGAGTTCAAGCTCTTGCGCTATCTCATGCTCAATACGGGCCGCGTCGTCTCCAAGGCCCAGATCCTTGATCACGTGTGGGAGTACGACTGGAACGGAGACGCCGCCATCGTCGAGTCCTACATCTCCTACCTGCGCCGCAAGATCGATCAGATCACGGGCTCCGACGGCGAGGCCGTCACCCCGCTCATCCAGACGCGCCGGGGCGTTGGCTACATGCTCCGCGAGCCCAAGGGCGACTGACGTGCGCCCCCGCGGCGTGAGGCGGCCGGGGTCGGCCACGCCGTCGCGCGCGTCCACCCGCGTCGCGCACTCGCAATCCGGCGGGCGCCGCCCGCCGCCCGACCGGCAGTCCTCCGGGCGGCGCCACCGCCTGCCGCCCGAGCGCCAGCACCGTCCGATCAAGAAGGGCCGCTGGCACCCCCTGACCGCGGCCCGGCGCACCTGGCACACCCTGCCCCTGCGCAGCCGCCTGGCGCTCATCACCACGGGCCTGCTGACGGTGGGGCTGCTGGTCGTGTCCCTGGCGATCACCTCGCTGCTGTACACCCACCTGCTCGGCCAGGTCGACGACCAGCTGCGCGTGACCTCCCAGGCGATCGGGTCGCGGGCGCTGGAGCAGATCCGCACGGGCAACAACTCCCTCATGCCGTCGACCTACTACGTCGAGGCCCAGTACCTCGACGGCCAGACGAGCTACATGATCTCCGACGACACCGCGGCCAAGTACGGCGTCCCCGTCATCGACGTGCCCTCCCTGGAGGAGGCCAAGGCCCAGTTCGCCGCGGACAAGCAGCTGCGCACCGTGGGCTCCTCCAAGGCCGGCTTCCAGTGGCGGGTCATCTGCCTGCCCTTCATCGACGGCACCGGCAACTACCTGGGCGTGGTCGCCATCGCCCTGCCGCTGAGCGACATCAGGGAGGCGGTCGAGCGCACCCGCTTCGTGGTGGCGCTGGCGGACGTCGCCGTCATCCTCGTGGGGGCCATGGCGGCCACCTACCTGGTGCACCGCTCCTTCCGCTCCCTGCGCCAGATCGAGGGGGTGGCCGGGCGGATCGCCGGCGGCGACCTGTCCGCCCGCGTGCCCGTGACCGAGCCCTCGAGCACGGAGGTCGGTTCGCTCCAGCGGGCGCTGAACATGATGCTCCAGCAGAACGAGAAGGCCTTCTCCGTCCAGGTCGTCGCCCAGGAGCGCATGACCCGCTTCGTGTCCGACGCCTCGCACGAGCTGCGCACCCCGCTGGCGGCGATCCGCGGCTACGGCGAGCTGTACCGCATGGGCGGGGTGCCGCCGGAGCGTCAGAACGAGGTCATGGGGCGCATCGAGGACGAGGCCTCCCGCATGGGCCGTCTCGTCGAGGACCTGCTCCAGCTGGCCCGCATCGACGAGGGGCGCAAGATGACCATGGAGCGCGTCGACCTGACCGCCGTGTGCTCCGGGGCGCTGACGGATATGACGGTCCTCGCCCCCGATCGCGCCTGCACCCTCATCCCCCTGACCGCCGACGGCAAGCCTGCCCCCGCCGTCGTCATCGGGGACCGCGACCGGCTCAGCCAGGTGATCACCAACCTGCTGGGGAATGTGGTGCGTCACACCCCGCCCGGCACGCCCGCGGAGATCGCCGTGGGCCCCGTGGGCGCGAACGCCGTCGTCGAGGTGCGCGACCACGGCCCCGGCGTGGACTCCGCGGAGGCGGACAAGGTCTTCCAGCGCTTCTACCGGGCCGATTCCTCGCGCAACCGGAAGACGGGCGGGTCCGGCCTGGGGCTGGCGATCGTCCTGGCGATCATCAAGCACCACGGCGGCAGCGTGCGCATTCTCCAGACCCCCGGCGGCGGGGCGACCGTGCACCTGGAGGTTCCGCTGGCACCCACCATGTAAGCCCCCGCGATGTGGTTCGCGGCGCGGGGGTGTAGGTTACCAGGACAGCCGATCGGCCCCGCGGCGTCGCCGGAGCCGGTTCGCGCATACACATTCCTTCACACGCCCCGCCCGTCCTGAGCCTACGATGGGGGGCGCCTTCACTTCCGAGGAGGCTGTTCATGGGCATTGACGCGCCGCAGTGGCTCCTACCCGCCTATCTCCGCTCCGTCAAGGCCGTCGGCGGCACGGCGTCCGTCGAGGCCATCCGCGAGGCCGGCGAGCGCCTGGTCGTCATGTGGTCCAGTCCGGACCGGCGTTTCCACAATTTGAAACACGCCATCGACGTGCTGGCCCGCGTCGACGAGCTGGCCGACGAGTCCCACAACCCCGACATCATGCGCCTGGCCGCCTGGTACCACGGATGCGTCTTCTCATCGGCGACCGAGCAGACCTACAAGCGCAACGGCGGGGAGGACGAGGTGGCCTCCGCCGCCTACGCCGCCAAAGACCTCCACGGCCTGGGCGTGCCCGACGCGGTCACGGACCGGGTCTGCGCCCTCATCCTCAACCTCAAGCGCCACAACCTGGCCCACGACGACATCGACGCCCTGGCCCTCAACGACGCGGATCTGGGGACCCTGGCGGTCAATCCGCAGCAGTACAAGCGCTACCGCGAGCTGGTGCGCGAGGAGTACGCGCACATCCCCGACGAGCGCTACCTGCGCGGCCGCGCCACCATCATCTCCAAGCTGCTGTCGCGCGAGACCCTATTCTCCTCCCCGCTGGGGGCGCGCTGGGAGCTGCCGGCGCGCCAGAATCTTCAGGCGGAGCAGCGCCGGATCGCCGACGCCCTGGCGAAGCTGCCGCCCCCGGACCCGCGGGCCGTCGAGGAGCCGGCGCCGGGTGCGGAGGGTTCGACGCCGGGTGCGGAGAACGCCCGCGAGGACGCCGGATGCAGCGGCCTGGACCGCTCCGGCGAGGAGGAGGATCCGCCGCAGATGCCGGCCCGGTCCTCCTCCGTCCCCCCGCCCCAGCGCAACAGGTTCTCGTCCTCGTCCAGCTCCGCGAGCGCGGCCAGCGCGGCGACCCCGGCGCGGGGGCTGCCCCGCACCCTGCCCGCCTCCTACCCCCCGCCCCGCTCGCGCAGGCGCGACGGCGGGGGGCTGGGGCACACGACCACCATGGAGTCGTGCGCGGAGGACCTGGACCGGCTCCTGGGCGCGCGCCGCCCCGGCGCGAACGGCCCCGGCGTCGCGGACCGCCAGGCGGCGGTGGAGTCCGAGCGCGCCAAGCTCGCCGAGAAGATGCGCCACAAGACCGCGCAGGCCAAGGTGCTGCGCGAGGCGCGCACGGGCGAGCTGGCCCCCATCACGGCCGAGATCATCGATGACGGGGCCGGGGACCTATAGCCCTTAGTTTCAGCCCTTAGCCCCGCGCGGGCGGGGGCCGCCCGGGCAGTCATCCAGTCGGCAGCCGGCCCATTCGCCCCGCGCGGGCGGGGCCGCCTCCATGGTCGAGGCCCGCCAGCCGCGGAACAGCGGATTCGCCCCGCGCGGGCGGGGGCCGCCTCGCCGCCACCGACCGCGTCCTCGCAGCCGTCGCATTCGCCCCGCGCGGGCCGGGCCCGCCTCCGCTCTCCCGGCGGGCCGGGCCCTCGGTGTCCTCGGCCCTGCGCGGACCTGGCCCGCCCGGGCGCCCTGCACCTCTTTCAGTCCCTACCGCGGCCAGTCCCGCGGCCCCGTGCCGGGCTCCACAGGCGCCCCCGGCGACACCCCGCCGCACCGCCGTCCACAGGCGGTCGGCGGGCGCGGGCGCCGCTCCCCTACCGTGAGGGGAATCCCGCCGGTCCACGGCGGTGCAACCCTCACGAAAGGCACGATCATGCCGGTCTTCTCCGTCGACACCCAGGCCGTGGCGGACACGGCCTACCGCACCCGCGCCCGCATCTCCACCATTCAGACCGAGGTGGACGCGATGAACTCCGATATCGCCACCCTGCAGTCCTCCTGGACCGGTGCCGCGTCCGACTCCATGGCGGTCTGCGCGGCCGATTGGAGCACCGTCCAGGCGCAGGTCCAGACCAGTCTCGACGCGATCAGCCTGGCCCTGGACCAGGCCGCCGTCTCCTACGACGACGCCGAGGCGGTGAACACCACGCGCTTCGGCAGGTGAGCGCCGCCCCTCGCCGCCGTCCCCCTCACCGGGATCGGTCTGCCGCTTCGAGTGAGCCCCGGGGACGCCTGATCGCCCCGCCCCTCACCGGGATCGGTCGAAGCGGGCGGGGCGGTCGGGGCGTCGCTCGGGCGGGGCGTCCGTCGCGGACGGAGAGCGGGATCTCGGAAGGTTATTCAGTGGGCTCATGGCGGTGCTCTCCTGTGCGGACCACTTGCGTTCCGCTGGATCACGGCGGTCCGACCGTCGTTCCCGGGGGTGGAGTGCGCGTCCCGGCGTCCGGGGCGAGGCGGCGCCGGGCGCCGCGGTCCGCGAGATCGTCGGGTAACCGCCGAGCACGTCACTTAACCCGCGAGCACGTCACTCTGGCAGACGTGCTCGCGGGTTAAGTGACG
>NZ_KE386867.1:0-16412 GCF_000429225.1 Actinomyces dentalis DSM 19115
TCGGTGAGCCGGGCGAGGGTCCAGTCGATGATCGCGGCCTGGTGGTCGGGGCCGGCTCCGCGGTGGTGGCGCAGGGTGGCGCGGACCTGGGCGTTGATGGCTTCGACGGGGTTGGTGGTGCGCTCCAGGGGCGTGTGGCGGGGCTCGCCCGCGGGGCCGGTCAGGTAGGCGAACAGAGTTCCCTGCTTGGCCAGACGCTCCAGGCGTCTGTGGGCGCGGCGGGTGCGGGGGGGGGTGTACCACCACTTCCTGCCGGTGGCGGCCGCGGTGGCGGGGTCGTCCTGGGCGGTGGTGCGCTGGTTGAGCCAGGTGCGGTACTCGGTGGCGTAGTCGTTGAGCGCGGTCAGCCAGTGGGCGGCCTGGTCGGTGGTGGTGATGGTCAGGAGCTTGCGCGACAGTCCCAGCAGGGCGCGGCCCTGGGTGGTACGGGGGTGGAGGGTCAGGTCGCGCACGGTGTCGCGGTGGACGTGGATCAGGCAGCGCTGCACGGGTGTGCGGGGCCATAGCTCGCGCAGTGCCTTGAGGGCTCCGCCCGCCCCGTCGGTGGTGACCAGGTCCGGCGGAGCCAGGTCCTGCAGCAGGGCGGTATAGGCGGCGGCGCTCTCGCCGGCGGCCCACTGCCAGGCGATCACGTGCGCGGTGCTCCTGGCCACCAGGAGGGTCCACCCGCCGGCCAGGTGGAGTCCATCGATGAAGATCTGGGCGTGCACCTCGCCCGTGACGGGTGGGCGGGGCACGGGGACCCGCCAGCACCAGGCGGTGCGGCGGCGGAAGGCGCGTGCTCCGCCCGGTTGGTCGGCCTGGGTGCCCTTGGAGGTCGCCCAGGCGATGAACTCGCCCAGGGTCGCCTGCTCGGTCCTGGCCGGTGGGACTGCTCGCGGCGCGGTGGTGGTCAGGTTGCACGCGGTGCATCTCCAGCGCTGAGATCCGGACGCGGTGCGCCCGTGCTTCCTCATCGGATCGCGGCACACCGGGCAGGTCCTGGCTCTGACTGATCGGGCCCTCATGGGCTACACGATCAGCCGAGGATGTCAAGCACCATCCCGGATCAACCGCCGACACCATGAAGAACCCGACTTCACCCCACCATCACAACGGAAAACCGGAACTTGAGCAACACATCCACGCCTATAACCCTCAAATGGTCGGGGCCTTTCCGTTCCGGGGAGACTCCATGGGCAAGCGATGGTGCAGCTTCGACGAGCAGGTGGCGCTCCTCGCGGAGCGCGGCCTGCGCATCCGGGACCCGGAGGCGGCCAAGCGCCTGCTCAAGCAGGTCGGCTACTACCGCTTATCCGAGTACCTCCGCTACTGGCAGCGGGATCCGGAGCGCGGGGACAAGACCTTCGTCGACGGGGCGTCCTTCGAGACCGTCCGCGGGGTGTACGCGGGTGAGACGATGCTCGCAGACGTCGCGATCGCCGCGCTGCGCCGCCTGGAGCTGGTTCTCCGCACCCAGTTCGCGCACGCCTTCGGGCAGATCGTCGGCCCCTGCCGCCTTCTCACGGCCGACGACGCCTTCACCCCGCCCCCGCCGTCGGCGACCGGTCCGAGCGCGCAGGAGGCCCTGCTCCGGGACCTGAACCGGAGCAGGGAGCCCTTCGTCGACCGCTATCGCGACAGCAGCAGGAGCGACGGGCGCGGCGGATTCCTTCCCGACGCCTATGAGCGGATGCCGGCCTGGGTCGCGGTGCAGGCCTGCTCATTCGGCACGCTGTCCCGGTGCCTGGAGGCGTCCGGGCGCACCGCGGTCCGCGATACGGTGGCCGGCAGGATCGGGACGGGACGCGCGCAGATCGCCTCGCAGACGAGGGCCCTGGTCTACCTGCGCAACCGGTGCGCCCATGCGGCGAGGATCTGGAACCACTCCGTCCTCGCGGCCCCGTCCCTCACCCCGAAGACGGCGAGCAGGATCAAGCGCCAGTACCGGACCTTCGAGAACCGGTCCGTCTACCAGACTCTCGTCCTCATCCACATCCTGCTCGCGGGCAACGGCCAGGAGAAGGACTGGCTCGGCGCCCGCGTCGAACCGATTCTGAGGGACAACGAGATACTGGCGCGCGGAATCACGCGCCCCCGGAAGTTCCAGGACTTCACGCCCTGACCCGGCCGGCCCCGACCCGGGCCCGCGGGGACGACCGCCGCCCCGACGGCGGGGACCGCGGACATGACATGGCCCACGGCACCGGGTTGTCTCTCCCGGCCCGCGGGCCCTTGTCGTCGAGGGGCTCGCTCCCAGGTCCCAACTGGGGAGTCTCCCTCCTTCGCCGGAGCGATCGGCCCGGGGCTCCCTGGACCCTGGGTCATCTCGGACGAGGGCGGTCATCGAGTTCCCCAACCCTCGCGACCCCCGTCCGTCCGGCGGTGATTCATATATAACCCGACGGACCTTGGGGACCGCCACATTCGACCTGTGAAGAGCTTGGGAATGCGGTGACCGGCGATCCGGACCGGTACGAGCCGGCGGGTCCGGCCGGTCCGGGACCACCCCCGGGGCGCGAAGGAGTCGGACGACGGCGCTAACGTAGGCGCACCGGCATCCACCCGGCCCTGAACCCCCTCCAGGAGGAGCCCCGCATCCGATCACCGACCGGAAGGCCGCCATGACCACTCCGACGACCCCCGACTTCATCCGCCTGCTCGGCTCCGAGGACACGGGCTCCACCTCCTGCTTCTTCGACGCCGCCGCCCCCGCCACGGCCGACGTCGTCGCGTCCCTCGGCCACGAGCCCAACGGGTACTTCTGGGAGGGCGTCGTGCGCAGGCTCGTCGAGAAGGGCGAGCTCGACGAGCCGGACACCGACCCCGAGGGCGGCATGTTCTGCGCCTACGGGCCGCGCCCCGCCATGGAGCGCCTCGCCCACGCCCTGACCCCCTACCTCACCGACCCGCGGGCCATCACCGCCCTGGTCGTCGAGGCTGACGCCGAGGACTTCGACTTCGACGACTGAAGACCGGCGGACCTCACTCGTCCTCGTCGTCCTCCTCGTCCTCGCTGGCGAACTCGCCCACCACCCCCAGGTCGATGTGCAGGCCCAGCGGGGCGCCGTCGGCGTCGCGGGTGAGCATGACCGGGTAGACGCCGTCGCCCCAGCCGGAGTACGACAGGACGACGTTCTCCCCCGCCCCCGCCCGCGGCATGACGATATTGGCCGCCCCCCTCCGGTAGTGATCGGGCGAGTCCATGAGGGAGAACCAGGAGTCCGGCTCACCGGAGTCGAAGACGTCGTACCAGTCGTCCTGCGGCGGCATGGCGGTGGCGACGGCGTCGTGATCGACGAAGGCGACCGCGCCCGCGTCCACGCACACGATTCCCCGGCCCCGCACCGGCTGAGCCGCCTCGACAGAGGCTGGCTCGCCGTCGGCCAGCACGAGGGACAGGTACGCCTCGACGTCGGCGACGGTGACCCTGACCGGGTAGTCGCCCGGCTCGACCTCGAAGACCGGGCCGTCGCCGAGGGTGACGAAGGGGTCGCAGGCCTCGACGCGCCCCGAGGGCACGCGCAGCACCCCGAGGTCGACGACGCTCAGGGGCACCGTGTCCGCGGGTGAGTACTCATCGTCCTCCTCGAACGGGCTGGGGACCGGGCCGGACACGAGGGCGTAGAAGTTCAGGGAGCTGCTCATGAGATCGTTGTTCACGGGCGCCATGCTAGGCGAGTCCCCGCCGGGCGCTCCCCCCGGTGTCTCCGGCGCCCCCGGCGCCCACTGCGGTCCTAGCGCCCCCGACGACCACCGGCGGGCTTCACTCCTCCTCGTCCTCGCTGGCGAACCCGCCCACCACGCCCAGGTCGATGTGCAGGCCCAGCGGGGCGCCGTCGGTGCCGCGGGTGAGCATGACCGGGTAGACGCCGTCGCCCCAGCCGGACGACGCCATGATGATGTTCTCCCCCGCCCCGTCCAGGGGCATGACGATATTGGCCATCCCCTCCCGGTAGTGATCGGGCGAGTCCAGGGGGCCGCACCAGGGCTCGGGCTCGAACTCGTCGTAGAGGTTGGCGCCGTCGGCCAGGGCCGACATGGCGACGGCGGCCACGCGATCGACGAAGGCGACCGTGCCCGCGTCCACGCACACGGCCCCCTCCCGGCCCATGGCCCGCCGCGCCGGTTCGACGGCGGCCGGCTCGCCGTCGGCCAGCACGAGGGACAGGTACGCATTGCGCTCATGGGAGCCGTCGTGCTCCTTGGAGATGTCGGCGACGGTGGCCTTGACCGGGTAGTCGCCCGGCTCGACGGCGAAGACGATGTCGCGGCCAAGGGTGACGAAGGGGTCGCAGGCCTCGAGGCGCCCGGAGGGCACGTGCAGCACCCCGAGGTCGACGACGCTCAGGGGCACCATGTCCAGGGGGAGGCCGCTGTCGCGCCGCCGCCGAAGGAGCACGTCCAGGAGGGAGCGCCTGCCGCGCCGGTTCCGGAAGGGGCTGGGGACCGGCCCGGACACCAGGGCGTAGAAGTTCAGGTCGTTGCTCACGAGATCGGTGTTCACGAGCGCCATGCTAGAAATCTCCTCGGGCCGAGCCGTCGCCCTCAGCCCCACAGCCCCGCCCGCTCGGCGAGGAGGGCCAGCGCGACCGGTCCGGCGCTGGCCGTGCGCATGACGTGCGGCCCCAGCCGCACCGCCCTCGCCCCGACCCCCTCCAGGGCCGCCACCTCCTCCTCGCCGATGCCGCCCTCGGGGCCGACGACGACGGCGAGGACCGGCGACATCCCGCCGCCCGGCTCCGGCAGGGCCGCCGCGCCAATGGGTGTCCCCGCCTCCTCGTGGAGGACGAGCACCGCTCCCCCGGCATCCGTCACCCCGCGCACCCAGGCGGCGAGCTCGCGCGTGGAGCGGTCCGACTCGACCCGCGGCACCCGGGCGCGCCGGGCCTGCTTGGCGGCCTCGCGGGCGGTCGCCTCCCAGCGGGCGCGGCCCCTGGCCGCCCGGGGCCCGCTCCACACGGACACGCACCGGCCGGCCCGCCACGGCACGACGAGGTCGACACCGACCTCCGTGGCGGTCTCCACCGCCTGCTCGTCGCGACCGCCCTTGGCCGGCGCCTGGACGAGGGCCAGTCGCACGGGCGGCTCGGGCTCCTCCACCCGCTCCAGGACCCGCACGGTCAGGCGGTCCGAACCGCCCGATCGCCTGGGGCGGTCCGGGCGGTCGGGCCGACCCCGGCGATCGGGGCCGCCCGGGCGGCCAGGACCCGAGTGGTCCGAACGGTCGGGCCAGCCCGGGCCCTCCCTGACGGCGGGCGCGCCGGGACGCATCGCCTCGCACACCAGCCGCAGCCCGGCGCCGTCGACCAGGTCCACCCGCTCGCCGGTCCGCAGCCGGCGCACGCTCACCGCGTGGCGCGCCTCGGGGCCCGTCAGGGTCAGGACGTCGCCGGCGTCGGCGCGCGCGGCCGCGCCGGCGGGCTCGAGGGTGTCGCTGGTGAGGATGAAGACGGGGGCGGTCACGGCCCCAGCCTACGGTCGAGCCGGGTCGAGCCGGGTCGCGATCTGGCCGGGTCGAGCCGGGTCGCGACCAAGTCGCGGGCCACCCTGCGAACGCGCCCGACCGCGCGGGCGCGCCGGTGCTAGCGTCCAGTGTCATGACCGATTCCGAGCCCGTCCCGCAACCAGCCCCGCAGTCCTCCCCCGCTCCCACCGCTCCCGGCTCCGCGGCGCCGTCGGGCGCCTTCCCGGCCCACGCCGAGACGGCCGCGCAGATCGCCGCGAACCTGGCGGCCGTGCGCGCCCGCATCGACGCCGCCGCCGCGCGCGCCGGACGGGACGCCTCGCAGATCCGGCTGCTGCCCGTGACCAAGACGGTGTCCGAGGAGCGGCTGCGCGCCGCCCACGCCGCCGGCATCACGCAGATGGGCGAGAACAAGGTCCAGGAGGCCGCCCGCAAGGCACAGAACCTGGCCGACCTCGGCATCCACTGGGCCATGATCGGGCACCTGCAGACCAACAAGGCCAAGGACGTGGCCGCCTTCGCCCACGAGTTCCAGGCCCTGGACTCCCTGCGCGTGGCCGAGGCCCTCGACCGCCGGCTGCAGGCCGCCGGGCGCGGCCTGGACGTGTACGTGCAGGTCAACTCCTCGGGCGAGGCCTCCAAGTTCGGGCTCGCCCCCGACGATGTGGCCGGCTTCCTCGCCGACCTGGGCGCCTGCTCCTCCCTGCGGGTGCGCGGGCTCATGACCCTGGCCGCGCACACCGACGACCAGGACCGCATCCGCGAGTGCTTCCGCCTCATGCGCTCCCTGCGCGACGCCGGCCTGGAGGCGGGCACGGTCGGCGACGGCGGGCTGTCCATGGGCATGAGCGGCGACTTCGAGCTGGCCATCGAGGGCGGGTCGACCTGCGTGCGCGTGGGCCAGGCCATCTTCGGCGCCCGCCCCACCCCGGACTCCCACTACTGGCCGGGGCGCTGAGGCCCGGCGGCGGGCCGGGGCTCCGGGGCGCGGGGCGCAGCCCCGACCCGCCGCCGGACGCTGCCGGGCCGCGCCCCGAGCGCCCCGCAGCGCCCGGTCAGCGGCGCTTCTTGTGCTTGCCGGTGATGCGGTCGAAGAGGCTGTCGGCCTCGGCCGGCGCATGGCCGTCCTCGCCGCGCAGCACCGCCAGCTCGGTCAGCAGCTCCCTCTCGCGCTCGGTGAGCCTCGTCGGCGTCTCCACCACGATCGACACGTGCAGGTCGCCGCGCCCGGGCCGGCGCAGGCGCCCCACGCCCAGGCCGCCCAGGCGGATGCTGTCGCCGGACTGGGTTCCGGCGCGCACCGAGACGGTCCGCTCGCCATCGAGGGTCTCGACCTCGAAGGAGGCGCCCAGCGCCGCGGCGGTCATGGGCACGCGCAACTCGGTGAACAGGTCGTCGCCGTCGCGCTGCAAGGTGGGGTGCTCGACCTCCTGGACCACCACGTACAGGTCGCCGTTGGGCCCGCCCGCGACCCCGGCCTCGCCGCGGCCGGACAGGCGGATGCGGGTGCCCTCGGCCACGCCCGCGGGCACCTCCACCTCGATGTCCCTGCGCACGTGCTCGCGGCCCTCGCCGTCGCAGTCCTTGCAGGGGGTGACGATCACAGTGCCGAATCCGCGGCAGGCCGGGCACGGCGCGCTGGTCATGACATTGCCGAGGAAGGAGCGCTGGACCCGCTGGATGGAGCCCTGGCCGTTGCACTGGGAGCAGGTGACCGGCTCGGTGCCGGGCGCGCAGCAGGAGCCCTCGCAGGTCGCGCACGTGACGTAGGTGTCCACGGTGACGGTCTTGCGGGCGCCGAAGGCGACGTCGGCCAGGGTCACGTCGACCGCGGTCATGGCGTCCTGGCCGCGCCGGGCGCGCGAGACCGGCCCGCGCGCGGCGGCGCCGCCGAAGAACGTCTGGAAGATGCCGCCCAGGTCGGCGAAGTCCCCGCTGAACCCGCCGCCGAAGCCCCCGGCGCCGCCGGAGACGGCCTCGGGGCCGCCCAGGTCGTACATCTGGCGCTTCTCGGAGTCGGACAGGACCTCGTAGGCGGTCGCGACCTCCTTGAACTCCTCCTCGTGGCCGGGGCCGGCGATGTCGGGGTGCAGCCGGCGCGCCTTCCTGCGGTAGGCCTTCTTGATCTCCTCGGCGCTGGCCTGGCGGCTGACGCCGAGCACCTCGTAGTAGTCGCTCACTGGTGGGGCTCGTCCTTACGTAACTGGCTGGGATGCTTGATGGGGCGGTGCGGCTGCGGGCGCCGGTCAGGCGGGGGCCTCCCCCGGGCCGGCGAGGAACCGCGAGAGGTAGCGGGCGACGGCGCGCACCACCGCCATGGTCGCGGGGTAGTCCATGCGGGTGGGGCCGATGACCCCCAGGTGGGCGACGGCGTCGCCCCCGCCCGGCCCGTAGGCGGCGGTCACGACACTCGCCTCCGCCAGGGCGTCGTCGCGGTTCTCGCTGCCGATGGACACGCGCATGCCGTCGGGCGCGCCCGGGGGCCTGGCGCCCTCCGCGGCGGCGTCGGCGAGCAGGCGCAGCAGGACGACCTGCTCCTCGATGGCGTCCAGGAGCGCGCCCAGGGCGGAGAAGTCGGGTGTGGAGCGGGCCAGGTTCGCGGTGCCGGCCACGACGAAGCGCTCCTCGGCGTCGGGCCGCAGGGCGTCGAGGAGCACGCTGGTGACGGCCGCCAGGAGAGTGCGCTCCTCGACCGGCGCCTGTCGCGACAGGGCCGCCAGGATCGGCACCGCCTCGGCGGCCCGGCGCCCCACCAGGGCGGAGTTGAGCCGCAGGCGCAGCCGCTCCAGGGCGAGAGGGTCGACGACGTCGGCGCCCTCCCCGCTCAGGACGACGGTGCGCTGCTCCACGCGCCCGGTGTCCGTGATGATGACCAGCAGGACGCGCGTGGGCCCCAGGGCCACGAGCTCGAGGTGGCGCAGCGCCGTCAGGCGCAGGCTGGGGTACTCGACGACGGCGAGCTGGCCGGTGAGCCGGGCCAGGACCCGCACGGCGCGCGCCACCACCTGCTCCAGGTCGGCCTCGCCGGTCAGCAGCGTGGTGATGGCGGCGCGCTCGGGGGCGGACAGCGGCTTGATGCGGGCGATCTGGTCGACGAAGAGCCGGTAGCCCTTCTCGGTGGGCACGCGTCCGGCGCTCGTGTGCGGCTGGTGGATGTAGCCCTCGTCCTCCAGGACCGCCATGTCGTTGCGGATGGTGGCCGGGGAGACGCCCAGGCGGTAGCGCTCGACCAGGGCGCGCGAGCCCACCGGTTCGCGGGTGCGCACGTAGTCGGTGACGATGGCGGAGAGGACCTTGAGGCGACGGTCGTCTGCCATGGCGGTCGCCTCCCCTCTCTCGCGCTGCTGAAGCCGGCGCCGTCCCCGCCGGCGGTTAGCACTCGCGGGGCGTGAGTGCCATCCTACGCCGGGCGCGGCGGGTCTGCCGCCACTGCGACGTGACCTTCCCCTACCGTGCCCAGGGTGAACACGCCCCAGACCCGTCGCCGGGTGGTCCCCGGCTCCACCGCCGCGCGCCGCGCCGCCCTGCGCGCCCGGGCCGAGCGGGAGGCCCGGGCGGCCGGCGCGGAGGAGGCCGGCGCGGAAGGCGCGGTGCCGCGCCGTCGGCCCGCCCCGCCGCCGGCCTCCCCCTCGACGGCCCGGTCCTCGCCGGCCCCGTCGGCCCGGCCCTCCGCCGCCGACCGCTACGGCGGCGACGTCCTGGCCGTCGACCCGCACCGGGTGGGCCCCAATGCGATCCGGCCCGAGTCCGTACGCGTGCCCGTCCGCCGGGGGCTCGTCGTCGAGGACCGCCAGACCGGCTTCGTGGGGGCCGTCGTCGCCGCGGAGAAGTCCGGGGGGCGCCGCATCGTCGTCCTGGAGGACCGCCGCGGGGCGCGCCGCGGCTTCCCGCTGGGGCCGGGCTTCTGGATCGACGGGCGGCCCGTGGTCCTCGACCCGCCGCGGGCCGCGCCCGGGCCCGGCGCCGGACCGGTCGGCCACGGCGGGCGCCGGGTGACGGCGTCGGGCTCCTACGCGGTCGAGGGCGAGGCGGCGAAGGTCGCCCGCGCCTCGCGCATCTGGGTCGAGGGCGGGCACGACGCCGAGCTGGTGGAGAAGGTCTGGGGCGACGACCTGCGCCACGAGGGGGTCGTGGTCCTCATGCTCGACGGCGTGGACAACCTCGAGGAGGTCATGGCGCAGTTCGGCCCGGCGCCGGAGCGGCGGGCGGGCGTGCTGGTCGACCACCTGGTGGCCGGCTCGAAGGAGTCGCGCATCGCCGAGCGGGTGGCGCGGATGCCCGGCGGCGAGAACGTGCTCGTCCTGGGCCACCCGTACGTGGACGTGTGGCAGGCGGTCAAGCCCGAGCGGGTGGGGCTGCGCTCCTGGCCGGAGGTGCCGCGGGGCACCGACATCAAGCACGGCACCCTTCAGGCGCTGGGCTGGCCGCACGCCACCCGGGCCGACGTCGCCCGCGGCTGGCGGCGGATCCTGGCGACGGTGCGCAACTACAAGGACCTGGAGCCCGCCCTGCTGGGCCGCATGGAGGAACTCATCGACTTCGTCACCGCGCCGGGCGCCCGCTGACCCTCGCCCTGTCCCGCCGCCCTTCCGTGAGCGCGCAGGTTCCCAGTCGAACGCGCAGGTGGGAGGCGCGCGTTCGACTGGGAACCTGCGCGCTCACGGGAATCGGGGTGCCCCGGCGGGGCGCGGCGCCGGTGGGCGGGTGCGGTGACGAGGCACTCGACGACGGCGGGGGCGGACGCTTGGTGGGCGACCGTGGCTGCGGATCCGTCGTCGTCGAACTGCCCCGGCTCCAGATCGCGCAGAACGCCCCCGACCAAGCCCCAGGCGCCCCATGCGTCTCATCAGACTCATGTTTCAGCCCTCGTGGACCCGCGGAGCGAGAAATGGCGCCCCGGGAGGATCGTTCCGCCCCGCACCCGATCATGCCGCCACCGGAACCGCGGAATCATGCGGAAAACGCCGAGGCCGCCCGGGGTGCCGGCGCGAACGATCCTCCCAGGGCGCCAGAATCCGACCCCGGTGCGGCCCGCAGGCTCCCACGGTTCCCGGTGACGGCTTCGACCGGCCCCGCCCGATCGTCTCCACCACTCCCGATGAGAGCCCGGGCGGCTGCCGCGTCTCACAGGCGATCCACACGAGGCGCATCGACGGCGCCCACGGCGCCCGCGCAGACTCCGACCAGCCGGAAGAGCCCGGACCCGCAGACCAGCCGACCGAAAAGCTCGGACCCGCAGAAAGGACCGCCATGACCGTCTCCCGACGCCTCGTCCTTCGGACCATCCCCCTCGCCGCGATCCTGGGAGCCGTCGCCGCCTGCTCCGGCGGCACCGGCGGCGCCTCCTCGTCCGCGGGCGCCACCGCGGCCCTGACCCCCACGAACACCTCGCTGGCCCTGAACACCGCCGCCTGGTCCCATGACGCCGACGCCGACGTCTACTACCAGATCGGCCTGTCCTACGCCGCGACCCCGCAGGACGCCGGCTACGAGACCCTGTCCATCTTCGTCCCCGGCGCCTACGTCTCCGCCACGGACAACGGCGACGGCACCTTCACCCTCGCGCCCGCCCCGAGCGGTGCCGCGGGCGACTACACGGGCGCCACCGCGCCCTTCGTGCTGCCGGTCAACACCCCCGGCTACTCGGCCCAGAAGCCGCTGACCGAGTACTTCTCCGACACGGTGGCCCCCTACATGAAGGCGGGGCTCATCTACGTCCACGCCGGGCTGCGCGGCAAGGACTCGACCACCGAGTCCGCCGCCGGCAACGCCCCGTGGGGCGTGACCGATCTCAAGGCCGCCGTGCGCTTCCTGCGCTACAACGCCGCCTCGCTGCCGGGAGACGCCGAGCAGGTGTACGTCTTCGGGCACTCCGGCGGCGGCGCCCAGTCCGCCGTCATGGGCGCCTCGGGCGACTCCGACCTTTACACGCCCTACCTGACCGCCCTGGGCGCCGCCACTACGAGTCCCGACGGCGCCGCCCTGTCCGACGCCGTCGCCGGCGCCATGTGCTGGTGCCCGATCACGAGCCTGAACGAGGCCAACGCCGCCTACGAGTGGAACATGGGCCAGTTCTCCTCCACCGGCACGCGCGCCCCGGGCACGTGGACCGGGGCCCACTCCAAGGACCTGGCCGCCGCCTACGCGACCTGGGTCAACGGTGTCGGGCTCGTCGACGGCGACGGCAGGGCGCTGACCCTGGAGGAGTCCTCCGACGGCGTGTACCTGGCCGGCAGCTACTACGACCACGTGGTGGGGGTGATCGAGCAGTCCCTCAACGACTTCCTGGCCGCCACGACCTTCCCCTACACGCCGAGCTCGACGCAGATGGCGGGCATGGAGCCGGGGGGCGGCTCCGGCGGCGCCCCGAACGGCGGGGTACCGTCGGGCGGCGGAGCCCCGGGCGGGACTCCGCCCACGGGGGCGCCCGGCGGCGGGACCGCCCCGTCTGGCGGCGGGCCCTCGGAGGGCGGCACGTCGTCGGGCGGGGCTCCGAGCGGCGGGCCCTCGGGCGGGGGCGCCAGCGACTCGACGACCTACGCCACGGTCGAGGACTACATCGCCTCCCTCAACGCGAGTGCCGAGTGGGTCTCCTACGACGCGACGACGAACAGGGCCGCGATCACCGGCCTGGCCGGTTTCGTCGCCTCGCAGAAGTCGGCCTCGAAGGACGTGGGGGCGCTCGACGGCGTCGACCGGGGTCAGACGGAGAACACGGTTCTGGGCGCGGGTGGGACGGCGCTGCACTTCTCGCAGGTCTCCCGCGACGCCGTCGCCGCTGGGGAGTCGGCGTACGCGGCCCTGAGCGGATGGTCGTCCGACTGCGGCTCGGCCGGGTACGACTCCGACTTCGCCCAGGCGGACTCGGTGGGCACCGACGTCCTGATCCGGGAGCAGATGTACAACCCCATGACCTACCTGCTGGCCGCCGCCCGGGGCGGGGCCTCCTCGACGGTCGCCCCCGCCTGGCGCATCCGCACCGGCATCCAGCAGGGGGACACGGCGAGCACGGTGGAGATCAACCTCGCGCTGGCGCTGCGGATGGCCGGGAAGGACGTGGACTTCGCGACCGTGTGGGGGCAGGGCCACACCATGGCCGAGCTGACCGGCAGCGGCGAGGACAATTTCATCTCCTGGGTGAGGACGGCCGCGTCGCAGTAGCGCGGTGGCGGACGGGGGCGGGGTCGACCAGGGGCGGTGGCCGACGCCGTCGTGCGCCGTGCCGCCGCCGGGGCGTCCACCGAGCGTGCCGCCCCATCACCGCCGGGGCGCCGTCGTCCGACCCGGCCCTCAATCCTGGAGGGCCAGGCGCCTCCCGGCGCGGATGAGGCGGGCGTCGTTGGCCAGCAGCGCCGCGGCGAGCACCGCTCCGGCCGCCCTGGCCCAGACGGGCTCGGCGATGAACAGGCAGACCATGGCGGCCAGGACCGGCACCAGGTAGATGAGGGTCTTGGCGACGTAGCCGCCGAAGCTCGGCATGTCCACGCCCCGGGCCTCGGCCACGGACTTGACCATGAAGTTGGGCCCGTTGCCGATGTAGGTGATGGCCCCGCACAGCACCGCCCCCAGCGATACCGACACGAGGTAGATCTCGGGCACGCCCGCCACGTCCGCGCCGCCGGGGTGGGGGACCCGCCCGGCCATCTCGAAGAAGGTGACGTAGGTGGGGGCGTTGTCCAGCACCGAGGACAGCCCGCCGGTGAAGGTGAAGAAGGTGATCTCGTTCAGCGGCAGGGAGGGGGCGACCTCGTCGAGGTAGTGCAGGGCCGGGATCATGGTCAGGAAGATGCCGATGAACAGGGTGGCGACCTCGGCGATGGGCTCCCATTCGAACTGGTTGTCCTCGAAGCGGGCGCGCCGGTCCCCGAACCGGTAGGAGCACAGGGCGGCGGCGAGCATGATGATCTCCCGCAGCGGCACCCAGTCCATGGCGGTGGCGCGCCCGGCCTCGATGGCCTCGGCGTCGACGGAGGGGGCGAAGGCGACGGCGGCGATGATGACGGCGAACCACACGAAATTGGCGGCGCCGCGCAGGCCCAACGGCTCGATCTCGGCGCGGTCCAGGCGGACGGAGGCGGCGGGCTCCTGCGCGTAGTAGTAGACGTCCAGGGCGAAGTAGCCGGCCAGCAGCATGGTGTTGACGAACAGCCATTCGGGCAGCAGGTGGAGGGTCCAGGTGAAGGGCACGCCGCGCAGGAAGCCGAGGAAGAGGGGCGGGTCGCCCAGGGGCGTGAGCAGGCCGCCGCAGTTGGCGATGATGAAGATGGCGAACAGCACCGTATGGACCCGGTAGCGGCGCTCGGCGTTGGTGTTGAGCAGCGGGCGGATGAGCAGCATGGCGGCGCCGGTGGTGCCCACGAAGCTGGCGAGCACGGCGCCCACGGCCAGGAAGGCGGTGTTGTTGCGCGGGGTGGCCTCGATGTCGCCCTTGAGGAAGATGCCGCCGGAGACGATGAACAAGGCCAGGAGCAGGGCGATGAACTGCCCGTACTCGACGACGGAGGCGAAGACGGCCTGCCATCCCAGGGCCAGCCACATCCACACGGCCACGGGCACGCCCAGGACCAGGGCGACGGCGAGCTGGCTGAACCGCCTCTCCCACCAGTGGGAGGTGGCGGGCACGAGCGGCAGGACGGCGATGCCGGCGAGCATCGCCGCGAAGGGCAGAACGGACCACCACTGCAACTGCACGGTGAACTCCTCGAGTCGGTGGAGTCTTGAGCCTATGCCACCGGCGCCGTCGCGTCCCGATGCGCCTGAATCGCAAGACGCCCGCGGCGCCCCGGTTGCGCGCCGGGCGTCGGCGGGGCCGGTCGCGCGCCGGGCGTCGCTTCCGGCCCCGTCCGCCGGGGCGTGCTACCTTCCGGTCTGGCACACGCGATCGAGGCAGGAGGAGCCATGAGTGCACCCGCTCTCTGCTCACCGACGAGGACGGGCGTCCTGACGGGCGCCGACGCCGACGCCGCCCTGGCGGGCATGGGCCTGTCCGAGTCCCTCCTGACGGGGGCCTGCGCCGACGGCATCCGCACGGCCCTGAGCCTCTACTCCCCCTTGAAGCCGCCGACGGCCTTCGGCAGCACGCTCTGGTTCGAGATCGTCGGCGGGCTGCGCGCGGCCCTGAACGCCGAGGGCTGGACGCAGATGGACGTCCTCAACGCGTCGCGGGCGGTGAGCCCGGACGGGACGCTGAGCATCGGGGCCATCGGGGGCGACGAGGCGACGGGCCGCCCCGAGCGCAGGCCGCGCAATGCGCGGGGCCGGGGCCGGACCTTCATCGAGGAGGTCCTGGCCAACGAGACCCTGAGCACGAGCCGCCTGACCGCCCACCAGCTCGTCCTGGACCTGCTCCCCGACCTCTTCGACCGTCCGAGCGGGGGGCCGCGCACCTGGGTGCTGCTCTACCACTGGGATGCGGCGCGGGCCCGCGTCCGCCTGGAGCTGTCCCTGCCGGTGGCCGTCGACGACGGCGTCGTCACCGCCTGGGAGACCCGGATCCTCCTGCCGCCCGTGCGGCTGACCGCCCCGGAGCTCTCCGGCCTGGAGGAGCCGCTGCCCGACGACGTCGTCGACTTCGTCGTCCGGCGGGCCTGACGCTCCGCCCCTCGCGTCGCGCCCGCGGCCGCCATCACTGGAATCGCGGGCGGTCTACGGGCAGCCTTCGACGTGGACCTCGAAGTCGTAGATCCAGTCATCGATGTAATCCGGGTCGTCGGAGTACATGTCCTTGAGGGTCGTCCGGACCCAGGCGTAGAATCTCCTCCACACCTCCAGATCCTCGCCCTTGAAATAGCACGGGCCTTCGGTGACGACGAGGCCCATGTAGAGCATGACGTCGAGGAACTCCCCCTCGTGCGCGCGGATCTCACGGGGATCCTCGTCCAGGAACACCCTCATGAGCCTGGCCGTCTCCGCCTTGGCCTCTCTCAGCCACGGGAACTCCAGGTACCGGCTCACCCCCCAGTGGGACTCAGGACCGCCCACCGACGGCATAACCATGACATACCCCCCATCCATCCCGGGCCCGCACCCGCAGAGCCCTCCCATCCCGACCATATTTCGCCCCCGGGGCGGACCCGAGCATTCTACTTCCTGCAGGGCGAGCCGTCCAGCGGCAGACGACGCACGGGGCGGACCTGATGATTTCACGTCCCGTCCGCAGGCGGTGGAACAGAAGGGGATCTATTCACCAGAAAGCGGGATCCCGCCCTCTCTCCACCGCCGAAGCGTCTCGTAGCGCATATCGAATATGCCGCCCGAGTCCGGCTTCAGGCGGTCCGGCGCCTCGTACGTCACGGGCAGCCATCGTGAGAACTCGAGGAACGGCGCCTCATTCTCCTCGGTGATATACGCGCGCCCCGCATCGATGTGAGATGCCATCAGTATGCCCACAATGTCGTCGAACGCCTCATAATTCTGCCGCAAATAATCGAGCGGCATGCTCACGAGCGACTCGCTGATCTCCTTCTCCTGCTGAATCAATCCCACGTACGGGAAGTCGGTCGTGTCGTCAAAAATAAACAGAATATTATCCATGAAGAAGGTTATTCGACGGGCGTCCGCGCACATTTCTGGGGATCGACATGACGACCACCCTCCTCCATGAGGTACAATGAGTGCCGGGCAGACAGTTCCGCGACCCCATGGGAAAGGGATCATCGTCATGAAGTACACCACGAGACTGCCCGCCGTCGAGTTCTCCGACCCGCTCATCCGCTTGCGCGAGGAGGGCGTCGAGGGTTATTCGCCGGGTCTGAACCGGATAACCTTCGGAGAAGACCCCTGAGGAGTGCCCCGATAATGAGGGACTATCTCACCGCCGGTGATTTCGCGGGTCTGTCGCGCGGTGGTCTGGCGGAGGCGTGCCTGGCGTGTTCGGCGAGGTTCGCGCCCATGTTCGCGGCCTTCACCACGCGCAGCGACCCGCGGGACTACGACGACCTGGTCAGGGACCTGTGGGCGTGCGCGG
>NZ_KE386867.1:16457-65160 GCF_000429225.1 Actinomyces dentalis DSM 19115
GCCGACTGCGACGACTCCTACCTGCTGGACTACTACGTCATGCGCGTCCTGGAACTTCCCTTCGAGACCCTGCACGTCCTGGCGGGAGGCGGGGTGAGAAGGGCCCTGGCCTGCTCAGTGGCCGCGCTGGGGCTCGCGGACGAATTCAGTGAGGAGCTCGATGATGAGAACGAGCTGTGGGACCCGGAGCGCCAGGAGCAGCTGCGCGTCATCGCAGCCCTCAAAGCCGGCCGGCACCCGACCTTCGACTCCTGCCTGGCCTCGCCCACCACCCGCAGACTCACCGAGGTCCTGCCCGCAATCGTCGCGACACAGCGCGCGAGGCAGGACGAATACCTGGCATCCATCCACCGCTGGGAACAGGCGAGACTGCGCGCAATGCAGAAGGAGTACCTGGCGAACATCGGCCACCGTCGACGGGCCCGCGAGTAGGCTCACTCGGGGGATTCCGCCTTCCAGGTCGATCCGACCGGGTCCCGTCTTCATTCGATACTCGTCCCGATGAGTTCCGTAATATCGCAGATGAGGAGTGGTCTTATTGTCGGCTGAGTCGGAGCGGCTGGTCCGGGGGCCGCGGCCCGGAGAGCGTCCCGGGGGTCTGGGCCTCACCCGAATGAACTTCGTCGCCGACGGCGACGCCGCGGCCGTCGTCGATCGGGCCCGGGACGTCATGCTCCGGCTGGCCGGGTTGCCGGCGTCGGCCTTCAACGACGTCGCCACGGGCGATCTGCTGCCGAGGTGGTTCCTCGCCGCCTTCACGCGCCAGCCGCTGGCCGGGCAGTGCCCGCAGGACGGGGACTGGACCCTGGAGGGGTGGCTGTACTGGGCGGATCCGGGCGAGCGGCCCTGGCGCTGGTGGGATGCGCGCGCCGTCGACGCCGACCGCGGGACGATCGAGATCCAGGTGGCGGACTGGCCGACGCCGGTTGCCGCCCTGTCCTGGCTGCTGCTCGCCGCCGGCGCCACCGGTACGGACTACCGGGAGTCCTGAAGGTGGACGGGCGGGGATCGTGCGCCGTGCCGGGCCGTTCCCGAAGACCGGGGGCCGGGGCGCCCGGGCGTCAGGGCCCGATGGCCGCGGGCTCGCGGGCGCGGTGGGCTGCTCGCCGTCGACGGCGTGCGGGGCTCCCGATGGCCGCGGGCTCGCGGACGTGGCAGGTTGGGGTCCGTGAGTGAGCAGTCCGGCGCCGCGCCCGCGCCCCGTCCCCGTCGTCAGGTGCGGGCCGTGTGGGATGAGGAGTCCATAACCGTCTACCAGGCCTACGGTCCGGCCATCGCCGGGGCCGCGGTGGCCGCCGGCCGGTTCGTGCCGCCCTTCAGCCGCAACCGGATGACCTGGGTCAAGCCGTCCTTCCTGTGGATGATGCACCGCTGCGGGTGGGCCGCCAAACCCGGCCAGGAGCGGGTCCTGGCGGTGCGGATGAGCCGGTCGGGCTTCGAGGAGGCCCTGAGCCGGTCCTGCCCGAGCCGCTTCGATCCGGGGCTTCACGCCGATCACGGGCAGTGGGCGGCGCTCAAGGCCTCCAGCCCGGTGCGCGTGCAGTGGGACCCGGAGCGCGACGCCGCCCTGCGGCCCCTGCCCCACCGCTCCCTCCAGGTGGGGATCGGCCCCGGCGCCGTGGACGACTACGTGGACCGCTGGGTCCTGTCTCTGCACGACATCACCGACGAGGTCGTCCGGCTCCGGTCGCTGCCGGCCCCCGGCGCCGCGGACCTGCCCGACGAGCGCCCCTACCCCCTGCCCGAGGCCCTGGCCAGACGGATCGGGGCCTCGCCGTACGGCACGTCGTAGCACAACCGCGCCGTGATCGGACGGGACCGGCGGACGGCGGACGGGCTTCGGCGGAGAACGGTATGGTGCCGGGATATGGATTCGGTAATATCAAGAACGTCTGCAGGGCTGGAGTGAGTGGATTATGGTGGAGGAGTATCTCACCGCCGATGATTTCGCTGGCCTGTCGCGCGGTGGTCTGGCGGAGGCGTGCCTGGCGTGTTCGGCGAGGCTCTCGCCCATGTTCGCGGCCTTCGCCACGCGCAGCGACCCGCGGGACTACGACGACCTGGTCAGGGACCTGTGGGCGTGCGCGGGCCGGGAGGTGAGCCCGCGGGAGGCCGAGGAGTTCGAGCGGCGCATGGAGGCGTTCCCAGAGGTGGGCTGCGACGACTCCTACCTGCTGGACTACTACGCCATGAGCGTTATGGGCATTCCCCTTGAGGCCCTGCACGTCCTGGCCGGAGGCGGGGTCGAAAGGGCCCTGGCCTGCTCGGAACTCGCATTGGAGCTCCTGGGCGGATTCAGGGTACTGTTGGGCGATGAGAAGAGCGAGCTGTGGGACGCCGAGCGCCAGGAGCAGCTGCGCGTCATCGCAGGCCTCAGGACCGGCCGGCACCCGACCTTCGACTCCTGCCTGGCCTCACCGGTCTCCCGCATACTCGTCGAGGTCCTGCCCGGAATCGTCGCGACACAGCGCGCGGAGCAGGATGAGTACCTGGCCCGTATCCGCCACCAGGAATAGGCGAGACTGCGCGCAATGCAGAAGGGGTATCCAGCGAACGCTGCACAAAGATCCGAACGCCCGCTTCCCCGCATCGGATGGGAAGTGGAATGGAACACATGAGTCGATCATCACAACAATCGCAAGAATCCAGGCGCGTGATCAACATCAGTGGGGTCGAGCGCGTTTTCGAGGTGCGTTTCGTAGATTTCCCGGACGGGATGACGGAGTACGTCATCGGCGATGAGATGGACCAGGCCCGCCGCTGCCTTCGCGTCGACGACTACTCCGGGAGCACGGATGGCCTCCCCACCGACTCGTGGGTGCTGACGCTCGTCGCCCCGGGTTACGGCAGCCAGACGCTCACGCGGATACTCGACATCCCCGCGGGCCGCACGCTCACCGTGGTCTCCCGAGGCACCCTCTTCATGGGGAGCGTCGACGACCCGGCGGGCTTCGCGGCGGTGGCGACCGACTGGCCGATCCGCAGCGCCCGCACCTACCCGCAGGCCGGCCTCGCCGTCCTCGCCACCGACTGCTCGGCGACGTGCGTGGACGCGAACGGGGTCCGCTGGAGGAGCCGGAGACTGGCCTACGACGGCGTCGTCCTCGGGGACCTCGAGGGCAGGATCCTCCGCATCGAGGCGGAGGACTACGACCCCCGGACCATCCTCCTCTCGATCGACGACGGCCATATCGTCCACCACTACAAACCACTGCCCATCGACTGAGCCTTTCTCACCGGAAACTGCGGTGCGGGGGCGGGGCGCCCGAGCGGGGCCGGTGACGAGATCGCCGGGTAGCTCGCGAGCACGTCACTTAACCCGCGAGAACGTACCTCTGGCAGACGTGCTCGCGGGTTAAGTGACGTGCTCGCGAGCCGCGGCGCTCGACGCCCCGACGTCGAGACGCGCATTCCGCGCTCGAAAATAATGGTTGGAACTGCGCTCTCGAGTGCGAAATGCGCGTCTCGACGAAGAAGGCGAGGAGTGGGCGGCGGGGGGCGGTGCGGACGCCCGCTACACGAGCGCTCTGGTCACCGCGTCGGCCATGAGGCGGCCGCGCAGGGTGAGCACCGCCCGGCCACTCAGGGCGGCGTCGGGCTGGAGGAGCCCGTCGGCGACGAGCCGGGCCACCACGGGCACCAGGTGCTCGGGCGTGCGGCCCCGGCCACCGCCGTCGGACGCCCATCCGCCGTCCGCAGGCCCCCGCGAATCCCCGCCGCCGGCCGCTCCCCCGCCCGGGCCCGCCAGCTCCAGGCCCTCGCGCATGCGGATGCCGAGCATGACCCGCTCCAGTTCCCGCGCCCGGGCGTCGACGACCTCGTGCCCGGCCACGGGCAGTCTCCCGGCCGCCACCCGCCCGGCCCACGCCACCGGGTGCTTGACGTCCCACATGCGCACGTCCCCCAGGTGGGAGTGCGCCCCCGGGCCCGCCCCGTACCAGTCCCAGTCGCGCCAGTACGCCTCGTTGTGGCGGCACTCGGCCCCCGGCCTGGCCCAGTTCGAGATCTCGTACCACCGGTAGCCGGCCTCCGCCAGGACGGCGTCGGCCACCTCGTACTTGGCGGCCTCGTCGTCGTCGCCGGGCATGGGCAGCTCGCCGCGGCGCACCCGCCCCCACATCCGGGTGCCCTCCTCGATGACCAGGGCGTAGGCGCTGATGTGGTCCGGCCCGATCCCGATCGCCGCCTCGAGGCTGCGCCGCCAGTCCCCCATGGACTCCCCCGGCGCGCCGTAGATGAGGTCCAGGCTCGTGCTCAGCCCCGCCCGCCGGGCCCAGTCCACCACCAGCGGCACCCGCTCGGGGGTGTGGGCGCGGTCGAGCACGGCCAGCACGCGGGGCACCGCCGACTGCATCCCGATGCTCACCCGCGTGAACCCCGCCCGCGCCAGAGTGGCCAGGTAGCGCTCGTCCACGGTCTCCGGGTTGGCCTCCGTCGTCACCTCGGCGCCGGGGGCGAGCCCCCAGGTGCGCCGCACCAGGTCGAGCATGCGCACCAGGTCGCCGGCGGGCAGCACGGTCGGCGTGCCCCCGCCCAGGAACACCGTCCGCGCCCGCCTCCGCGGCAGGCCCGCCCGGTCCATGGCCGCCGCCGCCAGGGCCAGCTCGCCGGCCAGGGTGTCCACGAAATCGCCCGCCGAGGCGCCCGGCCCCATGTCCAGGTTCGTGTAGGTGTTGAAATCGCAGTACCCGCAGCGCACCCGGCAGTAGGGCACGTGCAGGTACACGCAGAAGGGGCGCGGCGCGGCCCCGGGCGCGGCCGACGACGCGCGCACCGCCCCGGGCAGCTCCCCCGCCCCGGGCAGGGGTCCGCCCTCGGGCTGGGCCGGGCTCACGCCCGCGAGCGCGGGCGCGCCCGGCGCCGCCCGCCCGGCTCCAGCTGGCGGGCCAGGCTCGGGCGCATCCGCTCCCAGCGGTCGTCCGCCTCGGTCTGCAGCGCGCCGGCGCGCTCCAGGGCCACCAGCATCGCCTCGCTGCGCGCCGGCGTCCACAGGGTCTCGGTGCGCACCGCCGTCAGGTCGCGGACCGTGCGGCCGGCCTCCACGCCCTTGGTCTCGAAGCGGGTGATCACCCGCCCGGCGAAGCGCTCCGACCAGCCGCCCACCACCCCCGACGGCGAGCCCGGGTCGATGCCGTTGCCGGCGCTGCCCTCCTCGGCGCCCTCCGCACCCAGGTCGGGCCGGGCGCCGGCGTCGTCGTAGCGGAAGTACGGCGCGGTCATGTCCGCCTCCAGCCCGACGGGCAGGGCGGAGACGGCCTCCAGCACGTCGCGCATCTGCCAGGCGTAGTCCGACCAGTCCGTGGCCAGGCGCCACACCCCGCCCGGGCGCAGCACGCGGGCGACGGCGTCGGCGAAGCGCGGCGTGACCAGGCGCCGCTTGCGGTGGCGGGCCTTGCGCCACGGGTCGGGGAAGAACACCCACACTTCCGAGGCGCAGGCCACCGGCAGCGCCGTGGCCAGCAGCTGGGAGGCGTCGGCGGGCGCCACCATGACATTGGTCAGGCCCCGCTCGGCGATGGAGCGGACCAGGGAGGCGATCGCCGTCTGCCACACCTCCACCGCCAGGTGGTCCACGCCCGGGTGGTCGGCGGCGTGGGCGAGGATCGCCTCCCCGACGCCCGCGCCCACCTCGACGATCAGGGGCCGCACCTGGCCCACGTGCCGGAACACCCTCTCCGGGTCCAGCCGGAAGGAGGGGTCGACGGTGCGGATCGCGTCGGCCCGGGGCACCTCGACGACGTAGCGGCGCCCGTGGCGATCCAGGGCGCGCGCCTGGGCGTCGGTCAGGCGACCCCCGGCGCGCGAGAAGGAGCGCACCCGGGAGTGGATGGCGTGGGACCTGGGGGGATGGACCTGGGACATTGTGCGCTCCTGCCTCTCGTCGTTCTGCGTTCTGCCGTTCTGGCCGCTGCCGCTCTGGGCGCTCCGGCCCCGCTCAGCCGATCCGCTCGTGGGCGGCGGCCCGGACGTAGTCGCGCGTGAACGGGGCGATGACGCAATTGCCGAAGATCTCGGAGTTGAGCATCGCCTGGGCGTCGCGCGGGTCGTGGTGGGCGAACCAGCGGGTGCACGTCACCCGGTGCCCCGGCGAGGACACCACCCGCACCTCGTCGCCGGCGCGCACCCGCCCGCTGGCGAGCACCCGCAGGTAGACGCCCACACGGTTGCGCGCGGAGAAGACCTCCACCCAGTCGTCCCGCCCCGCGCTGCGGGCGAAGTCCGGGCAGGGGTTGCGCACGCCCGTCACCCGCACCCGCACTCCCCCGGCGGCCGGGTCCCCGATGGCCAGGATCGCCCCCAGCTCGACGTCGTCGATCCCGCCCGCGGGGCCCGGGACGATGAGCAGATTCTCCCCCAGGCGCCCCGGCTCGATCCCGCCCAGCACCCGGCTCCAGTGCTCCTGCTCGGCGGCGTCCATGACGTAGAGGGCCCTGTCCGCCCCCGCACCGCCGTGCGGTCCCCCGACCAGGCCGTCGCGCGAGACCTCGACCGGCCCGTCCGCCGCCGTCGCGCCGCTCGCGCAGGGGCCCTCCTGCCCGTCGTCGGGCCGCGGGCGCGGAGTCGCGCAGATCGGTCCGACGACGCCGACCAGGTCCCCGTCGTGGAAGGGCGAGGGCTCGTCGCGGTGACGCCCGTCGGCCCCGGCGTGGGGAAGACCCAGGACCCGGGCCGACCTCATCCCGCCCGGGGCGGCGCCGTCGGCGACGGCCTTCCCCGCAGCGGCGGCCCCGCCGTCAATGCTCTCGGTCACGACTCCTCCTCGCCGGCGCCCGGCGGCGCCCTCTACTTGTCCCTGCCGGTGGGCTGATCCGCCCCCAGCGCCGCGATGAAGGCCTCCTGGGGCACCTCGACCCGCCCGATGGCCTTCATGCGCTTCTTGCCCTCCTTCTGCTTCTCCAGCAGCTTGCGCTTGCGCGAGATGTCCCCGCCGTAGCACTTGGCGAGCATGTCCTTGCGCAGCGCCCGGATCGTCTCGCGGGAGATGATGCGCGAGCCGATGGCCGCCTGCACCGGCACCTCGAACTGCTGGCGCGGAATGAGGTCCTTGAGGCGCTTGGTCATCATGACGCCGTAGGAGTAGGCGGCGTCCCTGTGGACGATCGCGCTGAAGGCGTCCACCCGCTCCCCGTTGAGCAGGATGTCGACCTTGACCAGGTCCGCGCTCTGCTCGCCGTCCATCTCGTAGTCCAGGGAGGCGTAACCGCGGGTGCGCGACTTCAGGGCGTCGAAGAAGTCGAAGACGATCTCCGCCAGCGGCAGCGTGTAGTGCATCTCCACGCGCGAGGGCGACAGGTAGTCCATGCCCCCCATGGTGCCGCGACGCGAGACGCACAGCTCCATGACCGTGCCCACGAACTCGCTGGGGGTCAGGATCGTGGCCCGCACCACCGGCTCGCTCACGTCCACCACCTTGCCCTCGGGGAACTCGCTCGGGTTGGTCACCGTGTGGACGCTGCGGTCCTCCATGGTCACCGTGTAGACCACGGAGGGGGCGGTGGAGATGATGTCCAGGTTGAACTCGCGCTCCAGGCGCTCGCGGATGATCTCCAGGTGCAGCAGCCCCAGGTAGCCGCAGCGGAAGCCGAAGCCCAGCGCCACCGAGGTCTCCGGCTCGTAGGTCAGGGCGGCGTCGTTGAGCTTGAGCTTGTCCAGGGCGTCGCGCAGGGCCGGGAAGTCCGAGCCGTCCACCGGGAACAGGCCGGAGAAGACCATGGGCTTGGGGTCCCGGTAGCCCGACAGCGGCTCGGCGGCCGGGCGCGCGGCCGCGGTGACCGTGTCGCCGACCCTCGACTGGCGCACGTCCTTGACCCCGGTGATGAGGTAGCCGACCTCCCCGGCGCCCAGGCCGGCCGACGGCGCGGGCTCGGGGCTGATGACGCCGATCTCCAGCAGGTCGTGCACGGCCCCGGTGGACAGCATCTCAATGCGCTCGCGGGGCTTGAGGGCGCCGTCGACGACGCGCACGTAGGTGACCACGCCCCGGTAGGTGTCGTAGACGGAGTCGAAGATCATGGCGCGGGCCGGGGCGTCGGGGTCGCCGTGCGGGGCCGGGACGGCCTCGACGATGCGGTCGAGCAGCTCGGCCACGCCCTGGCCGGTCTTGCCCGAGACCCTCAGGACGTCGTCGACGTCGCAGCCGATGAGGGAGGCGATCTCCTCGGCGTGGCGCTCGGGCTCGGCGGCGGGCAGGTCGATCTTGTTCAGGACCGGGATGACGGTCAGGTCCCCCTCGATGGCCATGTAGAGGTTGGCCAGGGTCTGGGCCTGGATGCCCTGGGCGGCGTCGACCAGCAGGACGGCGCCCTCGCAGGCGGCCAGGGAGCGGTTGACCTCGTAGGAGAAGTCGACGTGCCCGGGGGTGTCGATCATGTTCAGGGCGTAGGTGCGCCCGCCGTCGGGCCCGGCGACGGTCCAGGGCATGCGCACGGCCTGGGACTTGATGGTGATGCCGCGCTCGCGCTCGATGTCCATGCGGTCCAGGTACTGGGCGCGCATGTCGCGGGGGGCGACGACGCCGGTGGCCTGGAGCATGCGGTCGGCCAGGGTGGACTTGCCGTGGTCGATGTGCGCGATGATGCAGAAATTGCGCAGCTGGGACGACGGCGTCGCGGCGGGCGCGACGGTGGCGGCCTGCTCCGGCGTGGGGATCGGTGACACGAGTGCCTTCCGTGATCTGGTGGTCGGCCGCCGGGCGGCGGCCGCGGAACATCCGGGCCAGTGTCCCACGAAGAGGCGCCGGCGCCCGCGGCCGCGCCCGTGAGATCCGACGGGCCTCCGGTCGCCCGGGCCCCGGCGGGCCGCGTCGCGCGCCCCGCCCGGCCGCGGGCCGCGAGCGCTTTCGGACTCCCGTCGGCCCCGCCGGCCCGCCCGGCCGCCCGGCCCGGCGGCTACGACCGGTTCCGGTACCAGGGGCGCACCACGGTCTCGAAGCGCTGGAGGGCCGAGCCGATGGCCATGTGCATGTCCAGGTACTGGTAGGTGCCCAGCCGCCCCCCGAACAGGACCCGGTTGGTCTCCCTCTCGATCCCCGCCAGCTCCCGGTAGCGCGCCAGGCGCTGCCGGTCGGCGGCCGTGCTCACCGGGTAGTAGGGCTCGTCGTCGGCCCCGGCCATGCGCGAGTACTCGCGCATGATGACGGTGGCGTCGGCCGGGCCGGAGCGCTCGGGGTGCAGGTGGCGGAACTCGTGGATGCGCGTGAAGGGCACGCAGGCGTCCGAGTAGTTCATGACGGCGGTGCCCTGGAAGTCCCCCACGTCCACGACCTCGGTCCGCAGGTCCAGGGTCCGCCAGCCCAGGGCGCCGAAGCGCTCGTCGAACCAGCGGTCCACGGCCCCGGTGTAGACCACCGGCACGCGCCCCAGGACGGCCCGCCGTCCGACGTCGGGATCGGTGAGGAAGTCGACTCCGGTGCGCACCTCGATCCGCGGGTGGTCGAGCATCCGCGAGATCCACTCCCCGTAGCCGACCAGCGGCAGGCCCTGGTGGGCGTCGGCGAAGTAGCGGTTGTCGTAGGTCAGGCGCACCGGCAGGCGGGAGATGACGGCAGCGGGCAGCTCGCGCGGGTCGGTCTGCCACTGCTTGGCGGTGTAGCCGCGGATGAAGGCCTCGTACAGAGGCCGGCCGATGAGGCTGATCGCCTTGTCCTCCAGGTTCGCCGGCTCCCCGACGACCTCCCCGGCCTGCTCGGCGATGAGCGCGGCCGCCTGCGCCGGACCGAGGGCGGCGCGGAAGAACTGGTTGATGGTGCCCAGGTTGATGGGCAGGGGGTAGACCTCGCCGCCGTGGTTGGCCCACACGCGGTGCTCGTAGCCGTTGAAGCCGGTGAAGCGGTTGGCGTAGGCCCACACGCGCTCGTCGGAGGTGTGGAACAGGTGCGAGCCGTAGCGGTGGACCTCGATGCCGGTGGCCCCGTCCGGGCTGGACCAGGCGTTGCCGCCCACGTGCCCGCGGCGCTCGACGACGAGCACGCCGATGTCCAGCTCCTCGGCGGCGCGCTGAGCGATCGTGGTGCCGAAGAATCCTGAGCCGACGACGACGAGATCGGTGTTCACGGTCCTGTCCTCCCGGGGCGGGGTGCGGGCCCCGGTCGGGGCAATGGGCCCAATTGTGCGGGACGCGGGCGCCTTGTCGAATCCGCCGGCCAGCGCGGCCGGGACGGTCAGTTGAGGGCCAGGACCCGGCGCGCCACGTGGTAGCCGAGCACCGGGACCGTGCGCCCCGCCCGGCCGGGCAGGTGCAGGACCCGCCCCAGCGTCTTGCGGCGCAGCTTCGTGTAGACGTCGGGCCGCTGCTTCTCCATGCGGGCCCACAGCCGATCCTTGATGGCCAGGTTCGCGGGCGTGTTCGAGCGCAGCGCCATGGTGGTGATGACCACGCAGCTCATGAGGTAGATGTGGATGAGGTAGGCCTCCAGCTCGGGGCCGACCTCGCCGGTGCGGGGCATGGCCTCGAGCATGAGGGCGTTGACCCGGTCGTGCTGGTCCAGGCGGGTCACGATGACCTCGTCGGACACCGACTGCCCCTCCCGCCCGATCGTGTACAGGTACAGGTCCTCGTTGATGTACACGAGGGAGTCCACGTGGATGAGGGGCTCGAAGGAGTACAGGTTGTCGACGTAGAAGCAATGCTCCGGCAGGCGCATGCCCGAGTCGCGCAGCACCTCGGTGCGGTACATGAGGGCGTGCATCATGAGGTACTGGTCGGGCCGGAAGCGGCCCACGTCGCTCCACGAGCCCACCCGCCCCTGCGGCAGGATCCTCGGGTAGCGCACGGCATGGCGGTGCGGCCGGCGGTCGGCGCGCATGTACACGAAGTTCGTCACCACCAGGTCCGGCTCCACGCCTTGATCGCGCCACTCGCGCAGCTGCGTCAGGACCCGTTCGAGGGCGGCGGGGTCGAGGGCGTCGTCGGAGTCGACCACCTTGATCCAGGTGCCCGTCGCCGCGGCGACCCCGGTGTTGACCGCCCCGCCGTGGCCCTTGTTCTCCTGGCGGATCACCCGGAAGCCCTCGTGGGCGGAGGCGAAGCCCTCGGCGACCTCGCCGGTGGCGTCGGACGAGCCGTCGTCGACGACGACGACCTCGACCTCGCCGCCGGGGACCACCAGGGTCTCCAGACACGCCAAGAGGAAGTCCGCGGAGTTGTAGGCGGGGACGACGACCGACAGCAGTGGGGAGCTCACGCCGGGATCATCCCATGGCCGGGCCCCGACCGCGATACCCGCCTGGTCACCATCGGCCCCGGCGGCGGACCCCGCCCCGGCGCTCCTGCGCCATCCCGGGCGAAACCGCGATCCGGCCACCGCGATGGGCCGCGTGACCCCCACCCGCGGCGGACCGAGTGGGCGGGCGCCGCGGCGGGCCGCGACCCGCTCACCGCAGCAGGTCGCGGGCCCCGGCGCAGCGCCGGCCGACGGCGTCGAGCAGGAGGGCGGGCAGCCGCTTGCCCTCCAGGGCGGGGTTGTCGGCGCGTTCGCGGGCGATGACGGTGGCCAGGGCGTCGGGCAGGATGTCGGCGAGCCGCGCGACTCGGGCGACGACGTCGGCCCCCTGCATGCGGGCCCGCGAACCGAGCCGGGCGTCCTCGGCCAGGCGCTCCCACTGGGCGGCCCCGATGCGGGCGAGCCCGCGCTCGCCGCCGATGCTCATGGCGGAGGTCCGCCAGGGCGCCCCGCCCCCCGGGGGGCCGAGGGGCGCCCCGCCCCGGGCGTAGGGCAGGCCCGAGGCGAGGTCGTACAGGGGGGCGAGCAGGCGGCGGTCGCCCGCATGGAGGATCGAGTAGTTCTTGGCGTGCGCGTCGGGGGCTCCCAGCAGGACGTTGACGATGAGGGCGTCGACGAAGCGGCGGATGGAGGCGCCGTCGCGATCGCCCCACCGGGCGAGCAGGTCGATGATCTGAAGCGCGCCGGGGCCGCCGTCGGCCTCGTACTTGCGCCGCGGGTAGGTGCTCGTGGCCTGGCACAGGTCCTCCTGGTGGACGCGGCGGACCCGCCCGCCCTCGCGGAGCCGGTCGTAGCGCTCGACGATGAGGGCCTCGCGCCCGCCGAGCCGGGCGTAGCGCGTCCGGGCCGCCGGGATGCCGATCTCGCGCAGGGTCGTCAGGCACAGGTGCTCGTCGAGGGCCTGCTCCTTCATCCTCGTGATGCCGGGCTTGAGGATGTGGGTGGTCGGTTCGCAGCCCCTGGCCTCACACCACTGGCCCCCCTCGCGGCGCAGAGCGATCTTGGTCTGGGCGCCGGCCAGCGACCAGCCCTCCCCCGGCGCGATCCAGGAGGGTTCCCGCCCCTCCTCCAGGGCGGCCAGGCGGGCGCCGATCTCCTCCTCGCTCAGGGCCACGAGTTCGCCGTCGTCATCCAGGGCCCGCGTCAGGTGCTCGGCGTCGGCGAAGCGCACGGCCCCGGCGCAGTCCAGGCCGATGTGCTCCAGCAGGGCGAAGGGGTTGCGCGGCGAGACTCCGTAGCGCGCGGCGAGGGCCTCGCGGACCGAGGCCTGGTCGGGCAGCAGCCCCTCGAGGAAGGGGTCGACGACGCGATGGCGGAACTGACCGCCGTCGACCGGCATGGACAGCGAGATGGGCGCCGTCCGGGCCCCGACGTAGGAGAAGCGGTGCTCGCCGCCGTCGGTCTGGATCAGCTCGCCGACGACGCTGCGATCGAGAATGACGAACAGGGACCTCATAGCAGCCCCAGTGCGCGCAAGTGGGCGTCCAGGGCGTCCTGATCCTCATCCGCCGCCGTCGGCGAGTGCGGGGCGGGGCGGTCGCGCAGGACGAGTTCCAGGCCGAGCGCGCCGGCGACGTCCAGCACGGCGCCGAACTCCACGCCCGCCCGTTTGCCGCCCTCGACCTCGCTCACCCACTGGCGCGAGACGCCCGCCCGCCCGGCCAACTGGGCCTGCGTCAGGCCGGCGGCCAGGCGATGACGGCGGAGCGTCGCGCCCAGATCGCCGAGAGTGGGGATGCCGGACGGAACCATCTCGTCACAATATCATGACATGCGCGTCGTGTCATAATTTCATGACATGTGCGCGATCGCGCGGCTCGTGCGGTGCGTGCGGTGCGTGCGGTGCGTTCCGCGCCGACGGCAGCGCGTCGGCGCCGCCCGGGGCGCCCGAAGGGGCTGGACGACCACCGCCACCATCATCTTCGTGGTCCGGGCGCCGCCCGGCGCCCGGAAGGCCGGTCCTCGACGGCCTCGCGCAGCTGCGCGAGGAGCCCTTCCCGGGGGATCTGGACGGCGAGTTGTCCAAATCTGTTGCAAAGGCCCCGATCGCGTCAGAGCGCCGGAGGAGAATCGTTGATATTCCGCGCTTCTTCTCGCGGCCGATCCCGGCCCGGGGCGCCTTTGCAACAGATTTGGACAAGTCCCCGCTCCGGATCGTCCCAGGAGCCCCATGCGCCCCACCGCGACCGCACTCCACCCGCACAGTAGGCGAAGACAATTCCGTCGAGGAAGAGTTCCTCGGGAACCACCGCCGTGCCGGGGGACTCGCCCGGCGGGATCGCGTCTACTACGCCCCTTTCCCTTTACTTCGCTCTTCCGCCCTCCGCTACGCCCCTTTTTCTCGTACAGCGGAGGGTGAAGGGGCGTAGCAGACGAGAAGAGGCGTAGCAGAGGGCCCGGCGCGGCGGCTCCCGCGGGGATCCTGGCCAGCGGCCACCCCGACCGTGATCTGGACGCGGTCGATGACGGCCTGAGGACGGTCGGAGCCTCCGGCAGCCCCGCCGTCGCGGCCCGGGGGCGTCAGCGGGGCGGAAAGACGCCGGCGTAGCGGGCCGGCCGGGTCATGAAGGCACCCGCGCACGGACCGACGATTTGGTCATCCCCGCCCCCGGCCCCTAGGCTCGCCCCATGACAGCGTTCCGCACCCGCCAGTGGTGGTGGCTCCCCGATGGGCGAGCCACTCATGCCGCGTAAACCGGCACCGGAACCACGAGCTCGCCACCAGGCGGGCTCTTCGCATGCTCGGGGCGAGTCCTGGTGGCACCGACAGGAAGGCACCACATGACGCTTCGGCCGCCCACCGTCCTGACGCGGACGGTCCGCTACGCCCACGACGGCGGGCGCCTTCTGGAGCACCTCGCCGCCGCCGGTCTCATCGCCACCACCGACGACGGCCCCGGCGCCCGTCCGCTGGACACCGTCCTGCTGGAGAGCGTCGACATCGCCACCAAGGTCTCGCGCACCACCATCGCCGTCCTCGAGGCCTGCGCGCGACTGACCTGCCAGGGCCCGACCGTCACCGTCGAGGCCCTCCCCCAGGCCCCCGCCGACGGCCGGGCCGCCCTGGCCCGCCTGCGCGAGGCCCTGGCCGACTACGTCGTCGCCGGGCCCGGCCCGAGCGGCGCGCCCCCGGACTCGCTGACCCTCACCATCCCGCCCGCCCCTGACGACGGCGCCCTGGAGGAGCGCGAGCGCCTCACCGCCCCCTCCACCATCGCGCCCCTGCGCGTCCTGGCCGGCGCCGAGGTCGACCACCCGCACCTGCCCCTGGAGGCCGGCGTCGTCGCCTTCGACTACCTCGCCACCTTCGAGACCCTGCCCGACGTCGCCATGGGCGACAACACCTGCCCCGACTACCTCTTCTACGACGCGCGCATCATCCTGGTCATCGACCACCCCACCGCCCGGGCCACCCTCGTGGGCGCCAGTCTCGATGAGCCGGACCTGGCCGCCCGCCTCGACGAGCTGGCCGCCGCCATCGACGCCTTCGACGGCGGGGGCGGAACCGACGCGGGCGCGCCGGTCGCCATCCCCGCCGGCGGGGATGGATCCGACGCCGACGCCGGCGGGCCCGCGGCCGCCGCGCCCGCCGGCGGCGGGGCCGGGCGCACCGACGTCGTCCACGCCGTCCCCACGCTGTCCGACGACGGCTACGCGGCCGTCGTCGAGACCATGAAGGAGGCCATCGCCGCCGGCGAGGTGTACCAGGTGGTGCCCTCGCGGGGCTTCACCATGCCCTGCCCGGACGCACTGGCCGCCTACCACGAGCTGCGCGCGGCCAACCCGAGTCCCTACATGTTCTACCTGGGCGCGCCGGACTTCCAGCTGCTGGGCGCCTCCCCCGAGTCCGCGCTGCTGCACTCGGCGGCCACCGGCGAGGTGGCCATCCGCCCGATCGCGGGCACCCGCCCCCGGGGCCTGACGCGGCGCGGGGACGTGGACCACGAGCGGGACACGCGATTGGAGCTGGAACTGCGCACCGACGCCAAGGAGGTGGCCGAGCACGTCATGCTCGTGGACCTGGCCCGCAACGACGTCGCCCGAGTGTGCGCGCCGGGCACCCGGCGCGTGCGCGACCTGCTGCGCGTGGACCGCTACAGCCGGGTGATGCACCTGGTCTCCGAGGTCGCTGGGACCCTGGCCCCCGGCCTGGACGCCCTGGACGCGTTCCGCGCCTCCATGACCATGGGCACGCTCACCGGCGCGCCCAAGCTGCGGGCCGCCGAGCTCATCCGCGCCGCCGAGGGGGTGCGCCGGGGCTCCTACGGCGGGTCGGTGGGCTATGTGCGCGGCGACGGCGAGCTGGACACCTGCATCGTCATCCGCTCCGCCTTCGTGCGCGGGGGGCGGGCCCTGGTCCAGGCGGGCGCGGGCGTGGTCGCGGACTCCGTGCTGGCCGCGGAGGCCGCGGAGACCGTTCACAAGGCGAGCGCGGTCCTGGCCGCCGTGGCCGCCGCCCAGGGCGCGCGTCTGGTCGTCGACCGCGAGCCGGCCGCTGGCCCGGCCGCGACGGCGGACAGTAGCGGCCCGGTCGCAGCGGCGGGCGGCGCCGTCGGTGCCGGCACCGCTCGCGCCGACGCCGGTCCTGCCGGCGCCACTGCCCGCGCCGCCGCCACCGCCGGAAGGGAGGCCTGAGATGCGCGTCGTCCTGCTCGACAACCGCGACTCCTTCGTCTACAACCTGGTCGACCAGTTCGCCTCCCTGGGCGCGGACATCGAGGTCTGGCGCAACACCGTCCCGGCGGCCGCCGTCCTGGAGGCCCTGGAGCCCTCGGCGGCCGAGGCCGGTCGCGGGCGGCGCCCCGTGCTGTGCCTGTCGCCCGGGCCCGGGCACCCGCGCGACGCCGGCTGCCTCATGGGGCTGCTCGACGCCGCGCTGGCGCGCCGCGTCCCCACCGTGGGCGTCTGCCTGGGGTTCCAGGCGATCGTCGAGGCCTGCGGCGGGAGCGTGGGCAGGGTCGGGGCCGTCCACGGGCGCCGCGTGCGCGTGGAGGTGACCGCCGCCGGCCGGGCCGATCCGGCCCTCGCCCCGCTGGGCGGCGGGCCCCTCGACGTGGCCCGCTACCACTCGCTGGGGACCCGTGCGCTGCCGGACGACCTGGTCGCCCTGGCGGTGACGGGCGACTCCGACCCGGCCGGCGGCGGCGTCGTCATGGCGGCCCGCCACCGCTCGGCGCCGGTCGTGGGCCTGCAGTTCCACCCCGAGTCCGTCCTCACCCCGCACGGCCCGGGCATTCTGCGGGCCCTGACCGAGGACCTGGCCGACTGCCCCTGAGCCCCGCCCGGCCCCGACCGGAGACCGCCCCCGAGGCCCGGCCGCGCCCCGGCCCCCGGACCCCGGCCTCCCACACGTCCACCACCAGCCAGTCACCAACCGACCAACCCCTTCAGGAGAGATCGCATGACCACCGCACCCGCGGAGAACAACGCCATGAGTACGCCGGTCGCCGGCGCGCCCGCCGCCGTCGCCGACGCCGAGGACGCCCGCCGTCTTCTGCGCGACGTCATCCAGGGCAGGCGCCTGACCCAGGACGAGACCGGCGTCGTCTTCGCCGCTCTCGGCGCCGGCGACCTGACCGAGACCGAGACCGCCGCCCTGCTGGCGGCCCTCCACTCGCGCGGGGAGACCGCCGACGAGGTCGCCGGCGCCGCCGGGGCCTTCCGCGGGGCCGCCCGCGCCTTCCCCGAGGTGCCCTTCCCGCTCGTCGACGTCGTGGGCACCGGCGGCGACGGCGCGGGCACCATCAACATCTCCACCGGAGCCGGGATCGTGGCGGCCTCCATGGGCGTGTGCGTGGCCAAGCACGGCAACCGGGCCGTGTCGTCGCGCACCGGCGCCGCCGACGTCGTCGCCGCCCTCGGCCTGCCCCTGGACCTGAGCCCGCAGGAGGCGGTGGAGGTCCTGGCCCGCGACCACTTCGTCTTCCTGTTCGCCCAGGCCTACCACCCGGCCATGAAGCACGTGGCCCCGATCCGCAGGGCGCTGGCGACCCCCACGATCTTCAACGTGCTGGGCCCCCTGCTCAACCCGGCGCACCTGACCTACCAGCTCATGGGCGTGGCCGACCCCGCCATCCTCGACATGATCGCCCAGGCCATGGTCAGGCTCGGGCGCAAGCGGGCCCTCATCGTCCACGGCGCCGGCACCGACGAGATCGCCGTGCACGGCACCACCCTCGTGCGCGAGGCGACCCCCCGCGGCGTCAAGGCCTACGAGGTCACCCCCGAGGAGCTGGGCGTGCGCCGCTGGGAGCTGTCCGACGTGCTCGGCGGGGATCCGGACGAGAACGCCCGGCTGCTGCGGGAGGTCTTCGCAGGGCGCGGACGGCCCGCCCACCGCGACGCCATCGCCGTCAACGCCGGGGCCCTGCTCTACCTGGCGGGGCCGGCCGACAACCTGGCCGACGGCACCCGCATGGCCCTGGACCAACTGGCGAGCGGGGCGGTGGCCGAGCACCTGGAGGCCATGACCGGGGCCGGGGCGGCGAGCCCCGCGGCGGCCGCGAGCGCCGCCGGGGCCGGGGAGGGGGCCCGATGAGCCCGGCCGCCGCGGACGCCGCCGGCCGCCCCGGGGAGCCCGACCGCCCCGAGCTCACCGGTCGCTCCGGCCGCCCCGAGCGCCGGCCGGTCGACGAGCGCCTCATGGCCACCGGCACCGTCCTGGACTCCATCGTTAAGGCGCGCACGGCGCGCATCCCCGAGCTGCGCGAGCGATTCGGCCACCTGCTCCAGGCGCCCCCGCCCCGCTCGCCCCGCTCCTTCGCCGACGCCCTGCGCACCCGCTCCGGCGAGGGCGCCACCCCGCGCCCGGCCCTCATCATGGAGTGCAAGGCGGCCTCCCCCTCGCGCGGCACCATCCGCGCCGACTACGACCCGGCCGGGCTCGCCCGCGCCTACGCCCCCTGGGCGGCGGCCGTCTCCGTGCTCACCGAGCCCGACCGCTTCAACGGCTCCTTCGAGGACCTGGCGGCCGTGCGCGCGGCGGTGGACGCGCCGGTGCTGTGCAAGGACTTCGTCGTCGACCCCGTTCAGGTGCTGGCCGCCCGCTCGCTGGGGGCGGACGCGATCCTGCTCATGCTCTCCGTTGTGCCCGACGACGTCTACCGCGAACTCGCCGACCTGGCCGCGGACCTGGGCATGGAGGTCCTCACGGAGGTCTGCACGCCCGAGCAGATGCACCGGGCGGCGCGGCTGGGCGCGCGCGTCATCGGCATCAACAACCGGGACCTGCGGACCCTGGCCACCGATATCGCCCGCACGGAGGAGCTGGCGCCGCTGGCGCCGTCGGGCGCCGTGCTCGTCGGGGAGTCGGGCGTGGAGGGCGCCGACGACGTGCGCCGCCTGGCCGGGCTGGTCGACGCCCTGCTCATCGGCTCGGCCCTGTCGGGCGCCCCCGACCCGGGCGCCCTCGCCGAGGCCCTGGCCACCGCCGTGCCCCTGCCCGCCGGGACCGGCGGGCAGGCCGGGGTCGACGGCGCCAGCCCCGCCGTCGGCCCGCACGGCGCCGACGCCGACGCCGGCCGCAATGCGTCGGGGCCCGCCAGCGCCGACGACGCCGGTGCGCCGGCCCCCGCCCGCCCGCCCCGCGGGCGCGACGCGCACCACCCCAGACTGCCCGCCTACTTCGGCCCCTACGGCGGGCAGTACGTGCCCGAGCTGCTCATCCCGGCCCTCGACCAGCTGGAGGACGCCTTCATCGAGGCCCGGTCCGACCCGTCCTTCGCCGCCGAGCTCGACGACCTCATGCGCCGCTTCCTGGGCCGGCCCACCCCGGTCACCGAGCTGCGGACCCTGCCGCTGGAGGGCCGGGCCCGCATCCTCCTCAAGCGCGAGGACCTCGTCCACGGCGGGGCCCACAAGGGCAACCAGGTCCTGGGTCAGGCGCTGCTGGCCAGGCGCATGGGCAAGTCCCGCATCATCGCCGAGACCGGAGCGGGCCAGCACGGCACCGCCACCGCCATGGTCTGCGCCCTGCTGGGCCTGGAGTGCACCATCTACATGGGCGCCACCGACGTGGTGCGCCAGGCGGCCAACGTCGAGCGCATGGAACTCATGGGCGCGCGCGTGGTGCCCGTGGCCAGCGGGGCGGGCACCCTCAAGGACGCCGTCAACGAGGCGCTGCGCGACTGGACGGCGTCCTTCGCCACCACCCACTACCTGCTGGGCACGGCCGCCGGCGCCCACCCCTTCCCCACCATCGTCCACGAGTACCACCGCTGCATCTCCCGCGAGGCCCGCGCCCAGGTGCTGGCCCTGACGGGGCGACTGCCGGACGAGGTGATCGCCTGCGTGGGCGGGGGCTCCAACGCCATCGGCATGTTCAGCGAGTTCATCGACGACGCCGGCGTCGGCCTGATCGGCGTGGAGCCGGCCGGAGCGGGCCTGGAGACGGGCCGTCACGGCGCCCCCATCAACGCCGGGCGGACCGGGATCCTCCACGGGGCCCGCTCCTACCTCATGCGCACGCCCGAGGGGCAGGTCGAGGAGTCCTTCTCCGTCTCGGCGGGCCTGGACTACCCGGGCGTGGGCCCCGAGCACGCCTGGCTGGCCGACACGGGGCGGGCCCGCTACGTGGGCATCACCGACGACGAGGCCGTGGAGGCCTTCGTCGCCCTGTCGCGCCACGAGGGCATCATCCCCGCTCTGGAGTCCGCCCACGCCCTGGCCCAGGCCCTCAAGATCGCCAGGGGGACGCCGCCGGGCGCCCCGGCCCCCCACCTGCTGGTGTGCCTGTCCGGGCGCGGGGACAAGGACCTGGACCAGGTGCGCATGCGGCTGGGCGGGTCCTTCTCCTCCGACGGCGCCGTGGCTCGCGCCGCGGCCGTGGTCGAGGAGATGGGCGGGCGCACCCGGTATTCGTCGTCGGCGGGGCAGGAGGCCTGAGATGAGCCGCTACTTCCGAATGTTCTCCCGACTGCGGGCGGCCGGCGAGGGCGCCTTCGTCCCCTTCGTCATGCTCGGCGACCCCACGCCGGAGCTGAGCGAGGAGGTCGTCGAGGCGCTCATCGACGGCGGTGCTGACGCCCTGGAGCTGGGCGCGCCCTTCTCCGACCCGGTGGCCGACGGCCCCACGATCCAGCGGGCCCACATCCGGGCCCTGGAGGCGGGGACGGGGTTCGCCGACGCCCTGGCGGTGGTGGCGCGGGTGCGCGCCCGCCACCCCGAGATCCCCATCGGCATGCTCATCTACGGCAACGTGCCCTTCTCCCTCGGACCGCGGGACTTCTACGCCGAGTGCGCGAGGGCCGGGGTGGACTCGGTGCTGCTGGCGGACGTGCCCGTGCGCGAGGGCGACGCCTTCTCCGCCGCGGCGGCGGCGGCCGGGGTCGACGCGGTCTACATCGCCCCGCCCTCGGCCGACACCCGGACCCTGGATGCGGTGGCGGCCTCCTCGCGCGGATACGTCTACGCGGTCTCGCGCGCGGGCGTGACGGGCACCGAGCGCGCGGCCTCGACCGTCGGCCTGGCCGCCTCGGTGGCCCGGCTGCGCGCCGACGCGTCGGCCCCGGTCATGCTGGGCTTCGGCATCTCGCGGCCCGACCAGGTGGCCGAGGCGATCGCGGCCGGGGCCGACGGGGCGATCAGCGGTTCGGCCACGGTCAAGATCGTGGAGGCGCACGCGCCCGCGCTGGCCGCGGCGGCGGGTCCGGACGGGGATCCGGCCGCGCTGGCCGCGGCGGTGGCGGCGATGAAGGCCGAGCTGGGCGAATTCGTGGCGGCGATGAAGGCGGCCGCGCGCCGGCGGTGAGCCGACGCCGGCGGCGGGCCCGCGCGGGGCCTACTGCGCCAGGACCTCGTCCAGGCGCACGACGCCGGAGCGCAGGGCCAGCAGCACCAGTTGGACGCGGTCGCGCGAGCCGGTCTTGGCCAGCAGGTGGGATACGTGCGTCTTGACCGTCGGCATGCTCACCCACAGCCTGTCGCAGATCTCCCGGTTCGTCAGGCCGATGGCGACCAGCCGCAGGATCTCGCGCTCGCGCCCCGTCAGCCCGGCGAGCTCCCCCGCGCCGCCCGGCGCCGGGGCGGCGCGCGCCGCCGGGTCCGACGGCGCCGGGGCGCCCCGCCGCACCGCGCCCAGCAGGCGCCGGGTGGGCCCGGGCGAGATGACCGAGTCCCCCGCGTGCACCGTGCGCACCGCCTCGACGAGCTGTTCGGGCGCGGTGCTCTTGAGCAGGAATCCGGCCGCGCCCGCCTCGATGGCGCCCAGCACGTAGCCGTCGGTGTCGAAGGTCGTCAGGATGATGATGCGGCCCTGGGCGCCGCCGGACACCAGGCGGCGCGTGGTGTCCAGGCCGTCCAGCCCCGGCATCTGGATGTCCAGCAGCAGCACGTCGACGGGGTCGGACTCGGCCCTGCGCAGCGCCTGGTGGCCGTCGGCGGCCTGCCAGACCACCTCCATGTCGCCCTGCGCGCCCAGCAGCATGGCCAGTCCCGCGGTGAGCAGGGGCTCGTCGTCGGTCAGGCCGATGCGGATCACCGCGCTCACGCCGCGCCCCGCTCGGTATCCCATTCGGTCGCGGCGCTCCGGCCCGCGTCCGCGCCCGGACCCGCCGGGGTGCCCGGGCCCGCACCCGGCTCCGGGCCCGCCGCGGCGCCCGCGGCCGGGGCGGGCACGGCGATGCGCACCCGCCAGCCGCCCGCGGGCCCGGGGCCGGCCTCCAGGGATCCGCCGACGCTGGCGACCCGCTCCGCCATGGACGCCAGGCCCGCGCCCGTGCGGCGGGCGCCATCCGCCCCGGCGCCGGCGCGCGCGGGGGCCTCGTTGTCCACGACGACGTCGAGGCGATCGCCCACGGTCATGGTGACGGTGGTCGGGGCGCCGGCCGCATGCCGCATGACATTGGTCAGCGCCTCCTGGACGCCGCGGTAGACGGCCTCGCCGACCTCGGGGGCGACGTCGGCCGTCTGCAGCAGCGACAGGCTCACCGGCAGACCGGCGCGGCGGGCGCGGGCGAGCAGGCCGGCCACGTCCTCCAGCCCCGGCGGGGCGACGGCGCCGGACGCCGGAGCCGGTCCGGGGCCGCCGGGCGCACCGCCGGACGGGCCGTTGGACGGGCCGTTGGACGGGCCGTCGAACCCCGGCGCGGCCGGGCCCGCCGTGGATCCGTCCGACGGATCCGCGGATGCGCCCGGCGGGTCCGCGAAGACCCCGGGACTCGCGGGCGCGGGGGCGCCGCGTTCCGCGGATGCGGGCGGCGCCGCGCCGGGGTCCGCGGCCTCGTCGTCGGCGCGCAGGACGTCGACCAGGGCGCGCACCTCGTCCACGGCCCGGCGGCTCGTCTCGCCGATGACTCCGAGCGCGGCGTCGGCCGCACCCGGATCGGCGGCCAGGACGGCGCGGGCGCCGGCGGCCTGCATGGAGATGACCGACAGGCAGTGGCCCAGCAGGTCGTGGACGTCGCGGGCGATGCGGGCGCGCTCGGTCGCCACGGCGAGCCGGCGCTCGACGTCCTGCTGCGCCTGAAGGATCGCGGCCCGCTCCAGGGCCCGCTCGACGCGCTCGCGCGCCCGGCGCCGGGCGGCGCCCACGAGCGCCGCCACCGAGACCAGCGCCCACCCGGCGACCAGGGGGATGACGTAGGCCCCCGCCGTCTCGGGGTTCATGAACCCGCTGACGCGGTAGGCAGCCAGCACCGTTCCGGCGTAGACCAGGGCGAGGAGCGCCGGGCCCCAGGGCCGGCGCATGCGGCTCTGGGTCGTCTCGGCGGCGACCAGGCAGGAGGCGATCGCGAGGAGCGACAGGTCCTCCATGACGGCCAGGTGGAGGCTCAGGGCCGCCCCGATGACGCCCACCGAGGCGGCGGGGTGCAGGCGCCGCAGCGCGATGGCCGTGCAGCACGCGGCGGTCACGGCCAGGAAGACGGCCCGCACCGCGGCGCTCCCGCCGGGGTCCGGGGCGCCGGCGGGGTTGAATGCGCAGAAGCAGGCCAGGAGGGCGGCGAGGAGGACGTCGGCCGCGCCGGGCCTGATCCGCGCGCCCGGCGGCCGCCCGGCTCGTTCGACGGTCATGGCCACGACCGTACCGGCGCGCGGGCCGCGGGGCGTCATACCCGGGTATGAGCGCCGCGGCGCCGGGCGGGCTGAATCTCAGACCACGGCCCGACGACCCGCCCGGCCCCGCCCGGCAGGATCGGGGGCCATGAACGCACGAACTCCCGCACCGCCGTCGGCGCCGGCGTCCGCGCCGCCCGCCCCGACCCGGCGCGGCCCCGCTCCCGCCGCCCCGCCGGCCGCCCCGGACCGCCCGGCCGGACCGGCCATCACCACCGCGGGCCTGACCCGGGTCTTCGGCTCGGGGGCCCGCGCCCGCACCGTCGTCGACCGCCTCGACCTGGTCGTGCCGCGCGGGGTCGTCTACGGCTTCCTGGGGCCCAACGGATCGGGCAAGTCCACGACCATGAAGATGCTGCTGGGGCTGCTCGAGCCGACCGCCGGGTCGGTGAGGCTCCTGGGCCAGGACCTCACCCGCGCCGCCCGCGGCCCGCTCATGGCCCGCATCGGCTCCATGATCGAGCGCCCGCCCGGCTACGGCCATCTCACCGGCGCGGAGAACATGCGGATCGTGCAGAAGCTGCTGGGGCTGTCCGACGGGCAGGTCGAGCGGGCGCTGGCGCTGGTGCGCCTGAACGAGCACCGGGACAAGCTCGTGCGCGCCTACTCCCTGGGGATGAAGCAGCGCCTGGGGATCGCCATGGCCCTGGCCCGCGAGCCCGAGCTGCTCATCCTGGACGAGCCGACCAACGGCCTGGATCCGGCGGGCATCGAGGAGATCCGCCGGCTGCTGGTCGAGCTGGCCGGCCGGGGCGTGACGGTCATGGTCTCCAGCCACCTGCTCGACGAGATCGACCGCATGGCGGGCGTGCTGGGCATCCTGTCCGCCGGGCGGCTCGTCTTCCAGGGCACGCGCGCCCAGCTCATGGAGCGCTCCGTGCCGGACCTGCTGGTGGTCACCCCGGCGGGGCGAGCGGCGCTGAGCGCCGAGGTCCTGGCCGGGCTCGTGCCCGCGAACGGGCCGGGCGCGGCCGTCCCCGCCACCGAGGGGATGCGCGTGCCGGGCCTGAGCCCCGACGGCGCCGCCGAGCTGGCCCGCCGCCTGGTGGGGGCCGGGGTGCCCGTGCACGAGCTGCGCCGCGAGCCCAAGAGCCTGGAGGAGGTCTTCATGGACCTCACCGGCGGGGCGGGGGCGCTGTGATGGGCGCGCGCGTCCCCGCCGGGCGCGCCGCGGCGTCCGGCGGAACAGCGGGCGGGCTCGCCCTGGAGCTGGCCAAGATGCGGCGGCTGCGCACCGTGCCGGTGGCAGCGGCCGTGGTGGCGGCCACGGTGGCCCTGTCCGGGATCAACCTGATGAGCGCCGACCGGGCGGCCTTCACCCGGCCCGGCTCGCACATGTGGGAGCAGCTGCTGCTGGGCTACACGCTGATGGCGGCGATCACCGGCCCGGTCCTGGCCTCGGTGCTGGCCAGCCGCCAGACCGACATCGAGCACTCGGGGGCGGGCTGGACGCTGTTCGCCACCGCCGGGCGCGCCCCCGGGGCCCTGTGCCGGGCCAAGCTGGCGGCCCTAGCCGTCGTCGTCGTTCCGGCCGTCCTGGTCCAGAGCCTGGCCCTGGTGGCCTGGGCGCGCCTGTCCGGGGTGGGCGTGCCGCTCGACGCGGGCCCGTGGGCGCTGTACACCGTCGAGCTCATGGCCGTGGACCTGGCCCTGTGCGCCTTCCACGTGTGGCTGGCCGCGGTCGTGGAGAACCAGCTCATCGGCGTGGGCGTGGGGCTGATCGGCTCCTTCATCGGCGTCTACATGCTGCTGGCGCCCGCGTCGGTGGCGCGCCTGGTCCCGTGGGGCTACTACGCCGTCATCTCCTGCGCCCGGATGGAGGGCGCGACGGCGCGCTACACCGCCCCCGCCCCGGGGTGGGTGGCCGGCTTCCTGGTCCTGTCCGCCGTCCTCTTCGCCGTCGCCACCCGGCGGCTCGACCGGATCGAGAGGTGATCCCCATGACCGCTCCCCCGTCCACCGCCCCCGCCCCGCCGGGCCCCGTGCGCCCCGCCGTCGCGGGCCCCGCCCCGGACGTCACGACCCGGCGCGGGCGCCGCGCCTCCTTCGGCGCGCTGCTGGCCGCCGAGGCGCTCAAGCTGCGCCGCTCGGCCGTGTGGGTCGTCGCCCTCGTGCTGCCCGCGCTGACCGTCGTGTCCGGAACCGTCAACCTGCTCAGGAACGACCTGCCCCGCCAGTGGGACGCCCTGGCCTCCCAGGTCTTCGTCTTCTACAGCATGTTCTTCTTCTCCCTGGGCGTGGCGCTGCTGGGCTCGGCGGCCTGGCGCCCCGAGCACCGCGGGTCCAGCTGGACCGCGATGCGCACGACGACGCACTCGCCCGCGGCCCTGGCCGCCGCCAAGACCCTGGTCATCACGGCGCCCGTGGTCCTCATGCAGGTGATGGTCCTGGCCCTGACCTGGCTGGTGGGGGCGGCGCTGGGCCTGGGACCGGTTCCGCCGACGAGCTTCGCCGTCGAGTGCCTCATCGCGGTGCCGGCCGCCCAGCCCCTCATCGCCGTCCAGTCGCTGCTGAGCATGCGCATGCGGTCCTTCGCGGCGCCGGTGGCCGTGTGCTTCGGGGGGATCGTCGTGGGCGTCGCCCTGGTTCTGAAGGGCGGTGCGCTGGCCAATGCGTGGCCGCAGTCGCTGGTGACGCGGGCGCTCACGCTGGGCTCGCAGACGCTGGGCACGGTCGGGGCGCTCGACGCGTCCGGCCTGGTGGCGCTGCTGGCCGGCACGGCGGTCTGCGGCGCGGTGTGCTGGGGGCTGCTGGTCCTGGTGGCCCGCCGCCGCGGCGGGGCGCTGTGAGCGTCTTCCGGGCGCGGCGCCCCGGGTCGGATCCCGCGGCTCAGATCCCGCGGCGGCGCAGCCAGATGAGAACCGCCCTGACCCGGCGGTTCTCGTCCTCGGGCAGGAAGCCGAGCTTGGTGAAGACCCCGGACACGTGCTTGGACACGGCCGCCGCCGAGAGCACGAGCCGGCGCGCGATCTGCGCGTTGGACAGGCCCTCGGCCATGAGGCCGAGCACCTCCCTCTCCCGGGGCGTGAGGCGCTCGACGCCGCGGCGGCGCGCGCCCAGGAGCGTGGCCACGACCTCCGGGTCCACCACCGTCCCGCCGCCGGCCACCTCCTCCAGGGTCCGGATCAGCTCGTCGACGTCCCCCACCCGCTCCTTGAGGAGGTAGCCGAAGCCGCCGTGCTCCAGGAGCCGGTCGAGGTAGCCGGCGGCGACGTACTGGCTGAGCACGAGCACCGGCAGGGGGCCGCGGCCCTCGCGCAGCCACCGCTCCCGCAGGGCCTGGGCGGCGCGCAGGCCGTCGTCGCCCATGCCCGGGGGCATGCGCACGTCGGTGACCACGAAGTCGGGGGCCGTCGACTCGGCGCGCTCCATCAGCTCGTCGGCGTCGCCGACCTCGACGACCTCGTGCCCGACGGCGCGCAGGACCTGGGCGAGGCCGGCGCGCAGGAGGGCGGAGTCCTCGGCGAGCAGGATCTTCATGGGCGGGCCTCCTGCGGGGTGCGGGCGCGGGTCGGGCCGGACGGTGCCGGCGACGGCGCCGGGGGCGGCCCCGCCTCGGCAAGGGGCAGGTCCAGGACCAGCCGCGCCCCGCCCAGGCGGGTCGACGACCCCAGCTCCAGGCCCCCGCCCAGGACGGCGGCCCGCTCGCGCAGGCCGGCGATGCCCGTGCCCGCGCCCGGCTCGGACCCGGCGCCCGGCGCGCCGTCCGGGTCCGGGGGCGCGCCCGGCCCGCACCCGTCGTCGTCGATCTCGATCCGCATGGTCCCCGGCAGGCGCCGCGGCCAGATCAGGCCCACCTCGACGGCGGTGGCGCCGCCGTGCCTGGAGGCGTTGGTCAGGGCCTCGCTCACGCAGTGGTAGGCGAGCAGTGCGCGGGTGTGGTCCAGGGCGCGGTCGGGGCCGGAGGCGCTCAGGCGGGCGCTGAGCCCGCAGTGGGCCAGGAGCTCGTCGAGGGCGGCGACCAGGCCCTCGTCCTGCAGGACCTGGGGGGCGATGCCGCGCACGACGGCCCGCAGGGAGGCCAGGGCGGCGGCGGCGTTGGCGCGGGCCGAGCCCATGGTCTCGGCCAGATCCCGCGGGTCCCGGCCGTGGCGCAGCCCCAGCTCGAGGGCGGCGAGGTTGAGGCGGATGGCGGTCAGGTACTGCTGGGGGCCGTCGTGGAGCTCGCGCTCGATCCGGCGCCGCTCCCCGGAGAAGGCGTCGAGGAGGACGTCGCGGGAGCGGGCCAGGGCGGCCGCCCCCTCGTCGGCCGCGTTGGTCAGGACCGTCGCCCGGGCGCTGACCCAGGCCAGCAGCCTGGCCGCTAAGACGACGGCGACCAGGAGCAGGGCCGTCAGGGCCCCGTCGACCAGCACGATCGGCACGGGGCCGGTGTCCCGCCACGGGCCGATGCCGTAGTCCCGCCCCGGGTGGGCCAGCGCGTACAGGCCCATGGCGACGAGGGTGCCGCCCAGGAGCAGGACCGCCGCCCACATCGCCGCGCACACCAGGCCCACGGCGATCTGGAGCAGGAGGTTGAGGACCTGCCCGCCGTCCGCGTAGGGGGCGGGGCGGCGGAAGGGGCCGTCGTGACCCAGCCAGACGGCGCCCGCGCGCAGGCGCGGATCGAGCACCCGCGCCGTCAGCGGCGCCCAGGGCAGGAGGATCAGGGTCGCCGCGGCCAGGGGGAGGGCGCCCAGCCCCAGGAGCAGCGTCCAGACGAGCGAGCGCCGGGCGGCGGGCAGCGCCGGCAGCAGGGCGCCCGGCCGGCCGCGCCCCGCGGCGGGCGGGGCGGCGTCAACATCCGGGCCGGCGGAGCCCGCCGGGGCGGCGTCGTCGGCGGAGCCCGGGGCGGGCGGGGCGGCGGATTGACGGGGGTGCATCGCCCCGGAGCCTACCGGCCCGCCCCGGCCCCGTCGGTAGAGCCCGCTCTACCCTCCGATGTCCACCCGGCCCCCTCGAAACGGGGCGGGGCGGCGGATTGGATGGGAACCGTCAGCGGCGGGCCGCCCCCGCCCCCACCTTTTCTCAGGAGAACCCTCATGCGCCTCATCGCCCACCGGCTGGGCAAGACCTATCGGCAGGCGGACGGCCCGGTCGTCCGCGGAATCGACCTGGAGGTGCCCGACGGCGCCTTCCTGGCCCTCATGGGGCGCTCCGGCTCGGGCAAGTCGACCCTGCTGGGCATGCTCGCCGGCACCGTGCGCCCCACCGCCGGCACCGTCTCCTACGACGGCGCCGACCTGTGGGCGCTGAGCGACTCCCGGCGCTCCCGGCTGCGCGCCGCCCGGACGGCCACCGTCTTCCAGGACTACAACCTCTTGGAGGAGCTGAGCGCGGCGGAGAACATCCGCCTGGGCGCGAAGCTGGCCCGCCGCCCGCTCACGCGCGACGAGGCCGACGCGGCGCTGGAGCGGGTCGGGCTGGCGGGGCTGGGGCCCAAGCGGCCCGACGAGCTGTCGGGCGGGCAGCGCCAGCGCGTGGCCATCGCCCGGGCGCTGGCCTCCTCCCCCGGGGTCGTCTTCGCCGACGAGCCCACCGGGGCCCTGGACGAGCGCTCCGGCGCCGTCGTCATCGAGCTGCTCGCCCGCGCGGCCCGGGCGGGCACGAGCGTGCTCATGGTGACCCACGACCCGGCCGTGGCCGCCGCCGCCCAGGAGGTCCTCGTCCTGCGCGACGGCGTCATCGAGGAGCGCCTGAGCCGCCCCACCGCCGCCCGGATCTCGCACCTGACCGCGCGCGGGGGTGAGCGGGCATGATCGCGCGCCTGGTCCTGACCGGTCACCGGCGCCTCCTCGCCGCCCACCTGCTCGCCCTGTCCCTGCTGGGCGCGGTCCTGGGCGGGATGCTCGGCACGCTCGTGCGGGCGCGCGACGCCGCGGCCGCCCTGCGCTCGGCGCCCCTGATGACCACGCACCTGCTGTCGCGCATCTCCCAGCTCGGGGGCCTGATCAACTTCACGACCATGGTCGTCGTCATCGCCGGCGTCGTCGCCCTCATGCTCAGCGGGACGATCGCCTCCTTCACCGTGGAGGGCTTCGCCGCCGCCTCGCGCTCCCTGCGCCTCCTGGGGGCCTCGCGCCGCCGGGTGCGGGCCGGCCTGGTGGCGGGCGTCCTGCCCGCGGCCGCGCCCGCCCTGGTGGCGGCCGTGGTCCTGGCCCCGCTCGTGTCCGCCGTCTTCCGCATGATCCTGACCGTCGGCGGCCTGGACACCCGCGACCTGACCGTCTCCCCCGAGCCCGCCGCGACCGCGGGCGCGTGGGCCGCGCTCGTGGTCCTCGACGTCCTGGCGCTGTGGTGGCGGGGCCGGGGCCTGGCCGGCATCGACGCCGATGCGCCCGCCCCGCGGCCCTCACCCCGCACGGCCGTGCGGCGCCGCGCGTGCGCGTGGGGGCGCCCGCTGGCGGGCGCGGCGGGCGGCGCGGTCCTGGTCCGGCTCCTGCGGGAGCCGATGAGCGTCGACAGGGCCAACGCCGTCCCCCTGGGCTCGGCCCTCGCGGCCGTCGTGCTCCTGTGGGCCCTGTCGCCCCTGCTGGTGCGGGCGGTCGGGGCGCTGGTCAAACGGGCCGGGGCCATCGGCCTGGCGACCGGCGGCCTGCTCGTCGCCCACCGCGGGCGCGTGTGCTCCCTGGCCCTGGTGGGGTCGCTGCTCACGACCCTGGGGACCACCTCCTACCTGCTGGCGGCGGCGTCGAGCACGGTCGTCCAGTGGGAGGCGGCCCGGACGCTGCGGGCCAGCGCCTGGACCGCCTCCCCGGTCCCCCGGGACGAGGCCGCGGCGGCCGCCGGCGCGGGCGTGCTCATCAGCCCGTTCGACGCCGACTCCGGGTGGGTGCTGGAGGCCGAGCCGGCCTCCACCGCGCTGCTGCGGCGCATCGACCCGGCCGCCATGGGGGCCATGGTCGTCGAGGGCCAGGTGGTCGCGGGCTCCCTGGGGGACGTGACGGGCACCGCCGTCGCCGCCGACGCGGACGGCCACGAGCTCGGCGAGCGCCTGTTCATGCACGACGACGCCGGCAACCGGATCGCCCTGACCGTCGTCGCGCTCGTGAACCCCCTGTCCGCCCTGGCCGGCGCACTCGTCGTCGACGACTCGACCTTCCCCGTCGCCGACCCGCGGGCCGTGGTCCACCGCGCCTGCGCCCTGGCGCCGGGGGGCATTGACGCGGTGCGCCGGGCCGCGCCCTCGGCCGAGTGGATGACGCAGGAGGAGCAGCTGTCCCGGATCACGGCGCACGAGGCCACGGCCAAGGCGCTCACGGTGGCCTCCATGGTCGGCCCCGTCGCCGCCGTCGTCCTGCTCGTGCTGGTGCGCGGGGCGGCCGGGCTGGCCGACGACCTGCGCGTGCAGGTGGGGCGCCTGCGGCGGCTGGGGATGAGTCGGGCCGCGGTCGCCGGGGCGCTTGTCGGGGTGGGGCTGACGACGGCGCTGGTGATGGTCGTCATCTCCGGCCTGTCCGTCCTGCCGCCGCTGATCGAGCTGCGCGGGCTGCTGGAGGGCTTCGGCGTGGACTACCCGCTGACCCCGCCCGGGGGGATGATCGCCGGGCTGTGGGCGGCCGGCGGAGCGTGCGCCGTGGCGGGGCTGCTGCGCGCCCTGCGCGAACGGCGGTGAGCGCGGCGGCCCCGCCGCCGGGCGCGGGCCGCGAAGGCCGCTAGGCTCGGGCCATGGTCCCGCCGCCCGCCGACGCCCCGCACCCGCACCCGCCCCGCGCCCATGGCCGAGGGGCCCCTCACGGGCGCGACCCGGTCGGCGCGGCGCCCCGCGGAGCGCGGGGCGTCGAGGTCTACGACGTCGCGGCCCGGGGCCTGCCCCGCTTCGACTACCGCCCCGACCCCGACGGCGAGGCCGACCCCGGCGAGGTCGTGTGGACGTGGGTGCCCTACGAGGAGGACGCCGCACAGGGCAAGGACCGCCCCGTCCTCGTGCTGGCCCGGGCCGGCGGCCGGTTCGTCGTCGCCCAGCTCACCAGCAAGGACCACGACCGCGACGCCGCCCAGGAGGCCCGGTGGGGCCGCCACTGGCACGACGTGGGCACCGGGGCCTGGGATCCGCAGGGCCGCCCCAGTGAGATGCGCCTGGACCGTCTGCTGCTCGTCGACCCCGCCGCGGTGCGGCGCGAGGGCGCGACGCTCAGCCGCACCGTCTTCGAGCAGGCCACCCGGGCCCTGCGGCGGCACTGGGGCTGAGAACCGCACTGCGGTCCGCAGCCCTCCGCCGCCCAGGATCGATCCCCTTCACGCGCATGAACCTCGTCACTCGCACCACCTGGGCCCTCCTCCTGGCCCTGACGCTCGCGGTCGTTCTCCTCGTCCCCCGGGATCTGGACTACGTCTTCCCGGCTGAGAGCACCGCCCGGGTCATCATCACCGAGACGGGCGTCAGCCCCGAGGAGCTGCTGTCACTGGCCGAGCGGCACGGCGTCGAGGCCGTGCAGTTGCGCATGACCACGGACGCCATGGGGCAGACCGGGGAGCCGCTCGCCACGAATGTCATCGAGGTGCTCGGACACGACCCGGACGACTACATCCGTCCACCGCTGACACCCGTGTTCTCCGAGGCGCCCATCGTGTACGCGGGCAGCCCCGCTCAGGACCCGGCGCTGGGCGCGTGGAACGTCATCGGCGGCGAGGAGCGTGTCCGTCACTTCCTCGACGCGGCGCGGGCGCAGTGGGGCGACGCGATCTGGAAGTCGGACGCGCTGGTCCCGGGAACCGCGACGCAGGCGATGCGGCAATCCGCCCTCGGCCGCGCGCTGCTTCTCGCGCTGCTCACCCACACGGTCGTCACGGCGTCGGCCGTGCTCGCACGCCCCGCGCCGTTCCGCCACAGTCTCCTGTCGGGGCGCTCGCGCGCCCGCCTGCTCATCCGCCTGCTGAGGCTGGGGCTCGTGTCGGTCAGCACCTGGATCCTCGCCCCCCTGGGCGCACTCGGGCTCATCATGGCCTACGACGTCCACGCCGGCGCCCTGCTCAGCGTCCACCGCCTCATGGCGGAGCTCATCGTCGTCGCCGCGCTCGCCGCCCTCACCACCACCGTCATCGGCACGGCCCTCGGGTGGGCGGTGCTCGCGCGCACCGGCCGAGGGCGCGCCGTCGGCTCGCCGGCGCTCGCTCCACGGGTGCGGATGGCGCCGGGCGCACTCGTGTGCGGCGCGGCCCTGGCCATGACCTGGTCCTTCGCCTCCTCCAGCGACGCGGTCGTCACCGACATCCTCCAGGACCAGGCCCTGCGGCACCAGGCACAGGCGCAGGACTCGCTGCCCGCCTCCTACTCGCTGAGCATCCGCACCGCCTCGGAGTCCGCTTACGACAGCCTCATGCCCCGCATCGACTCCTTCATCAAGGACGAGGAGGCCACCGGCTCGCTCGTGCTCGCCTGGGCCGTCCCCGACGACACGACCCCGGACGCCGGCGGCACCCCGACCCTGTACCTCAACAACACCGCCGCCTCCCACTACGGCCTGGAGACCGTCGGTCCCACCGAGGTCGCGCTCTACCGGCGTCAGGGCGGCGCCGAGGACGACGCGGCCCTCACGGCACGGCTCAGCCGGGACGCCGCCCTTGAGGCCCGGCTCGGCGGCGGCGCGGCCGCACCCGCCATCACCGTCCACGACCTGGCGCAGGCCGCCCGGCACCTGCCCCAGTCGCTGCCCGCCATCAGCTTCTTCCTCAGCGGCACCGGGGCGAGCACGAGCGACTGCCTCATCGTCGTCGTGCCCGACGGCTACCTCGCGCCCACGAGCTACCTGTCCGCGCTGTCGCAGGGCGCCGTCCTCGTCACCGCCACCACCCAGGAGGAGCTGCTGGCGGACCTCAGCGCCCACCGTCTCGCCGGTCTCGTCGGGCGGATCGACGCCGTCGGAGGCGGCCGCACCGCCACCATCGGTCAGAGCACGCAGCGGCTCGTCCTCGACGCCCTGGTCCTGATGGCCTCCGGCGCGGCCGCGGTCGTGAGCACGAGCGTCGCCACGAGGTCCTGGGTCCAGGCGCACCGGCGGCAGCAGCAGATCGGGCGCCTCCTCGGCGGGCGCACAGGCCTCACGGTCCATCTCGTGCCGCTCCTCCTTCTCCTCGCCGAGCTCGCCGCCCTGGCCGCGCACTCGCTGCTCGCCCCGGCTTCTCCCGTCGTCGTCGCCCATGCCGCGTGCGCCGCCGCGCTCATCGGCGCCGCCGCCGTCGGGCACCGGCGGGCATCCGCCGACCACAACCGGATGAGGGCGCACCATGGCTGATCTGCTCACCGTCACAGGACTGACCATCGTGCGCGGGGGGCGCGCCCTCGTCCAGGACCTCGACCTCTCGCTCACCCGGGGCGCGGTCACCGCCCTGACCGGCCCCAACGGCTCCGGCAAGTCGACGACGGCGTGGTGCCTGAGCCTCCACGACCGCGACTGCACCGGCGAGATCGCCTTCGAGGGCGTGAGCGCCGCAGGCATGAGCCCCCGGTCCGTGCGGGCCCTGCACCGGCGCACGATCGCCCTGCAGCCCCAGCACCTCCTGCTCGAGGACTCCTGGAGCGTCGCCCGCAACCTGCGGCACGCGGCCTGGTCCCTCGCACTGCCATGGCGCCGGCGCTCCGACCTCGTGTCGGAGGTCATGGCCCGCACCGCCGTGGAGGGCCTCGCGCGCAGGCGCGTCGACTCCCTCAGCGGGGGCGAGCGCATGAGGGTCGCCCTCGCACGCACGCGGCTCATGCGCGAGCCCGGGCTCGTCGTCCTCGACGAGCCCACGGCGGGCGGTGACGAGGACCTCAGCGCCCTGGTCACCGGCATGCTGGACGAGTGGGTGGGGTCCGCAGCGGGCGTCCTCGTCGTCACCCACGACCAGCGGCTCGTCGAACGGGCCGAGCACGTGATCAGGCTCGGTGACGAGCCCGCCGCATGACGCGCGCCCGGACCGAGGGTGTTGACGCACCTCACGTCCTGGACCCCGCACCGGTCCGGGCCGGGCCTCCCGCCGCCTGGTAGAGTCGCCGCCTGGACCTCTGGCCGGTCGGCCGCGGGTCCGGCGACCGGGTCCACCGGGTGCTTCCGCCACCCTCCTGGCCCGTGTGCGCGAACCCTCCTCCCGGCCAATCGACCGCACTCGAATCAAGAAAGCTCCTCTCACAGTGGCGAATATCAAGTCTCAGATCAAGCGCATCAAGACCAACGAGAAGGCCCGCCTGCGCAACCAGTCCGTCAAGTCCGAGCTCAAGACCTACGTGCGCCGCGTGCGCGAGGCCATCGAGGCCGGTGACAAGGCCGCCGCCGAGGAGGGGCTGAAGAAGGCCTGCCGCAAGCTCGACAAGGCCGCCTCCAAGGGCATCATCCACAAGAACCAGGCCGCCAACCGCAAGTCCAAGCTCGCCAGGCGCGTCGCCGCGCTCTGAGAGCGGGCCGTCTCCCCATCGGGGCGCCTCTTCGCGAGGCGCCCCCATTCGTGCGCTCCCGGGCCGTGCGAACCGGCCCCGGCGGCCGCCGCAAGGCGCTGCGGTGCGCGGACCGGACCGACGGCGCGTCGCCGTGCGCAGCGGGCGCCCGCCCCGTCCGCGCGCTAGGCTGTGCCGGGCCGCCCCGAGCCCGCCCGTTCGCACATAAGGAGAGGTTCGTGCGCATTGGATTCGATCGTGACAAGTACCTGCGCATGCAGTCCGAGCGGATCGCCCAGCGCCGCACACAGTTCGGCGGCACGCTCTACCTGGAGTTCGGCGGCAAGCTCGTCGACGACATGCACGCCTCCCGGGTCCTCCCCGGCTTCACCCCCGACAACAAGATCGTCATGCTGGCCTCCCTGGCGAGCGAGGTCGAGATCGTCGTGGCCGTCTCCGCCCGGGACCTGGCCCGCAACAAGGTCCGCGCCGACCTGGGCACCGGCTACGAGGACGAGGTGCTGCGGCACATCGACGCCTTCCGCGACTACGGGCTGTACGTGAGCAGCGTCGTCATCACCCGCTGGACCGACGACAACCCGCGGGCCCGGGCCTTCAAGCACAAGCTCGAGCGCCTGGGCATCAGGGTCTACCGCCACTTCCCGATCCCCGGCTACCCCGGCGACGTCGCCCGCGTCGTCTCCCCGGAGGGCTACGGGCGCAACGAGTACATCGAGACCACCCGGGACCTGGTCGTCGTCACCGCCCCGGGGCCGGGCAGCGGCAAGATGGCCACCTGCCTGTCGCAGATGTACCACGACCACGCCCGCGGGCGCGCCTGCGGCTACGCCAAGTTCGAGACCTTCCCCATCTGGAACCTGCCCCTGGACCACCCGGTCAATATCGCCTACGAGGCCGCCACGGCCGACCTCGACGACGTCAATATGATCGACCCCTTCCACCTGGCCGCCCACGGGGTGCAGACCGTCAACTACAACCGCGACGTCGAGGTCTTCCCGGTCCTGGCCCGCCTGTTCGAGGAGATCCTGGGCACCTCCCCCTACGCCTCGCCCACGGACATGGGCGTCAATATGGCCGGCTACTGCATCAGCGACGACGAGGTCTGCCGCGAGGCGAGCCGCCAGGAGGTCATCCGCCGCTACTACAAGGCGCTCGTGGTCGAGAAGCGCGATATGGCCGACCCGGTCCAGTCCGGGCGGATCGCCCTGCTCATGGCGCGCCTGGGCGTGGAGAAGGAGGACCGGCCGGTGGTGGGGCCCGCACTGGACCTGGCGGCCGCGACCGGGGCGCCCGCCTCCGCCATCGAGCTGCCCGACGGCACCATTGAGCTGGGCAAGACCTCCGCCCTGCTGGGCTGCTGCTCGGCGATGCTGCTCAACGCCCTCAAGCGCCTGGCGGGCATCGACAGGCACGTCGACCTGCTCGCCAAGGAGTCCATCGAGCCGATCCAGACCCTCAAGACCCGCCACCTGGGCAGCCGCAACCCGCGCCTGCACACCGACGAGGTCCTCATCGCCCTGGCGGTGTCCGCCTCCGCCGACGAGGCCGCCGCCCGGGCCCTGGCCCAGCTGGAGAACCTGCGCGGCTGCGACGTGCATACCTCCACGATCCTGGGGTCCGTGGACGAGGGGATCTTCCGCGCCCTGGGCATCCAGGTGACCAACGAGCCCGTCTACGCCACCAAGTCCCTGTACCGCAAGCGCTGAGCGCCCCGGGACGGCTTCAGCGGCGGGGGGAGCGGCCTCGGCGCGCCCGGCAGATCGTCAGGACCGCGCGCTCCACGGCGTACACCGGGTCGCGGGCCTCGCCCTTGACCTCGGCGTCCGCCCTGGCCACTGCCACGATCGCGGCGGCCAGGGCGTCGTCGGACCAGCCGGACAGCTCGCGGCGGGCGCGGTCCACCTGCCAGGGGGCCATGCCCAGGTCCCCGGCGGTGATCCCGCCGCGCCCGGCCATGGCCGCCACCCGGGCGAGCTGGCGGATCTTCATGGCCAGGGCGGCCACGATCGGCACGGGCTCGGTGCCGGTGGCCAGGGCGTGGCGCAGCGCCGTGATGGCCCTGGCGACGTCGCCGGCCGCGGCGGCGTCGGCCACGGTGAAGCCCGTGGCCTCGAAACGGCCCGCGTAGTAGGTGTTGACGTCCTCGACGGTGATGGTGCCCCGCGTGTCGGCCACGAGCTGGTCGACGGCGGACAGCAGCTCGCGCAGGTCGCTGCCCAGGGCGTCCACGAGGGCGCCGACGGCGTCGGACTCCATGCGGCGCCCGGCGCGGCGCACATCGGCGGAGACCAGGGCCGCCTTGTCCCGGGGCGACTTGACGGGCGCAATGGTCACCACCGGGTAGGGGGAGGCGGCGATGGCGTCGAGGAGCTTCTTGCCGCGCCGGCCCCCGTTGTGGCGCAGGAGGACGACGACGTCGGACTCGGCGGCCCCGGTGTAGGCCAGCAGGTCCGTCAGGAGGGCGTCGTTCATCTGCTCCAGGGCGGGGACGAGGACGAGCCTGGGCTCGCCGAACAGGGAGGGCGAGACGAGGGCGTCGAGCCGGTGGGGCTCGTAGGAGGCGGCCTCGAGCGTGGCGACCCGGGTCTCCGGATCCCTGTGGCGGGCCAGGGCCACCAGGCGGGCGACGGCGCGGTCGGCGATGACCTCCTCGCCGGCGCGGATGAGGACGATCGGCGCGAGGGCGACCTCGTCCCAGGCGGGGCCCGCCGGGGCGGGGCGTGAGCCGCGGCGGGCGGATCGGGGCGGTGCCATGGGCCAAGCCTGCCACGCGGCGTCGGCGGGCGCGGTCGGCGCGGCGCCGGTGCCGGTGACCGCAGTGCGCGCAGGGTCCGCAGCGCGGCCGTGAGTGCGGCCGCGGATGCGGCCATGAGCGCGGCCCGGGCGGGCCCGCGGGCCACGCGCAGCAGGCGGCGCCGGGCCCGGCGGGAGACGAGGAGCGCGACCGCCGCCTCCAGGACCGCCAGGCCGACCGCCCCCGGCCAGCCCCCGGGCCAGGGGATCCGGGCGCCGGGCAGGGCGGCGAAGACGTGGGCCACGGCGGCCAGCCAGGCGCAGGAGGCCACCGCGGGCAGGGCGGCCCAGGCCGCCGCACCCGGCCACAGCGGCTCGACGAGCGCCGCCGCCAGCCCGCAGATCGTGGCCACGGGCACCGGGGGCGCCGCGATCACGTTCGCGGGCACCGACCACAGGCCCACCTGCGGCTGGAGCAGGATCAGCACCGGAGCGCAGGCCGCCTGGGCGACCAGGGGCAGGGCCAGCGATGCGGCGAGCCAGCGCGGCAGGCGCCGGGACAGGGCCGTGCGGGCGGGCCGCTCCCCCACCAGGATGCCCGCCGTGGCCGCCACCGACAGGGCGAAGCCGTAGTCGCGCGACTGCCAGGGGTCGATGAGCACGAGGATCAGCACGGCGCCGGCCAGGGCCGGCATGGAGACCGAGCGGCGCCCCGAGGCGACGCCGGCGAGCATGACGGCGCCCATGACCCCGGCGCGCAGCACCGATCCGCCCGGGCGCACGAGGACGACCAGGCCCGTCAGCACCACGAGTCCCGCACCCGCCCGCACCCGCCGGGGCACCACCCCGAGCCCGGTCAGCACCAGGCCCAGGACGAGGGCGACGTGCTGGCCCGAGACGGCGGTGAGATGGGTCATTGAGACCGTGCGCATCTCCTCGCGCACCGTCTGGGGCAGGGCGTGGTCGTCGCCGAGGGCAACGCCGGGCACGAGGGCGCGGGCGCCGGGCGGCCAGCGCGGGGTCCCGTCGCCACCGTCCGGTTCGGCGGCCCGTCCGCCCGCGTCCGGTTCGGCGCCCGCGTCCGGTTCGGCGCCCGCGTCCGGTTCGGCGACGTCGGCCGGCTCGGCGCCCGCGGCCCGGGCCAGGCCCTCGCGCAGGCGCCCGACGCGGGCGAGCGAGCCCGACGGCTCGGCCAGCACCCTCACGGAGGCGCCCGCGCCCAGCCAGGCGGCCTCGGCCGAACCGGGCTGGGCGGCCCGCAGCGGTCCGTGCACGCGGACCGTCGCCCCCAGGGGGAGGTCCAGCCACCGGGAGTCGCCGAGGACCACCGCCCTCTGACGGGAGGGGGCGCCGTCGACGCTGCGGACCCCCAGCTCGACCAGCACCGCGGGGCGACGCGCCGTCACGACCGGGCGCGGGGTGGTGTTCACGGTGGCGATGAGGGTCGCCCGGCGGGAGGCTGCGGCCGCGACGGTCAGGGGGTCGCGTTCGCGCACGTGGAGGAGGGCGGCCGTGACCCCCAGCACGCTCGCGCAGACGAGCGCGACCACCAGGGCGCTGGCGGCGACGGACCCGCGGGCGCCGCCGGGCACCTGGGCTCCGGGGCGCGGGTCGTGGCGGTGGCGCGCGGGCCGGTGGCGCAGCGCGGGCACCAGGGCGATCCCGGCCGCCGCCAGGGCGACGGCCCCGGCTCCCAGGCAGGCCCGCACATCGGCCGCGCATCCCCACCCGGCCGCGGCCCAGGCCGCGAGGGCGACGGGCGCGAGGCGCAGGTCGAGGGCCTCGGGGGCGGGCGGCGCGTCGATGCACTCCGGACGGCGGCCGGGGGCGGGCGCGTCGACGGGCGCCGCCCGGAACGCGGGCCAGCGGGCGCGGTCGGGCCAGCGGGCGCCATCGGGCGGACGGGCGCCATTGGACGAGCGGATACTGCCGGATGGACGGGCGCTGCCGGGCGATCTCATACGGTGGCCTGGGAGCGCAGGGCCTCGAGCTTGGCCGGACCGATGCCGGGGACGTCGGTCAGGTCGTCGACGGAGGCGAAGGGGCCGTGGCCGTCGCGGTACTCCACGATGCGCGCGGCCAGGGCCGGGCCGATGCCGGGCAGGGCCTCCAGCTCGGAGACGCCGGCGGTGTTGATATTGACCACCCCGCCGCCGGGCGTGCTCCCGCCGGACGATCCGGCCGCCGCACCCCCGCCGGACGCGCCGGGCGGGGACGGGCCCGGGTCGGGGGCGGCCAGCTGTTCCCCCGCGTGCGGCACGCGCACCTGCTCCCCGTCGTCCAGGACGCGGGCGAGGTTGAGCTGCTCGGTGTCGGCGTCGGAGGCGGCGCCCCCGGCCGCCGCAATGGCGTCGGCCACGCGCGCGCCGTCGGCCAGTACGACGACGCCGGGCGAGACGACGGCGCCGACGACGTGGACGACGATCCGACCCGCCGGCGCGCCCGCGGGGCCGCGGCGGAACCGGGCGGCCCGGTCGCGGCGGGGTCGACGGCGGCCGCTGGGAGCCCGGTGGCGGTCGGGGAGGCGCCCCCCGATGCGCCGTCGGGGGCCGTCAGGACGGCGCGCAGCGCCAGGCCCAGCCCCAGCACGAGCAGCAGCGCGCCGAAGACCATGGCCGCGCGCGGCGCGAGGGCGAGCCGCCGGGGCCGGATGACGGGGTCGAGCGGGTCGGTGGAGCAGGCCACGCGCACGAGCTCCTCCAGACTGGTCCGCCCGTGGCCTCCGGCCACCCGTTTTCCGCTCATGGTCCGAGGTTAGGCGGGTCCGGGCGGGCCGTGCCCGGACCCTGTGGACGCCGTCCCGCCGGGGTGTCGCCGCCGCCCCCTGTGGAGCCCGGCGCGGTCCGATACGGCCCGGTCGACGCTCCCCGGGCGCCGTCGGCCCCGCGCCGGCGCCGGGGCGACCGAGGGAGAGGGCCCGGCGCAGGCGGGTCGCCGGTCAGTCCCGCGCCAGCGCCGGGGCGACGACGATGCCCAGGGCCCCGGGGCCCAGGTGGACCCGCGTGGCGGCGTCGACCGGGGAGCGCAGGATCGCCTCCACCCGGGTGCCCGCCTGCGCCATGGCCTCCGCCAGGTCGTTCTCCAGGGCCAGGCCCGCGCCCGGGTCGTCGCCGTAGTGGACGGCCAGGCGCACCAGCCGCATGGGAAGGCGCGGCCGGCGCGGCGCCCCGCCGCCGGCCTCCTCCACGGCCAGGCCGATGAGGCGGCGCCGGGCCCGGCCCGCCCCGCGCACCGCCCCGATGACGCGCAGGCCCCCCGCGTCCGCGCTGAGGATCGGGCGGATGCCCAGGGCCCCGCCCACCATCGCCGTCGTCCGGTCCATCCGCCCGCCGCGGCGCAGGTGGGAGAGACTGTCGACGAGGAAGAAGAGCCGGGAGCGGGAGGCCGAGTCCCGGGCCCGGGCGGCGCCGCGGCGCGCGTCGTCGGCGTCCGCCGCCGCCAGGGCGGCCAGGCCGAGCGCGCCGGCGCTCACGCCCAGATCCAGCACCCGCACCCGGCCGTCGAAGCGGGCGGCGGCCAGGCGGGCGTTGTCGATGGTGCCGGACAGCACGGCGGTCAGGTGCAGGGCGAGGACCTCGTCGGCCCCCGACAGGGCCGTCTCGTAGGCCTCGGCGAGTTCGGCCACCGACGGGCGGGCCGTGGTGGCGCCGTCGTCCCCCTCAATGGCGTGCAGTTCGACGACGCCGATGCCGCGCTCGGCCGCGAGCGCGGGGGGCAGGAAGGCCGCGGAGTCGGTGACGACGGCGAGGGTCATGGGCGCAGCGTAGCCCCGTGCGGACCGCGGTCCGCGCACAGGGGCGAAGGGCGGACCCGGGCCGCAGGCGCACAGCCCGCGCGGGCCGCGGTCCGCGCCCGCTCAGCGGCCGATCGACGACCTCGAGCATGGACTGGAGCCGGTAGTTCTCGCCCCCGCGCAGGGCGTAGGTGATGGCGTTGTACTTCTTGCCCCAGTGGGTGGCGCGCCGGGCGGGATCGGCGGCGTTGATGTCCTCGCCGCGCTCCACGAGCCGGCGGACGAGTTCGTCGGGGCAGGGCGTGATGTTCTGTCACAAAGACCCGGATCGAGCCGGAGCACGGGAGGAGAATCGTTGATATTCTGCGCTTTCGTTCGCGACCGATCCCGCCGCGAACCGCCTTTGTGGCAGATTCGGACACGCTCCCGCCCCGGATCGCCCCAGGAACCCCAACCGCACCATCCCACGCCCGCCCATCCCAGTCACCGCGCCGACCCGGGCCCGCGGACCGTCGCTCCCAGCGAGAAAGGCTCAATGACTCGCCATCGGTCACCGGGCGATGCGCGCGATCTGCTTCCCGACCCTCAAGTAGACGGGCGGGAACGGCGCCTCGGCGAGCGCGTCCCGGACCGGCCCCCTGAGAGACTCCTCGTCGATATGGAACTCCCGGTTGTCGTCGTCGACGAACCTCAAGCCGCCCTGCTTGGCGACGCGACGGATGTCCGCCCGTGAGCGGCCGCTCAGCCATTCGGCGCGCAGTGCGTCAAGAAGGCTCTCCGAGTCGCGCGACAGCTTCACAACCGGCAGATCGAGCTCCCGGAAGGAGCGCCTCGAGAACCGTGCCCGGAACTCCGCCTGGGCCGCCTGGGCGCCCTCTCTCCCGCGAAGAACGGCGGTCACCGCGTGGGCCAGGAGGCGTTTGGCCGCCATCGGGTGGAGGGACGCGGTAGCCCTGCGGATCTCTGAGTCGGTGATCTCGGTGAGCGCGGCGAGGTAAACCGGCACGAGGCGATCGGGAACCGCCATGATCCGCCCGAATATTTCGCTCGGCGGGGCCGCGAGGGGGACGTAATTGCCCTGACTCTTGCTCATCTTGGCGCCGCTCCCATCGATTCCCTCGATGAGCGCCGTCGTGAGGATGATCTCCGGCTCCTGGCCGCGTTCACTCATCACCCTCCGGCACATCTGCATGTTGAGCAGCTGATCGATCCCCCCGATCTCGATGTCCGTGTCGAGTTCGGCGGAGTCGAGCGCCATGACGACGGAGTACAGCTGCTCGGCCATCGAGAGACCCGCGCCCGACGCCATCCGCTTGCGGAAGTCCTCGCGCTGCATCGTCAGCGACACGGGAATCCGGGCCAGCAGCGAGAGGAGATCGGGAAGAGTGACCGGCTCGAGCCAGGCGCTATTGAAGTGGAATCGCGCCTTCTCGAAGTCGAAGAACGGCGAGATCTGCTCCCGGTACGTGGCGAGATTAGCCGCGACGTCCTCACGGGTGAGGGGCGGGCGGTCCGCGGATCGCCCGCTCGGGTCCCCGATCCTCGCGGTGATGTCTCCGACGATGAAGTCCACGGTGAGCCCCATCCGTCGAAGCCGATCGGCGAGGATGATCGGTACGGCGTGTCCGAGGTGAACCTCGGCGCCGGTCGGGTCAATTCCGAACTTGAGCGTCGCACCGGGCTCGGACAGACGGCTCGCAAGCTGATCGAGTCCGGGCAGCACATGTTCGCAGCGCGAAGCGATGAGTTCGACCTTCATGTCAATCGGCAGGTCGCGGAGGTCCAGTTCCCGACGGCGGCGCAGGACGTCGCTGAGCACTGCGATATCGGCGTCCGGACCGCTTTCGGCGGCGGCGAGTCCCGAGACGAATTCAGCCTCCGACGCGGCAAGAGTCGAACGGCGCTCAACAGGCGGCATAGTGGCTCCAATGAGGAGGATCGCGGGCACGGATGCAGGCGGGTCGCGCCCTGGGACTGACGGGTCAGGGGCCGGGCTCGGCGCAGTGCGTCGCAGCCGCGGCCGGCTGGGCGGCGGTGGAGCCGCACTCGAGAAGAGTACACCGGGCTCTTCCCGCCCACGGGCCTGCGACGCCGGCGAAGGCCTGTGGGCCACGACGCGGGGGCGACGTTGGAGCATGACGACGACGGACTCGGGGTTCCCCGTGGCCTCGACGCGGGGGCGGGGCGGATCGCCCCGCCGGCCGGTCCCGCAGCCGACGGCGCCCTCGGCGCGGGTTCGGCTCACCGGGCGCCGAGGACCATCTGGGAGATGAGGTTGTCGAGACGGCGGACATCGACCCCGCGGCCGAGCTTGATCTTGATGCGGCCGGCGCGGGTCCACAGCTCCATCTCGGCGTTATGGTCGAGATGACCGGCGTTCTCCGAGGACCACATGTCGATGCGGGAGTACGGCAGGGAGTACAGCTCGACCTTCTTGCCGGTGATCCCCTGGGAGTCCCTGACGATGAGGCGCCGGTCGGTGAAGATGGCGGAGTCCCGGAAGGTCTTGTAGGCGACGTAGGGCTGCTCGCCCGGGACGAGGATCGGGCCGATATCGTTGGGGATGGGGCACTCGGCGACGAGTGTCCAGGCGGCGATGGCGTCGAACTCTACGGGCACGGGATTCTCCTCGGGGTGGGGGCGGCGCTGGGCGGGTGCGCGGCGCCGGGGCCCATGCTGCCACGGGCGCGACGCGCACGAATCCGCCCGTGTCCGTAACTGCGGACCGGGTCGACCCTGGGGCCGGTCCCGGCGGAGGAGTCTCGTCGAGGCGGGTCCGGTGGTGAGATCGCCGGTCAGGTCCGCGAGCACGTCACTTAACCCGCGAGCACGTCTGCTAGAGGTACGTTTTCGAGGGTTACCCGGCGATCTCGCGGGTTAAGTGACGTGCTCGCGGGTTAAGTGACGTGCTCGTGGACCGGGTCGGGCCGGGCGGGGCAGATCCGGACCCGCAACGACCCCGGGCGGGGCGGTGAGCGCCGCCGTCGATCATCGGCGCGGACCGCCCCCGGTTCCCGGCGGCTCGCCCGGGAGGCGGCGGCGGTTCTCCTCGTGCGGCGGGGTCAGCCGCACTCTGCAGCCCGAGAGCCCGAGGCCGCGAGGCGGCGGCTCACTCGGGGACGATGGAGACCAGCCGGGGCGCCTTGACGATGACCCTGCGCACGCCGCGCCCGCCCAGGGCGCGCACCACCCCGGGGGCCGCCAGGGCCATCTGCTCCAGGTCGGCCTCGGAGACGTCGGGGGCGACCTGGAGGCGGTCGCGGACCTTGCCCTTGACCTGGACCACGCAGGTGACCGCCTCGGCCTCCAGCAGCGAGGCGTCGGCCACCACCGGGAAGGCCTCGCGGGCCAGGGACTGCCCGTGTCCCAGCCGCATCCAGATCTCCTCGGCGATGTGCGGGGCCACGGGGGCGGTCATGAGCGTGAGGGCCTCGATGGCCTCGCGCGGAACCCGCTTCAGGCCCGTGAGGTGGTTGTTGAGGACGATGAGCTTGGCGATGGCGGTGTTGAGCCGCATCCCCTCGTAGTCGCCGCGCACGCCCACGATGGTGCGCGCCACCAGGCGGCGCGTGGCCTCGTCGGCGGGCTCGTCGACGACGGTGACCTCGCCGGTGGCCTCGTCGACGACGTTGCGCCACAGCCGCTGGAGGAAGCGCTGGGCCCCGGCCACCGCGCGGGTCTCCCAGGGCCGGTCCTGGTCGAGCGGGCCCATGCTCATCTCGTAAACCCGGAAGGTGTCGGCGCCGTAGGCGCTGTACATGTCGTCGGGCGTGACGATGTTCTTCAGGGACTTGCCCATCTTGCCGTACTCGCGCCTGACGGGCTCCCCCCGCCAGGTGAAGGTCGGCTCGCCGTCGTCCCCGTCCGGGCCCCGCTCGACCTCGTCGGCGGGCACGTACTGGTCGCGGGCGTCCCTGTAGGCCCAGGCCTGGATGTAGCCCTGGTTGAACAGGCGGTGGTAGGGCTCGGAGGAGGACACGACGCCCAGGTCGAACAGGATCTTGTGCCAGAAGCGCGAGTAGAGCAGGTGCAGGACGGCGTGCTCGACGCCGCCCACGTACAGGTCGGTGCCCCCGGAGGCGTTGCCGGCCTGCGGGCGCGGCCCCATCCAGTAGGCCTCGTTGACCGGGTCGACCAGGGCGTCGTCGTCGCCGGGGTCGATGTAGCGCAGCTCGTACCAGCACGAGCCCGCCCAGTTGGGCATCGTGTTGGTCTCGCGGCGGTAGCGCCTCGGCCCGTCGCCCAGGTCGAGGGTGACCTCGACCCACTCCCGCGCCCCGCCCAGCGGCGGCTCGGGGTTGGAGGAGGCGTCGTCGGGGTCGTAGGTGCGCGGGGAGTAGTCGGTGACCTCGGGCAGCTCGACGGGCAGGGCCGACTCGGGCAGGGCGTGGACGCGCCCGTCCTCGTCCCACACGATCGGGAAGGGCTCGCCCCAGTAGCGCTGGCGGGAGAACAGCCAGTCGCGCAGGCGGTAGGTGACGGCGCCGCGCCCGGAGCCCTTGGACTCCAGCCAGGCGGTCATGGCGGCCGTGGCCTCGCCCTGGCTCATGCCGTCCAGGCTGATCTCGTCGTTGGCGGAGTCCACCGCCACGCCGTCGCCCGTGTAGGCGCCCGCGCTCAGGTCCACGGAGCGCGGGTCGTCGGCCGGGCCGATGGTCTGGACGACGTCGAGGTCGTAGGCGCGCGCGAAGGCCCAGTCGCGCTCGTCGTGGGCGGGCACGGCCATAATGGCGCCGGTGCCGTAGCCCATGAGGACGTAGTCGGCCACGAAGATCGGCACGCGCCCGCCGTTGACGGGGTTGATCCCGTACAGGCCCGTGAAGACGCCGGTCTTGGGGCGGTCCTCGGCGGTGCGCTCGGCCTCCGTGGCGGCCGCGGCGCGGGCGCGGTAGGCGGCCACCGCCTCGGCCGGGGCGGCGCGCCCGCCCGTCCAGGCCCCGCGGGTGCCCTCGGGCCAGGCGGCCGGGACCGTCAGGGCGGCGGCGTCGTCGGCCTCGGCGGCGCCCAGCAGCCCGCCCAGCAGCGGGTGCTCGGGGGCCACCACCATGAAGGTCGCGCCGAACAGCGTGTCGGGGCGGGTGGTGTAGACGGTCAGGCTCGTAACGTCCGAGCCCGCCTCGGCGGCGCCCTCGACGGCGAAGTCGACCTCCGCGCCCTCGGAGCGGCCGATCCAGTTGCGCTGCATGATCTTGACCTTCTCCGGCCAGTCGACCGTGTCCAGGTCCTCGGCCAGGCGGTCGGCGTAGGCGGTGATGCGCATCATCCACTGGCGCAAGTTGCGCTTGAAGACCGGGAAGTCGCCCCTCTCGGAGCGGCCCTCGCCGGTGACCTCCTCGTTGGCCAGGACCGTGCCCAGCCCCGGGCACCAGTTGACCGGCGCGGACGAGACGTAGGCCAGGCGGCGGGAGTCGACGACGTCGGCCCGCTCGCCCTCGTCCAGCTCCGCCCAGGGGCGGCCGTCGGGGGTGGGGACCTCGCCGCGCTCCAGCTTGTCCACCAGTTCGGCGATCGGCCGGGCCGCGCCCGTCCCGCGCCCGTCGCGGCGCGGGGCGTCGGGGTCGAACCAGGAGTTGAAGATCTTCAGGAAGATCCACTGGGTCCAGCGCACGTAGTCGGCGTCGATGGTGGCCAGGGAGCGGCGCGGGTCGTGGGACAGGCCCAGACGGCGCAGCTGGCGGCGCATATTGGCGATGTTGGCCTCGGTGGAGATGCGCGGGTGCTGGCCGGTCTGGACGGCGTACTGCTCGGCGGGCAGGCCGAAGGCGTCGTAGCCCATGGTGTACAGCACGTTCTTGCCGGTCATGCGGGTGAAGCGGGCGACGACGTCGGTGGCGATGTAGCCCAGCGGGTGGCCCACGTGCAGGCCCTTGCCCGAGGGATAGGGGAACATGTCGAGCAGGAAGAACTTGTCCTTCTCGGCGTCCGGGCCCGCCAGCGCCCCGACGGGGTTGTCGGCGTGGAAGGTGCCGAGCTCCTCCCAGCGGTCCTGCCAGGCGGTCTCGATGGTCCCGGCCAGCTCCGCGGTGTAGCGGTGGGGCGTGGCGGAGGCGGCCTGCGCCTGCTCGTTGTCAGTCATCGAGGGACTGCTCCCTTCCCTGCTCGTGGCGTGAAATGGGCGTCGGGCGGCCCGGCCCCGGGGTCGAGCCGCGCCATCGCCCGGAGCCAGCCTAGCGCCATGGGCGACGCCGGTCCGCGGCGGACCGGGGCGCGGACGGGCGACGCCGGTCACGCCGCCGGTCGCGGGCGGCGGCTCACAGGGCCGGGGACCCCAGCGCGGCGGGCACGAACTCGCCCCAGCCGTCCTCGCGCAGTCCCACGCGCAGGGCCTCCATGGCGGCGTCGAGCCCCTCACCGGAGGCCGCGCGGGCGTGGGCCGGATCGATGTCGGAGATCTTGTACAGGGGCAGGACGTGGATGTGCAGGTGGGGCACGTCGAAGCCGACGACGACGAGCCCCGGGCGGGCGGCGTCGAAGACCCGCATCTGGGTGGCCGCGATTCTGCGGGCCACCACGGCCAGGTGGGCGACGGTGGCCTCGTCGGCGTCGGTGAAGGACTCGAACTGATGGCGCGGCACCACCAGGACGTGGCCCGCGGTGTGGGGCTCGATGGTGGCGAAGGCGACGCAGACGTCGTCGGCCCACACGAAGCGGCCCGGGATCTGGCCGTTGATGATCTTGGTGAAGACGGACGGCTCGGCGGGGGCCCGTCCGGCGGAAGACGGCGCCACGGGGGCGGGCTCGGCAGGGGTGTCGGTCATGACCTCAGCCTAACGAGTCATCGCCGCTCCTCTCTCACCGGGGCCGACGGCGCACAGGCCCTTGTGGAGGAGCACCCGTGTGCAGAGGGGCCCGCTCTGCACATGGGAGAGCTTCACCGGCGTTGAGCGTCGAGGCGTTTCCGCATGATTCCGCGGATCCTCCGACGGCGGGTCTCGGCCGAATGTGCAGCATCGCCCCGACCGTCCCCGCACCACATGCCCGATACCGGCAGCACCCGCCCCGGCACCGCGGACGCGCCCACAACACCGTACGGGCGACCCCGCGGCGCTGGCCTCGGCCCATCGCCGATCCCTACCGATCCCCCGGAGCCTGCCCCGTACGATCCGATGATGACTGGCCCGAAGATACCGCGGATTCCTGGCGTGCCCCAGAATCTCTCGACAAAAAGACTCTATGCATCTACAACTGCGCAGTACTCCCTGACACTACGGCCACAAACTGTACGTCCACCTCGTCAGGTGCGTGGTACTCCCTGACGCGATAATACTGCGAAAGTGGGAATCTAGCACGGTGTCTCAATGAGCCTTTCTCACCAGGGTTCGTGTCAGGAATCGCGCCAGAGGGTGATGATGACGAGGGCGGCGGCCATGATCGTGGTGATGGCGGCGGGGTCGAGGGAGACTCGTTGCAGGGCCCTGAAGTGCTTGAACATGGCATTGGCCCTCTCGGCCGGGGCCCGCATGGCGGACAGCAGGTTGTTGCGGGTCTCCTCGTCCGGTGTCGGGCAGGGGTTCTTCGTGGGGGTCAGCACGCCGATCCCCGCCCCCTGGTACCCCTTGTCGGCCAGCACCGGCATCCCCAACCAGGCCGACCGGTACAGGGCCGGCAGCAC